>CAJQON010000005.1 GCA_905479995.1 uncultured Flavobacteriales bacterium | reverse complement strand
TTTTGTAGTAGAATTTTTCAATTTAGTTTGAACTAATTTAAAATCTTCATCACTAATAATTCTAGGTGAAAATATTTTTAACCCTTCAATTGTTCCTTTACCAATCTTATTCCCAATGTATACTGGGTTAGTAAGTATACTATAAACGGTACCATCTTTCCAAGTGAAGTCAACTCCTTTCTTTTCTATATCATTTATGATAACAGAAGAAACAGATTTGTTATAACGAGTTGATATTTTAAGTTTGTTCAATTCATTTGAAATTTTCTTAGTACCATTCCCTTCGAGATATAGTTTAAAAATCAATTTAATGACTTCACTTTCTTCCTCGTCAATTATAAGTTTTTTGTCTTGTCGTTTATATCCATAGGGAAGGAATTTTCCTCCAACCCAATTTCCATCCATAACAGTTTTTCTTAAACCTGAAATTGACCTACTTACAGTTGTTTCTCTTTCTAATGTGGATACACCACTTAGAATTGTCAAGGTTAATTTAGTCGTTGGATCTTCTGTACCATCTTGATTTAATGTATAAAGATTCTCTTTTTTCGAATAGACCCAAATCCTCCTAGATGTTAACTCGTTTATAGTGTTTAACACATCAAGAGTGTTTCGACCAAGACGAGATAGTTCCCAAATCAATATCCCTTTTATCTCTTTATTTTTAGAAACATATTCAAGTAGTTGATTTATCTCTTTTCGTTGTTTACGAGTTTTTGTTCCTGAGATTGTTTCGGTAAATATTTTGACTACTTCAAGATTTTGAGATTCACAATAGTCAGATAACTCTTCTATTTGTCTAGTGACATCCTGAGAAATTGTTGAAACTCTACCGTATATAAGGACTTTCATTTTTGGTGTTAAATAATCAATGATTCGTTTAGTATACAAATATATACATTCTCCACCACATAGAATATTATAACAGATGTAGCTTTGGTAGGTGGGGGTGGTTTTCCACAACCAGGAGAAATATCTTTAGCCCACAATGGAGTATTGTTTTTAGATGAATTACCAGAGTTTAAACGAACTGTTTTAGAGGTATTGAGACAACCTTTAGAAGACCGAAGAATTTCTATATCGAGGGCAAAGTTTACGGTAGATTATCCAGCTAGTTTTATGTTGGTTGCATCTATGAACCCTTGTCCTTGTGGGTATTACAATCATCCCGAAAAAGAATGCGTTTGTTCACCGGGTGTGGTACAAAAATATTTAAGTAAAATTTCTGGGCCGCTGTTGGATAGAATTGATTTGCACGTTGAGGTTACACCTGTTTCATTTGGGAAACTAAGTGAAAAATCACTTGGTGAAAGCAGTAACAAAATTAGAGAAAGAGTGATTTTGGCGAGAACTATACAGGAAAAAAGATACAGCGAAAAGCAAGATGTACATTCCAATGCACAGATTTCATCAAAGACCTTAAAGCAAACTTGTGTAATTGATCAAGAAGGAGTTGTGCTTTTAAAAAAGGCTATGGAAAAATTAGGTTTGTCTGCTATAGCTTATGATAGAATTTTAAAAGTAGCCAGAACCATTGCCGATCTAGAAAATGAGCCAAAAATAAAAGTCAATCATTTGGCAGAAGCAATTCAATACAGAAGTTTGGATAGAGAAGGTTGGGCAGGATAAATATTAGATAAAATAAAAAAAAGAGGCTTCCAATGGAAGCCTCTTTTAGTTGAAAGTAATACTTGATTACTGAACAATAACTTTTTGAGTTACTTTCTCATTGTTATCAATGATGTTTACAAAGTAAATTCCTTTGTTGAATTTAGAAATGTCAATTGTAATTTCAGAATTCATTGTAGCAGTGTAAACCGTTTCACCTAATACATTAACCATGTTTACAGTAACAGTGTTGTTGTTTGTATAGTTAACTGTTAAGTTGTTTGTAGCTGGATTAGGAGATATTGCAACTTTTACTGCAGGATCTATTGTAACAACATCCAAAGCAACACCTGGACAAGTGCTAGTTAATAGTGATCTTAAAGAAGCATTTACAGCAGAACTTGAAGCTGGAAATGCATCATCTTGGTGTAAAGAAGCCCAAGATCCATCGGGACAAATAGCAATAAAGTGTGGCAATCCGTAGCTTGTTACCGAGTTAGTATGGTAAGGAGCTCCATAAAAAGTTGAAGTATGAGACGCAATGTCAAACATTGGGTTACTTACAGAATAAGTACTAATATAACTTGCAACAGAAGTACTAGAGTGAGTAGAAGTATTTACATCTAAAGAAAGAATTTCTAACTTGTTAGAACCAGTTGGACCAAAGTCAGTATAAATATCTTCCAATTCAGGAGCAGACACTTGACAGTAAAAACAAGTTGTAAAGAAATAATCTAATAAAACGATTTTCCCAGCGTTAAGTTCTGTTTGAAGATGAACCTGTTTGCTTCCTGTTTCAGAGTAAGAAGTCATTGTAAAATCTACTGCTGTTCCAGCAGCTCCGTTGTCGTTAAAAAATTTTTGTGCATTAACTGTTGTTGCTCCAATAGCAAATGTGAATGATTTGGTAACTACCCGTGTTAAATATAGACATGAATTTGGCTTAGGATTAAGTGATTTGGAGGTGTTAAATAACATCAGTATTTACCCAAATCCTTCAACAGCTATCGTTAACATTAAAGTTGAAAAAAATGTCTTTACAACTGTTGCTTTGATGGATGCAGTAGGCACGAAAGTCTTAGAACAAGGTTTTACAAATCAGTTGGATGTGAGTAAGCTTCCTAAAGGGGTTTATTTTTTAAGACTTACAGGACAACAAGAACCTTTTGTTAAAAAGATAACGATACAATAAGAACCGTTCAGAGTTTGGCTCGGTTATGAATCTATTTTCTTTTGTACCTTTAACACAAATTGTAGAAAATGATTTGTTGTAAATCTGTAAAAATTTCAATTGTATTATTTACTTCTTTACTCACGTTAATTGCGTGTTCTAAAGAGGAGGAGCCAGTTAAACCATATGAATACACTCCTGCTAGCTATGATGTTGGCTATTTGATGGTGAAGATAAACGGTAATCCAGCCATTGTAGATAGCATTGAATATACCAACCAAACAAGAGGGGTAAAAAACACAGTAGACCTGACTAAGTTGGTATATTATCCAGCCTCAGGAACAAGTGTTTTATCGATGGCATTTGCCAATGGTAATATTGGTGACGATGTACAGTGTTGTATTTTTATTAATACCCTAACCAGTGCTGGTGTAGAATTTGAGTTTATTCCTTCTGATTCGATTACAATGACTCCAATACTCTCTAATATTCATTGTGAAGTTGGAAAATATTAGTAGAAAAGTCCAGAGTTTTGATAAAGGTTGAGGTAAATACTCGGCTTTCTTATTTTTTGATTTTCCTTAAATAAATATTGATTTCCTTCTTGGTCTAACATTGGAATGTGCGCATTTGTTTTTTTGCGCCATGCATTTGGTAAAAATACCATGTCATGAATTAGCCTGTTTTGTACAACATGCCTTACCTGTTCAGCATCAATACCAATGTTTGCTTGATACTGTTGATGGTATTTACCAATATATTGGCCTTGTAAGCTCAATAATCCGTTGGAGAACTTAGTATGATTTCCTCCTTCGCTAGATTTGTAGATATAAGAATTGGGGTAGTTGGGGTCTTCTATTTTTCTGCCCATTTGACCAGTAAAAAGAGTTGTATTTACACCCAATGCAATGTCTTTTTTTTGATATTGAAGCGCAAAAGCACCCGTTCTATATCGATCTAATTTTGGTCGTGCAAAAATGTCGTTTTCGGCAATTAGGCTAAACTCATTAATTTGTATAGCTATTGTTCCGGTTTGTTGACTTGTTTTGATGTTGTTTAGGTAGTAATTATACGCATAACCAAAACTATTTTGATGTTGAGTTTGATTACCAACTGGCGTATAAAATAAAGAAGAATCGGAAGTTGAATTTCCATATCCATAAACTATTCCTAAGCTTCCAACAGCTTCAAAGTGTTGTTTATTTGGACCAATGTTTTTAAAATTAAAGTAAAAACGTGCTCCACTATTAAACTGGAAGTTGTTTTTGGCATAATACCCATTTATTGTTACACCAAAACGATCTATTTTTGTTCCTATTGCCGCAACAATACCAATGTTTAATCCAATATTATTTTGTTGGTACTGTTGTGCTGCAACACCTCCAAGGAGGTGAACTATTAAGGTTGTAAGTATGAGTGTTTTTTTGTTCAAGTAATGTTGTTTTCTTGCTGGTATTGTTTTCTTATCGCATCAAATTCATGAATTAAGGTTGCTCTTTCCTTTTTTAAACTATCTAAAAAATGTTTTTTACTGTACAGTTTTAAATTAAAAAATAACCTGCGTGCGTTTCTTGCATAGTAAATGGTAAAGAACCCACTTAAAACAAGTAAAGTGCCAAACATTAGTGTGAGTGTTGCTTGATGTGTGAGTATCCAAAACAAGTAAATTTCTAACGCATAAAATAGGATGAATAATAATGTTCCAAACGACATTAATAAGGCGCCATAAAAAGCTTCACTATCGCTAATTTTCAAGGCTAATATTCGAGGTAACTTGTACGGAATGTAGCTCGATATATATCCAAATAGCCACAAGGGGAAACCTAAAAAAAGTGTTAGAATCGATTGAAGTATTCCTGATAAAGCGCCATTATTATTACTCTGTTGATCAAGACTTTTGTCGGAAACTTTTATTCGTCTTAGTTTTAAAAAGTACTGATCAATTTTGTTGGCTGTTGCATCAAATAAAGCTGGGTTGTTTACTTGGAAATAGCTAACCGCCTCGGTTATGGCTTTAGAAGAATTTAAGTTGTTAATGGCTTCATTATCGGTAGACTCTTTTTTGTTGAGTGTAGTTTTGTAAATGCTTTCTATACGCTCAACTAACTCATCATTTTCTTCCTTTTCAATTGCTATAATTAAACTTTTAATATCTGTTTCTATTTTTTCGGTTAGCGATTTAGCACCTTCAATTTCGTTGTTTTTGTATGTATCAAAATAATCTGAAACGTTGATTGGCGTTCCAAAATTGATAAAAGCCTCGCTTCTAAATCTGCTCGATTTGGTATAATTTAATCCTACAGGAACAATTTTTAAGTTTAAATCAAAACCATGTTCTTTTTCAGCTCCAAGCGCTATTCTGGCTGCACCAGTTTTTATTTTTCTTAACCTGCGTTCCATTTCGCTGGTTCCTTCAGGAAAAATCATAATCACTTGTTTCTTTCCGAGTTTGTCAAAACAACCTTTAAAAACATCGGCATTTTTATTTAGCATAGATGGATCGTCTTGAGCTCTATAAACAGGAATCATGTTTAAGCCTCTTAATAACGATGCAACAATTTTGTTCTTGAACATCATTCCTTTGGCTAAAAAATTTATTTTGGGCTTTATCTGAGTTGCTATAGTTAGTGGGTCGAGGAAAGAGCTTGGATGATTGGCTACAATTAAAAAAGGCCCTTTTTTTGGTAGTTTTTCTTTTCCTACCACCTGGAACTTTCTGAAATAAACGTTTAACGCTAATTTGCAAATGGTTTTTAAAATAGCATAAATCATTGCTGTTGTTTTAAGTTTAACTCAAAGCTAATTCATAATGAGCGTTTGGCAAATTCAATAGTTGTATAAAACTGACTTTTAATTGATTCTATAAACATAACCAAAAGCAATTTCGGTAAAATCGGCTTGACCGGCATTTGCTTTAATGTGCGGGCCAACAAAGAAATTGTGTTTGGGTAATTTGTTGGTGTTAAATGCATAGAGATTTAAACCAAGTCGAGTGGTTAAGAGTTGTTTAAAGTAAGATTTAAACTTAGAATATGACTCAATTTGAGTGTCTAAAGGAAAGTCTTCTTCGTATTGTTCGTAAAATGGTTTGTAGAGGTTAAAACCGAGTTCAATGTCAATGCTAAAGTGACTCATTAATAGTTCGGCATTGCTAAAAAGCACAATATTTGAGGCTGATTTTTTTGGAGCATCAATGTATTCAGTTAAATTTCTATTTACGATTTGATCTTTGTAAATGGGGTAGTAGCGATAGGTTAAACCTAATCCCCATCTAAAATGGTTGTTGGTCGTTCTTCCTGCAAAAACCGAATAAGAGTGAACACCTTTTTTTGGTTCTCCAACGGGTCCATCTTTGTCTCCATATTCATGAAAACCTAATCCATAGCTCAATCCTATGTCATAACTTCTTTCTTTTTTAGCGGCCTTTTGTTTAGGGTTTATATGTTGGTAGGTTTTGAGTTCTTTGTCGTAAAATTGAGCGGATAAACTTAATAAAGCGGAGTTGGCGCCAAAGTTGGGTAATTGTGTATGACCATTGGAAGCATGAGAAAACACAAATCCGACTTTTAAATTCATTCCATTTTTTTCGGATATTGTTTTATAAGCTCCTGCTTGGAATGACCAGGTAAATGGAGAGCCAATGTCAACATTCCTAGGGTTGGTAATACTATCATAATACGTTGTAAAATATGCTGCACCAATTCCTAGTTTAAGGTAATAAGGCTTAACTTTTTTGTTAAAAATGTTAAAGGAAATAAAACTCATGGCACTAAACTCGTGACCAAAAATATCGTTGTTACCTAAATTAGAATAAAATAAAGAAACGCCAGTTTGAGGAAAATTATAATATTTAGCCCAAGAACTGGAAGTGTCTGTTTTAAAAGAGCCAATGCTTAAAGCCACTCCATGCTGAAGATGAGTGTTGGGAAAGTTTGCAAGGTAATTTGGAATTATTCGACCTAGCATGTATTCTGGCTCTACAAATACAGCGCGTTTGGTAGTGTCTTGAGCTATTGTTGAAATAGACAAAAAACAGAATGATATGAGTATGTAATGTAAAATTTTGATGCGTAAATATACGCTATTTGTCGGTTTTGAAAGTATAAGTATAGCCTAAACTAAATTCGGTAAAGTCGGCTTTACCTAGGTTGGCATTTATGTTTCCGCCAACAAAAAAGTTATGTTTTGGGAGTTTGTTGGTGTTAAATAAATAAGCATTTACTCCAAGGCGAGTAGCGACAAGTTTCATTAAGCTTATTCCTATTTTGTTACTTGGATTATATTCTCTGTAAAAGGGTTTGTAAAGGTTTATTCCTACTTCCATGTCCATACTAAAATGACTCATTAAAAATTCGGTTCCTACAAAAGCTACAATGGCCGATGAAGATAAGGTTACATTGTCGCTTAAGCCTTCAATGTTATTTTCAGTTAAGTGTGTTCTGTATTGCTCGTATAGTTTGTATGTAAAACCGGCTCGTAATTTAATGTGTTTGTTGTAGATGTTTCCTGCAGAAAGGGATAGCGCATAAACGGGTTTTATTCTTCCTACTTGCGGTCCTTCAGCTTCATTTTGAGCGTGCCACCCAAAGCCTTCTCTATAATTAATAAAGAATTTTTTTGGTGAATGGTTTTTGCCTTTTACACGAGATGGAAGTTGGTTAAGATTGTTTTTGTTTTTGTAAAACTGACCGGAAAGACTTATTAAACCTGAGTTGATTCCTTTATTTGGAATTACTGTATGGCCATTTGATTCATGAGAAAATCCTAAGCCCATTCGTAAACTAAAATCTTCTTTATTAATTAGTGTGCGGTAAAGAAATAGCTTAAAATCCCAAGTGACATGAGAGCTAACCATCAAATTTGTGTGGTTTTGGATACTGTCAAAAATAGTATTGAAATAAGCAACACCCATTCCTATTTTTAGGTGGTAATCTGCTTTGGATTTATTAAATACTGGAAATGCAACGTAAGGATTCGCACTAACCATATGCCCAAAAATGGCAGTATTTCCAAAATGGAAGTAGTTTAATGAAATTCCACTTTCAAGATAGTTGTAATATTTTCCCCATCCGTTTGTGTCGTTTTGCTGACGACCAAAGTTTAAGGTAAACCCATGTTGTAAGTTTGTTTTTGGAAAGGTATCTGGATAATTAGGAATTACTTTTCCTACAAAATATTCTGGTTGGAAGTAGGATTGATTTATAGTGTTTTCCTGCGAATAGCCACTTGCAAAAGTTGCAAGGGCTATTGTAAGGATAATATATTTTAATTGTTTAATTGGGTGGTTAGATTAAGCCAATTTACCGTGACATTGTTTGAATTTCTTGCCGCTTCCACAAGGACAAGCTTCATTTCTACCTACCTTTTTTTCTACTCTTACTGGTTGCGTTTTTGGAGCTGGAGCTGGTGGAGCACCTTCTCCTTGCTGAGCAGAATTGCTTACCGTTTCTGGTCTACTCATTTCCAATTGAGAGTTGTCTGATTTTACTGGAGCTTGTTCAGCACGTGTTTCAATCCCACCTTCTTGTTGTGGTAAACTTGCTTTCATAATAAAGCTTCCTACTTCTTTATTAATTTTTAGCAATACTTCGTTAAACAATTTAAAGGCTTCAAACTTGTAAATTAACAAGGGATCTTTTTGCTCGTGTACCGCATTTTGAACCGATTGTTTTAACTCATCCATTTCTCTTAAG
This sequence comes from uncultured Flavobacteriales bacterium, assembly GCA_905479995.1. Lineage (GTDB taxonomy): Bacteria > Bacteroidota > Bacteroidia > Flavobacteriales_E > Vicingaceae. The sequence goes on along the minus strand of CAJQON010000005.1, from coordinate 55,461 downwards.
TGCTCTTTCCAATCGTCATCAATTAGGGCTAAAATAACGCTCTTTTCAATTGATTTTATGAGTTCTTTACCTTGAGTATTGTATGTTTTTTCTAAGTGTGTAGAAATGTTAATGGTCTTTTTACCATCGGTAATTGGAACAATAATGTTTTCGTATTGAGCACCCTGGTTTTCAAATACATCTTTAATTACTGGATAAGCAGTATTGGCTATTAATTCTGATTTTTTGATATAGTGATTCACACCTAACTCATGCAGTTCTTCGATTAACTCAAGAGGGTTTCCTTCAAAAAATTGTTTTTCTGAAAAAGGAGATTCAATCGATAACAATCGAATTAACTCTAATTTGAAACCATCAAAATCTCTGTAATCTTGGTATTCATTTACAATAGATTCGCAGATGTCGTATACCATGTTAGAAACTTCTACTCCTAAACGTTCACCGTAAAGTGCATTTTTTCTTTTGGCATAAATTACTTCACGCTGAGAGTTCATAATGTCATCGTACTCCAACAAACGCTTTCTAATTCCAAAGTTGTTTTCCTCTACTTTTTTCTGCGCTCTTTCAATGGATTTAGAAACCATAGAATGCTGAATTACTTCGCCTTCTTCCAGTCCCATTCTATCCATTAATTTAATGATACGTTCAGAGTTGAACAATCGCATTAAATTATCTTCTAAAGATACAAAGAATTGAGAAGATCCTGGGTCTCCTTGCCTTCCTGAACGACCTCTTAATTGTCTATCCACTCTTCTAGAATCATGACGTTCTGTACCTACAATGGCTAAACCACCGGCTTCTTTAACGCCTTCACCTAACTTAATATCTGTTCCCCTACCAGCCATGTTGGTTGCAATGGTAACAGCTCCTGGTAAACCAGCTTCGGCAACTACTTCTGCTTCACGTTGGTGGAGTTTTGCATTTAACACATTGTGCTTAATGCCTCTCATTTTTAAGGTTCTACTTAATAGTTCCGAAATTTCTACTGAAGTAGTTCCGACCAATACAGGTCTTTTTTGCTCTACTAAAGAAACAACTTCCTCAATAATTGCATTGTATTTTTCTCGTGTTGTTTTGTAAACTAAATCTTCTTTGTCATCTCTTTGAATTGGACGATTGGTAGGAATTACAACCACATCTAATTCATAAATATCCCACAATTCTTGCGATTCTGTTTCTGCTGTTCCGGTCATCCCAGAAAGCTTATGGTACATTCTGAAGTAATTTTGTAAAGTAACCGTAGCATAAGTTTGTGTAGCTGCTTCAACTTTTACATTTTCTTTTGCTTCAATGGCTTGGTGTAATCCGTCAGAATAACGTCTTCCATCCATAATACGGCCAGTTTGCTCATCAACAATTTTTACTTTGTTGTCCATTACTACATATTCCACGTCTATTTCAAACATGGCGTAAGCCTTAAGTAATTGGTTAATGGTATGAATTCGCTCTGCTTTAACAGAGTAATCCTGAATCATTTTGTCTTTTTGAACTAGCTTTTCGTTTTCTGGTAAGTTTTGCTTTTCAATTTCAGCCACTTCAGAACCAATGTCTGGCATTACAAAAAAGTTGTTGTCATCTCCAGAACCTGTAATTAAATCAACACCAATCTCGGTTAATTCAACACCATTCGATTTTTCATCAATTACAAAATAAAGTTCAGCATCTACTTTATGCATTTCTTTACTTTGATCTTGCATGTAATGGTTCTCCGTTTTTTGAAGCATGGCTTTAATTCCGTGCTCACTTAAAAACTTAATTAATGCTTTATTTTTTGGTAATCCACGGTGAGCTCTCAATAAAGCCATTCCACCAACTTCTTGGTCTTCTTTGCTAATTTTTTCACCGTTACTTAAAGGTGATAGTAATTTTTTAGCTTCTGTTAATGCTGTTTGAACGTATTTACGTTGTGCGCTAACTAATTTTTCTACTCTAGGCTTCAGTTCATGAAACTCATGAATGTCTCCTTTTGGTGTTGGTCCAGAAATAATTAAAGGAGTTCTAGCATCATCAATTAAAACAGAATCTACTTCATCAACAATAGCATAATGGTGTTTACGTTGCACCAAATCTTCTGGTGAACGTGCCATGTTGTCTCTCAAATAATCAAAACCAAATTCGTTGTTAGTTCCGTAAGTAATGTCAGCCATATAGGCTTTTCGTCTCTCTTCAGAGTTGGGTTGGTGGTTGTCAATACAGTCTATGGTTAATCCATGAAACTCAAATATTGGTGCCATCCACTCACAATCTCTTTTTGCTAGGTAATCGTTTACGGTTACTACGTGAACACCTCTTCCAACTAAGGCATTTAAATAAACAGGTAATGTTGCTACTAAGGTTTTACCCTCACCAGTCATCATCTCAGCAATTTTTCCTTCGTGTAAAACTCTACCTCCAATTAACTGTACATCGTAGTGTACCATTTCCCATGCAATAGGAACTCCTGCAGCTAGCCAAGTGCTGTTGTAGGTAGCTTTGTCACCATTAATAGCAACGTGGTCTCTTGTGGCAGCAGTGTCTCTATCCATTTGAGAAGCTGTAACTTCAACCGTATCATTTTCAGTAAATCTTCTAGCTGTTTCTTTTACAACAGCAAAAGCTTCACCTTTAATTTCAGCCAATACTTCTTCAATTTGTTCTAGTATTTTTTTATCTATCGCATCAATTTGATTGTAAATGCCTTCTTTGTCAGCAATAGATAAAGAATTGTCTTCTTCTATTTGAGTTTTTAAGGCTATAATTTCGTCATCACTGGCTTTTGTTTTGGCGCTAATTTTTGCTTTTAGCTCTATAGTTTTGGATCTTAACTCATCATTGGTAAATGACGTGAAAGAGTTAAATGCAGTGGCAACTTCTTCTATAATTGGAGATAATTCTTTAAAATCCCTATCGGTTTTACTGCCAACAAATGTTTTAAGTACTTTACTTAATATTCCGCTCATCTTCTATTCTTAAATTAATTTCAAAAGGTTAGTCAAAAAGTTTACCAAATTGTGGTTTTATGACATATTGACTTAACAATCCGTAAATGTAACTATTTATGGCTTTTGTAGGTCGTCAAAACTCAAAAAAAAGCAGTGATTGGCAGTAGGGTTTTCTGAAAGCTTAATTTATTGATGAATAAATTGATAATGCTCGTTTTATTCTTTCCGGAGAAGGCTAAAAGTATTTCGTAATCTGTTTTTGAATGGTTATATTTGCCAGCTCAATAGATTGAGTAACCAAACAAATGGCCATTACAGAAACATCAAAAATAACTACATTGTCTTTCTCAGAAAGAATGGGCTGTTATGCGCAGTTGTTTAAATTGAGGTTAACTTCTTTTGTAGTTATCTCGGCTGTTTTTGGTTATTTTATTGGAGCACCAGCCTATAATTTGTTAGACATTGTTTATTTAATTGTTGGTGGTTTCTTGGTGACTTGCTCTTCAAATGCTTTTAATCAGGCAATAGAAAGAAACCATGATAAGTTAATGAAGCGGACTCAAAACAGGCCACTACCTACTGGTAAAATGTCGGTTGCTGAAGTGTTGATTTCTGCGTCAATTTTTGGAATTCTAGGTGTTGCTATGCTTTGCATGTTGAACTCATTGAGTGGAATTTTAGGGTTGTTAGCAATTGTAATGTATGTTGCGCTTTACACTCCTTTAAAAAGAGTATCTACCATTTCGGTTTTTGTTGGTGCATTTCCTGGGGCTATTCCTCCAATGTTAGGATGGGTTGCTGCAACAGGAAGCTTTAGTTTGGAAGCAGGGATTTTGTTTTTACTGCAATTTATTTGGCAGTTCCCTCATTTTTGGGCCATTGCTTGGCGCGTAAATGACGAATACAAAAAAGCTGGGTTTAAAATGTTGCCTTTTGGTAAAAAAAATACCACTACTGCCGTTATTATTTTGTTGAGTGTAATTACACTTTTGGGAGCAAGCTTTATACCTGAGTTGGTTGGTATGTCTGGAAGAATTACGACTATCGGATTGTCTGTTCTATCTTTATTAATGTTGTATCCTGCAGTAAAATTGGTGCAAACCAAAGATGACAAGTTTGCCTTACGTGTTTTATTAATGTCTTATTTATATTTGATATTATCCTTAACAGTACTTCTGATAGATAGATTGATATGACAAAAAACAAGTATAAGAAACTTACCGTTTTAATTTCTATTGTTTTACCACTTGCTGTTGCGGCTTTGTTTGGTGTTAAAATACCTAATGTAGAACCTTTAAGTTTTTTACCTCCAATTTATGCTAGTATTAATGGACTTACAGCAATTTTATTAGTGTTGGCGGTGATAGCTATTAAAAATGGAAAGCGTGTGTTACATGAGCGGTTAATGAAAACAAATTTAATCCTCTCTATTCTTTTTTTAGGGATGTATATTGCTTACCATATGACTTCAAATTCTACTGAATTTGGAGGTGAAGGCATTATAAGCTACGTTTATTACTTTGTTTTAATTACGCACATCGTACTGTCTATTGCTATTATTCCTTTGGTATTAATTACATATACCAGAGCTTTGTCGGAATTGTTTGATGAACACAAAAAAATTGCTCGAATAGCATTTCCTCTATGGCTTTATGTTGCTGTTACCGGGGTAGTGGTGTATTTAATGATTTCCCCTTATTATGTGTAATAAAAAATGACCGCCTCTGAGAAGAGACGGCCATTCTTAATCTTTAAGTACTACTACACACTTAAAAGATTCATCTAAAAATACTACTACCTACTTTTAGATCTAAACAACCTATACTACTACTATGTTATATCACATTTCCGTTGAAATGTTAGGGTTATTTTCTGTTGTTTTGAAGGCTTTAAAAATGACTGACTCTTAAAGGTAATTAAAAAGAGCCAATCATTTTTTATCTATTAAGCACTACTACACACTTAAAAGATCTAACTACTAATCTTACTACATTCCTAACCTTACAATAGGAAAGCTAATGGTTGTATTCTAAATCTATTTCCTATGAATAGATTTAGTTCTTCATTAGTTTATGGTATTGGCTTCCTTCATTAGAATTAATTTCTAATAAGTATAAACCAGGGTTACCATTTAAATTAATTTGATGTGTTGTTTCATTAATGCTGTTTGCGTTGTAAATTAACTTACCAGTTACATTGTAAATGTTAATTGAAACGTTGTTTAGTCCGTTTAACTGAACTGTTATTGTTCCTTTGTTTGGGTTTGGGTAAACTGAAGTTAATTCCTTTTTGTTATGGATATTAACATTAGTGCTAACCTGTTGGCAGTTAATTCCTGCAACCCAACTACCGTTCATGTCCATGTTAGACATTGTTCCGTCATATCCATTAGAAGTTAAATCATAAGTTGTTAAACCACCAGCACCTTGTTCAAAATGTTGGAACATAACTAAACCAGTTTCTGATCCTGTTAAACAAGAATCTTTAAGAAGACTTATATCGCTAGCTGTTTGAGAAACATTCCAAAATCTAACATCATCTAATTCTCCTGCGTATAAGTAACCATCAACATCAGTTCCAAAAGTAAAAAGTCCAGCAGATGCTAAGCTTAAGTTTGGAATGTTTGCTGCAGTATCTAAAACTCCATCAACATATAAAAATGCAGAATCTCCTTTAACAACTCCAGCTACGTGATGCCAGCTTCCATCGTCAATTAAGTTTTGAGAATACAAGTACTCTCCATCTTCTACCAAGTTAGTATCACCAATAAACCACAATGCATAGCCTAAGTCATCTGTTCCTAACCAATAGCCTCTATAAGCTGAGTTGGCGTCATAATCCATGTTAGTAACAAAGGCTTGATAGTCAAGAACTGTGTTCATTTTTACTTTTGCTTCAACTGTTACATTTCCAATTACATCAAATGGTGTTGAGTTAGAGAAATTAACTTGGTCATCAACTCCATCAAAGGTTAATGCTGTTTGAGCGTTAACAGAAATTGCAAAAAAGCTTGCAAGTATAATAGTGTATATTTTTTTCATAAAGTTTATTTTTATGTAATGATTAATATGCTTCAAATTTAGACTGCTTACATTGATTTTATTTCACGCATATGAGTGATAATTGTTGGAGCTTTTGAATTCACGGACATACGTGAAGAATAAAGGGAGTGTATTGGCGAGTGTAAGTCCTTGTTTTTTAGAGTTTTTGGGCTTTTCGGTTAAATGTGACTTATTTTATTTGCTCTCTTTGGTAGGCAAATGTTGTTGTCTTTTAAGGTTGGGTTTCTCGTTTTAATTTGAATTGAGAAGGGGTATTTTAAAAATGGCCATCTCTTATAGGGATAGCCATTCTTTATCTATTAAGCACTACTACATACTTAAAAGACATTATTGGTGTTTTGTTTTTAATGATTTTGTGTTGTTTTCAGAATCATTTTTTCAAAATTCTAAACACTTCAACGTTGTTGTCTATTCTTATTTCTACAAAATAAAGTCCATTTTTGTCAAGAACACTTAGGACTATTTGCTCCAAAGATGTGTGGGAACTATTACTTATTGTTTGACCTAAAACGTTTTTTATTTTTACGTCTATTTGGTTGTAAGTTTGACCAAGGTTGATGGTGAAATTACCAGAAGTAGGGTTTGGATAAACATTAATTTGACTTTTATTATAGCAATTTGCTGTTCGAATTCCAAGGTATTCAAAGTCTCCGTTGTTGTCGGTTTGTTTTAGTCTATAATATTGGGTTAAATTAGAATTGGCAAAATCTATCCATTCATAATCTATATGATGTTTTGAGTTTCCATTCCCTCCGATATTGTTAATAGTTTCAAAGTGAATACCGTCATCACTCTTTTCAATAGTAAAAAATGCATTGTTTACTTCTGAGGAAGTACTCCAAATTAATTTTACATGACCTTTTTCACATTTTGCGTTAAATTCTAATAATTCAACAGGCAAAACATAACAAACACTTTCAAATGAGCCAATGTCAGAAATGTTAGTGCCAGCAATAGTCGTCACATCATATCGTGCCACACCAATTTGATCAAGAGTAGGGGCAGCAGCATCTAGTCCAGCATCAATGGCAGGACTTGGTGTTGTACAATCTTTTAAAGCGTGGGTAAATGTTGATCCGCCCCAAAACCCTAAACTCAAAAGAAGTGGGTCAGCTCCAGTTATATTTCCGGTAGTTGTTCCTCCAATTATTGCTGTGCCAGGTGTATAAATTAGGTTGTAACCTGTGTTTGATGTAAAGGTTCCGCTAAGGTCTCCATAAATAGTATCTAATGCAGTATAGGTTCCGTTTGCTTGAGTAGCATTGTTGTTGGAGATTAAAGTATTGTTTATGTTTATTGTTCCTGTTCGGTTAAATAGTCCACCACCAAGTCCAGTTCCTCTAAGACCTCTTTGAGCCCAGCCATATAAACCACCACTTCCACCACCACCGAGGGCTTGATTGTAGGCAATTGTTGAGTTGGTAATTGTTATATCTCCACCATTGTTAAAAATTCCACCTCCAAAACCAGCGCCAGCGCCACCGCCTCCACCTGAAGAACAACAGCCATTCCCACCATTTCCACCGCCAAAACCACCTAGTCCAGCAGCATTTGCACTCGATCCGCTACCAGCTTTTGCACCAACAGCTCCTCCACCAGCTCCATAGCCACCATCACCACCACTACCACCATTAGTCCATTCGCTACTGCCACCACCGCCTCCAGAATATTCTCCAGTAGCATTTGTCCCAGGATTACCAGTAGTTGTTCCTCCTGTACCAGGAGAGTCGCCCCCTCCGGAAGAACCCGCCCATGTGCTATTGCCATTGTTTGCCATTCCTCTAGAGCCAAGCCCACCTACAGCCATATTTCCTGAAAGAGTAGAATTTGTTATTACAAGTACTCCAGTGGCCGAATTGTAAATTGCACCACCAAACCCCGGGGTAGAACCACCTCCACCTCCACCATTTATGCCTTGTGGTCCTTCAGACCCGTATGCATAGTTTGTCCTTATTGTTACATTAGTAAGTGTTGCTGTATTAAAGTTGGCCAATCCACCACCAAAACCACCATATAAGCTTGTTGTTCCATCTAATAATTTTGCTGTATTTGAATAAATTTCACCATTGCTAAAGGTAAATGTGCCTTTATTTAATATTCCTCCACCATAATTTTCAGTTATACTTCCACTAGTAAATGAAATGTTACTTGCAGTTAAGGTTCCTGTGTTTAGAATTTGCATTACCCTATCTAAACCATTGGCATCAATAAGTGTTGTTTGAGCTGAAACACCATTTAAGGTAATTGTACTGGAAATGTCTAGATCGCCTGTTGCACTTCCATTCTCATTTGCTCCAGCAATTGTAAGTGTGTATGTTGCTGCAGCTAAAGTAATGGTATGTGAACCTCCAAGAGCATTGCTTTCCTGTATGGCTGCTCGTAGGGAACAGTTTCCTGCTCCATCATCACAAGTGCCATCACCAATGTTGGCGTCTACTGCATCGGAAGTAGTAGTAACAACAAAGTTTTGTGCTTGTGTAATTTGATAAGATATAAATATTACTCCGAGTAGGAGAAAACGAATTGAATAGAACATTGTGGTAGTAGCTTATTAGTTATTACAAAACAACTAAACTCTACTGATGTACTAAAAATTTATGGGGAGACAATGAGGGGACTGATCACTTGTTTATAGGTTCTCTAGAAAAGTGATGATTTCTTCACTCTCATTAATGGGTAATTTTTTTCGTATCCTGTGGCGTGCCTTTTTTATAGCGCCAACAGAAACACTTCTTATGGTTGCAATATCTTTAGAAGAAAGTTTTAACATAAAAAGGCCACACAATTCTTTTTCGTTTTGGGTGAGTGCAGGAAATTTTTCGCCCAATTTGTTGAAAAAAGAACTGTTTACTTTGTCCATATCTGCTTGGATGGTTTCTACTCCTTTATCAGAATTTTCATAACTGTTTAACTCCCTAATTAATAAGGTTAAGTTTTTATCCAAATCTTCTTGAGAGCTATTTTGTAGTTGCTTCAGCTTATCTTGCAGGTCATTTATAAATTTTCTCTTATAGCTAAGGTTGGTACTGAAATTAACTAAATCACTCTGCTTGTTTTTTAGCTCAGCAGAAAGCAAGTCGCTCTCTAACTGATGTATTGCTTTATTTTTTCGTTGCCTAGTGTTGTAGTATATTATTGCCATAGTAATGGCAAGTATAATCATAATGAGAATGAAGAGATACATTTTGTTTTGTAGTGCTTCGGAGGTTAATTGTGCATCCAAAAGTTTAACCTCGTTGTTGGCGAGTTTTAGATTTAACTGAATAGATTTTAGTTTATAGTCTGCAATTTGTTTGGCCATATCCGATTTTGGGGCTTGTTTTTTACGTAAGGCCTCTTCTAATGCGTAATATTTTCTTAAATAACGGGCGCTTTTGGCTTCTTGGTTTGTTTTTTGATAAATATTGGCAAGTAGCTTATAGCTTTTAATTAATGATCTGTCACTTTGTTTGTTGCTTGCTAATAATTCAACAACCACTTTGTTTGCTTTAGAGTAATTGCCCAGTTGATAATGACAATCTGCAATTCCATTCATTGCATTGCAATAGGATTCCCAGACTTTTCCTTTGCTTATTTCTACATCAATTTGTAGGTATTTGATGGCTTTTTTGTAGTCGGCATTGTCAAAATAGATCATTCCTAAATTGCCTGTGGTAACGCCTACTATTGGTCTTTTGCTGTCCGGTTCGTATTCAATTACTTTAAGGTAATAATGAATAGAAGAGTCTTGTTGGTGGTTTTTATAGTAAATAAAACCAATGTCATTGTAGAGGCGGAGTAGCTTATGGGTATTAGTAGTTTTTGAGCAATTTTCAAGGTCTAGTTTTAGATACTTTATGGCCAAAGTGTATTGTTTTGCAGCAATACAGTATTTGGGCATCCATGCTGCTGCAGCTGCTTTGTTGTTGCTTATTCGTGCTAGTATTTTAGCAGATTTGTTGGCATGTTCAAATGCTGTTTCATGAACATTTATAGCTGAAAATCCACTCGCTAATATGCTGTAGATATGAAAGCTGTCTTTTGGAGTTAGTTGAATTGCTGATGACAATACTTCTAGCCCTTTTTTGAGCGATTCCTCCGCCTTACCTTGTCGTTGATATAGTTTTGCATCAATTATGTTGGTATCTATAATATCATCTTTTACATCTTCTCTGGTTATAGTATTGCTTTTTCCTTTAGCAGCTATGCTAAGGCTTAAGAAGAGAATGATATTTAGGATGAAATAACGCATATTGCCTGTCTTCAAATATACAGAACTCTTGGGTGAATTGCTATAAATCTGTTACGATCGCTTTATTCAGAGCCTTCTATTTGGCTTGTGTCAACAATTGATTTTGATGAACTAAAGTTGGAGGTTCCATCATAAAAAGAGTAATCATATTGTAAAATTCTTAGGTATTGAGATGCAATATCTTGTATAATTTGTGCGGTAAGTAGCATTGTTTTGTTGTCGTACAAAAACTGTTTGGTTGTTATGTGTTCGTTGTTGTTGAATATTTTAATGTCAAGTACATTTCCTACTTTATCATAGGTAAATGTTTCAGTTGTTTTTTTGTCTTGTGCAATACTGGTGTAGGTATGCTTTTTAAAAATTCGTCCATACTCATCATATTCATAAGTAATTTTTTTTTTGTTGTTACCTATAATAAATTTGGTGTATTCTTCTGTAAGGTATCCGTATTGATTATAGTAGTTGGTTTGCTCTTTGTAAACTTTTTTATAAGCGTTATAGAAATATTTTTTAGTTTGTGAAGTATCGTGTTGTTGATATGAAAAACTGTCTGTAGAAATAATGTATTGTTTTTTTATTTCAAAGACACTCTTAGATTTATGCTTGTTTTCATCTCTGCAATATGTTTGCAGCACTATTAAATCATTGTCATTGTACTTGTAGTTGTATGAAAAAAATCCATAACTATCGTTTTTACGCTTAACAGAGAGTAATCCTTTATTGTTGTATTGATATGCAACAGTGGTAGAGTCTTTAAGGCCGCTTGCAAAATGGGAGGATAATTGGGTTTTTAACGTTCCATTTTTATTAAAGGCATAGAAATAATCTAAACCTTTAGTTCTTATTATGTCACGCACTTTTTTTGATGAAATTGACCCAGTTATTGATTTTATGTTGTTTCGTTTAATAAAGTTAGCGTTAAAAAAAGGTTCATCACTAAATAGCGGTTGGTTAATGTCTAGTATTTGAGACTTACTGCCAAAAGCAGTTATGGTTAATATGATTGCAGTAATAAAAATGCGCATAGTTTGTAATTATGATTACAAAGCAACATAAAATAAAAAAGCCTTTCGAAATTTTTCGAAAGGCTTTTGAACAACTGAATGTAAATTATTATTCTGAATCTTCATCATGGTCAAAGTAAACTTCACTCATATCTCTATACTCCATTGCATTGGAAGGGAAGTTTTTAACATATACCTGAATTAATCTTGTATTTTCATCGTAAAAAATTGGCATAATTGCAGCGTCATCAATTGCAATTTGATCTGCCTGACGGAATAAATCAAAACGTTTTACATCGTCAATTTCTCTTAAAGCGGAGTTGAAAACAGAATCAAATTTAGGGCTTTGGTATCGCATTGCATTGATGTATGCTTTCGTTTCAATGTCAGCAGGTACATGTCCACCATATAAAAGGTTTAAGAAGTTTTCTGGATCTGGATAATCTGCAATCCATCCAGCTCTCCAAAATGTAGCTTTTCCTGTTTCAAGATTTTCTAAGTGCTGAGCAAACTGCATTTGTTCAATCTTTACATTAATCCCTAAGTTTTCGTTCAACATTTTTTGAACAACTTCAGCAATTTGAACGTTTCTGTCTCCACCACCTGGATTAATTTGTAGTGTTATTTCTGGAAAACCAGCTCCATTTGGATATCCAGCAGCTTTTAAGTGCTCTTTTGCTTTTTCTGGAGAATATTCATATCCTTTTACGTTTTCAAAATCGTAGCCTTTAAATGGAGGTACAATACCATGTGTTGCAGCTCTTCCTTCTCCTTGTAGTGTGTAAGTAACAATAGATTCTCTATCAACAGCATAGTTAAAAGCTCTTCTTACATCAACATTGTCAAAAGGAGGAAGTTTGTGTTGTAAACCTAAGTAATATACACTTAAGGCTGGAACAACTTGCATAACATAAGGTCTATTACCACCTTTTTGTGCATCATTTAATTCACCAACAACATCGCTAATCATTTCTAAAGGAAGTCTAAAAACTAAATCAAGGTTCCCTTTTTTAAATTCTAGCAATTCAGCTTTTTTCTCTTTGTTAAATGAAAACTTAAGACCATCTAAATAAGGTAGTTTATTTCCTAGTTTATCAGATTTCCAGTAGTTGGTGTTTCTACCTAAAATTACAGTTTCACCTTCTTTAATTTTGTTTACTTTAAATGGACCTGTACCTACACAGTTAATTCTAATTTCTGCACCGTAAGTATCTACAGCTTCTTTAGGATAAACCTGACAAGCGTTGTGACTTATAATGTTTAAGAATCCAGCAAAAGAATAATTTAATTCAATTTTTATGGTGTAGTCGTCAACAACAGTAACTCCAGAAATACCGCCTTCAAGAGGTTTTCCGTTTTTAGCTGAATCGTGGTATTCATTAGCTCCTTTAACTTTGTCTTTAAATAACCAATACATTTGATTGCTAGGGTCGCTTACAGCAATTCTATCAAAACAATATTTAAAATCTTGTGCTTTTAATTCTCTTCCAGTTCCACCTTCAAAGCAAGTGTTGTCATGAAACATTACACCTTTTCTAATGTGAAAAACATATTCAGTAGCATCATCATTAATTTCCCATGTATCAGAAAGACCAGGAACAATGCTTAAATCTTCTTGATTTAATTGAACTAGACCTTCAAAAAGTTGATTTGCAATTCGTTGTTCCAATGCCATGGTAACGTTTAGCGGGTATAAACTCTTAAAATCCTCGGTTTCGTTCATTTTAAAAACGCCACCATATTTTACATCGCCTTTAGCAATTGCTGTGTTTTTTTGATCTTCAGTTTTTGATCCTCCACAACTAGATAGTATAACTGCAGCACCAATAAATAAGTAGATTAACTTTTTCATATTTTTTTTGATAAATTTTAAGCTAAGTACAAATATAACTATTCGGGCAGAATTTCCTAACTAAAACAGAGGAAAGTGTTGCCCATTTTGCGATAATGGAGTGAAAGATAATGTTTAATTATGGTTGTTTGTCGACATTAGTTGACCTTATTGGTGAAATGGGTACAATTATTAAGTGCCATTAAGAGTTTAACTATTCCTTTTTTACAAATCGTATCTTTGTAGGTTAGGCTTTATATTTATCCTGTTGAAATTTAAATTACACATATTACTTTTGGTGCTTTTGTGCTATTCTATCAGTGCTAGTGGTCAGGATATTAGCAATTTAAAAGAAAAGGCATTGTTGATTAGTTCAGACACGGTTTTATTAGATAGTTTAAGTGTTATACCCGGATCTGAAATTGTTTTTATTAATGGTAATCTTGTTTCTCCTGGAAGGTATGAAGTTGATTATTCAAAAGGACATTTTATAGTGAATGATCCTATGTTGAAATTGAAGGTTGTAAGGATTAAATATCGTGTGTTTCGGTACTCGTTTGAGAAAAGTGTTGCCCATAAACAAACGGCTATTGTTGATGATAGAAAAAAACCAGTAAAAAACCCTTTTTTATTGGAGTATACTCATGAACCTGAAGATATTTTTCATTTAAATGGATTGAATAAAAGTGGAAGTATTTCTAGAGGAGTGCTTATGGGAAATAATCAAGATCTTTCTGTAAACTCAAGTTTAAGCCTCCAATTGTCTGGACGTTTAAGTAATACGATAAATATTTTGGCAAGTATTTCAGATGATAATATTCCTATTCAGGCCGATGGTAATACACAACAACTGCAAGAGTTTGATAGGGTATTTATACAATTATATGGTGATGATTGGGAGTTAACTGCGGGTGATTTTTATATGCAAAGACCTAAAAGTTATTTTATGAACTTTAATAAGAAAGTGAAAGGAGGTAGCTTTAAGATGGACATAAAACCGAATGGGAGAGATCATTTTAATGTTATAAAACCAACAATTAGTGCTGCAGTATCTAAGGGTAAATTTGCTCGAAACAAAATTCAAGGAATAGAAGGAAATCAGGGACCTTATAGATTAGTTGGTGCCGAAAGTGAAACCTTTGTAATTATATTGTCGGGTACAGAAAAAGTATATGTTGACGGAAAGTTAATGAAACGAGGAAATGAATTTGACTATGTTATAGACTATAATACAGCTGAATTGGTATTTACGGCAAATAAACTAATTACAAAAGATTCGAGAATTGTTGCCGAATTTCAATATTCAGATAAGAATTATACTAGATCTTTAATACATTATGGGACAGATTATAATAGTAAAAAATTGAAGTTGAGATTAAATGTGTATTCTGAGCAAGATGCTAAAAATCAGCCTTTACAACAAGAATTAACAGACAGCGATAAATTGTTACTTTCTAATATAGGAGATAGTTTGGATCAGGCAATTGTTCGAAATATTTCTCAAGTAGATTTTTCTGAAAACATTGTTTTGTATGCCTTAATAGATTCATTGGGTTTTGATACTGTCTTTGTATATTCTACCAATCCTGATAGTGCTATTTATCAATTGGGCTTTTCGTACTTGGGTCCTGGAAAAGGAAATTACATACAAATTCAGAGTTCAGCCAATGGGAAAGTTTACGAATGGATTGCACCAATAAATGGTATTCCTCAGGGAGAATATGAACCAGTAATTTTATTGGTGACTCCTAAAACGAAGCAAATGGCAACGTTTGGTGGACAATACAATTTTACTAAAGAATCTTTTGTGACATGGGAAGGTGCTATTTCTAATAACGATATTAATACATTTTCCGATAAAGATAGTGATGATGATGTTGGCTATGCCTTAAAAGTTAATTCATACAATAAAATTAAATTGGGAAAAGCTAAAGAGCCTTGGAAATTTAAAATTGGTTCTGGTTATGAGTTTATTGAAAATAAATTTACGGCTCTAGAGCGTTTTAGAACTGTTGAGTTTGAAAGAGATTGGAACATTAGTAATACTAGATTTTTATCTAACCAACACGTAGCTAATATTTTTACGGGTATTGAGAAAAAGAATGTGGCTAACTTAAATTATGAGGTTGGTGTTTTACAAAATATTGGTGAATATGAAGGATTAAAAAATTCGGTGATAGGAGCTTACAAATGGAAAGGTTTTGTTTTAGATGGTGCAGCAAGTTATTTAACAACTAAAGGAGTTAATAATACAGAGTTTATTAGGCATAAAGGAACTGTTTCTAAAATTATAAAATGGTTTAAACTTGGTGTTAGTGAAGAGGTAGAACAAAACAGGTTTTTTACAAGCCAATCTTCCGATTCTCTTTTAACCAATAGTTTTGATTTTAGCATTTATGAAGTGTTTTTTGGTAGTGCCGACTCAACAGTTAATAATTTTAGAATTAGTTATAAGCAACGTGAGGATAATGTGCCAACATTAAATGATTTTAGCTTGGCTACAAGGGCTGAAGATGTAAGCTTTTCTTTGGGTTTAATAAAGAGTAAGAATCATAAGTTTAGAACTAAACTTACCTATCGTAAGTTAGATATTATATCTAATTCATTATCCGGTTTAAAACCCGAAGAAAATGTTTTAGCTCGAGTAGAATATGTCGCAAAATTTTTAAAAAATGCCATTACTTCTAATACCTATTATGAGATTGGATCTGGATTAGAAGTGAAAAAAGAATTTTCGTATTTGGAGGTTCAAACCGGCCAAGGAACTCATGCTTATATTGGTGATGTTAATGGGAATGGAGTAAAAGATTTAAATGAATTTGATATTGCGGCTTTTCAAGATCAGGCTAATTTTATTAAAATATTTACACCAACTAATAATTATGTTAGAACTTATACCAACCAATTTAATCAAGGATTATTTTTAAGACCAGAAACCAAGTGGGCAAATAAAAAGGGTGTAAAAAAAATGGTTTCTAGATTTTCTAACCGAACCAATTATAGAATTAGTAGAAAAGTTTCTGAAAAAGATGAATACTATAATCCTTTTGTTGGAGACATTGCAGATAGCAGTTTGGTGACGTTAAATTTGGGGTTTTTAAATACTATTTATTTTAATAGAACAGGAACTAAATTTGGAACCGATTTTACATACCAAGACAATAGAGATAGATCTTTATTGACCAATGGAGTAGAAGCTCGTCAAAATGTAAATAGAACCCTTAAATCGAGGTGGAATATAACTCGAGTATACACCTTAACTATGTTGGCAGTAAATGGAGAAAAGTCAAGTTTTTCTGAATTTTTTACCAGTAGAAATTATGTGCTAAAACGGTATGAAGCTGAGCCAAAGTTTAGTATTCAGCCAAACTTAAAATTTAGAGCGAGTGTATTTTATAATTATCAAGAAAAAACCAATAGAGTTGATTTTGGTGGTGAAGAATTAATTAGTCAAACAGTAGGAGGCGAGTTAAGGTATAATGTGGCAACAAAAGGAAGTTTTAGAGCCACTTTTAGTGTTATTGATAATGAATTTTCTGTCACTACAAATACAGCCTTAGCTTATGAAATGATGGAGGGTTTGCAAGAAGGAACTAATATGACTTGGGAATTTAATTACCAGCAAAATTTATCACAGCACATGCAGTTAAGTATTAATTATAATGGTAGGGTTTCAGATAATTCTCCAGTAATTCATACCGCAGGAGTTCAGGTTAGAGCTTTCTTCTAATCTTTATCATTCTAAATGAAAGGAAAAAGAGTCTATTCTATTTTTGGTGCAGCAGCTTCTTTACTGCTTTGTTGGTAAAATCTTATGCCAACAATTAACTCATGAGAACCGTTGTTGTAGTTTTTAAGATTGGTTGTGGTAAAATCATAAGCATAACCAATGGTAAAGCTAGAATTCATAATATAACCAACTCCAATTGACATGGCATCTTTGTCTCGGTATGAACCAGCAATCCAAACCTGATCTTTATAAGTTACTTTCACAGTTCCTTCAATTTGAATAGGAGCAGGAGAAATATATTTTACAAATACCATAGGCTCAAAAACAAAATCTTCAATCTGTCTAAATTTGTATCCACCAGTTAAAAAGAAGTGAGTAGGTAAAGTTCCAGTTGGATCTACATCCTCAAAACTTACACCCGAGTTTAATAATTGTGGTGCAGAAAATCCAACATAATAATTTTCGTGATATAGATAAGCTCCAAATCCTGCATCTGGATTTAAAGTAGATTGAACTCCCCCAGTAATTACATTGTCATTAGCATCTCGCAATGTAATTTTGGAGCCATCAATTTTAAATTGTAAAACCCCAAAATTTAATCCAAGCCCTAATTTTAACTTAGAATTTATGTTAAGGTGATAAGCATATGATGCGTTGAAACCTGTTCTTCTTGTTGGACCAACATTATCTGTAAAAACATATCCACCAAAACCCATTTTTTTATTTTTTGAAGGGCCATGTACACTCAGTGTATAAGTTCTTGGTGCATCAGTAATTCCTTCCCATTGGTAACGGTGAGCAGAAACGCCTTCGAAATAGCCTCTACTACCAGCAATGGCAGGATTAAGCATAAAGTCGTTTAAATAATATTGGCTAAACTGAGGCAGTTGCTGCGAAAACAAAACGTTCGAGCAAATGAGTAAAAGTGCTATGCCTAAAATCTTTTTCATATCTATCTCAATATAGTTATTGGTCCAGCAAAAGGCTCTCTTCCGTCCTCATTTAGTTCAATTACATAGTAGTAAGTTCCTATAGGCAATTCTTTACCATTATAAGTTCCGTCCCAATCTTGTTGGTAGCCATCTGCATGGAATAGTAATTCTCCCCAACGGTTATAAATTTCAACTACATTGTCTGGGAATTGCTCAATAAAGTCAATTATCCAAACATCATTTTTCCCATCTCCATTTGGAGAAATTCCATCAGGAAATTTAATTTCTGGAAGAACAGTTACTATAATACTATCGGTTGCTGGACATCCATTGGCTGAATAACCAGTTACATAATAAGTGGTAGTTTCTATTGGTGTAGCTATTGGGTTTGATATAGTAGAGTCGCTTAAAGTAGAACCAGGCGTCCATAAATAAGTTGTAGCACCAGTTGCACTTAGTGTTGTACTTTGTCCTTCAAAAATTGTTATGTCTACTCCTGCATCAACATTCGGTGCAGCATCAAATGTTATACAAACCGTATCCATTACAACACAAGGACCAGTTACTTCATAAACAAAACAGATGGTACCAGCTGTGGTTCCTGTATATGTTATTGTATCTGTTGAACCTATAGGCGTCATAGCAGGCAATTCATACCATTGAACACTAGTAAATACTCCTCCAGGAGTTCCCATTAGAGTCAATACATCACTTAAACATATAGTGGTGTCGTTACCCGCATTTGCTAAAACAGTATCTGTAGAAGCAATGTTTATTGTATCTATAATACTACATCCACTTTGATCGGTAATAACTACTGTGTTTTGTCCAAAACAAAGCCCAGTTAATGTATTTGTTTGACCAGGTAAGGTGTTTCCGTTCCATTGATAAGTATAAGGAGCAATTCCTCCAGAAGTAGTTATTGTTGCTGATCCATCACAAACTGATGAACAAGAAGCATCAATTGTTGCATTGGTATAAGTAATTGCAACAGGATCAATTATTGTAACACTATCATTTACCACACAATTGTTGCTATCAGTAATAGTTATAAAGTATGTTCCAGCACATAAATTAGAAATAGAATCTTGTGATAAAGCTCCTGGAGTCCAATTGTAAGTAAATGGTGCAGTTCCACCAAATGTATTTGAAACAGCCCAGCCATCACAAGAACCGGCACAAATAGAGCTTGCGTAATTGATGTTGGCTAATAAAACATCTGGTTGAGTAATGCTATCAATAGCTACGCCAACACATCCTACAGAGTCAGTTACGTTAAGGGTGTATTGTCCAGAACATAGTCCGGTAATTGTATTGCTTAAATTTCCAGATGGAGACCAGAAATATGAATATGGTGTTATTCCACCTGTTGGATTAGATACAATTGATCCGTCACAATCGCCATTACAGCTAGCGTTAACTACAGTAGTATTTGGCAGTGGGGCATTTACACTACTTAATGGATAAGCAAAACTAGCCTGACATCCTGTTGTGTCAGTAATAACTAATGTATAAGCACCAGGGCAAAGGTTGTTTAATGCTGCTGTTACTGGCAAAGTTCCCGGTGGAATTGAAGGAGTAGTCCAAGAGAAGGTGTATGGTCCAGTTCCACCCGATGCTGCAACAGTTATAGCTCCATCACATTGGTTACAATTTGGAGAAGTAATTACTTCATTGTCTATGATTGCTGTTGGTTCAGTTAAAATTATTGTATCCATTGTACTACATCCATTGTCATCAGTAACAGTTACAATGTATGTTCCAGCCGATAAACCTGTTGCAATTTGTGTGTTTTGATTAAGTGGGTCATTCCAAGAATAAGTGTAGTTAGGAGTTCCTCCAGTTACTACAGCAATAAGAGCTCCATTGTTGTCTCCATTACATGCAATAGGTGTATTTACTCCAGCAGTTACTAAAAGAGCATTTGGTCCAGTAATATTTGCACTTATTGAATCTGCACAATTTAAACTGTCAGTTACTGTTACAACATAGTTTCCTGTACATAAACCAGTAGCTGTTGCTGTTATTTGACCAGTTGGGTTCCAATTGTAAAGGAATGGTGAAGCTCCACTTCCTACTGTAACAGTTGCAACCCCATCACAGTTTCCAAAACAACTTTCTGGTACTAGGCTAGTAATAGAAAGATTTAATGTGGTAGTTGTTATGGAAATGGTATCAATAGTGATACAGTTGTTACTATCGGTAACAGTTACAGTATAGGTTCCTACACATAAACTTGTAGCAGTTTGATTGGTAACAGTAGGAGGTCCTGTTGGAGTCCAGCTGTAAGTATATGGCGTTGTTCCTCCTGATGGAGTTGCTGTTGCTGTACCATCACAAGCATTGGCACAAGTCTCATCCGTAGAAGTCATTACTAGAGCTGGTCCATTTGAACTACTCACAATTATAGTGTAATTGAAAATACATCCACTACCTAAATCCGTAATTTCTAAATTATACGTTCCTGCACATAAACCTGGTAAAGTTGAAGTATTCGTGTTAAGATCAGTTTGTAAAACAATTAATGGGTTGGCTTGATCTGTCCATATAAAGTCAAATGGTCCAACACCTCCAACTGGAGTTGAAGTAATAGACCCATCACAAGCGCCACAGGTTGGCTGGTTAATTACTGAACTATCATTTAATAATGGTGCAGTAGCAATAATAATGGTGTCGTAAGCTGTACAATTGTTTGCATCAACAACTATTACAGTGTATGTTCCAGCGCATAAAGTTGATGAAGTTGTTTGCGTAGTTTCTCCATTGCTCCATATGTAGGTGTAAGGAACTGCTCCACCAGCTGGAGTTGTAGTTATGCTTCCATCGCATAAGCCATTACATGTAGGAGATGTTGGTGTTGATGTTGTTGTTAATACAGGTGGATCAACAACATTTACGCTAGTAGTGTCAAAACAACCATTGGCATCAGTTACAGTAACAATATATCTTCCTGGACATAATGGAGCAGCAAGTGAGTTTGGTTGAACTGGAACAGTATTCCAAGAATAAGTATATCCAGGAGTTCCTCCAGAACCATTTGCTATAACAACTCCATCACAATCACCATTACAAGTTACAGGAGTTGCACTAGCCGTTATTGAAATAGGTGCTGGGTCGGTTATTGTAACACTGTCTATTAAAATACAACCTTTACCATCCGTTATTGTTACAAGGTGAGTTCCTGCACAAAGGCTTGTTGCAGTTGGTGTAATTTGATTTCCTGCACTAGCTGCCCATTGTATTGAATATGGTCCAATCCCGCCAGACGGAGCAACAGTAGCTGTTCCATCACATACGGTTGGACAAGTAGGCTCGGTAAATGTTAAGTTTGATAATATTTCGGTTGGTTCCTCAACAGTAACTGAATCTACAGTAATACATCCAAAAGTGTCTTGTACTATTACAGTATATAAACCAGCACATAATGCCGTTGCAGAGTCATTTAATTGTAAAAGAGGATCATCCCATTGGAATACATATCCTGGATTACCTGCTAATACAGTTGTATATGCTAGTCCGTCACAATCGTTAAAACAAGTTACACTATCTGCAAATGTTGCAAGCGTTGGACCATTAGCGTTATTTATTAAAGTTGTAAATACTTCAGAACAACCCAAGTTGTCGGTAATAGTTAAAATATGTGCTCCAGGACATAGGTTGCTTAGTGATGGTGTTATTTGACCACTTGGCGACCATGAGTAGCTGTACGGTGCTCCAGACCCACCACCAGCAGTAGCTGTTATGGATCCATCACATTGACCACAAGTAGCATCTACAATTGTAAAGGTTGATGTAATTGCTATTCCGTCACCTATAACTACATTTCCATTGCTAATACACCCATTACTGTCTGTAACAATTACAGTGTAAGTACCTGCACATAGCGCTGAAATAGTAGGAGTGGTTGCTCCAGTAGACCATGCGAAAGTATAAGGGCCAGTTCCACCTAATGGTGTTGCTGTTGCTTGTCCATCACAACTTCCATTACAATTTGCAGCAATACCAGAAGTTGTTACAGTTAATACATTGCTTTCGTTGATTGTTAAATTTTGAATGAAAGAACATCCTAATGCATCTGTTATAGTAATGGTGTAATTTCCTGCACATAAACCACCTACAGCATTAACAGTTTGACCTGTTGCGTTTCCTCCAACCCAACTGTAAGAATATGGTGGTAAACCTCCTGTTGGAGTTATTTGAGCAGAACCATCGCAATTACCGTTACAAGTTGCATCTACTTGAGAAACAGTAGCGCTAAGAGTAATGTTGTCGCTAATATTAACAGGTATTACCGTAATACAGCCATTACCATCAGTTACTTGAACAGTATAGCTTCCTGCACATAAACCTGTTACATTTTGGGTTGTTTGTCCACCTGGTGACCACAAAAATTGATAGTTAGGTGTTCCAGAAAGAACAGATGCTGATGCAGTTCCATCACAAACGCCATTACAACTTGCATTAGTAGAATTTGTTGAAACACTTGGCCCAGTAGTATTACTTACGGCAATTAAGAAAGATTGTGTACATCCGTTGATATCTGTTATTTCAACTGGATAAGAACCAGCACATAAAGCATTAACAGTAGGAGTAATTGCTCCAATAGTTGGCCAGTTATAGCTGTATGCTCCAGCCCCTCCAGATGGAGCTAATGTTATTGAACCATCACAAATTCCACACGTTGCGTTTACAACAATCTCATTGTCATCAATTAAATTAGGTTCGCTAATCGTTACAGTTTCTGTTGTGGTACATCCGTTATTATCTGTAACAGTTACAACGTAAGAACCAGCACAAAGGCCAGTTGCTGTTTGAGAGGTTTGAGATAATGGGTCATTCCATGAATAAGTGTATGGAGAACTTCCTCCAGTAGGGGTTGCTGTTGCAGTTCCATCACAGTTCCCATTACATAAAGCATCAGTAAAACTAGATCCAACTAAAAGAATATTTGGTTCGCTAATGTTGAAAGTTACCACTTTAGTACATCCATTGTCATCGGTAATAGTA
The DNA here is from genome assembly GCA_905479995.1 of uncultured Flavobacteriales bacterium. GTDB lineage: Bacteria > Bacteroidota > Bacteroidia > Flavobacteriales_E > Vicingaceae. The sequence goes on along the minus strand of CAJQON010000005.1, from coordinate 32,743 downwards.
ACATTTACAGCGCCTGCACATAGGCCTGAAGCAGATGAAGATGTTGATCCATTGTGCGACCATAAATAAGTGTAAGGTGCAGTTCCTCCAGTAGGTGTTACATTGGCAGTTCCATCACAGTTTCCATTACAGGTGGCATCTGTAAATATGCTGTTAGCAGTAATGCTATCCGCTTCATTTACAACTAAAGTTGTTGCTAAAATACAATTGGTAAAATCGGTAAGCGTTAAATTATATGTTCCTGCACATAAACCTGTTAAAGTACTATCGTTGGCATAAGGTCCACCAGCTGGATTAGATGTCCAAGCATAACTAAAAGGAGAAGTTCCACCAATTGCTATTACGTTTAATGATCCATCGCATGCTCCAAAACAAGTAGCATCGTTAACAGTAGCTGCAATTCCTGAAGGACCAGTAGGATTGCTTACACCAATAGTAAATGTAGAAACACAACCTGCTCCATCTGTAATAGTATCAGTATAAAAGCCAGCACATAAGTTAGGGTTGTTTTGATTGGTTACTCCATTAGACCATGAGTGGCTGTATGCTGGCGTTCCGCCAGAAGGGAATACAACAATTGATCCATCACAAATTCCACAATTTGCGTCAATTACTATCTCATTATCATCAAGAACATTAGGCTCTGTAATGTTTATGGAACCAATAAAAATACAGTTGTTAGAATCGGTAACAGTTACGGTGTATATTCCGGGGCATAAACCTGTTATTGCCGGGTTGGTGTTTGGACTAGTTAAGCAACCACCTACCCATGAGTAAGTATATGGAGCGGTTCCTCCTGTTGGAGTTACTGTTCCTGTTCCATTATCTAATCCATTACAAGTTACGTTTGTACTATCTAGTATTACTGAGAGTGCTGGTGGTGATGTAACAATGTATGAACCAACGGCTGTACATCCATTTGTGTCTGTTACTGTTACAGTAAATGTGTCAGGACAAAGATTTGTAATTGTTGAGCCATTTAATGGGTTTGGAGCTGCATTAACAGACCATTGGTAGCTGTATCCTGGTGTTCCACCGATAGGGTTTGAAACGACTGTTCCATTACAGACACTGCTACATCCTACAGGTGTACCTGTTACATTTGGATCTAAAGGAAGTGGTTCGGCTATTACAATGTTTTGATTGGTAATACATCCGTTGCTATCTATAATGGTAACACTATTGGATAAAAATGGAGAACATAGATTAAAAATAGTGTCATTTGTTTGTCCGTTTGGAGCCCAGTTGTAAGTATAAGGAGGTGTTCCTCCACCAACTATAACTGCAGCCATTCCGTCACATGCTCCATCACAACTTACATCAACAGCAATAGGAGTTGAGGATAGTACTGCAGGCTCATTAACAACATAATTGTCTACACGAGTACATCCGTTAGTATCAGATATAGTTACTTGATAAGTACCTCCCGATAATCCTGTGGCACTTGAACTTGTACTTACATTTGGATTCCAAACATAAGCGTATCCAGGAGTTCCTCCAGAAGGATTGAATGTAATACTTCCGTCTCCATCCCCATTACAATCTAAATCTACAATTGTTTCATTTGGAGTTATCGTGTCAGGTTCAATTAATACTAACGTATCACTAATAGTACAATTTGCACCATCTGTTACTGTAACGACTACAGATCCTGCACAAACATTGTTGGTGTCTATACCATTTGGCAATGACCATACAATGCTATAAGGGGCTGTTCCTCCTGTTGGAGCAGAAGCAACCATTCCGTCACAAAGCCCATTACAACTAATTTGTTGTACAATTGTTCCATTTGGAATTAATACTGGAGGAGCTGTTGGCATATTAACAGAGTCGGTTGATGCACAACCATTAGCATCTGTAACAGTTACGTAAACAAAACCAGGACAAAGGCTGTCTGCAGTTGCGGTAGTATCACCATTACTCCAACTATAAGTGTATGGAGCTAAACCTCCAGAAGGAATTGCTGTTGCTTCTCCATCACATAGGCCATTACAGCTAATTGTAATAATTGCAGGGTTTATTGTAATTACAATAAGGTTGGTTATTTCTGTAGTATCTTGAGCAGTACATCCGTTAGTATCTGTTACAGTAACCGTATAAATTCCTGCACACAATCCAGTAGCTGCTTGTGTAGTTTGTGGCGGTAAAGTGTTCCAAGAGTAAGTGTATCCAGGAGTACCGCCAGAAGGAGTAGCAGTGGCAACTCCATCACAAATAGTTCCACAACTAGCACTAGTTGCACTTGCATCTACAGTTAATACAAGAGGGTCCGTAATCACAATAGTATCAATTCCGGTACATAAATTTGAATCGGTAACAGTTACAATGTATTGTCCAGCAACCAAAGGACCAATATTTTGAGTATTGTAAGGACCTCCGGGTCCTGTCCAAGAATATGTGTAAGGAGCAACTCCTCCAGAAGGAAGTGATATTGCTGTTCCATCATTTAAACCATTACATGTAATATCTGTAAAAGTAGCGTTTGGAAAAATTTCTGCTGGTTCAATTATTACAATAGTATCGTTTACGGTACATAATGAATCATCGGTAACTATTACATAATAAGTTCCAGCACATAAACTGCTTATAGAATCTGTTGCTAAAGGGAAAGGTGCACTTGTTGGAATTGAATTCCATTGAAAAACGTAAGGCGTAACACCACCAGAAGGAATAGTAATGGCAGTTCCATCACAAGCGCCAAAACAAGAAACATCTTCAGTATTAGTATTTGTTAATAGAGGTAAGGGTTCGTTTATATTAAATGGAATAATGAGTGGACAGTTGTTTGCGTCTAATATAGTTACAGTTTGAGGACCAGCACATAAGCCAATTTCAGTACTAGATCCAGCTGCAATTACAACTATTGGGGCTCCTCCATTCCATGAAACAGTGTAAGGAGCAAGACCTCCTGTTGGAGATACCGTTGCAGTTCCATTACAAACACCATTACAGCTTAAGTCTGCAGTAACCAAATTGTCAACAATAGGTAGTTTTGGATTTACTGTAATGGTAGCATTTGCCGGACACCCAACTGAATCGGTAATGTTTACGGTATAATCACCAGAACATAAATTAAAAATAGAGTCTGTTCCCTGACCAGAAGTAACCTGTCCAATTGGTACAGAAGTCCAAATGTAAGTGAAGTCTACTGCTGGATTCCCTGTTCCACCAGTCACAAGAACTGCAGCCGTTCCATCACAAGAACCAGCACAACTTTCATCTGTAGCTGACATAGTAAGTGTGATTGGTTGTGGTTCAAGAACAATAGCAGAATCAATCATTTGACATCCAAATGAATCTGTTACGGTAACAATGTATGTTCCTGGACATAAGCTAGAAATAGATTGTGTATTGTATGGCCCTCCTGGACCTGTCCAAACATAAGTAAAATCTATTGCAGGGTTTCCTGTTCCTCCTGTTGGAGCAACCGTTGCTGTTCCATCACAAAAAGTGGGACAAGTTACATCTGTTGAGCTTGGATTAACAACTAAGATTGGGGGTTCTGTAATACTAAAAGTGTCATTTACAGTACAATTATTAGCATCTGTTACAACAACAAAGCAGAGTGCTGTAGGACATAAACCAGTAATGCTGTCAAAAACAGATGGCCCACAACTCCAAGTGTAAGAATACCCTCCAGCGCCTCCAGCAGGAACAGTGAACGCTTTTCCATCACATGCTCCATTACAAGTTATATTTGCAGTAGTAGTTGAGGTAGTTAAAATACTTGGTTCAGTTATCGTAAATGATATAATAGAATCACAACCCAATGCATCCCTAACAGTATCGGTGTAGTTTCCAGGGCATAATCCAGTTAAACTACCAACGGCTCCATTGTCAATTTGACCTGTGCTCCAGTGGTGAGAGTAACCAGGAGTACCTCCACTTAATACAGTAACTGTAATTGTTCCATCACAGGCTCCACCACAATTCACCATAGAGCTAACAGTATCTATAACCATTGGAGGTGATTCTGGAACAGTGATTGTAGTGTCATTAGTACATCCATTAACATCAGAAACAGTAACAGTATAGTTGGTATTTGCACATAAATTTCCAAATGTTGCTACGCTATCCACTAAAGGATTTCCGGTAGCTGGGGACCATGAGTATAAATACGCTGGATTACCTCCTACTGGATTGGCTGTTGCACTACCCGTACAATCTCCACTACAGTCAATTGGGGTTACAGTAACATTAGCATAAACGCTATCTGGTTCAGTAACCGTAAAATTAAAGGTAGTGTCACAACCAAAGCCATCTTGTACCCTAAGGCTGTAGGGTCCAGCACAAAGTCCAGCTATTGCTGTTGTTGTATCTCCAACACCTCCAGGAATCCATTGATATGATAAGAAAGGGAGGGTAAATCCAGCAGCATCTATAAAAGTGTTAATTCCACCATCACAATCACCATTACAAGTAGGTTCTGTTATTATTTCGGGAATTGGAAGGGTAATTAGAGAATGCCCTAAGACTGTTGCTTTTGGAAAAGCAGCAGTCAAATCACAATCATTGGTAATTACTGCTGTATATTCAATACCCGGACAGATGTTAAAAATAGTATCACTACCTGTTGTAATTGCAACTGTACCGTTGTTGTCACCTACAGGAGAAAGAGGACTCCAGTCTACGTAAATACTATCACAATTTGGAGATGAAAAATTGACAACAATCATTCCATCACAAACATCTCCACAAGAAGCGGTATCTGTAATAATAGCTGCAACAAGAATAGTTTTGTTATTTGGACCTTTAGGTTGGGTAACACTATAGGTATCTCCACCTTTATTTACTGCGTTTTTATCTAAATTGTCAACAGCAATAATAGTATTAGAAAAGTCGTAACTAAACTTATTAGTATTGGTGTTCCATTGATTAATCGCGATAAGAGTACTACCTACTGAGTTTAAGCTTTTTTTACTATTAGAGATAGCATTAAACTCACTACATTTAATGTCGTGTCCATTTAAATTTAAATCACCCTTTAATAAGTTTACACTGTTTTTTGGTAATTGTAGTGGGCTATTAAGTGTAAAATCGTTATTGGATTCGAAATAGAGGTTGGTGTGCCAGTTTCCATAACCTAAATCTAACTGTGTAACTGCTTTTGAGCCTTTAAAGAAAATAGAGCCTTTCAGTTCATTTTTAAATACAATAGGAGTGTATACGTCTCCATAAATATTTATAATACTGCTTGATGTGGACTTTAATTCAATTTGAGCAGAAAAAATGGAAAGGTTGTTTAAAGAGATGGTTCCATTAATGGCTATTGACTGGCCAGAAGCGTTAAAAGAATTAGCGTCTATAAAAATATTGTCATTTTGGGAAGGAATTCCTTTTCCTCCAGCACCACCAGAAATGCTAGACCAATGAGCTGGATCATTCCAGTTTCCACTATTGTTTACCCAATAGTAATCTCCAGCGAAAAATTCGCCACTTAAAAGTAAGCTGATAGCTAATAATAGATAAGACCTCTTGAACCCCATTAACGTGTGTTAGTTAAGACAATGCTGTTATTACGCAATGATACTAAATATGTTGCGATTTATGCAATATAATTTGATAGTTATACACAGTAAGACGTTTATTTCCCGTTAAGGGTTGTATTAAATCAGCTTTAAATCATAAACTATTCTGATTCAAGGAACTCTGTGACTAATTTAAGAAACGTTGCAGGATCTTCAGCATGAACCCAGTGTCCGCTTTCAATACTTTCAATTGTTGCATGTGGAAATAATGTTTTTATTTCAGAATAATCACTTTTTAAAATATAGTTAGATTTTGTGCCTCTTATAAATAAGGTAGGTTTTTCATAGGTGTTTTTAGAGGTTAGTTCAACCCCAATATTGGAAATGTTATTTTTTATGGCTGTCAAATTAAATTTCCAGTCTAGAATTCCCTTTTCTTTCCAGTATAAGTTTTTTAAAATAAATTGTCGGGTAGATAAGTCTGTAATATGTTTTGACAATTCAAGATCTGCACCTTTTCTTGAGTTAATGATGTCGAAATTTAAGGCCGACATTCCGTCAATAATTGCTGTATGATGAACAGGGTAAGATTTTGGGGCGATATCTGCAACAATTAATTTTGATACTAAATGAGGGTAGTTAGTAGTGAGCTGCATGGCTGTTTTTCCTCCCATAGAATGGCCTAATATAATTGGGCTTTGTAGTTCATGCTCTTCAATGAATTGGTATAAATCCTCCACCATAACATCATAATTAAAATCATCTGAATGCGGTGAAAAACCATGATTTCTAGCATCGACAATAAATATCTCGTAAGATTCACCTAGTTTTTTAGATAGGGTCATCCAATTGTCTAACGAACCAAAAAGGCCATGTAATATAATTAGTGGTTGACCAGCGCCAACTTTCTTGAAGTTTAGTTGCATAAATTAAAAAACTACAAAGTTCGTTTTTTTGTTGTAATTGAGAATAGCTATCTTTGAGGAAATTTAAATAAGTTGACAAACCAATGAGTGAATTAAAAGTAATTGCGGCAAACAATAAAGAATATAAGGTTGAAGTAGAAAACGATACTTCAGGTTTATTGAATGGCAACAAGTTTGAGTGGGATGTAGAGCACATCAAAGGGAATGCTTATCATATAATAAAGGACAACAAATCGTATAATTTGGAAGTACTTAATGTAAATAAGGAACAGAAATTATTTTTTGTTAAGGTTGATGGAGAGCAATTTAAGTTTACGGTTAAAGATCAATTTGATGATTTATTGCACAGTTTAGGGATGGACAATTTAGCTGCGGCAAAAGTTTCGGACTTAAAAGCTCCAATGCCAGGTTTAGTGCTAGAAATTTCCGTAGAAATTGGGCAGGAAGTTGTAAAGGGAGAAACCTTATTGATATTGGAAGCCATGAAAATGGAAAATGTAATAAAATCGCCAACAGATGGTGTTATTAAGAGTGTGTCTGTTAATAAGGCAGATACAGTAGAAAAGAATCAGGTAATTTTAAATTTTGAATAAGCGTTGATGGGAAGTCTTAAATTTTTTGTAATAGTACTATTGAGCATTTTTCTTTTTTCTTGTGGAAACGACTCCAATAACGCTGAGAAAAATGTGTTGGATAACACTCTTCAGGTGTCTTCTAGTATGGAGGTAGCAAAAATTATTGAACCGCTAATAGATGATGAGTTAGTGGTATTGGAGCAGGATGGTGTAATTTTGACTGAGATAAAATCTCAAAACAATGCGGCTGCATCTATTCACTTAAATACCAATCAATTTAAAGAAGGAGTTAATGCTTTAAACTTTAAAGTAGAAGGAATTACGTCTTACAATATTGCCTATTTGGCAAACAATTATTTACTGAGCGAATATTCAACCGATGTTTTTGAAAAGGAATTTATGTATGGTAATAATGTGTTTTTGGCATTTTTAACTGATGAAAATAAGGTGAGCGTTAAAAACAACAATGGCTCTGTGCTTAAAAATGCTGTTGTTGGAGGTGCTGAAAATATGTTTGAAATGAATCAAGAACATCTTTTTTATTACTTGCCAGAATCAGTTTCTGAACAGCCAGTTTTGGATTTTTATTTAGTTAACAGTTCTTTGTCTAAAGATGGAAACAAGGTAAAGGTGATCATTAATAGCACCGAATTTATTATTGATAAATGGGCAGCCTATCAAATTACTGGATTATCAAACTTAGAGAATACTATTCGCATTCAATTAATTAATAATGAGGGTAATTTAATTGATGGTCCTTTTAACGATTCTGGTGATAGGAGTTTTGCAGTTAAGCCAGTAGTTTAAAAATTACAATTTATATACTTCTAGAAATTCTCCATTAACTATTTTAAAGTATCGGGAGTTAAAGTTTAAGATTTCTCCTTCATTCATTTTAGTTAAACCTGTCAGGTCGTTTTCAATGGTGTGTAACGTTCCGCCATTTTTCCGAACTAAATTGAGGTATTCTATATTTATACCGTATTTCGTTCCGCACAAAATTAAATGAATGGGTTGTTTAACTTTTCTTAAGAGTTTGAGGTCTCTCGGAGTAGCATAATTGTCTGCAATCATAATTAAATCATCCACTTCAGGATAGCTTTCTAGTGCGGCAATTGTTGCTTCAATATTGTTTTCGGGAGCGTCTCCGCCACTGTATCGCATGGTTTGTTGAGCCAAATCCATTATATCGAGATAAGAGGATGTTTTGGTTTGATATATTCCACCAACCTCTCCTGTCTTTTTGAAATTTTGAGGAGTATCGTCTCCGTCATTAAAGAAGGTAAATGATTTTTCATCTCCATCTTGACTTTTTAGTTTAAACCAAAGTATAAGTTGGCTGGTGTAAGGAAACATGCTTCCGGTTAAATCTGCAACAATGTTCATGTTTTTCCATTGTTTGTTCCGTTCTAGAGCTTCAAAGACTGCGTTGTCACAGAGTATGTCGTTAGAAATATCGTAATCACCGAGTGTTTCGGAAATAGATTTTTCATAATATGGGCCTTGGTGATAGAGGTATTTTACATATACTTTTTGTTGTTCTAGTGAAAAGAAGAGTGCGAGCCTAAATGAACCTCCAATGATTACTTTTTTTGGAGGGTTTACACCTGGAATCCACTTAACTCCTGGGAGCCAATTTGGCATTTTTTTTAAAGCGTCTGTCACTGCTTTTCTTGCTTCTTTTGTTAGGTCATCATTTATTTTTGTTTTACTTAGCTCTCCTTTGTTGTTAATATAAAAGGTGGCGTTTAGTTCGCCAGAAACAGCTTGTTTCTGCATAGCCTTTGTGTATATTATGTTGGTTCTTAAGTAGTCAAAAAATACATTTTCACCTTTAGGGAAGATCGGCTTTTCTGATGTGGCATGTTTAATTTTTTTAGCAAGGGCAGTTGAGCTAAATTCAGAACTATCTTCTATTAAGGCTATTGATTCTTTTTTGGAAGTGTCGTTACATAGACTTTGGTAGCTTGTAACCATTTTTTTTAGCACTTGGAATTCGGTCAATCCATTTTTACCATCAAGCTGAGGTCTTAAAGTGATTAAATAACCATGAAATAGATTTTTATCATCGTATTTATCGGTCATTTTTTGCTCTATAAAACCCCAAGAAATTAAACTATTTCCGATAATGTCTGGGGCAATTTTATTCAATTCGATTAAGCGCTTTCTGTTTAGCTTTTCCTGATCAAAAAGCCTTCTGTCGGGTTCTGTATAAATTAAAGTTATGGCGTAAATTACTTTTCCTTTAAGGGTGTTAAATAATTCGGGATTTTCAATTTTGCTAGATGAATGCTTTAAGGGAATTAAAATATTGTTCTTTTTTATAGCCGAAGTATCAAATATTTCGGTGTAACTAGTTGCACTTCTTTTAATAATTTGGTCTATGTTTTGCGAAAGAGCATCAAAAGAAAGTGCAATTAATGCCACTATTAAGAAATGGGGTTTCATGAAGTTTAAACGTTTAATTTGGCAAGAAGTTGTTTAAACCACTTCCAAAAGTGTTCTAAAAGCAACAAATTTTCCTCGGTATCTTTTTCCATGTTCTTCTTGCAATGGTGCGGAGCATTTTTCTTGATATTCCTCCAAATCAGTCATTGAGTTACATGTGTATTGAATTGCGTAGGTGTGTCCTGTTTCGCCCTCTTGAGTTGTAATTACTTTGGCCATTCTATTGTCTAAAAAATAGCCCGTTTTCATTACTTCTGGAATGTGAACTTCCTTCATCCATTTAATCCAATCATTATGAATTTCGTCTTCTACATTAACCGTTACATTGTATATAATCATGCCTTAAATAATTTGCTATAAAATTACCAATAATTGGTGGTTATAAACAATTTAAATCATTTATCAACAAAGTTAAAATTAGCGATTTTCAACTTAGGTTAAGGGGTATAAAAGGTGTAAAATTGTACCTGAATTTATCAATAAAAGTAGAATCTAAAAAAAAGGGTAAAATGAGCCAAAAAAAGATCAAAAACGCTTTAATTTCAGTGTTTCATAAAGATAACTTGGAGCCAATCATAAACAAGTTAAATGAGCTTGGAATAACGATGTATTCTACAGGAGGGACTCAAAGTTTTATTGAGGAGCTTGGTGCTCCAGTAACTGCGGTAGAAAGTTTAACTTCTTATCCGTCAATTTTGGGCGGTAGAGTAAAAACTTTACACCCAAAAGTTTTTGGAGGTATTCTAAGTAGAAGAGAGTTGGATAGTGATGTGGCTCAATTGGACGAGTTTGAAATTCCTGAAATTGATTTGGTGATTGTGGATTTATATCCTTTTGAAGATACTGTTGCTTCTGGAGCAGTAGAACAAGATGTTATTGAAAAAATAGATATCGGTGGAATCTCTTTAATTAGAGCAGCCGCTAAAAACTTTAAAGATGTTTTAATTGTTTCCTCAAGAGGTCAATATGATTATACTTTAAATCTATTAAATGAAAAAAGTGGTGTTTCCGATATAGAAGACAGAAAGTTTTTGGCAAAAGAAGCTTTTAATGTTTCGTCTCATTACGATACGGCTATTTTTAATTGGTTTGATCACGATGGTGATGATAATTTTAAGCAAAGCATTACAGAGTCTCGATCTTTAAGATATGGAGAAAACCCTCATCAAAAAGGGACATTTTATGGCGATTTAGATGCCATGTTTGAGCAGTTACACGGAAAAGCTTTGTCTTACAATAACTTGTTAGATGTTGATTCTGCAGTGAGTTTAATTTCAGAATTCCCTGATGCGCCAACATTTGCGGTATTAAAGCACAATAATGCTTGTGGCTTGGCTTCTAGAGATACGTTGCTTGAGGCTTGGAATGACGCTTTGGCTGCAGATCCAGTTTCTGCTTTTGGTGGAGTTTTAATAACCAACAGAGAGATTGATGTTGTGACTGCTTCAGAAATAAATAAATTGTTTTGTGAAGTTGTAATTGCTCCAAGTTATAATGCTGAGGCTTTAGCCATTTTACAAGAGAAAAAGAATCGAATTATTTTAGTTCAAAAATCAATTGAAATGCCAACTAAGCAATTTAGAACGGTATTAAATGGTGTGTTGGCTCAAGATAAAGATGTGAAAACTGCCAATGCAAATGATTTTGAAACTGCAACAAAAAAGGCTCCTACCTCGTTAGAAATAAAAGACCTTGAGTTTGCAAACAAAATTGTTAAACACACGAAATCTAACACTATTGTTTTTGCAAAAGGACAACAATTGTTAGCAAGTGGTACAGGGCAAACCTCTCGAGTTGATGCATTAAGACAGGCAATTGTTAAAGCTGAAGCATTTGGGTTTGATTTGAATGGGGCGGTAATGGCGTCAGATGCATTCTTTCCGTTTCCAGATTGTGTTGAAATTGCAAAAAATGCAGGGATATCTGCAGTAGTTCAGCCTGGAGGGTCTATTAAAGATAAAGATTCAATAGCATATTGTGACGATAATGATATGTCTATGGTGATGACGGGAATACGTCATTTTAGGCATTAAATAAGTGAAATTTCATTAACAATTTGGTGTTTATCAATTGTTAAGAGGCTTAATAAAGAAGCGCTTTTAAGTATTAAATTTACTTAGTTTTTAAAAATATTTATAGATATCTACCAATGGGATTATTCAACTTTTTAACGCAAGACATAGCCATAGATTTAGGTACTGCTAACACGTTAGTTATTCATAACGATAAGGTGGTGGTTGATGAACCTTCTATTGTCGCAAAGGATAGAATGACTGGTAAAGTTATTGCTGTAGGAAAAAGAGCCATGCAGATGCATGGGAAAACCCATGAAGACATAAAAACTATTCGTACATTAAAAGACGGTGTAATTGCAGACTTTGATTCGGCAGAACACATGATTAGAGGGATGATAAAAATGATGAGCACCAAAAAACAATGGTTTACTCCATCGTTAAAAATGGTAATCTGTATTCCTTCTGGAATTACTGAAGTTGAAAAGCGAGCGGTAAAAGATTCGGCAGAACATGCTGGAGGTAAGGAAGTTTATTTAATACATGAACCAATGGCAGCTGCAATTGGAATTGGAATTGATGTGTTGGAGCCAATGGGTAATATGATTATTGATATAGGTGGAGGGACTTCTGAAATTGCTGTAATCGCTTTAGGAGGTATAGTTTGTGACAAGTCAATTAGAGTTGCTGGAGATGATTTTACCAATGATATTGTGGAATACATGAGAAGACAACACAACTTATTGATTGGAGAACGATCTGCCGAACAAATAAAAATTGAAGTAGGATCGGCTTTGACAGAGTTAGAAATTGCTCCTGAAGATTATGCAGTTCAAGGGCGAGATTTAATGACAGGAACTCCAAAGGAAATTGTGGTTTCATACTCAGAAATTGCACATGCTTTAGATAAGTCAATTGCAAAAATTGAAGATGCAGTTTTAAGCGCTTTAGAAATGACACCACCAGAATTATCGGCCGATATTTATAAAACAGGCCTGTACTTAGCTGGTGGCGGATCTATGTTAAGAGGCTTGGATAAACGAATATCTATGAAAACAAAGTTGCCAGTTCATATTGCTGAAGATCCATTGAGATGTGTAGCTAGAGGGACGGGGATTGCACTTAAAAACATAGCTAAGTTACCTTTCTTAATTAAAAATTAAAAAAACTTTAATTGACTAATGAGGAATTTAATACGGTTTTTATCTAAAAATTCAGTTGTATTTATTTTCCTTTTTCTTGAGATTATTGCCTTTATATTTTTAGCTCAAAACAACAATTACCAAAACTCAAAAATATTTAATTCATCAAATTTTTTAGTAGGAAACCTATATTCTACTATAGAAAACGTTAACGATTATTTTAATTTAAAAGAGGTGAATGCTGAGTTGGCTGAGCAAAACGCGAGACTTCAAACCAAAAGTATAATTTCATTTACCAAAATTTTTGGAAATACTGTAGAGATTAATGATACAGCATATGCTCAAAAGTATTTATATACTTCGGCTAAAGTGGTAAACAACTCTACCAATAGAAGAATGAATTATATAACGCTAGATAAAGGTGCTTTAAACGGAGTTGAAGCAGGGATGGGGGTTGTGTCTGCAAAAGGTGTAATAGGCACAATTAAGAATGTTTCTGATAACTACTGTTCTGTAATGTCTGTTTTGCACGAAGACAATGCCGTGAGTGCCAAGCTAAAAGGCTTGGATCATTTTGGATCATTGGTTTGGGTTTTAGGTAATTATAGAGAAGCTCAGTTAAAGGAAATTCCCAACCATGTAAAATTGGCGATAGGAGATACTGTTACAACAACTGGCTATTCTATGGTTTATCCAGATGGAATAATGATTGGAACTGTAAAATCTTTTGATTTGCCTGAAGGGAATAATTTTTACAACATTGACGTTCAGTTTTCTGTTGATTATAGACAGTTGTCGCACGTGTTTATTGTAAAAAACAAGCAAAAAATTGAACAACAAAATTTAGAAGAATTAAGTGTAATTGAAGAATGATTGTTGAAATTTTAAAATACATAGGGAGTTTTATTTTATTGGTTCTTTTTCAAGGATTAATATTAAACAATATCGAGTTTGGTGGTTATGCAAACCCTTACTTGTATGTTGTGTTTATTTTAATGTTACCATTTGAAACACCAAGCTGGTTGGTATTGGTTATTGGGTTTGTACTGGGCTTAACCATAGATGTGTTTACCAGTACTTACGGAATGCATGTTTCGGCAACGGTGTTTATGGCTTTTGCTAGAACTTATTTGATAAAATTAATTCAACCACGAGGAGGATATGATTTTGGATTAAAACCTAATGTTCAGCACATGGGTTTGACCTGGTTTTTATTGTATTCAGTTATTTTAATAGTCTTACATCACCTGTTTTTATTCTTTGTTGAGTCATTTAAAATAACTCAATTTTTCTCAACTATATGGCGCGCTTTTACCAGTGTTAGTTTAACCCTTATAATGTTGTTTATACTTCAGTTGTTCAATTACAAATCCACCACTAAATCATGAACAATTTATCCAACAGAAAGTTTATTGTTGGATTAATCTTCCTTGTTATAGGTGTTATTTTTTCTATTCGTCTTTTTACTATTCAAGTGGTGAATGATGATTACAAGAATGATTCTGATCAAAATGTGTTGAGGGAAATTGTCCAATATCCAGCTCGTGGGTTAGTTTATGACAGAGAAGGGGAGTTGCTGGTTTACAACGAAGCTGCCTATGATTTAATGGTAATCCCTAAACAAGTAGACACACTAGATACGCTGGCATTTTGTAAATTATTGGAAATTGAAAAGGTAGAATTTGTAACAAAATTTAACAAAGCCAAAGCTTATTCAACCTACAAGCCTTCTACATTGGTTAAGGAAATTTCCTCTATATCTTATGCTAGCATTCAGGAACAATTGTATAAATACCCTGGGTTTTATGTTCAAACAAGAACATTAAGAAGGTATCCACGAAATAGTGCAGCTCACATATTGGGGTATATTGGTGAGGTAAATCAATCTACAATTGAAAAGAAGCCTTATTATAAGTCTGGCGATTATATTGGGAAGAGTGGTTTGGAATATTCTTATGAGGAATTATTGCGTGGGCAAAGAGGTGTAAAACGAGTGTTGGTGGATGTGCACAATAGGGAAAAAGGAAGTTATAAAGATGGCACAAACGATACAATGGCTGTTCGGGGAACAACAATTAATACTACATTAGATATTGTATTGCAAGAGTATGGAGAGCGGTTAATGGCAAATAAAAAGGGAAGTATTGTTGCGATAGAGCCACAAACAGGTGAAATTTTGGCATTAGTATCTGCACCAAACTATAACCCAAATATGTTGGTAGGTAGAGCTGTTCGAAAAAACTATCCAATTTTGAGTACTGATAGTTTAAATCCTTTATTTAATAGGGCTTTAATGGCTCAATATCCTCCAGGTTCTATCTTTAAAACTGTGCAGGCATTAATAGGATTAGAGGATGGCGTTATCTCAGAAAACTCCGGATTCCCTTGTATAAAAAGTTTGGTAAACTGTCACAATCATCCTTCTGCACAAAATGTAGCACAATCGGTTAAGATGTCTTGTAATCCTTATTATTACAGTGTTTTTAAAAGAATATTACAACAAAGAAGAGCGAAAAGTATTTTTAAAGATAGTGAAATCGGTTTGGGTATTTGGAATAAACAGGTGTTAAAATTTGGCTTTGGTCAACGGCTTCCAACAGATTTACCTGCAATTAAAAGAGGGACTGTTCCGGGTATAGATTTTTACAACAGGTGGTATGGAGAGGGTCGGTGGGCTTTTAGTACCATTTATTCCTTAAGTATTGGCCAAGGAGAAGTGGAAGTAATTCCTTTACAAATGGCTAATTTATCCGCAATAATAGCTAACAAAGGATATTATTATGTTCCGCATTTAATTAAAAATGTAGAAAACTCAGATACGATTCCTTCCATATTTATGAAAAAAAACAGCGTTGGAATAAAAAAGAAACATTTTGATCCGATCGTAGAAGGTATGTTTGGTGTGGTTTATGAACCGGGAGGAACGGCAAGAAGAGCGCGAATTAATGATAGCATTGTGGTTTGTGGTAAAACAGGAACTGCTCAAAACCCGCATGGTGCAGATCATTCCGTTTTTATTGCTTTTGCGCCAAAAGACAATCCTAAAATTGCTATTGCTGTTTATGTGGAGAATGCTGGATTTGGAGGAGCATGGGCAGCTCCTATTGCGAGTTTAATGATGGAACAATATTTAATAGATTCTATCGGGACGAATAACTTGGCAAAAGAAAAAAGAGTGTTGGAGGCGAATTTAATGAATGTTGAGTTTAAAGAATGAGAAAGTACGGCAACATATTCGCAAATGTAGACTGGGCAACCATTTTAATATATTTGGCACTTGTTTTTATAGGCTGGATTAATATTTATGCCGCTGTTTATAGTGAAGATCACCACAGTATTTTTGATATTTCTCAGCGTTATGGAAAGCAGTTAATGTGGATAGGGTTTGCACTTGTGTTGGCTTTAATAATATTAATGCTCGAAGGGCAGTTTTTTACCTCCTTTGCCTATCCCATTTATGGAGTGGTAATGTTTTCCTTAGTAGCTGTGCTGTTGATAGGCGCAAAAGTGAATGGTGCTACTTCGTGGTTTCAAATAGGAAGTTTTAAAATACAGCCATCAGAATTTGCCAAGTTTGCAGCAGTATTGGCCTTGTCAAAGTACCTTTCTACTTTAAGTATTAATATGAAAGATATTAAAACCAAAATGATGGCCATGGTAATTATTGGCTTGCCAGCGGTGTTAATTTTATTGCAAAACGACACTGGATCTACATTGGTTTATGCAGCTTTTGTTTTTGTTTTATATCGAGAAGGTCTTTCTGGGAATATTTTATTATTTGGAATTTTGGCCATTATTGTTTTTGTTTTAACGCTAATTTTTGGACCAATAAACATAGTTATTACAGCTGTTTTTGGTTATATAATTGTGTATGGCTTATTAAAATTTAATTTAAAAGTAACTCTAGCTGCATTGGCAATGTTTGGCTTAGCTGTATTTGTTTATTTTAACTACCAACTCAGTCAACATGTAATTTATTACATTATTGGTGCCTGCTTGTTTTTGTTAGTAGGTTGGTTAATCATAAAAAAAGAGCTTAAAGGCAAGCGAACTCATTATGTAGGAGTAGCTATTTTTGTGATGGCATGTTTGTATATCATTAGTATTGATTTTACCTTTAATAAGGTATTAAAAGAACATCAACGAACTCGAATAACAGTTTTGTTGGGTGAGGAGGATAAGCTGATTGAACAAATAGAGCAACTTAAGGTTGAGAGAGATATGCCTGATATTAGTGCCGAAAAAAAGCAAGAACTTAGAGATGATATTGGCGAGAAGCGTTATAGTTTGCGACAGCTTAGGCAAGGTAATGGCTGGAACATTAAGCAATCGTTAATAGCTATTGGATCAGGAGGTTTTAGTGGGAAGGGGTTTTTGGAAGGAACTCAAACTAAGTTCGATTTTGTTCCAGAGCAGAGTACCGATTTTATATTTTGTACAATAGGGGAGGAATGGGGTTTTCTCGGAACCTTTATTTTGATGGTACTTTATACAGCTTTATTCTTAAGGATAATCTTTTTAGCGGAACGTCAACGCTCTATATTTAGTAGGGTTTATGGCTATTCTGTTGCCTCAATATTGTTTTTTCACTTCGTCATCAATATAGGTATGACAATCGGATTGGCGCCAGTAATAGGAATTCCACTCCCTTTTATAAGTTATGGAGGATCTTCATTGTGGTCGTTTACAATCTTACTTTTTATATTTATAAAGTTAGATTCAGAAAGATTAAACGTGTTGAGATAGTTTAGGCTATTCCTTCTTTAAGCAAATCATGCAAATGAATTACACCTAAATAGTTGTGGTCATTAACTACCATTAGTTGAGTAATATTGTTGGACTGCATTATTGCTAAAGCTTCAGTAGCCAAGGTGTTTTTTTCTATTGTCTTTGGCGATGTTGTCATAATTTCAGAAGCCTGTAAAGAATCAAAATTGCTAGTTGTTTCAAGCATCCGCCTTAAATCTCCATCGGTAACAATGCCAATAAGTTTATTGTTTTCAGTAACGGCAGTTACCCCAAGGCGTTTAGAAGAAATTTCTAGTATAACATCTTTTAGTGAGGCGGATGCTGAAATTTCTGGTTTTTCATTGTTGGGATAAATATCTGACACTTTTAAGAACAGTTTTTTCCCCAAAGCACCGCCAGGATGAAATTTAGCAAAATCTTTACTATCAAACCCTCTGCTTTCTAATAAGCATACTGCAAGAGCATCTCCCATTACCAGTTGTGCTGTTGTGCTACTCGTAGGAGCTAGATTGTTTGGGCAAGCTTCCTTTTCTACAAAAGTGTTAAGCACAAAATGAGCTTGTTTTCCTAAAAAAGAATTAACATTCCCAGTAATTGCGATCACCGAATTTCCAAAATTCTTAATTAAAGGTATTAATGATTTAATTTCAGGAGTGTCACCACTTTTTGAAATACAAATAACCACATCATCCTTTAAAATATTGCCGAGGTCTCCATGTATTGCATCTGCAGCATGCATAAAAATTGCAGGTGTTCCAGTAGAGTTAAGTGTGGCAACAATTTTTTGTGCAATGTTGGCACTTTTGCCAATTCCACTAATAACAACTCGTCCTTTACTTTTTAAAATGAGCTGGACTGAAGCAGAAAAATTATCATTTATTTGAGCGATTAAACCATTTATAGATTGAGCCTCAATGGCTATTGTTTCTTGGGCAGTTTTTATAATTTCTTCTGGAGTATTCAAGTCAATAAGTTTTTAAAAAAAAATAAAATGGTAACGAATTAATGTTGTACATTTATATACAAATGTAAATGAATTAAAGAAAACTACAATTTAATTTAATGCAAACACTAAGCGGACCACTTTCTGAGTACTTAAAAAAGTATTTCGGATTTAATACCTTTAAAGGGGAGCAAGAAGAAGTTATTCTAAACTTGCTTAAAGGAAATGACACTTTTGTTATCATGCCTACAGGTGGAGGTAAGTCGCTGTGCTATCAGTTGCCTTCTTTAATTTGTGAAGGTACAGCAATTGTTGTATCTCCTTTAATTGCATTGATGAAAAACCAGGTGGATGCCATTAGAGGTGTTTCTACCGAGCATGGAATTGCTCACTTTTATAATTCGTCATTAACCAAAACAGAAGCGAGGCAGGTAAAGGAAGATGTAACCAATGGAATTACTAAATTGCTTTATGTTGCACCAGAATCATTAACTAAAGAAGAAAATATAGCTTTTTTAAAGAGTGTTAAAATTTCGTTTTTTGCAATTGATGAGGCGCACTGTATTTCGGAATGGGGACATGACTTTAGACCAGAATATAGAAGATTAAGAACGATTATTGAGGAAATAGATCGGGTGCCAATAATAGCTTTAACTGCTACTGCTACGCCAAAGGTTCAAGAAGATATTCAGAAGAATTTAGGGATGACAGATGCGAAAGTATTCAAAGCATCTTTTAATAGAGATAATCTTTATTATGAAATACGTCCCAAAAAGGATGTAAAGGCAGAAATAATTCGCTATATCAAACAACATGAAGGTAAATCAGGTATTGTATATTGTTTAAGTAGAAAAAAGGTAGAAGAAATTGCCGAATTACTTCAGGTAAACGGAATAAACGCTTTGCCTTATCATGCTGGTTTAGATTCTAATACAAGGGCAAGACACCAAGATATGTTTTTGATGGAGGATGCTGATGTTATTGTTGCGACTATTGCTTTTGGAATGGGGATTGATAAACCTGATGTTCGATTTGTGGTGCATCATGATATCCCTAAAAGTTTAGAAAGTTATTACCAAGAAACAGGAAGAGCAGGAAGAGATGGAGGAGAAGGGAATTGTGTTGCTTTTTATAGTTATAAAGACATTGAAAAACTAGAAAAGTTTTTACATGGAAAACCAGTAGCTGAACTTGAAATTGGGTTGCAGCTAATTTTTGAAATGGTGTCTTATTCTGAGACTGCAGTTTGTAGGCGTAGACAACTCCTTCATTATTTTGGAGAAGAATATAAGGATACTGATTGTTCTGATCGAGGAATGTGTGACAACTGTAATCATCCTAAAGAACGATTTGAAGGGAAGGATGAAGTGAAGATTTTGTTGCAGTCAGTTTTAGGCTTAAACGAAGTGTTTAAAGCAAAGTATGTAGCTAATTTTGTTGCAGGAAACGGTAGTTCAGATATTAAATCTTTTGGCCATGATTCGCACAAATTTTTTGGTTGCGGAAGAGGAGAAGAAAAAGATCATAAATATTGGGATGCCATTATTCGTCAATGTATAATTGAAGGGCTAATTATTAAAGAAATTGAAAATTATGGTGTACTCAAAATAAGCCCAAAAGGAAGAGCGTTTATTGAGAATCCAACTTCAGTTCAATTGGTAAAAGCACATGATTATAGTGATGTGGATAATGGAGATGTAATGCTGCCACAAAAAAGTGGTGGAGCAGCAGACGAGGCCTTGTACAATATTTTAAAGGACTTAAGAAAATCAATAGCAAAAAAGAAAAACTTACCTCCATATGTAATCTTTCAAGATCCTTCTTTGGATGATATGGCCACTAGATACCCAATTACCATTGAAGAGTTAACCAATATTTCTGGGGTTGGACAAGGTAAAGCTGAAAAATTTGGTGAAGAGTTTATTGCTGTAATTGATCGGTATGTAGAAGACAATAACATTGAAAGGCCATTGGATATGGTGGTAAAATCGGTGGTAAATAAATCTGGATTAAAAGTTTTTGTAGTACAATGTATAGATCGTAAAATGCCTTTAGAGGATATTGCAAAATCTAAAGGAAAAGATGTAGATGATATTATTACAGAACTTGAACTTATTGTGCAGTCGGGTACTAAAGTTAATTTAGATTATTTTATTAACGATGATATTGACGAAGGCGATCAAGATGAGGTTTTTGAGTATTTTATGGAAACTGAAACGGACGACATTGAGGACGCTATGGATGAGTTTGAAGATGCATATACCGAAGAAGAAATGCGCTTAATGCGTATTAAATTTATGTCTGACGTTGCCAATTAAAGGTGTCAATGTCTTTAGCTAGACATTCTTTCGCAATAATTTAAAAATCAATTCGTTAACTTTGTTTTAATAATGAAAAAATTAAAACAAATACTTGTGGCACTGCTCGTTTTGTTGTCGTTTAATGTAATGGCTCAATATGATACAAATGGGCATCCTATATTAGATAGCTATAGTGTTTTTGAGATTAGTGGCAAAGTGTTTATAAATGTTACAGTAAGTTCTGGTAATACTTGTAGAGGAATAAAGGTTTTGAGGTCGGTTGATAGTGTTTCTTATGAAGTTGTTGGAGAGGTGTCGGGCACTTGCGGAAGCACAGTTAGAGCGGTTTCATATAGTTTTACCGACTCCAACCCAATTAAAAACAAAAGAATATTCTATCGTGTAGAATTGGGTCATGTAGGATATACTTATGCTGTTGGAATTACAATTATTGATACCGAAGAGTTTGGGTATCAGGTAAGGCCAAATCCAGCCAATGTTTCAACTAAAATTTATTTTGAAAATCCACACAATGATGAAGTTGAAATGATACTTTATAGTTTGTCTGGGGTTCAAGTGTTAAATCAGGTTAGTTATACTAATGAGTTTCAAGTGGATTGTTCTAATTTGGCAGCCGGAATGTATATGTTTAGGCTGCGAAAGAGTTTTGCTCAAGAACAAGTTATTGGTAAGCTAGTAGTTAGGCATTAAGCTTATTCAAAACTTCCTTTTTCAAGCATTAATGCTTCTATTTCTTTAATCTCTCTAGGTGCTTTTGCCGATAAGTTTTCAGGACCGAGTAGCGTAATTAAAATATCATCTTCAATTCTAATTCCAATGTCCCACCATTTTGGATCGCAATCTGAATTTTTAGGAATATAAATCCCAGGCTCTACTGTAATTACATTGCCAGCTTTTAACGGTCCATGAAGACCTAAGTCATGAACGTCTAACCCTAAATAGTGAGAAGTGCCATGCATAAAATAACGTTGTACGTGGAAGGATTTTTTAATAATACCGAGTTCTAATAATCCATCGGTAATTATTTTAGTTGCTGTTCGGTGTGGGCCCCAAAACTTGTTGCCTACTTTGCAGGAATCTATTCCAGCTTGTTGCGCTTTTAACACCAGCTCATAAATTATTTTTTCTTCAGTAGAAAAATGGCCATCAACAGGAATTGTTCTCGTTACATCAGCAGTATAGCCATGGTATTCTGCACCAATGTCACTGACCAAGATGTCTTTTCCTGATAGTTTTTTTCTGTTACTCGTATAGTGAATGATGCAGCTGTTCTCTCCACCACCTAAAATAGATGGGAAACCAGGGTATTCAGCACCATTTTTTTTGAAAACATACTCTACAATTGCTTCAGACTCGTATTCTTTCATTCCCGGTTTTAGCGCCTTCATGAGTTCTATTTGAGCTTCGCAAGTCATGTCAATTGCTTTCCGCATCAATACAATTTCCTCTTCAGACTTTACCTCCCTTAGCACGGCCATCATGTATTCCAGCTCATCGAAATTAACATTGTTTAAAGGAGTAATTTTGATTTGAAAGGACTTTGTTAGGGCGTGTAAACTGCCATTTTCGTTATTATTGTTGTTGATGTCGTCTCTAATTTTAAAAGAAAGTACTTTGTCAAATTTTTCGAGCTTAGCTTCAAAGTTTAAAAATGCAGTATTCGGTAAGTTTTTTGAAATTCCCAGTTTTTTCTTTGCTTCAACTATGCCTAATCTTTTTCCTGTCCAAAGTTCGTTTTGCGGGTCTTTTGGTTGTAGAAATAAAATTTCATTGGTTTGGTAATCATTAAACAGTTGGTCGTCTTTAAACAAAAGAAGTACAGCATTAGGCTCTGTTAATCCTGTTAAGTAATAAAAATTAGGGTCTTGATGGTATTCGTAATCCACATCATTGGATCGGTTTCTTATAGGATTGGCAAAAAATACAGCAACAGAATTTTCAGGTAATTGTGCTCGAAGTGCTGCTCTATTTTTTAAAAAAAAAGATGCAGGAAGGTCATCAGGGGTGTTGTTTAGGATAGAATTTGAATCAATGGGGAGTATTAGCTCGGGGTTTTGAGCACATACATTTAAAGATAGAAGTAACGCTAAAGATAGGAACGTTTTCATTTTACTAAAGTATAAAATTCTGGAGTTCAGATGGACAAACTCGTGTGGTTTTTATACACTAAAATTGGGCAACAAAAAAACGCTGCTACAAGGTTGTAACAGCGTTTCTGTATAAATAGTGTTCTATTATTTGTAGAAACCTTTTTCTTTAGCTGTTTTTAAAGTAGCTGTAATACCGTTTTTATCGATATTTCTTAATGCAGCTTTAGAAACTTTTAACGTAATCCATGAATCTTCTTCAGGGATAAAAAATTTCTTTGTTTGTAAGTTCGGGTAAAACTTTCGTTTTGTTCTTCTCTTAGAGTGAGAAACATTATTACCTGTTATTACTTTCTTTCCTGTTATTTGACAAACTCTTGACATTGCTTTTCTCTTTAAAATTTGAGGACTGCAAAATAAGTCATTTTTATTTGAATATTCAAACAATTAATTGTGAATCTTTTTTTTAGTCACATTATGCTAAAATTACGACTAAATAGATAGCGGGATAAATAGTGGTAATTTACCTTCAAAATCGTTTGAATAAAAGGCTTAAAATAAGTAGCTTCGCAACTCAGTTTTAATCGATTCACTCAATAAAATAGTACTACCATGACAAAAATTATTTACACCATTACAGATGAGGCACCAATGTTGGCGACCCATTCTTTTTTACCAATAGTAAAAGCTTTTACAGCTCCATCTGGTGTAGAAATTGAAACTAAAGATATTTCATTGGCTGGTAGAATTTTGGCAAATTTTTCAGAGTGTTTAACTGATGACCAGAAAATTGGTGATGCTTTAGCTGAATTAGGCCAATTGGCAAAAACACCAGAAGCCAACATTATAAAATTGCCGAATATTTCTGCATCAATACCTCAATTGCAAGGAGCAATTAAAGAGTTGCAAGACCAAGGTTATGCAATTCCTAGTTACCCGGGTGATGATGCAACGAAAGCAAAATATGCCAAAGTGTTGGGGTCTGCTGTTAATCCAGTATTAAGAGAAGGAAATTCAGATAGAAGAGCGCCAAAAGCAGTGAAAAATTATGCTAAAAAAAACCCACATAGAATGGGCGCTTGGGCTTCTGATTCAAAAACACATGTGGCCAGTATGAGTGAGGGAGATTTTTATGGGAGTGAAAAGTCGGTTACAGTAGAGCAAGCAACGGATGTAAAAATTCAGTTTGTTGGAAATGATGGGGCAACGAAAGTTTTAAAAGCTTCAACACCATTATTAGCTGGAGAGATTATTGATGCTTCTGCTTTGAGCATAGCAAAATTAAAAAACTTTATAGCTGCTGAAATTGAAGATGCAAAAGCCAACGGAGTATTGTTTTCTGTTCACATGAAAGCAACAATGATGAAAGTTTCTGATCCAATTATTTTTGGAGCTATTGTTTCTGTTTTTTACAAAGCTGTTTTTGACAAATATGCCGATTTATTTAATGAATTAGGAATTACACCTAACAATGGAATAGGAGATGTTTATGCAAAAATTGTAGGGCATGATAAAGAGGCCGAAGTAAAAGCTGCTATTGATGCAGTTTATGAAAATAGACCAGCTGTGGCCATGGTAAATTCTGACAAGGGAATAACCAACCTACATGTACCAAGTGATGTTATTATTGATGCTTCTATGCCTGCGATGATTCGTACTTCGGGGCAAATGTGGAATGCAGCAGGAAATCAACAAGATACTAAAGCAATTATTCCAGACAGGTGTTATGCAGGAGTATTCCAATCGACTATTGAATTTTGTAAAAAACATGGAGCTTTCGATCCTACTACAATGGGTACCGTTCCAAACATTGGGTTAATGGCACAAAAAGCGGAAGAATATGGTTCGCATGATAAAACGTTTCAAATGGCTGCTGCAGGAAAAGTAGAAGTGGTAGATGCTGATGGAACAGTTTTAATAGAACAATCTGTTGAAGCTGGAGATATTTTTAGAATGTGTCAAGTAAAAGATGCGCCTATACAAGATTGGATTAAGTTGGCTGTAAATAGAGCCAAAGCGACAAAAAACCCTACCGTATTTTGGTTAGATGAAAATAGAGCGCACGATGCAGAAGTGATTAAAAAGGTGAATAAATATTTGCCAAATTATGATACAGCTGGATTAGAAATGCCAATTATGTCTCCACATGATGCAACAAGTTATACTTTAGAAAGAGTTAAAGCTGGATTGGATACCAATTCAGTTTCTGGAAATGTATTAAGAGATTACTTAACAGATCTATTTCCAATTTTAGAATTAGGTACATCTGCAAAAATGTTGTCCATCGTTCCATTAATGGACGGAGGAGGATTGTTTGAGACTGGTGCAGGCGGATCTGCTCCTAAGCACATTGAACAATTTTTAGAAGAAGGTTACTTGCGTTGGGATTCTTTAGGTGAGTTTTTAGCCTTAGGGGTTTCATTAGAGCATGTTGCAATAACTACAAACAATAACAAGGCACAAGTATTAGCTGACACCTTAGATTTAGCTACCGGTAAATTTTTAGACAACGATAAATCTCCAGCTCGAAAAATTGGTCAGATAGATAACAGAGGGTCTCATTATTATTTAGCGTTGTATTGGGCGCAAGCTTTGGCCGAACAAGCAGAAGATGCTGAGTTGAAAGCAAAATTTGCAGGAATAGCAGAAAACTTAAGTTCCAACGAAACTTCGATTGTAAATGAATTGAATAATGCCCAGGGAACTGCTCAAAATATTGGTGGATATTACAAGCAAAATTCAGCTTTAACCACTAAAGCAATGCGGCCAAGTGAAATTTTGAATGGAATTTTAGACGCTATTTAAGGCCGAAAATAGCGTTTTATAGCGCGATGGTTTGCAATAAATATAATCAAGGCAAGATATTCTGTGAAAAAAGGCAGCGACACTATATGATTGTAAATAAATTATATAATTTCGCAACTTATATTAATTTAAAAAATAAAAAATATGAAAAAAATCTTTACAATTTTAGCAATTGCTGCAGTATCAACTTCTGCTTTTGCGCAAACAGATGATTTATCAATTGCTTTTACAAACATTTCAGCTGGTGGTACATACCAAAACTCTGTAGATATGGCCGTTGACATTACTAACGAAGGAAGTACTACTCTTAATATTGGAGATACATTGGTTATCGGATTAAACTTAGACGATTCTCCTTATAGTTTTGCATTAACAGCTAATAACTTTAGTGTTATAACATTGTCTTCAGCATTAGCACCAGGACAAAGTCTGAACATTCCTTATACATTTAATGTAACATCTGCATCAGGAAATCCAATTGCTGTTTGTGCAGTGGTTTATGGAATAGGTATTGCTTCTGTTGATACAAATGCAAGCCCATCAAGTCCATTTCCAATGATTTCTACTTGGGATGCTAATTTTGGAGACAACAAAACTTGTATCACGTATGATCCAAACGTAACGTCTATTCAAGAATTAAACGCTATGGCTGACAAAGTTTTCTTTGCAAACAATCAATTGGTTTATGATTGGACAAACATAAATGAAGCTAACGAAGCTATCGTAAGAATGACTAGCATTAATGGTCAAACTGTTTTGTCTGAAACAGTTCAATTAAACGAAGGTAGAAACAGATTAGATGTAAACAACTTAGCTACAGGATTGTATTTAGTTACTTTCCAAGTTAATGGTGAAGCAGCTACAACAAAAATTTACGTGAAGTAATTCATTACAAACAAAATTTTAAAAAGCCATCTGATTATCAGATGGCTTTTTTTTGTCAATAAAATACTAATTTGGGTTATCTCGGTAGAATTTAATTCCTTTGTACTATGAAAACAACTGTTGAAATAAGTAAGTACCCGTTAAATGCAGATTATGAACCACCAATTTTAGATTTTATTGGGAGGCTAAAATCCGAGACTAATATTACAGTTAAGACAAATGCTACTAGCACGCATATTGTTGGTGAATACGATGAGGTAATGCGCATCCTCCAAAAAGAAATAAAAGCTTCTTTTGAAAAATATGGTAAAGCAATTTTTGTAATGAAAATATTAAATGGTGCTCTGGATATCTAATCATATAGAATTATTACTTGAAATTGTAGCCGTAATTTTTGGTGTGCTCTACACTGTATTAATGGCAAAAAATAAAATTTCGTGTTGGATTTTTGGAATCATTGGGTCGTTGTTAAGCATCTATTTATTTGCGATTTATGCTAAGCTATATGCTGAAGCATTGCTGTCTGTGTTTTATGTGTTTGCAGGTATTTACGGTTGGATAATGTGGAAAAAACAAGAAGTAATTGAAGAGGTTTATCAACGAACAATTATAACCCATATTAAACTAATTTCTATTGGAGTAGTACTTTCATTTTTGATGTATTTTGGGTTGATTTACTTTTTTGAAGAAGCACAAAAGCCGTTAATCGATTCGTTTACTACAGTTTTTAGTTTTATTGCAACTTACTTAATGGCCAAAAAATGGATAGAAAACTGGTTTTATTGGCTGCTAATTGATGGCATTTCCATTTACTTATATTACACCAGAGGATTAGAAATTTATGCCGCTTTAATGTTGGTGTACACTGTTTTGGTTGTGTATGGTTATATTGAATGGAAAAAATTAAAAGTTGTAAAAGTTGACTAAACAGATTGTTATAACCGGACCTGAATCTTCAGGTAAAACCACATTGGCAGAACATCTATCAGCTAAATATTCTCTTCCAATAATTAAAGAATATGCCCGCGAATATTTACAAAACTTTGAAGGAGATTATACCTTTGAAGATGTACTAACCATGGCAAAAAAACAATTGAGCTATGAACAACAATTATCCGATGAGCTTGTAATTTGCGATACAGATCTCACTGTCTTTTCGATATGGATAAAAGAGAAATACAACCAAGAAGTTGATTGGATTAATGCTCATTTAGCTCAAGCGAAAAACAAAATTTACTTGTTGTGTGCTATTGATCTTCCATGGCAAGAAGATGCACTAAGAGAGCATCCAAGACTAGAAGATAGAACACGACTTTTTAATGAATACCAGAATTTATTGGAGCATTTTAATTTAAAATATTACATCATTTCAGGAGACAGCACAACTCGAGAAAAAAAAGGTAAAGAAGTCATCGAAAGTTTAATTTAAATTTTACTTTTGTCGCATCTCATGGGGTGCCTTACTTATCAGGCTGAGATTATACCCATTCTTTCTGAGTAATCAGAAAGAAAAACCTGATCTAGATAATGCTGGCGTAGGTAAAATAAATTTTAATATTAACATAACGAATGTGTTACCCCACATCGTTCGTCAAAAATTTTTTAAATAATGAAAAAATTATTTTTTTTGACGGTAGCAATTGGCTTTTCTGTTAGTTGTTTCGCACAATTTTCAATTTCAGGAACAATTAAAGATTCTTTATCAGAACCGATACCAGGTGCTACAGTAAGAATAGTAAAAACTTACAAAGGAGTTAGTTCCGATAATAACGGATTTTACAAATTAAAGAACCTAGAAGCAGGTACTTATGATTTAGAAATAACATTTGTTGGTTACCAAACCTTACAAAAATCGATAGATTTATCTAAAGATGAAACCTTAGATGTTGAATTGAAAAATTCCAACCAACAATTGGATGAGTTTAAAGTATTGGCATCAAGAGTTGGTGAAAACTCGCCAATAGCGCATACTAATATATCGAGTAAAGAGTTAGAAAAAACCAATTTAGGGCAGGACATTCCTTTCTTGTTACAAAATTCTGTTTCTATCGTTTCAACTAGCGATGCTGGTGCGGGAGTTGGTTATACCGGATTTCGTTTAAGAGGCTCAGATGCTTCAAGAATAAATGTATCCATTAATGGTATTCCACTTAATGATGCAGAATCTCAAGGAGTTTACTGGGTAAATATGCCTGATTTTGCCTCTTCAACAGAGAACATTCAAATTCAACGAGGAGTTGGTACTTCTACCAATGGAACTGGAGCTTTTGGAGGGTCTGTAAATTTGCAAACCAATCTTTTAAATGAAAAAGCTTATGGAGAATTAGCAACTTCTTACGGATCATTTAATACTCAAAAATATACTGCAAAAATTGGGACAGGTTTGTTAAATGGGAAGTGGGCTTTTGATGGTCGTGCTTCTTATATTACTTCTGATGGTTACATCGATAGAGCTTCATCAGATTTAAAGAGTTATTATGTTTCTGGAGGTTATTACGGGGAAAAAACGGTAGTAAAAGCCATTCATTTTGCAGGTCATGAAAAAACCTACCAATCCTGGTGGGGAACTCCAGAAGGTCGATTAACAGGAAATGAACAAGTGTTGGGCAATCATATTATTAACAATGGTTTGGATTCTGCGCAGGCTTATAATCTTTCTAACGCTGGCAGAACCTACAACTATTACGAGTACGACAATGAAATTGACAATTACAATCAAGATCATTATCAGTTGCACATTACCAACCAGTTTAACGATAAATTATCAGCCAATATCGCTGGTCATTATACTTTTGGTAGAGGATATTTTGAGCAATTTAGAAAACAAGATAATTTTGTAGATTATGGATTGTCAAACGTAGCAGTAGGAACAACAATCATTACTTCGACAGATTTGATAAGAAGGCGTTGGTTGAAAAATCGTTTTTATGGAGTAGTTTATAATTTAAAGTATGCAACTAGTAAGCTTAACGTTGTTTTAGGAGGTGGTTACAATGAATATGATGGTGGTCATTATGGAGAAATTGTTTGGGCACAATATGCCAGTACATCATCAATTAGAGATAGATATTATGATAACGATGGGATCAAAACAGATCTAAACACCTATTTAAAAGTAGATTATTTAATTGGCGAAAAACTAACTGCTTTTGCAGACTTACAATTAAGATTGGTAGATTATAAAACCAAAGGAATAGATAGTGATCAAAGAACATTGGCGATAGACACCAACTTTACATTTTTTAACCCTAAAGCAGGTTTAAATTATCAAGTAAATAAGAAGTTAAGAACTTATGTTTCGGTAAGTGTAGGAAATAGAGAGCCAGTAAGAAACGATTTTATAGACAATACTGCCGATCAACAACCACAACATGAAACCATGTTGGATTATGAATTTGGGTTTGATTTTAAAACCAAAAAAGCACTTTTTCAAACCAATTTTTATTACATGGATTATACCAATCAATTGGTGTTAACCGGAGCTTTAAACGATGTTGGTTCCTCTATTAGAACTAATGTTGATAAAAGTTACCGTGCTGGGGTTGAATTAATTGCACAAGTATTGATAAGTAAAAGAGTTTCTGTTAACTTTAATACTACTTTATCTCAAAATAAGATTAATGACTTTACTGAAGTATTGTACGATTATACCAATGGATTTGATATTATAGAAAACACTTACAGCAATACTGATATTGCATTCTCACCAAATGCTATTGCTGCTATAGGTGTAGAGTATGTTCCTGTAAAATCGTTGAATTTAATGTTGCAAGGTAAATATGTTGCAGAACAATTTTTAGACAATACGTCAAATGCTTACAGAACTATAGATGCTTATTATACAGTTGATGCTAGAGTATCTTATACGGTGTTTCCAAAGAAAATGAAAGAGCTTACATTAAACTTTATGGCCAACAATATTTTAAATAATTTGTACAGCAGTAACGGTTATACCTATAGCTATATTTATGGAGATATGATTACCGAAAATTTCTTTTATCCTCAAGCGGGAGCCAACTTTTTAGTTGGATTAACTGCTAAGTTTTAAGTATGCGTTATTACATTATACCTTTAATAGTTTTATTATACTCATGTGCAGAACCTTTGGATAAGCTGCCTGAAGATGCGGTGTTAGAAAAAATTGAACTAGCTGTTGAACAGCCAGTAAATGTTGTTGAAGATGAGAACCCTGAAATAGCAGATATTATTGCAGAAACCATTGTAGAAGAAATTGATAAAAATAAAGACTCGGAGCAATATGATGATGTTAATTGGTCGGAATATGAAGCTGCAATGACCAAGGATTATTCTTATGTAATAATACTATCAACAAAAAGTTATAAGTCGGCATTGGAAAGAGCAAAAGAAGCTGCAGTTAATTTAAAATATCCATTAGATTTAAGAGGATTACATGAAAATTCAGCAATTGGTCTTTCTGTTTCACAAGAAGTTTGCGATAATATTTGTGGCGGAGCTATGGTAGATTATCCACTTTATTTACCTAGAAATCATTGGAAAAAATCCAAATACGTTTCAGTTGAATATTCAGATGGTTATAAAGGATTTACAAAAGGCTATTATATAGTTGTAGTTGCTAGCGGAGAGCGAGGAGACGCTGAAATAAAAGAGATTTTAAAAGAATCGCGTGTTTTTTATAAAGATGCTTACGCTAAGACATGTGGCGTTTATATGGGGTGTGGATGTTAGATTTGTTTTAATTAATTTTAGTAAAATTATTTGATTAGATTTATTTGCTAATAGTGAATACTCTGTTTGAATCACAACTTTATTATGGCGGAAAATAAAACCCAAAAGACAAAACTTAGCGTAGAGGATTTTATCAATTCGGTTGACCACGAAGGTAAAAGAAAAGATGCTTTTGAAATTTTAGACATGATGAAAACCATTACAAGCGAGGAGCCTCGCATGTGGGGATCATCCATCATTGGTTTTGGAGATCTTCGTTATAAATATGCAAGTGGAAGAGAGGGAGATTGGTTTAAAGTTGGGTTTTCTCCACGAAAAGCTAAAATATCTATGTACATCAGTGGATGTGATGTTGCCATGCACGAGGAACAATTGGCAAAACTTGGAAAGCATACAACAGGTAAAGGCTGTTTATACATCAATAAATTGGCTGATGTAGACAAAGAAATATTAAAAGAAATGATTGATGAGGGTTTTAAAAACCCAAATATTCCACATTAATGAGAGATATAGAAAATAGAGAAGATTTATTATTTCTGATGGAAGCATTTTATGGGACAATGCTTAAAGACGAAAACATAGGATACATTTTTACGGATGTGGCCCAACT
This sequence comes from uncultured Flavobacteriales bacterium, assembly GCA_905479995.1. Taxonomy (GTDB): domain Bacteria; phylum Bacteroidota; class Bacteroidia; order Flavobacteriales_E; family Vicingaceae. The sequence continues at coordinate 1,065 of CAJQON010000005.1, read as the reverse complement.
AAATTTAGAAAATCATTTGCCTTTATTGGCAGATTTTTGGAACAATGCTTTATTCCATGCTGGAGGTTATAAGAGCAATGTCGTTCAAATTCACAAAGATTTAAACGAGAAAGAAACCCTAACACCAGATCACTTTAAACGATGGTTGTTACTCTTGGAGAATACCATTGATGCTAATTTTAAAGGTGAAGTAGCTGATAAAATGAAGCTAAGAGCTAGTCAGGTAGGCATGACGATGCAAGCTAAGCTCGGACATTATTCTTAACAGAATACCACAAATGTGGTATTGTTTAGATTTGTTCTAAATAGTAAGTTTGTTTCACAAAATGAAACAGATTTCGACATACCAATTACCTGCAGCAGAATCTTTTGAACCAAAAGTGTTCAAAAAGAAAAAGAAGGTTAAAGACAAATGTTGCAAAAAGTTCGAAAAAAAAGGGAAGAGTTGTTGTAAGTCTTGTCCCTTAAATTGGGCTTAAAAACACCTTGAATCATACTTTTTTAAAATTTATTAAAAATTTGATCTACACGTTTCTCAACTTCAATGTCTTTAATTAAAGCAGGAGCATGATGTGGTTTTTTACGGGCATCAATAATCAATGGACCATTACATCCCCAATGTTTGTGTTCAGTAAATGAATCTACACCATAAATATCTTTAGCTGGGTTACTTCGAGTAAAAGTAGTCCATAAAAAGTTGTTTAAACTTTCTTCGATAAAGCTGGCATTGTCAGCAAGGACAATTAGTGCGATTCCATTAAGATCTTGGATTTTGAGTTGAGAGTTAAGAACTTGAATTTCTTGCACTGCATTTTCATAAGAAGTAAACGCTGCAAAATCCATTGCTAAAACTCCAGGAATAGCCATTCCTGAATTATCTGATCCTATTAAGGTTCTTTTTTTATCTCCAACAGCTGCAATAACTACTTTAGAACCTTGATTAACTCCTGTTCCGCTATAATCTAACGTATCTATAGTTGTTTTAGTTTGAAAATGAATATCTCTCGTCCAATCAACTCGTTCTAAAATGTGTGTAAAGAAAGCTTCAATATTATTACACGAAAG
>CAJQON010000004.1 GCA_905479995.1 uncultured Flavobacteriales bacterium | reverse complement strand
TTCATACTTCAAAATCACTCGAACGGACGTCTCATAGTATTTATGAATTAAAAATGAATAATGAGTTAAATCTTAGCTTGATAAGTATATAAATCAAAGTATCGACCTTCTGCTGTAATGAGTTCATCATGATTTCCACGTTCAGCAATTCTTCCGTTTTCAATCACCAAGATTTGATCTGCTTTACGAATCGTACTTAAACGATGCACAATGACTATTGTTGTTCTGTTTTTTGTGAGTTCACTTAAACTCTTTTGAATAAGCGCTTCACTCTCCGTATCTAAATTAGAAGTAGCTTCATCCAGAATAATAATTTTAGGATCGGCGAGAATCGCTCTAGCAATAGCAATACGTTGTCGTTGTCCTCCAGAAAGCTTAACTCCACGTTCACCAATTATCGTTTCTAAACCTTTGTCAAATCGATCGGTAAACTCATTTACATAAGCAGCTTTAACTGCATTTTTCAATTGTTCTTCAGTAGCGTTCGGTCTAGGAAATAAAATATTCTCTTTAATGCTTCCTTCAAATAAAAAGTCATCTTGCAAAACAACTCCTAATTGACTTCTGTATGAATTTAAGCTAACTTTAGAAATGTCTTGACCGTCAATAGTTATATTTCCTGATTCTGGTGTAATGAAGGTGGAAACCAATCCTGCAATGGTTGATTTACCAGATCCTGAAGAACCAACTAACGCAGTTACTGAGCCTTTGGGAGCATCAAAACTAATGTTGTGAACGACTTCTTTTCCCTCTTCATATGAAAACGATACATCGTTAAATTTAACGTTTCCTTCAATATTATTTAACTGAACAGTTCTTACTTCAGGATCGTCTTCAGGAGCTATGTTCATAATCTCTTCAGTTCTGTCTAGTCCAGCAAATGCTTCGGTAAGTTGACTGCCTATATTACTCATTTGAACAATTGGAGCAATCATGAAGCCCAGAAGTAGGGTGAAAGCTAAAAAATCTCCGGTTGTTAAGGTTCCATCAATAATCATAGAACCACCAATCCCCATAATTCCAACCGAAGCTAAACCCAATAAAAAAGCAGATGAACTGGTCATTATTGCAGTTGCAGTTAAACTCTTTTTTACATTTTGAAACAAGCGATCTACACCCTTTTCAAAACTTGCATTTTCTTGATTTTCAGCATTAAATCCTTTAATTACGCGAACACCATTGAGTGTTTCAGTTAGTCGACCAGTTACTTCAGCATTAATTACACCTCTGTTTCTAAAAATTGGTCGGATGTAACCAAACGCTTTTAATGCAATTACTGCAAATACTGCAATTGGAGCTAAAACAAACAGGGTCATTTTAGGGCTTATATTTATTAATAAGATTAATGATATTATTGCTGTGATGGTTCCGCCAAAAAGCTGTACTAGTCCAGTACCTATTAAGTTTCTTACACCTTCTACATCGCTCATTATTCTTGAAACCAATGCACCTGATTTGTTGTTGTCGAAATAGGAAATTGGTAGGGAGAGCACTTGTTTCTGGACTTTTGCTCTTAATTTGGAAATTAGTAATTGTGCTTCAACACTTAATAAACGAGTTAATGCAAAAGAGGTGATGGCTTGGATTAATATGGCTCCACCAACAACCAAAACTAATGACATTAAGCCATCGGCATCTTTGTTGGGAATAATCTCATCCAATAACTCTTTACTTTTTAAGGGCAACACCAAGCTAGATAGTTTGCTGATAACAATGAGAATTAATCCAATAAAGACGATTCCTTTTCTTGGCCAAATAAACTCCTTAAATGCTTGAACAATTGATACTTTTCCTTTACTCATGTGTTTTAATTAATTTTTTCCACTCCATTCGTTGTAAAACTGCTCAAGGTATTGTTCCATAAACGCATGACGTTTTTCTGCCAATGCTTTTCCTGATTCTGTATTCATTCTGTCTTTTAGAAGCAATAGCTTTTCATAAAAATGATTGATGCTAGGAGCAGTACTGTTTTTGTATTCTTCTTTTGTTTGGTTTAGATTGGAAGGGATAGCTGGATCGTAAAGGGCTCTGTTTTTAAAGCCACCATAATTAAATGTTCTTGCAATGCCAACAGCACCAAGAGCATCTAGTCGATCAGCATCTTGAACAACATCTAGTTCTAAAGAGTTGAATGTTCTTTTTTTATTGCCTCCACCAAACGATACATTTTCGATAATTAATAGTACATGGTCTATAATTAATGTATCTATATCTTGAGTAATTAAAAAATCCAATGCCTTTTTAGGACCAATGGTTTCATCTCCATTGTAAAATTTAGAATCTGCAATGTCGTGCAATAAAGCGCCTAGCTCAACAACCTCTATATTTACATCTTCGTTTTTGGCAATACGCTTAGCATTGTTCCATACACGTTCTATGTGAAACCAATCGTGTCCACCTTCGGCATTTTGGAGTTCATTTTTCACAAAATCAATTGTATTGTTTATAAGTATCGATTGCATTTAAGTTGCTTTTATTAATAAGGCATTTTCCATGAAATTGTACCTAAGATTTTTTAATTTTTCACTATATTCTTTAGAGAAAATGACAAACTGACAACGCTCAAAACTTTCGGTAATCCGAATAATGTCTAACGCAAAGTTCTCTCTAGGAAAGAGGTGTGCATCTTCTACGATGAGTAAGTTAAGGTCGTTTAAGTTAATGCCATTGAGGTGATACAATTGTCTCATTCTCCTTTCGGTAGTAATTACAACGTCAACTCCTGCATAAATAGCATCTTTTTGATCTTCAATTTTCTTTTCTTCAAAAATGCAATATACCCTAAGGTCCATTTGTTGAGTAATTAAGTCGAATTCGGCTTTTAGTTTTTCGGCAGCAGCTTTGTTTTTAACAAAAATTAATGCTCGCGGATTATCACCAGAAGCAAGACTTTTTAACTTTTGAACTACGTTAATGACTAATGCAGTAGACCTTCCTGCTCCATCTGGTCCGATGGCAAAAACATTAGCGCCACCTTTTATTTTGGGAATTACTTTTTGCTGAAAAGGCGTTGCTTCTTCATATTTAAGGTGCTCTAGAACATCTTTTAATGGAATATTTAACTTTTTGAAAGGCATAAATGGCTTAAAATAGTAAGCCTCAAAATTAAGGAAATTGCCTTAGAAACTAACTTTATGGAGGTTTAATCCTGAGGAGGGTGCATTATAATTCATAGGCTCTTCTTGGTGGTTGATTAGTGCATTTTTTAAGTCAGTAATCGACCATTCTTCTTGACCAATTTTTACGAGTGCTCCCATCATTAGCCGCACTTGGTAGCGTAAAAAGCCTTTGGAGCTTACTTTAAAAACGTAACTATTTTCTGGGGTAAAGTTGTCTGTAAATCTAGTGTTCTTTTCTATGGTAGCGGTTAAAATTTCTCGTTCTAAGCTAGTGTTTTCGTTAGGTTTGCAAGCAAAACGTCTGAAGTTATGCGTACCTATAAAGCATTTTACGGCTTCTTGCATTAATTCAATATTTAAGTGTGCACCGAAGTTAATTACAAAAGGCGCATTAAATGGGTGAGATTTTTCTCCATAAGAGAAGTGGTAGTGGTATTCTTTAATTTTTGAATGTTGGATTATGTTGAATTCTGAGCCAATTTTTTCGACTGATTTTGCTCTAATGTCAAAAGGAAGGTTGCTATTGAGTTCTTTTAAAAGATTTGCTTCATCCATTTCTTGGTTTAGAAAAAGTTCTAAAGCAAAATCATCGGCAGACACTTTAGCATCTGTTCTTCCACAGCCTAAAACCTTAAAATTTTCGTGTTTTAAAATAAATTGAAAGGTTTTGTTCATCATTCCTTCAACACTTTTTAAGCCTGGTTGCACTTGCCAACCGTGGTAGCGAAAGCCTAAAAATTCGATGTGTATAAGGTAAAAGTTATTCCAGCGTGCCATTGACAACAAAGATAGATAATTAGTGATAGGTTAAAAAGTATGTATGGCGCAAATGAGTACCTTTTTACGCCATACATACTTTTATTTAAGTTTTACCATTTTCTTATAATATAAAATTCCGTTTAAAAATTTATTCTGAAGCATAGGTTGATTGCACAAAAGTTGCATAAATTGTAATTTTGATACTACTTTTAGTGCATAATTGATAGCTTGCGTGGATTCTAGCCTAAAATGAAGATTTATTTTGACATTCTTACTTTAACAATGAATGCTGAAATTAGCGTAAGTGAGCCGATAAAAATAATGGCTGAGTTTATGGAGTATAAATCGGCAATTATTCCTGTAGTAATGGCGCCAATAGCATAGCCTAAATCTCTCCAAAGCCTAAATATGCCAATGCTTTTGGCTCTATCTGTTGGATTGGTGTTTTCGGCAATAGAAGCTAGAAAAGTAGGGTAAACCATTGCTGTTCCCCAACCCAATATGCCAGAAAGAATAGCGTATTGATAAAAAGTAGTTGACCAAGCAAATAACAATAGCGTAATTGCCTGAAGGAACATTCCAATAAATAAGAGTTGTTTTTTAGGGTAAATGTCCGCCATCTTACCAGTAAAGAGTTGTCCAATTCCCCAAACCGCAGGGTAAATGGCTATAACAATAGCAATTTCTTCTAAGGAAAAGTTTTTACTAGCGAGCAGTATCGGAAAAATTCCCCAAACCATTCCGTCATTTAAGTTGTTAATTAAACCTGCTTGCGATACAGAACCTAAGTTTTTGTTTTTCCAAGTTGTGTCCCAAAAAATATTTTTAAGCAAAGGGATATTACTCGTTTTAAGTTCTTTAGCTACGTGATGTTTGGTGTCTTTTATAAAAAAAGTGCTAAACGTTAAACCTAAAATAACGAGTAAAATTCCGATGTAAAAAGGGTAGGGTCTTAAGCCGTATTCACTTGCAATCCACCCTGTGAGAAAAGCAACAACAGCAATAGATAGGTATCCGGCAAATTCATTCAGGCCCATAGCAAACCCACGTTGTTTTTCGCCAACTAAGTCAATTTTCATGACTACGGTACTGCTCCATGCTAATCCTTGGTTTATGCCGAGTAGTAAATTGGCAAAGATGATCCAATTCCAGTTTGGAGCAAACATGAGTATAAAAGGAATGGGGATTCCGATTAGCCAACCTAGTATTAATAATTTTTTTCGACCATATTTATTGGCAAGTGCGCCTGTGTAGTAGTTGGTGATGGCTTTGGTTATTCCAAAAACGACTATAAATGAAAGAATTGCTGTTTTTACCGCTAAACCAAATTCTTTGGCTGCAATTTCAGGTAAAATTGATCGCTCTAAACCGACCATTCCTCCTACAAAGGCATTTACGATGACTAATAATGAAAATTGTTTCCAGTTTTCTTTTAATCCGAGTTTTACGTTTTCCATTTTAAAAGTTAAGGGGTTGGCCAAATGAAAAGTCGTGGTTTTTACATGGGTTCACGTTGTAATTTGTTCTAATTAACGAATATACCCAATATTAGTAGAGAATTTTGTTTTAAAGCCTACCAATCAATAGGGAAATAGTCTTTTAAAAATTTACCGCACCAATGTTTTTTAGTGTTTATACCATCAATAAGTGGATCCAAAACTCTTGCTGCTCCATCAACAATGTCAAGTGGTGGTTGAAAATCATGCTCGTCTTGTTTCTTTTTAGATAGCTCAGCAGGATCTTCGTCTGTTACCCAGCCAGTATCTACAGCATTCATAAAGATGCCATCTTTAGCAAAACTAGAAGCAGAAGTATGTGTCATCATGTTTAGAGCTGCTTTAGCCATATTGGTGTGCGGGTGTCGGTCAATTTTTTTAAACCGATGAAATTTACCTTCCATAGCTGAAACATTAATGATGTGCTTCATGCCAGTGTTTTCCTTTTTCATGAGATTAGACAATCGATTGCACAATACGAAAGGAGCAACGGCATTAACCAGTTGTACTTCAATCATTTCTGGAGTTTCTATTTCGCCAAGTTTTAGCCTCCAGCTGTTGGTTTTTCTTAAGTCAATTTGTTGTAAATCGGCATCTAATTTTCCTTCAGGAAAAACTTCTTTAGTTTGCAATGAGTTGTCAAAACTATATGGTATTTGAGATAGCTTAGCCGAAGCTCTTAATCCAATTCCTGGTTCAGGACTTTGCCAAGTTACCGGTAGTCGGTTGTTTTGAGCATTGTCGGTGTCAATGGCTAGCGCTTTAATTTCTTGTAAGCAGTTATTGTGGTCGGATAGTAATTCTTGCGCAAAAGGAGGAAGTTCAGTTATTGGCGTTTCTTCATATTCCATTAAATGCTGGTAAAAACCTGCTGGTCGTCTAACGGTTTGAGCGGCATTGTTAATTAGGATGTCTAACCTAGAATATTGCTGTTCAATAAAATTGCAAAAAATCTCAACACTAGGAATATGTCTTAAATCTAGTCCATGAATTTTTAAGCGATGTCCCCATTCTTTAAAATCAGGTTCTTTAGAAAAGCGTAAAGCTGAATCTACTGGAAAGCGGGTTGTGGCAACAACGCTAGCACCTGATCGCAATAAAATAAGGGTAATGTGGTATCCAATTTTTAAGCGCGAACCGGTAACTACTGCGACCTGTCCTGTTAAGTCAGCTGTTTGAAATCGTTTGGCATAATTTAAATCGCCACAATCGGTACACATGGTGTCGTAAAAGTGGTGAAGTTTTGTGAAAACGGCTTTACATACGTAGCAGTTTCTTGGCGATTCGAGTTCGTTTTGTGTGTCGTTTTCTCCTTTGGGAATTTCGAGTAATAATTTTGGTGCTTCAAAAATGTCGGCTTCTCTAGCACTTCTAATGCCTGTTTCTTTTCGAGCGTGTTTGTCACGCTCAATCATTTTGCGTTTGGCTGCTTTTTTTGCATCCTTCTTCCGCTTAATAAATTCGTCTCTGTTGGGTCTCGAAAGCTTTCCTGCGGCTTTCATGAGTGCTACACGCTCTTCCTCTGGTAGTTCAAAAACTTGATTGGTGTTTTCAGCCAATTGTTCTAAAATAACAATGCATTTTTCAATGTCTTTTTGGCTAATATTATTTTGGTCTTTTTCCACAACAGTTGTTTGAATAGCAAAGGTAATTTAAATGGAAGAAATTCGAACGGTTTTCTTTTTGAGTTTACTGTTGTTTAAAAGTGCAATTACTTGATTTGCTTTTTTCGATTTTACAGCAACATAGGTTTGGTTTTGTTGCAACTCTATAATTCCCAATTCATCTTTGGCCAAGTTACCTTGCTTAAAAAATAAACCAGCTACATCACCTTTCGATATTTTGTCTTTTCGTCCGCCCGTAATGTATAAGGTTTGCCATAATGGAGATGCAGGAGTGGGGGCATCTTTTAATTGAAGGGTTTCTGAGGCAAGTACAAAATCGGGTAGTTTAGCTTTTTCCCATTGTAAAATATAGGCACTTCCTTCAGCATTCATTCTTGCAGTTCGTCCATTTCTATGTGTATACTCTTCATTTCTGTTGGGCAACTGAAAGTGAATAATGAATTTTAATTCAGGAATATCTAATCCGCGAGCTGCTAGATCTGTAGCCAAAAGTATTTGTATGGTGCCGTTTCTAAATTTGATTAAGGTTCTTTCTCTATCCACTTGTTCCATTCCTCCATGAAAACAACCGAAATTAATGTTGTTTTCGGTTAAGTGATCACTTACTTCTTGGATGGTTTCTTTAAAATTGCAAAAGATAATGCCTGGTTCATTGCCTAGATTGCAAATTGTTTTTACCAAAGTATCTAGTTTGTTTTTAGCTGGCGACAACACCGTTTTGATTTTTAGTTGGCTTGTTCCTTCACTTAGGTAATTTATAACTGTTGGTTTAGATAGGCCAACAAATTCTGGAATTTCTACTTTTTGTGTTGCAGAAGTTAGTATTCGTTTTTTAATGTTGGGTAATGAGTCAGTAATCTCGATCATTTCTTTTTCAAAACCAATTTCTAGTGATTTGTCAAATTCATCTAATACCAAGGTTTTAATAAAAGCTGTTTCAAAAACTTCTCGGTATAAATGTGCGGCAACTCGACCGGGAGTTCCTACCAGAATAGCCGGTGGGTGTTTTAATTCCATTTTATCTCTAGAACCAGACGTTCCTCCGTATACAGCATTAATTTTAAAACCAGTACCCATGTTTCGGATAACTTGCTCAATTTGAATGGCTAATTCTCGTGAAGGAACTAATATGAGTACTTGAATTTCTTCAATAGTTGGATCTAAGGCTTTTATAATTGGCAATAAAAAAGCAACGGTTTTTCCTGATCCGGTAGGAGATAAAATAACTACATTATTGGATGCCGAAATAGCCGAATTGGCTTCTTCTTGCATGGGGTTAAGTTCTTTTATTCCTAATTTGTTTAGTATGTTTTGTTCGGATATCATGACGCGAAGATAACCTTATTAATTTAAGATAATTGTATCTTTGGTGCATGTCAGTACAAACGTTATTAATTACACCGCCTTTCACACAATTGAATACGCCTTATCCTGCTACAGCTTATTTAAAAGGTTTTTTAGAAAGTAAAAATGTACCAATTAGTCAGTGTGATTTGAGTATTGAGTTATTTAATAAGGTGTTTACCAAAAGCTTTATTGCTGCAGTATTTAATGAGGCTCAAGAATTTAATAGTTTTGAGTTTCTTGAGGTGTGGAAAAAGCGGGTTGAGTACATTGAAAGAGTAGAGGTTGTAATAGAATACCTAAGAAAACAGGATGATAAAACAGCTTTACAATTATTAGTAGACGGTTATTTGCCAAAAGCACATCGGTCAGAAGGGAAACTTTCAGATGTATTTTATGAATCGACTAAGGTGGATCAAGCCAAGCATTTGGGAACATTATTTGTTGAAGAACTAGGTGATTTTATAACGGCAAATGTTGATGAATTCTTTTCGTTTACAAGATATGCAGAGCAAATTGCAACTTCAGCGAGCAGTTTTGATGAAATTGAACAGTATTTGAGTTATTCAACTACGCTAATTGAAGATCAGTTGCTGTTGTTATTGGTGAACAAGTTAGAGGAGGAACAGCCAAATTTAGTTTGTTTTACCATTCCTTTTCCTGGAAACTTATTTGCTGCACTGCGTTGTGCTCAGTTTATAAAAAAGAATTACCGACACATTAAAGTAGCTTTTGGCGGAGGATACTGTAATACCGAACTAAGGTCGTTAACCGACCCAAGAATCTTTAAATATGTTGATTTTATTACTTTAGATGATGGTGAAGGTCCGTTTTACAAGCTTACGCAGTATTTAGCTAAAGAAATTGAACAGCAAGATTTAGAACGAACTTTTTTATTGAAAAAGGGAAAGGTTGTTTATCAGAATAAAACACCCAATACTATTTTTCACCATAAAGATTTGCCTGCTCCGAGTTATCAAGGATTGAATTTTAATCACTACTTATCATTTTTAGATGTTATTAATCCCATGCACAGATTGTGGACTGATGGAAGATGGAATAAATTGACTGTTTCACATGGTTGTTACTGGAAACAGTGTTCTTTTTGTGATGTAAATTTAGATTACATTGGTAATTACCAAAATACAACAGCGATACATTTTGTAGATAAGGTAGAGAAACTGATTGCTGAAACAGGAGTAACAGGTTTTCATTTTGTAGATGAAGCTGCACCACCAAAAGCATTAAAAACGATAGCTGAAGAGTTGATAAAACGAGAACTAACCATTTCTTGGTGGACGAACATTCGTTTTGAAAAAACATTTACTTCAGATTTATGTGAGTTATTAGCAAAATCTGGCTGTATTGCTGTTACAGGTGGTTTGGAAGTAGCTTCGGATCGATTATTAGAAAAAATGAAAAAAGGGGTAGATATTGCTCAAGTGGCAAGAGTTACCAATGCTTTCTCTAGTCATAATGTGATGGTACATGCATATTTAATGTATGGGTTTCCTACAGAAACGGATCAAGAAACAATCGATTCATTGGAAGTGGTTCGACAATTGTTTAAAAGCAATTGCATACAATCTGCATTTTGGCACCGTTTTACCACAACTATTCATAGTCCTATTGGTAAAAATCCTGATGAATTTGAAATTAAAATTGTTGGGCCAAAATTTAAAGGATTTGCTCAAAATGATTTAGAACATAAAGATCCTAAAGGTACCAACCATGAATTATATACTAAAGGCCTCAATTTAGCCTTAAGCAGCTACTTAAAAGGAGTGGGGTTTGAAAAAAACTTACAGGAGTGGTTTGATTTTGATGTGATAAAAACAAGCCACCCTGAAAATTTAATTGATGCTAGTTTGTAGCATTATTCTTTAAGAACCATATCAATACACATTACGGCACCTAAAATTAATATTCGCATAGGGTCGTTTTTTGGTAAACTCTCATTTATACTCAACATGTAATTGTCTGCAGTGGTAAATAGCTCCTTACCTAATCCAGCCCATTTTTTACTTACATGAGCGTATTCGTGATGGTCTTTGATGAATTTAAAATCCCAGCTAGTCCATTTTCCTTTAAGTGTACATAAAGGGGTGTCGTTTGCATCTAGTACATCAAATTTTCCTCCAATAGAAAAGAATTTTTGCTTAAACTTTCCAACCAATTGGTCGTTTTCATCTAATACTTCAACCGTAGAAACGAAAATAGATACACCTCGCTTAACCGTTAGAACCTTCTCACCAGATGGTGTTTTAATCTCAACATTAAAAGGAGTCATTCTTTTGTAGTCGGTAAATCGGAGCAGTTTGGTAAAACCTCCTAAGTTTGGCTCACGACAAGTCATTATTATTTCCTGGTTTTCAGGATCATGAATGTCGTAATTGTTAGCAGCTTTGAACATGCCGACATGCTCTTTTACAAAAAATAGATTTTGGTTTAAAATTGGATTCATGGATTTTCGGTTTTTAGTGTAATAATTCAGTTAATCGTTATTTTAGTTTAATGTTGCATTCAATTCAATAGAAGCAGTACTTCCTTCGTATAATCTAGAAATAGGACATTTAGCTTTAGCAGCAGCAGTAAGCTCGTTAAATTTTTCTTGAGATAAACCTTCACAAGTAACGTTACAAACTAATTCAATTTTAGAAATATTTGGTCCAACATCATCTTTTTCTAGTGTTACTGTTGCTGAAGTTTCAATGCTACTTGGGTTTAAGCCTTCTCCGCTAATTAGAGCTGACAAAAACATAGAGTAACAACCTGCATGTGCTGCACCTACCAATTCTTCTGGATTTGTTTCTGAGCCATCTTCAAAACGAGAAGAAAATGTAAAAGGTCCTGAGTACCCTGTGAAATTCATTGTTCCATTTCCTTCTTTTAAGGTTCCATTCCATTTTGCTGAAGCATTATTTACTGCCATAATCTATTTTTTTTAATTCGTTAAATTTTCAATTTTAACCAAATATAATTAATAAACTTTTGGTTGACAGATGTTGCTAGGAATAAAGTAGATTTTTTATTAACCCTATTTTATGGCGATGTTTTTTTCCTAAAGTTTAATTTAGGAGGCATCTTCTGTTTGTATGGAATGCTTAATGGTGGCATTGAGAGTTGTCATTTCTTCTGCCGTTAAATGCCGGTATTTACCCTTTTTTAAATTTCCTAGAGACACATTCATAATTCGAATGCGTTTTAAAGTGTAAACCTCATAACCTAAATAAGTACACATTCTTCTAATTTGACGATTCAAACCTTGTGTTAAAGTAATGGTAAATGAATGTTCGCTATTTTTTTTAACGTGACACTTGTTGGTTACTGTTTCTAGAATTGGAACGCCATTACTCATTTTAGTTATAAAATCAGCTGTAATTGGTTTATTTACAGTTACAATGTATTCTTTCTCGTGGTTGTTTTTTGATCGAAGAATTTTGTTTACAATATCACCATCATTGGTTAAAAAAATAAGTCCTTCACTTGGTTTGTCTAACCTTCCAACTGGAAAAATACGCTCAGGATAATTAAGGTAGCTAATTATGTTTCCGTCTATGTCAGTTTCTGTAGTACATGTAATTCCAACAGGTTTATTAAAAGCCAAGTAAATGTTTTTAACCTGTTTCGTTATAATTTTTCCAGCTATACTGATTTCATCTTGAGCGGTTACTTTTGTTCCTAGTACTGGAATTTCTCCATTCACTTTAACTTTCCCTTCTTCAATTAGTTTATCGGCACCTCTTCGGGAGCAGTAACCAGTTTCCGAAATAGCTTTATTTAATCGTTTAGTTTCCAAAGGTCTATTAATTGTACAAGTCAAAAATAACCAATCTTCTAGTTAAAGTATTAATAAGTTATTGATTATATGCCTTAGATGAAACGATGAGTTCGTGTTTAATAAAAAATGGTTAATGTTGAATGTAAATAAAAACTTGTTTAAAAAATATAATATGAGATACTTATCTATTCTTACCTTTCTTTTGATTGGATTTAACACCTTCAGTCAAACAAGTTTAAACATGTCTCTTGCCTATCAATGGAATGATACGAATGTAGTGCCATCAAGTAGTGATAATCGTTATAATGAAGTTTGGGGTTATGCTAGTAATGGTAGGGAATATGCTATTGTTGGAAGTAGAGGTGGAACGCATATTTTTGACATTACAGATGTAAATAATGTGGACACCGTATATTATATTCCTGGTAAGTTTCAAGGTTCTTTAGGTGGCGGAACTATTCATAGAGATTATGACACTTATAAAGATTATTTATACATTGTTTGCGATGAAGGAGCTAGTTCATTGCAAATAGCCGACTTGTCTTTATTGCCCGATTCAGCTCCTTTGGTTTATGATGCAGATTCTATGATAATAAGGTCACACAATGTCTTTGTAGATACCGCTTCAGGTTATTTGTATTCTTGTGGAGGCGAAAATGGTTTGGGTGTTAATGAATTGGCTATTTACGATTTAACCATAGACCCAAAAGTGCCAGAATTAATCGTTAACTGTAAATTTGACATACCTTCTTGGACTGGTTCTGTTGGGTATTTACATGATATTTATGTGAAAAACGATACGGCTTATTGTAATGCTGGTAACAATGGTTTGTTTATTATGGATTTTAGCAATTTGCCTGCTGTAACCCAGTTGGGTTCCTTAACAAGTTATGTGGATAAAGGGTATAATCATTCGGGATGGTTGCACGAAAGTGGTGATTATTATGCTTTTGCAGATGAAACTCATGCGATGAAAATTAAAGTAATTGATGTAAGTGCCTTACCAAATATTAATGTAATTGATACAATAAGCTCAAATGTGGTTGATAGTGTGTCTATAGCACATAACCTTATTTTTAATGGGGATAATTTGTTTGTGAGTTATTATTTTGATGGTGTTTACGTTTTTAATACCGCAGATCCCAACAATATTAGTTTAGCAGGATTTTACGATACATCTACTCGTCCTCATATTAAACCAAAGTATGATGGATGCTGGGGTGTTTATCCTTTTTTACCTTCGGGTAAAATTTTAGCTACCGATAGAGCAGAAGGGCTTTTTGTTTTTGACGTTTCTTTTCCTTTAACAATAGCAGATGAAGAGCCAAGTGAGTTGGCATTTGTCCTTTACCCAAATCCAACTGCAAGTAATATAACGGTTACTACAACTCAGTTTAAAGGAGAACTTACTTATTCGATTATCAACTTAAATGGAAAAAAAGTTCAAACTGGCAAATTGTCGAAATTTCAAAGCTCCATTAATGTTGCCAATTTAGCTTCTGGCGTTTATAGTTTTTCAATTACCGAAGCAAACGGGAATCGCTCTGTTAAGAAGTTTGTGAAGTATTAAATAACGGTAAATTTGAGTAGTGGCAAATTTTGTGATAACTCCTTGTCAAACCGTTACGTAGTTTGATCGGACTGCAAACCTTGAAATTTACTCCTTTGCCTGCCATTACTTATGCAAAATGTTGTGAGCCGTTTTATATTCGTTATAATTAGTCAGTAAATGTGTTGTCAATATTGAGTTTTCTTTAAGAAGGCATGGTATCCCGTCAATTACAGGGTAAGCTAGAAAGCTATCTTTTGAATAAAGTAAAGAATCATTGTATTTTAACAAATTAGACAATGAAATAGGACATTTTAAATTTGGACCATTAGAAGTTGATGATTTTTTTTCAATAATCATGATGCCTGTTGGATTTAAAGGGTTTGATGAGTATTCGAAAAGACGATGTTCAATTACTTTATACCCTAATTTTTTTGCAGTAGAATATAAGTTAGTTACATACCCATGTTCTTTCATCCTTTCCCGAGATTTATCGTTTGCAAATTCATAGGAAGGTTCAAGAAGAATTAAATATTTGCCTGTAATTCGATATAATTCTTTAATCGCTTCCTCTTCTTTTCCTCCATTTGGTTCAATAGAATGTGACGTATAAACAATATCGATAGAGTTGTCTAAAAGAGGAATTTCAAAAAGATTAGCTGTAAATAATGTAATGTTTTTTAGTTCAAAATCAGCTAAAAATTCTTTTGCAAATTTTAATCGAGACCATGAAATATCAAATCCAAAAATATCAGATGGAGCATTGGTTAGTTTTCTAATCAAATTATTAAGAGTAGTTGCTTCCCCAACACCTACTTCAATTATCGAATCAAAACTCCCTAAATCATCAATTATATTTGCTAAAGAAGTACAATATTTGTCTTTGTATTCTGGAGTATTTGAAAATTCTTTTATATAAGAACCAGATTGAAAGTCGTAACTAATTAGTATATCTTCAATTGTGTTCAACTTATTGTTATTAATATTCTTTAGGTATTTAATAATGTTTTCACCATTAGCATATATTTCTTTAATCTTTGTGAGTTGCTTAAATTTTTCCATGTGTTATATTTTAATAATTTATCTTTACAGCTTTTGTTTTTCAGTCGTTTTGTTCAAATGGCACACAACTTCCTTTATTGCTTTACGATTTTGGTTAAAACCTTCTTGTTTTTTGAACAAATTTCTAAAAAGTAAATGCCGGGTTTAAGCTTACTATCATCAAAAATTATTTTATCTGCTGGTGTTGTTGGTTTTAAGTTTATTTTTTCTCCTAAAATATTATGAGCAGTTATGTCTAACATATTTATTGGTGTTTTTGCAGGGAGTGAAACGTAAAACTGATTGTTAAAAGGGGTGTTTGGTGAAACTGTTTTAACTAGTTCGTTATTGATTTCTTTGTTGCTTAAAAGGGTGACAAAAGTGGTATCTTTAAAAATATAAATTGCACCAGAGTTTTCTACTAGACTTTCATTTAACCTTTTGTAATCTTCACAATAAGCACCAATTACGGCCTCTTTTCCATTTATTGCAACTGCACTACCCATACAATCTTGTCTAGATCGGTCGTTAGCAATTAACTTTCTATGCTGGTACCAATAGTCGTTACTATCTTTCTTGAAAAGATAGGCAGAGCCAGCGTAAGTTTTGGTGTTTAAACCATAACGGTCTTTTTTTTCACCAATAGCACTCACAATTGCTGTGTTTTCGGTTATGGCAACAGACCCACCAAACAAGCTCATTGCTTGCCTAGAATTGGCAACAAGTTTCTGTTTAAAGAGCCATTTTTTTTTATCATTTTTTTTGAAAATGTAGGCAGAACCTGATCCAGAGTAGGGGTTGTCTTCATAAGCATCTTCATCTTCCCATAAAGCACCTACAATACAATGTTTGCTTGAAATAGAAACGCTTTTACCAAATTGATCATTTATGGACCTTGTAGGTGAAATTAATTTACGCGTTAAAATCCATTCTTCATTTTTGTTGAGTTCATAGATATAAGCAGATCCAGCATTTTGAACATATTTGGCACCAAAGGAGCCTTCACTATCTGTGTATGCTCCAACAATAAGCTGATTGTGATGAATGGAAACTGAAAATCCAAAATGAGCTGAACTTGATCGATCTGGAGCAACTAGTTTTTGATGTTCTTTCCAAGATCCATTCTTGCTCTTTTTAAAAAGGTAAACAGCTCCAGCTTCTTTAACTTTTAGGTTTGCTGAACTAAAAGCTTTGTTAGGTGCACCTATAATGGCATACTTGCCATCTAAATCAACAGCGTTGCCGAAAAAGTTGAATTCAGCTCTATCTTTTGGGATTAATTTTTGTTGTTCCATCCAGTTTCCCATACTGTCTTTTTCAAATACATATACTGCCCCAGCATTATTTAAAATATTTTTGCCGTTGTTATCTGCTTTTTCACAAGGAGCTCCAACTAATAAGTTGTTTTTAGCAATAGCTACAGCATGCCCGAACTGAGCAGTTTGCTTTCTATCTGAAGCAATGAGTTTTTGGTGGTGAATCCAATGTCCATTTTTATCTTTTAGCAAGAGGTAGGCAGATCCTGCTTTTTTAAGCGGATAAATAGGCGTTAGGTCGTGCTCATCGAAGGGGGCACCTACAATTAAATAGTTGTTAGAAATAGAAGTTGAGGCTCCAAAATAATCGTAAGCATCTTTATCTGGAGCAGTCAGTTTTTTATCTTGAACCCAGTTTTGGCTAAGAAGATTGGTTGGGATTATAAATAAAGATACAAGGGTAAAAAGGATAAAGCTTTTCATAGGAAAAAGGGGTGTTTAGTTGTTTCATGTTAGGTTGCTCTTATTGGCTTTACGAAAGTAGGGGGTAACTAAAAAAAATAGTTTTTTATAGGTTGCACAAAACTTGCACAAGAAAATGGAAGCACTAAAAAAGTACCGAAAACACAGCAGTTTTGTACTGAAATACTTTGGTAGTTAGGCATTAAAAACCCGTTATAAGGCAAATGGTTTTGTTGGGAGAACGTAAAAGGTGTAATATTTTAGGGGAATTATTCTAATTGGTAGAAGAATAATGATGAAATTTTAAAACTTAAAAACCCCAAAGAGGAAAAACTCTTTGGGGTTTTTTGGTGTTAATTTGTTTAGGAAGAATAATGCTTAAGCACTTTGAGTTTCGAGCGCTCTATCTATCTTTTTAAATAAACCTTGTAATACTTTTCCAGGACCTACTTCAGTAATGTTAGTTGCTCCATCTGCTAACATATGTTGCATAGTTTGAGTCCATTTTACAGGAGCTGTTAGCTGAGCAATTAAGTTAGTTTTAATTTCTTCTGGATCTGTAACTGGCCAAGAAGGAACGTTTTGGTAAATAGGACAAGTTGGAGTATTAAAAGTTGTGTTATTAATGGCTTGTTCTAACTCTTCTCTTGCAGGTTCCATTAATGGAGAGTGAAATGCTCCTCCTACAGGAAGAACTAATGCTCTTCTTGCACCGGCAGCTAATAATTTTTCACATGCAGCATTAATAGCATCTATTGTTCCAGAAATAACCAATTGACCTGGACAGTTGTAGTTGGCAGCAACTACAACTCCATCTATATCAGCACATATTTTTTCTACAACGTCATCTTCTAGGCTAAGTATTGCAGCCATGGTAGATGGTTCAACTTCACAAGCTTTTTGCATGGCTAAAGCTCTTGCTGAAACCAATTTTAAAGCGTCTTCAAAGTTTAATGTTCCATTTGCTACTAATGCAGAAAATTCACCTAAAGAATGTCCGGCAACCATAGCTGGTTGAAAATCATCGCCTAATGTTTTGGCTAAAATAACAGAATGCAAAAATATAGCAGGTTGTGTTACTTTAGTTTGTTTTAGCTCCTCATCTGTTCCTTCAAACATAATGTCGGTAATTCTAAACCCTAATATTTCATTTGCTTGATCAAATAGTTCTTTGGCCAATGCCGAACTATCGTATAAATCTTTACCCATTCCTACAAATTGGGATCCTTGCCCCGGAAAAACGTATGCTTTCATCTGTTCAATTTTAGTTTTTTTGAAAGTGTAAAAGTAGTCATAAATTAAAAAAGTGTTAACGAAATGGGTTTTTCATTTTAAAGCATCAAATTGATTACTTTTATCTAAAATGAATAGAAAAACCATACGTATTATCATTTTTTTGGCAACGTTTTCGTTGGTTGGAATAGTTGCTACTCAAATTTATTGGGTAAAAAAGGCATACAACCTCCAAGAAAAACAATTTAACGAACGAGTTCGTTTGGCCTTAGATAATGTAACGCATGAATTGTTGAGTATTCATGAAGATGAGTCAGAATTGTTTAATCCTGTAAAGCAAGTAAGTTCAAACTACTATGTAACACTTATAAACGATACGGTTAATCCTTATTTATTAGAAAATTTATTGAAAAATGAATTTGTTGAGCGAAACATTAAAGTAGATTTTGAATATGTAATTTATGATTGTTTTACCGATTCCATAGTTTTTGGTCAGTATGTATCTCTTGATAATCAAGAGCAAAATCATTTACAATCTAAATCATATAATATGATTTGGGATAGAGATGGCCATTATTTTGGTGTCTATTTCCCTTCTAAGCAATCGTACATTTTAAATGAAATGGGGATTTGGTTGTTCTCTTCTTTTATTATTTTGGTTATCATGATTTTCTTTGCATATACCATTTTTGTTATTCTAAAACAAAAACGATTGTCTGAAATAAAAAACGATTTTATCAATAATATAACACATGAATTTAAAACGCCTATTTCAACAATTTCTCTTTCTGCGGAGGTGTTGTTGAGTGATGATATTGCCAATGAGCCTGGTCGTTTGGCTAATTATGCGGGTATAATTAAAGATGAAAATAATCGATTAAAAAACCAGGTAGATAAGGTTTTACAATTGGCTACATTAGATAAAGACAAGTTAAGACTTGAGGATGAGGAGTTAGATTTACATCAATTAATTACTGCTTCAGTAAAGAGTTTTGGCTTAATTGTGCAAGAGCGAAATGGCGAGTTAAATGTTGACTTGAAAGCTGAAAAGTTTATCTTTTATGGAGATAGGGTTCACATAACAAATGCGCTTCATAATCTTATTGACAATGCAATAAAGTACTCTGAAGATCGGCCAGAAGTTTTGGTGTCAACCAATGACCATAAAGGAAGTATTGAAATAAGTGTAAAAGATAATGGGGTGGGTATTTCAAAAGATAGTCACAAGTTTATATTCGATAAATTTTACAGAGCGCCAACAGGAAATGTTCACGATGTAAAAGGCTTTGGTTTAGGTTTAAATTATGTAAAAACAATAGTAGAAGCTTATTCGGGAAGTGTAAAGTTAATAAGTGAAGAAAATGAAGGTTCTACCTTTGTAATAAGACTACCGTTGTAGTTTATTTAAGGAAAAAAATATGGGAAAAGAAGCACAAAATATACATATACTTTTAGCGGAAGATGATAGCAACTTGGGCTTTGTGGTTCAAGACAATTTGAAGGCAAATGGCTTTAAGGTAACGCTGTGTTCGGACGGAGAGATTGCACAAAAGACTTTTGCTAGCAATCACTTTGACCTTTGTATTTTAGATGTTATGATGCCTAAAAAGGATGGTTTTGCTGTAGCTGAAACAATAAGAGATGTAAATAAAGAGGTACCTATTATTTTTTTAACAGCTAAAACAATGCAAATAGACAAGGTTAAGGGTTTTATGCTTGGTGCTGATGACTACATTACAAAACCTTTCGATTTTCAGGAGTTTATACTTAGAATTGAAGCTGTTTTGAGGCGAACAAAAATATTGGGTATAGATCAAGATGAGAAAGTAGATAATTACAAAATAGGAGCGTATGATTTTGATGTGAAAAATCAAAAACTGACAAACAAAACCAAAGAACAAAATTTAACAAAAAGAGAAGCCAGAATATTGGCTTTTTTGTGTGAGAATATGAATGATATTGCTTCTAGAGAATTGATTCTAAAAAATATTTGGGGCAATGATGACTATTTTAGTGGGAGAAGTTTAGATGTATTTATCTCTAAACTAAGGAAATATCTTTCTGCCAATGATACTATTTCAATAACAAATGTACATGGAGTTGGATTTAAGCTTGAGGTTAAATAACTTCGTTTTTTTACAATTTATTCTTGGATACTTTTCTTCAAAAAATAGCAAAACACCTTATCACTGAATTTAAAACTGAATTGAGTGATATTACTGTAGTATTGCCCAACAAAAGGGCTGCATTATTTCTAAAACGTAGTTTAAGTAAATTAATTAGTGACCCTATTTGGTTGCCCCATATAATTGGAACAGAAGAATTGATTGAACAGTTGTCTGAAGCAGAAATAATAGATAATACCACTCAGCTTTTTGAGTTGTATAGCGTTTATCGAAAAAATACAAAAGACTATGAATCTTTTGATGAGTTTGCTAAATGGGGACAGATTTTATTGCATGATTTTAATGAAATTGATAGATACTTGGTGCCAACAGATCAATTGTTTAAGCACATTAATGAAGCTAGAGCAATAGAAGTATGGAATGTTGGAGAAGGAGAGGTTACCGAATTTCAGCAGCAATACTTAAAATTTTGGAAGCAACTTGGAGAGCTTTACACTCTCTTTTCAAAACATCTTACTGAAAATAATTTGGCCTACCAGGGCTTAGCATATAGAAAAGTTAGCGAAAACTTAAAAGCGAATCCTGAAGAGTTTATAGCAAGCAAAATAGACTCTAAAAAACTCATTTTTGCAGGATTTAATGCATTAAATAAAGCAGAAGTTCAAATTATATCTGTGCTCAAGAAGCAAAAAAAATGTGAAGTTATTTTTGATGCTGATCATTATTACCTAGATGATAACATTCAGGAAAGTGGATTGTTTTTGAGGGAATGGAAAAAGAAGGATGTATTTTCTCCCTTTAATTATATTAGTGAAAAATTTAAAAACTCAAGTAAAAATATTGATGTGTTGGGAGTGCCACAGAACATTGGTCAGGCCAAATATTTAACCAACATTTTATCAGAGATTAATCCGCAAGAATTTACCGAAACAGCCGTTGTTTTGGCCGATGAAAATTTATTGGTTCCAGTATTACAATCGTTACCTCAATCTATAGATAACATTAATGTTACCATGGGGTATCCTTTAAAAAATACACCACTAAATAACTTCTTTGAAATTTATTTCACCACTTTAGTCAACGCAGAGCGGTTTGGATATAATGGCCAGCTAACTTACCATCATAAAGATTTGTTGAAGTTGCTTCAACTTCCTTTTAGTCAAATTATATTTACCAGAGAAGTTTGTAATACAATTAAAAAGCACATCGTTAAAAATAATTGGGCCTTTATTAATAAAGAAAAGCTAGACTGGGTCAATGGTCAGTTGAATACCCCATTTGTTACAACAGTTGAAATTTCTAACATTTTAAAACAATGTAGTTTGTATATTGAGTTAGGTAAAAAATATTATTTAGCCAATAAAACTGAAAAAGATAAGGTAACGATAGAGTTGGAATACTTGTTTCAATTTGCAAAGCTGTTTAAACAAATAGTTACATTAACTACTAAATATCCTTTTGTAGAAAATGTAAAAGGGTTTTATTCAATTTACCATCAAATACTAAGCTCCTTTACCATTGAGTTATATGGAGAGCCTTTACGTGGACTTCAGGTTCTTGGGATGTTAGAGACCAGAAATATAGATTTCAAAAACATTGTGTTATTGTCTGCTAATGAAGGGACTTTACCTGCTGGTAAAACATTCAATTCCTTTATTCCTTTTGATATAAAACGGGTGTATGATTTGCCGACACATGTAGAGAAAGATGCAGTTTATGCATATCACTTTTACCGATTAATTCAAAATGCTGAAAACGTTACCATTTTACACAATACTCAAACCAATGAGTTTGGTAGTGGAGAACAGAGTCGTTTTGTAACGCAAATTGAAAATGAGTTACCTAAATTCAATTCAAACATTAGTATAACCAAACGGTTGATTTCATACCCTACAATAGATAAGGTTTTGACTGAGCCAAAGGTTCAAAAAACGGCTGCTATTGTAAAAAAGATAAAAGAACGTTTTTTGTCAGGGTTTTCGCCATCAGCCTTAAGTACTTATGTAGAGTGTCCTTTAGATTTTTACTATAAATATGTTTTAGGAGTTGGTGATCCGGACGAAGTAGAGGAAACGATTGAAATGAAAACCTTCGGAACTTTTGTTCACGATAGTTTGGAGGTTTTGTATAAGCCTTTTGAAAATAAAAACATTACGGAATATGACTTGAAAGTATTGCTTAAAAACGTTGAAACTACTGTTTTTGCTGTTTTTGCAGAGCATTATAATGAAAGAGAGTTAAAAACTGGGAAGAATTTATTGACGCTGAATGTGGCTCAAAATTATGTAAGCACCTTTATTAAGAATGAGTTAGCTTTAATAAAAGGGAAACCAGATGACTTATATATTAATGTGCTAGAAAAAGAGCTAAATGGAGAGGTTATTGTTGGAAACGAGCGAGTGAAATTAAAAGGGAAAGCCGATAGAATTGATACTTATAAAGGTCAATTAAGGGTTATTGACTATAAAACTGGTTTGGTTGAACCTGGGGATTTAAAAATAAAAAGTACCGAAGAGTTATTAGAGTCTAAAAGAGGTAAGGCTTTTCAGTTAATGATGTATGCATTGATGTACAGCAAAACAAATTCATTACCTGAATTGGGATTACATTCGGGTATTATTTCGTTTAGAAAATTGAGTTCAGGGTTTATGCCATTTACTTTGGATAAAAACAAAACAATAGATTCAGAATTATTACTGGAATTTGAAGCTGTTTTGGTTGAACTTATTGAGAATATTTACGATGAGACTAAGTGTTTTGAACATCAACATGATGCAAAGTGGTGTAAATTTTGTCAATAATTACCACAAAAGTTAATGCATTTAAATCCAACCTTTTTTTGCGGCATAAACTACAATTCCAGTCACTTTAGTTGCGCCTATTTTTCTTAAAATATGATCTTTATGGGTTTCAACAGTTCTTTTGCTAATGTCCAGTTTATCTGCAATTTCTTTATACGATAATTCAAGACAAATTAATTGAGCAACTTCTTTCTCGCGCTTAGTTAAAGAGATGTTTTTTCTAAAACTTGAGTTAATATTTTTTGTTTTAACCAATTTAGCAATGGCTTGTGAGTTTAAATTTTCGTTTAAATAAAACCCGTTTGCGGATACCTCTAAAATTGCATTTTCTAGTTCTTCTAAGGAGGTTTCTTTAAGTAAATACCCTGATGCTCCACTTTGAACTAGCCTTTTTATAGTTCCGCTATCATCGTATTGTGAAATAATAATAGCCTTAATGTGTCTCGCGTTCTTCTTCAGCCATAGGCATACTTCAATTCCATCCATTTTTGGCATGTGATAGTCTAGTAATACAATTCCTGCAGTGTCCTCAGGATATTCAATTACATGGTTAATGTAATCCAATCCATCTTCAAACTCTCTATCAACTGTAATGTTTTCGAATTTTTTTATAATTTGAATGAGCCCTTTTCTCAAAAGGTTATGGTCATCAACTACGGAAATTTCTATTTTCATTTCCCAAAAATAGTAGATATAAAATTACTGGACAATCCGTTTAAGAACGGATTGGGGCATGTTTTTTAAGGGCGAAACTTACTTGTTGCTATGGTAATTTGCAAATGAATGAAACATATATTAAGTATTGTTTTTATTGAAATATTTTGCAAGAAAAACTCCCGTAGAAAAACACGATTGAAGTAAATATCCGCCAGTAGGAGCATCATAATCGAGCATTTCGCCAATGCAGTAGTGGTTAGGTAATTTTTTTAACTCAAAATTTTCATTAATGGCATCTCGCGCTATTCCTCCGACAGTAGAGATGGCCTCATCGATTGTTGCACTGCCAACAATTTTTAACTCTAAGTTTTTAATACAATAAGATAAGGTTTTAGGGTTTAAAAAATCTTCCTTGGTAATCATTGTCTTTAACAATCCAATTTGAACATTGCTTAATTTCAAAAGAGTTCGTAAGGTATCAGTTGTGTTTTTTAAAGAAGACTCGATTAATTTTTGGTGTACTTGTTTAAGTGTTAGTGTCGGCTTCAAATCCAAAAATAGGATAGCTTTTTGTTGGTTAATTAAGCCTAAACGTATTTTTGGACTTAAGGCATAAATTGCATTTCCCTCTAACCCGAATTGAGTAATTACCGCTTCTCCTCTTTGCGTATTTTCTAAACAAGTTGCGGTTATATTTTTTAGTGGAATCCCAGCGTGTTTGGCAATAAATTGATCTGGCCATTCTATTTGGTAAGCACAATTGGAAGCTTCAAATGGATTGACTTTAATTCCTTTTTGTTTAAAGAGGGTTGTCCAACTTCCATCAGAACCAGTTACTTTCCAGCTACTTCCACCTAAAGCAAAAATGGTGTAATCAGCTTTTACAATGGTATTTGTATTAAATAAATGTTCATTGTTGTTTGACCATCCATTCCAGGTATGTTCATACTTAATATTTACTCCTTTTTTGTTGATTACATCTAGGATACTATTTAATACTGTAATTGGTTTAATGTCCTTTTCAGGATATACGCGTTTACTACTTCCTATAAAAGTTTTAATATCAATACTTTTTAGCCAATCTCTTAAGTCTTGGTTGCTAAAATTTAATAAGACTTCCTCTAAAAAAGAAGGAGGTGTAAAGCGTTTAATTAATTCTGCTATTGGTTCTGAATGGGTCAAGTTAAATCCACCTTTACCAGCAACCAAAAACTTTCTACCAAGTGTTTTGTTTTTTTCGTAGATGGTTATCTTGAACTTGTTCACATCAAGAAAAGCTGCCATTAATAAGGCAGAAGGACCACCTCCAATAATTGCTATAGATTTTTTCACGATGAAGTAACTCGATGTTTGAAAATAGAAATGTTAAAATCGCAAGTAATGGTAATGTCTTTACAGCTTTCTATTTTAACTAAATTCTCTTTACTAGTACTCCAAAAATAAGGAGTCATTTTTAATAAAATAAGCAAGTTTTCAGTGTCTTTAATATGAATGCTAAAAGTGGCTTTTTTGGTAGTTTGATACTCAAATGAAGGAGCCATTTTTTCTATTACATTATTTTCGTGAGGTTTAAAAGTCTCATAAATTAATTCAGCTAATTCTTTTAAATGGTTTTCGCCAGGACTTACCACAACAACGTATCCATTTTTTGAAAGAATCCTTCTAAATTCTTCTGAGTGAATAGGGGAAAAGATAGAAAGAATAAGGTCAGTACTATTGGTGGCAACAGGTAAGTTAAAAACAGAACTTACAAAGTAAAAGTTTTCTTTATACTTTTTGGCGGCATTTTTTACGGCATATTTAGAAATATCAGTACCAATAATTTGACTGGTAAGTCCAGAGAGGTTATTCATTACTTTTTCTGAATAATAGCCTTCTCCACAGCCTGCATCTAACGCAACAAAATGATTATTGTTAAAACTAAAGTCAGTTTGAATAATTGTTTTTAATCGGTCAATTAGCGGGTCATAAAAGCCCAATTCTAAAAAAATTCTTCTTGCCGCTATCATCATTTCATTGTCACCCGGAGCTTTTGATTTTTTTTGATTTACAGGCAATAAGTTGATGTAACCTTCTTTGGCAATATCAAAACAATGGTTTAAATCGCAAGCATAGTTTTTGTTGCCAGTATTTATAAGCGGGTTTTGGCAGTAAGGACAAATGATGGGCTGTGGATGCATAAAAATAAAAGTACATATTTTTAAAATCAATCAACGAATCTTGCGGGAATTGATGGTTAACTTTTATTAAAGTAAAACAATGATTTTATTTGACTATGGTTTCAAACCTTTGTAGCCATGTTATAGCTTCATCTTCTGAAGTGAAAAATTTGGTGGGTTTAGTTGGCTTTCTAAATTTAATGAAAAAATTAATGGCAATTTTTTGAGCAATGTTTTTTGCTAATATTCCTACGGCAGAACTATGGTTCATAACCTCATCTCCAGCTAAGTATTTTTGAGCTTCAGGATCATTACTTGCAAATGGTTCGGCACTAATATATATTGGAGCTATTTTCCATGGGCTTTTTTCTTTTACCTGATCAATAATGTTTTTAGCATCTTTTAAACTCATTAATATGCTATCATAATGGATGTGAATTATTTGATCGTCTCGGTAGGTTATGGTTGCGCCATGAACTTTTAGGGGAGCTATTTTTGACAATTGATTCATTCGATAAACATAGTAAATATATAGATTAATTATTTAAAATCATAGATGAGTAGTAAAAAAATAAAAAATTGTTTAAGTGATGGAAGGTGTTTTTTTCTGGAATTATTGCATACAATGTATCATTAAAGAGTTAAGGTTTTTGATAAAATTTACTGTAGTTTAGAAAAAAGTCTTATTATTGTGATGTTATTTAATGAATTGACCAATTATCTAACACACTTAATATTACGAACTTTTTAAACTTAAATTAACCCAGTGCAATCAGCATTAATTCATTTCTAACTTATTACTAATTGAACAAATAACTGTTTTCAGTCTGTTTGTATAATTACAGTTTTATCTCTTTTGAATTAATATTTTTTTGCTTAAAAAAACTTAATAATTCCCTTTCTTCTAATTACTTCTTAATTTAAAATAAGAATAGAATTCCAAGAATACACAAACGGCAGCTCTTCGAAATAAAGAGATCTTCTTACGCTGCTTATCATCCTGATCTCTTAAAACTAATATTAACTAATACCAAATACCATGAAAAAAATTATTTATTTATTTAGCCTATGTTTAATAGGCTATTCAGCTTCCGCTCAGTTAAGTGGAACTTATTCAGTTTACGGAACTGGGGCTTATGCTCCGAGCATTCAAAATGCTTGCGATTCCTTAATGTTGCACGGCCAATCTGGTCCTGTAATTTTTGAAATAGCAGACAACTTAATGCTTAATGAAGCTATTGTATTAACCGCAGTAGCAGGAAATAGTGCTGCCAATACCATTACTTTTACTTCAGCAAGTGCTGACAGTGCTAAAGTGAGTATTGCCTCAACAACAACGAGTACTTTTGATATTGTAGGTGTTGACTATATCTCATTTACTCACCTTACCATAGGTTATGCTGGTGCTAATGGCAATACCGTAAGTGCTAACTCTACAGATGTATCTTTTGATAACGTTGCAATAAATCACACTTCAGCAATTAATAGCTATGCGATCTATAACTTTAGAGATGCTGGAGTAAATAATTTTAATTTTAGCAATTCTAATTTAAGTTCAACTTCTGGTGGAATATATTTGCATTCTAATTTGTTGGATGTAAAAAATACAACTTTAATTGATGCTAATATTATCACATCTGCTAATGCATTTAATATTTATGCAAATAAAAGCCTTGTAGATTTATCTGTTAGCCAAAGTTCGATTTCATCTTCAAATAACTATGCAATTTACCTTCAAGGCTATTCTAATAAAATTGATGGTGTGACTTTTGAGAATTCTCAAATTAATGCAGGTACAGGTATTGGAGCTGGTAATGATGCTTTGTATGCTTACTCTGAATATATTGCAGAAAATTTTTCTGTTGATAACTGTACGTTTAATTCTGCCAATGGAGATGCTTTCTATATTGAGGTAGATTATACTCGATTAAATAATGTTGCTTTAACCAATTCTAATTTTATTGGAAGATATAACGGGATTAATTTAGAAAGTAATGCTGTAGTTTCTAATGTTACAATAGACAATGATACCGTAGTTTCTAATCCAGCTGATGACATAAATACTAGAGATGAAGCCATTGATATTAATAGTGATGGATTGATTGATGGAATATCTATTACCAATAGTTTTGTTGAAACTCAAGGTGTTTACGGAAATGAGGCAATTGAGCTTAATTCAGAGAATAATGTAAATAATGTTGCCATTAAAAATTCAGAAATTAGCGGTTATGCCGGAGTTTATATCTATTCTGAAGCTGGAGGAGCAAATTGGACAATAGATAGCAATACAGTTTATGCTGAGAGTAGAGAAGCAATTGAGCTTCAACCATATTATGGTTTAGGAGAGAACATTGCGGTTAACTACAACACTATTACTGCTAATAATGATGATGGAATTTACTTATATTCTGAAGCAAGTTTTAAAGATGTTACACTAACTAATAATGTAATTAATGCAGATGACCATGGTATGAACATTGAAGGATATTATGGTTTTGTTGATAATGTTACCATAACGAACAATATTGATACGGCTGGTTCTGATGGTGTTTATATCTTTAGTTACAACTTAAAAAACGCAACTATTTCTGATAACTTTATTGAGTCAGGTTCTGATGGAATTGAAGCTTACGGAGATTATACCGTTGATAATGTTACCATTTCTGAAAACCATGTAAATGCAATTAGTTATGGTATTTATGTTGAAAGTGACGATGGTACTATTGCTGGTTTAACCATCGAAAATGATTCAATTTGGGCAAAAAATAATATTGGAATTTACGCTTACGCTGAATCTCAATTGAACAATGTAGAAATTAATAACAATGTAATTGATGCAAAGAACGGTATGGATCTTGAAGGATATTATGGGGGCATAAATAATATGAGTTTAAAAAAGAATATTGTTGATGTAACATCTTATGGAATTTATATTTTTAGTTATGCTCTTAATAATGTTAATGTGTCTGACAGTAATTATGTAAGTTCTAGAACACAGGCATTGGCTATTTACGGTGATTATTCAGGAATTGATGGGTTAAACATTGAAGACTCTTATTTTTATAGTTCAACAAAAGAGGGTGGATATATTTATGTTGACTATTCTAACATAGAAAATATGAATATCAACAACAATACTTTCTATGGTGATACTACGTTATTATCAGGAGACTATGGTCTAGAAATTGAATCTGATGATTCTGGAATGGAGAACGTTGACATTACTAATAACAATATTTATGGTAGTGATTATGGTCTTTACATTGAAGCAGATTACGGTAATGCAAAAAACACAAATATAACGAACAACTCAATTTGGTCTGATAATAGAGGGGTTAGTTTTGATGGTATTGGTGATAACTCTTCAGTTTCTAACAATAGCATTTACAATTTAAATGGGAGAGTGCCTTCGCATGGAATATATACTTATGGTTATGATGGTTCCAGTAAGGGTGTTACTATTTCTGGAAACAACATAGAAGATGCTACTTCTTACGGTTTATTCATAGAGTATTCTGAAGATGTAGCTATAGAAAACAACAAAGTAAGGTTGACTGGTGACAATAATGCTTATGGATTATACGCTCAATACATAGGAGGTGATTCTAAAATTAATGGAAATCAGTTTTTAGCTGATACTGCAAGTTATGGTATCTACTTTGAGTATTCTCAAGGAACTTCAACTAATCCAATAGAAGTATCCAACAATTTTATTTCAGGAGCTAGATTTGCATTCTATACCTATGATCTTGATTTTGTTAATCTTTACCACAATAGTGTTGCTTCGTTTGATAATAACTCTGAAGTTATTTACATAGACAATACAACAAACATGAATATTGCTAATAACTTAATTCAGGTGGATAGTACTTCAAGTGGAGAAATCTATTGGGGAGACACAGATTGTGCTAACATTTCCATAGAAGACAATGTGTATGATTTTGATTCAACAATGGTAAATATGTCAAATGATGCTTTTTTTGGAGCAAATGCATCTTTATATGATTTTCAAGCAGGAACCACTCATGATGCCAACTCATTTATGGCAGATCCTATGTTTGTAAATGACACGACTGATTTACACATTGATTGTACTAACAATACATTAGTTACAGCACCATTTATTGCTGGTTTAACAACAGATGTGGATGGAACAATGCGGAATACGACAGCCACCACTTTTGGTGCGCACGAAATCACTCCTTCTGGAGCAGATATTTTAGCAAATTCAATGGTGTTTTGTAACTCAGGAACTATAATTCCTAATGTAACAGGTGCTGCTTACTTGTGGTCTCCAGGTGGAGCAACAACTCCAACATTAACTGTAACTTCAGCTGGAACTTACGATTTGCAATTAACAGATTTTTGTGGAAACGTTTACAACGAATCAATAGTGGTTACAGAAGATCTTCCAGTAGCTAGTTTTACAACTGTTTCAGGTGGTTCTATTTATATCTTTACCAATACATCTACTAACGCAACAAGTTATTCTTGGGATTTTGGTGATGGAAATACAAGTACAGCTACAAATCCAACGCATACTTATGCTTCTACAAGCTCAACTTATACCGTTACTTTAATTGCAACTAATGCTTGTGGTACTCATACAGAAACTTTTACAGCAGTAACGGTTGATGTGCCAGAAAACTTGGAAGCAAGAGGGTTGAATATTTATCCTAACCCAGTTAACGAAAACCTTACATTAGATTTCGGTTTGTTAATTGGAGAAGATATCTCAATCGATATTTTTGATATCCAAGGTAGAGTATTAATTTCTGATCAGATTAACGGTCAATCTGGAGCTTACCAAAAAACAATTAACGTAAATGGATTAACTGACGGAATTTATTTCGTAAGATTATCTACAATTGACGAAGTTGTTACTAAGAAAATTATCAAGAACTAAACTTCTTATAATTATACAAAAGCCCCAACGTAAGTTGGGGCTTTTTTTATTTAGAATAACTACTTTTGTAGCATGGCAAGATATGAATTAGAAATGGTTAAGATGAGGTTGGGTAAAAAGGATGATGTCGTTATGCGATTTATTCCCTCGGTTGGTTTTGAATGTTTAACCTACCAAGAAGGAATTTTTAGCATGAGTACAGACAGACCTCGTGAAATTTTTAAAGAAGTTCCCATAAGTCATGACATTGAAAAACTAAAAATTATTGGTGTAAGACGACACTCAGTAGAAGGAATCCTTATTTTATTTGTTGGGCTGTTAATGCACATTAAAAATGCTCCATGTGGTAGCAATGGCGAAACTATGGAAGTAATAGATACTTATTACAAAGATGAAGTGGAGTACAACAGACTGACTGCAGCGTATAATTCGGACGAGAGTATAGATGATCCAATTGTAGATGCCTTTAAGTTTTTATAATTTGTTATGAAGAAAAATTGGTTTAGAATTCTCGCTAAAATAAACAAAGCTGTATTGCCAAGTTTTACCAAGAAACGATTAGATTTAAGTAAAGCTTCAAAGTTTCAGTTGGCAATTTTTGGCTGGAGATTATATGTTACTAAAAGAGCCCTTTAGGCGTTTATTTAATTTATGGAAGCAATATACGGTTATAAAAAAAGCCCTGATTCAATTGAATCAGGGCTTTTTTTATAACGTTAACCTTAGGTTAGTGCTTAAGCAATAACTTTTCAGTAGTAGTTTGATTACCGTTTTTAAGTACAATAAAGTACATACCATCAGAAAGATGAGAAAAATCGAATGTATTTCTTAATCCAATAACATTGTTGTTGGCAAAAACTTCTTTACCAGAAACATCCAATAAGCTAACCGAAACAGATTCATTGTTGTTTTTTGTCATCGTTACCAATCCATTTGTTGGGTTAGGAAAAACTGAAATTGAGTTTTTTGCTTCAACAGCATCAACTCCTACTGTAATTGTAGTAGGCTCAATTTTAACAATTTTGTTTTGAAGGTAATTTGAATACCAAATTCTTCCTTCTGGTCCAATAACTACACCTGTAATACCAGCTTCTCCAGTGCTTACTATAGCTATTTCTTGAACAGGCATAGATTGAGTGTGAGAAATGTCGTAAATAAAAATGTCTCCATTGCTATGATCCGAAACAATTAATCGGTTGTCAACGATGTCAATTCCAGAAGGTTCAACTAAACCAGTGTTAACAACAGTTTGCCAAGTAACTCCATTCACATTAGTGTACTCAGCAAGTTGTTCGTTTTGTCCAAATGCTGGTATTCCACCTGGAGTTCCAGAAGTAATGTCCATTCTTAAAACTCTTTTTGTGCCACCATCAACGTAGTATAACCAGTTAGTAGCTTTATCTAAAACCAAGTGACAAGGAATGTTGTCATTAATTCGGTTTACAACCATTTCAGGAAACCTTCTTACTTTACCGTCATCATGATTAGATCCTCCTGGACCGTGGTCTGCAGCAAAATCGTAACGTACTAAATCGTTTGTGTAAGTGTCTGTTACCCAAAAAACATTGTCTACTTCATGAGCAATACCCATACAGAAAGGGCTTTCGTGTAGCATGTCTAAGTGACTTCCGTTGGTGTTTGGACCATGATTAATTGCGTATCTACCATCGCTTGGCCATAAAGAAGGACCTGTAAAATCCGTATTGTTGTGGTTGGCATCAAAAATACCAGTAGAA
Organism: uncultured Flavobacteriales bacterium; assembly: GCA_905479995.1. Taxonomy (GTDB): domain Bacteria; phylum Bacteroidota; class Bacteroidia; order Flavobacteriales_E; family Vicingaceae. Next base: position 130,260 of record CAJQON010000004.1, on the reverse strand, counting down.
GTTGCAAAATTGTTATTTTCAGTACTAAATGCAATACCTGTTGGTAATGACATGAAATGCCAGGCGTTACCATCTTGTTGTCTTAGATTTGTTTGGGTTGGTTTTCCAGGATTAGTAAATTTAACAGTATAACCACCAGAGTTTTCAGTACCTTGAAGTGTAGACCATAAGTTACCAGCTGTATCAAAATCTAAATCGGTTGGTTTAAGTACTTGTTTGGATATATCTCCAATAATTTCATAATTAAGAACATTGCTTGAGTTGGTGTAACTCGGCATTATGTTAGGGATTTGCGCATACGACAAGCTACTAATAATGACAAGCATTAAAGAAGATGTAATTGTTTTTTTCATGTGTGATAGGTTTTGTGATAGATTTTAATTTTTAACAAATATAACACAAGAAAATAATATTAAAAACACTTCAATTCTATTTGTTTTGGATTCCTACTCATTTTTTAATGTCGTTTGTATGACAGATAAAAGAGTAATTAAATGATATGAATTAAAATGAAAGATTTTACAAACTAACTTGTATATTTAGACCTCCATGGAGATTAGAGTAGCCACATACAATGTAGAAATACGAAATGAACCGTTTCATTTTGAAGATAACAATTGTAATGAAACTGTTATTGTTTCAACTTATGTAGAGAATAAATTGGTTTCTAAAACCAAGTATGGTTTGGTGAAAAAGGAAGAGGTTTATGCGAAACTAAAATTAGGAGATTCAGTTAATTTAAATCGTTGTTATGTCAAAGACTTTTCTATTTCAGAATACAAAAAAAACATTGGATATGATGAGTTAAGTTCTATTGATGTGAACGGTTTTATTGCCGAAAATGCTTTTTTTGATTGTACTTTAAGAACAGATTTTTCTTATATAAAGTTCGCTGGAGCAGTTAAGTTTAACGAAGCTGTTTTTGCCCATGGTAATGTTTCGTTTTACCATTGTGAGTTTACAGATTCTGTTGTTGAGTATAAAAGTGTAGAGTTTGGTGTGGGAGAAATCAGCTTTCAATATGTGAATTTTGGAGATGCTGATGTGCTTTTTGGTTCATCAAAGTTTTATGGAGGTGTGGTGTCTTTTATCAATGCCAACTTTAACGATGGAAATGCCTTATTTAATAACATTAATTTCTACGATAGTAAAGTAAAGTTTCATTACACTAAATTCGGAAAGGGAGATTTAAGTTTTCAGAAATCTAAATTTGGAAATCAAACAATTGATTTTAGAAAAGTAGAGTTTGGAGATGGAAGAGTAGATTTTAGAAGGGCTGTTTTTGGAGATGGCTACATTGTGTTTGATGAATCAGAAATAATTTCCGGTAGAGTAAATTTTAGATCAGCAAGATTTGGGAACAATGACATGTCGTTTAAGCTGGTTAATTTCGGAACTGCCGAAGTTCTTTTTGAAAACGTAAGTTTTGGAACAGGAAGTTTGTCTTTTGCTCAAAGTACCTCAAAGTATATTTCCTTTAAGGCATCGAGATTAGATGTGGCTTTAGATTTGACGGTGAAAAAGGCTGATATTATAGATTTGTCGGAAACCATTGTTAGAGATATAATAGATCTTAAAACTATTAATCATAGGGTAAATATTAAAACGCTTTACTTAAATGGGATGCGTAACTTAGGTAGAATTATTATCGACTGGAAAGACAATAATGTAAAAGAATTAATTACCAGTCAGCAAAAAACTACTCTACGTCAAAAATCAGAACAATTTAATACTTTAAAAGAAGATTTTCACTTAAGTGGGAAGTACGAAGATGAGGATAAAGCATACATACAGTTTAAGCGGTATGAATTGCAGGCCGATTACAAATCTGCGACTAGAGCAGGTGGATTGGAAAAATTAAAGGTTGTTAATTATGGATTTCGATGGTTGGTTTTTGATAAAATGGGGTTGTATGCTACTAGTCCAATACGCGTATTTGCAAGTATGTGTGTTGTATATGTTTTGTTTAGTTTAATGTATTTAGTTCAGCCAATTATTGGACATGGGCATATTAATTCTGTTGGAGCTACAGATGGAATGAGCTATTTTCAAACGTGTTTTTACCACAGTGCTATTACCTTTTTAACCATTGGTTATGGCGATTTTTATCCTACAGGGTTAAGTAGAGGTATTTCGGTAGCAGAAGGTTGGATGGGCTTATTTTTAATGAGTTACTTTACGGTAGCTTTTGTTCGTAAAATATTAAGATAAAAGATGAAAAAAATAATAATAAGCAAAAATGCTCCAGCACCTATTGGACCTTATAATCAGGCAGTAATGGTGGGCGATATGTTGTATACTTCTGGTCAGATAGCCATTAATCCTAAAACAAACGAGTTGGAATTGGATACGATTGAATCGGAAACAACTTTGGTGATGCAAAATTTAAAAGGTTTGCTAAATGAAGTTGGTATGGATTTTAGTAATGTTATTAAGTGTTCTATTTTTATTTCTGACATGAATAATTTTGCACGTATAAATGAGGTTTATGGCACTTATTTTACTAGCGATTATCCAGCAAGAGAAACGGTAGAAGTTGCTCGTTTACCCAAAAATGTTAATGTAGAAATTTCGGCTATTGCGGTAAAACACTAAGCGAAGCAATTTCCATTAAGTAGGCACAAAACATAGCGCCATAAGTTCCTAAAGCATATCCTAAAACAGCCAATAAAACTCCAACTGGAGCTAAACTCGGATGAAAGGCTGCAGCTACAATTGGTGCAGAGGCAGCTCCTCCAACATTGGCTTTACTTCCAACAGCTAAAAAGAAGAATGGTGCTTTAATTAGTTTTGCTACTAAAAACAATAAACCTACATGGAAAATCATCCAGATTAACCCAACAATTATAAAGTCCCAATGCTCTTTTAATTCAGATAGGTTAATTTTCATTCCAATAATTGCTACTAAAATGTAAATGAAAACACTTCCAATTTTAGAGGCTCCAGCACCTTCTAAACTTCTAAGTTTAGTAAAGGATAATGTGAGTCCAAAGGTTGTAGCTATTACTACTACCCAAAAGAATTGATTGGCTAAAATGTTGTCACCCATTCCTCCGGCAATGGCCATTTCGCTAAATGTTTCTGCTAAAAAGTGAGCCAATCCTACGCCTCCAAAAGCAAGCGCTAATATTTTAATCATGTCGGTTAAGGTAAACTTTCGTTCAACGCTTGTTGTGTAATTGGCCATGTTGTTTTTTAAGGTTTCTATAGCCGAAGAATCTGCTTTAAGCCAATTGTCAATTTTATCTGCTTTTCCTGCGCCAAACAAAATAAAGGCCATCCATATATTAGATACAACAACATCTACGGCTAACATTGCTCCGTATTTATCTACATTAAACTCATACAATTCTAGCATAGCAGTTTGGTTAGCTCCACCACCAATCCAACTTCCTGCTAAGGTAGATAGTCCTCTCCATATGGCATCGGGACCAACACCTCCAACCGTTTCGGGAGAGAAGGTAGCTGTAATTAAAATGGCTATTGGGCCTCCTAAAATAATTCCTACTGTTGCGGTACCAAACATTATTAGTGCTTTTGGACCTAATTTTAGTATTCCTTTAAGATCCGTGCTTAAGGTCATTAAAATTAAAGAAGCTGGTAAAAAATAGTTTTTGGCAATTGGCCACAATTCAGATGTTTTTGGAGAAATTATGCCAAATGTACTGAGTAAAGCTGGCAGTAAATAGCACATTAATAAAGCTGGAACAATTTTGTAAAACCATTTTAATCCTTTTTGCTGTGAAGTGTAAAATACAATACCTAAGCAACAAGCCAACAAGCCAAAGGTTACAGCGTCATTGGTAATTAGTGGTTCGATAATGATTTCTTGTTCAGTCATGTTATTTTGTTTGATCTCGAGAAAAAACATTTTCCCCGTTAATAAATGTTTGCAACACTTTAATGTTTAGTAGGTTTTCTTCAGGAGCAGTAATTAAATCTTGGTCTAAGATAATAAAGTCGGCAGCTTTGCCAACTTCTAAGCTTCCTTTTTCGAGTTCTTCAAAATTTGCAATTGCGGCCCAAATAGTCATTCCTTTTAGTGCTTCTTTTCTAGATAATGCATTTTCCATCTGGTAACCTTCTTTTGGATATCCTTTGCTGTCTTTTCTAACTACAGCAGCATAAAAGGTATTCATTGGGTTAATGCCTTCAACAGGAAAGTCGGTACCCAAAGTAATCATGCCATTTTGCGCTAATAGTTCTTTATAGGCATAAGCTCCTTTAATGCGTTCGTTTCCTAAGCGTTCTTCTGCCCAATACATATCTGAAGTAGCGTGGGTAGATTGTATGGATGGAATGATGGTGAATTGGTTAAATTTTTTGAAATCTTCAGAGTGTATGACTTGTGCATGTTCAATTCTCCAGCGTTTGTCGTTAACGCCTTTTAATGTTTTACCATAAATGTCTAAAACCATTCTGTTGGCAGAATCTCCAATACAATGTGTATTCATCTGAAATCCTTTTTCATAGAGTAGTGGAGCATATTTATTAAAGAACTCTTCATCGGTTGTCATTAATCCATAATGATCTTGTTCGGTTAAATCTGCATAAGGTTCTAGTAAGCATGCTCCTCTAGATCCGAGCGCTCCATCGGCATAAAACTTAAAAGAACAAACGTTTAGTAAATCGGTTTTGTAAGGTCCTTTAGCGAGATAATAATCTAGCATTTCTTGATTACCAGAAATCATTGCATAAATTTTAATTTTCAATTTTTTTTCTTGTTGCAATTTGTCAATTAATTCTATTTCTGTCTTGTTTAGTCCAGCATCATCGAGTGTTGTTAGTCCAACTTCAAACATTTTTTGTTCAGCTTTAATAAGCATACTTGTTAGTTGGTTTTGGCTGTTTGCTGGAATGTGTTTTGCAACTAATTCTATCGCATTGTCAACTAAAATTCCCAATGGTTCCCAATTTGGATAACCTTGGTGGGATAGTTCTTTTCGGTAGTTGGCATCAAAAACCCAGTTGGTGTCTCCGTTTGGAATAAAAGTAGAGGTGATAATACCGCCTTCAATTTTTGTTTCGGAGTTTATTCCGGCAATTTGAAGTGCCTTTTTATTTGCCAATGCTGCATGTCCGTCAATCCTTGTAAGTAATACAGGTTGGTTAGGAAAAAGTTTGTCGAGTTCAAATCTGTTTGGAAACTCTTTTGTTTCCCAGTCATTCTGATCCCAACCTCTACCTATAATCCATTCGTTGTTGTTGGTTTTTGCAAATGCTTTAACGCGGTCTATCACTTCATCCATAGATTTTGTTCCAGTCAAATTAACTTCTTGCAAGTTTTTGGAGTAATTAATAAAGTGGCAATGTCCATCAATAAACCCAGGGAAGATGAATCTTTTTTTTGCGTCAATTACTTTGTCGGCAGCAAACTTATATTTGTTTAAAATTTTATTTTCTGCACCAATGGCTACTATTTTTCCATTGTTTATTACCATGGCTTGGCTTACTTCAAACAAATCATTTACAGTATAAATGTTAGCGTTATGTACCAATAAGTCAACTTTTTCAGTTGGTCCACCACAGCTAATTAATAGTAATAGTGCACTAAGTAGTGTGCTGTATTTAATTGTTTTTATCATAATAATTTTCTTAAGTACTTATGTTTTTGCTTAAGTTTTTCAAGATCAATAATGATTAGTAGTGCCACCATTAAAAATAATAGGGCGGGTATTTTATAACGTATAATTGCTCCAAAAACTGGGGTGGTTAGTCCAATAAGAGTTAATAGTCCAAGGCTAAATAGAATTAATAAAAACAAAATGTTTTTATGGGGTAGTTGTTTAGTTCGAAAAACTATAGTAATTACAATAATCAAAATAAAAGCTATATTTTCCAAAAGGTTCATCCATAAAAATGGAGTGTGACATTCCCATGGAAATGGTCTTATTAAGGTGTTTAGTATTGCATTGGGCGTGTATTTTATAATTGACCAGGCGTTACTTAATTCTGGCAATATAAAACCACTACCATTTTCTACTTTACTTATAAATGTAGAGAATGCTTTTTGTTTGTTTGCTATTTGAAAAATAATATCTAAATCGGGATTAACCAAAGGGAGGAGTAATGCAACAATAATTAAAGTTATTGAGGCAATTAAGTAGCCGAAATAGATTCGTTTTTTTACAATTGAATTAATAAGGTATCCTGTGATTGGGATTGCGAAAGCGGCCAACAGATAAAATTTGGTGAACATAATGAGCAGGATGGATAATAAGCATACTACTGTACTTGTGAGCGTTGGCTTTTTTAATAATTTGAAGAAATGAAGCAATAAAAATCCAAGTCCAAAAAAGATAAGGCTTTCTTTAAGTAAACCCGAACCCCAAAAAAGTGCTGATGGAATTAGTGCGATGATATAGAACAGTGCTTTTTCTTTACCAATTAAATAGGGTTTAAAGGTTTTGTATAGTGCTGTAAGTCCAAGTAGTGAGATGAAGTTTATGAAAATATTATGCACTTGAAACTGACCAAATGAGAAAATTCGAACAAAAGCATTAAATCGAATAATGATGTGACTGTCGCTAAAAAAATCTACTGAATAGGGTCTTACCCAATGCAGCATATGTTGGTAGTATGTTGAAGTGAAATAGGCATTGTCATTGTCTATTGCGAAAATCATTTTAAAAAAATCAATGGGGTTGCTCTGAAATGCTTTGAACATGTGCTGGCTGTCATCAAAATATTTAAAGATATCAGCAGTTTCTCTGTTGGTGTAATAGCGAGTGTAAATTGCAGTTAAAATTATGCTAGCCACAACTTTAATGCTAAATAAGGCAATAAACCATTTCTTACTAATTATGTTGTCAGCAAAAAAACTCAGCTTGCTTATTACTAAGCAAAAGAGAATAAAATAAGCTATAGACAGTCCAATTTCAGTCATAATTTTAACAGAAAATAAAAGTAGTGAATTATAAACAGCTTAAAACTGTATTTTTGTTTTATGACAAAAAAAGAACGTTATGAGCAATTTGTAGCTTATTTTAGTGAGCACCAACCTGCTCCGAAAACGGAATTAGATTATACTAATCCGTATGAATTATTAGTGGCAGTTATTTTGTCTGCTCAATGTACAGATAAGCGAGTGAATATAGTTACTAAGGATTTGTTTAAACGATTTCCAGAAGCTGAATCATTGGCAGAAGCTGATGTTGCAGAAGTTTTTGAATACATTAGAAGTATTAGCTATCCAAACAACAAAGCGAAACATTTGGTTGGTATGGCTAAGATTTTGTTAAACGAATTTAATAATGTTGTTCCATCTGATGTGGATGATTTACAATCGATGCCTGGAGTTGGCAGGAAAACAGCCAATGTAATTGCGAGCGTAATTTACAATAAACCTACTATGGCAGTTGATACTCATGTTTTTAGAGTAGCAAATAGATTGGGATTAACCAATAATGCCAAAAACCCATTGGAATCGGAAAAAGAGTTGGTAAAGCATTTTAGTAAAGATGTTATACCCTTGGCACATCATTGGTTAATATTGCACGGCAGGTATGTTTGTATGGCTCGAAAACCCAAATGTGATGAGTGTGCCATTACTAAAATTTGTAAATCCTTTCCTCTTAATTAGGCTATTGCAACTTTTGAAGTTTTGTGTCGCACCATTCTTGAAAATCAAATAGGTTAAACATTACTTTTTCGTAAGGATCTTCTTTTAAAAGTTTTAGATTATCATTTGCTTTTGCTAGTGAGGATATTTTTCCATTGTGGAATTTTGTAATAAACTTTATGACCTCTTTTTCGGTTTTGTAAAGTCGTTGTTTACGTTTTAAATAGTTAAAAGTAGATGAAGAAAGGTAATCGAGGGTAAAGTCATTTTTTAGCTCAAAATGAATGACAAGATTAAGAAGTCGGATGTAGCTATGAATGTCTTCACGATGTTTAAAGTCTGTATCATTAATTATTATGTTGCTATATCTTAGGGCTTTTTTAAAGTTTTTAAATTCCACATGAATTCTTATAACGAGCATTAAATGCTCATAAACAATAGCTTTGTTTATGTTTAATTGAAGTTCGGGGTAGTTCTTTTTTATAGCTCCGTAAATGGTAAGAGCTTTGTCATAGTCATTTAAAATAATATGGATGTATAAACGTAAGTTATAAGAGAGGTAAAAGATGTAGGCACTTAAAAATTTGGAAGCTGTAATAAGTTTGTGGTTAGCTAATACGTTTATTTTATCTAATGTTTTTAGGGCTTCATCAAATTCACCTAAATTACGGTAGGTATTTGCTAAATTATAAAGACTAGAAATATAGCCTTTGGTAGAATACTCTATCAAAAATTCATTCTCTTCATATAACGCAATAATCTGAAGTAAACTTTCCGTTTCTTGTTCAAAATCTTTTATGGCATGAGCATAAGTAATGCTTAGACTGATGTTAAATAAAAGAGCTTTTTTAGAAAGGAGTGAGTCTTTAGGTTTTTTATTAAAAAACTCTTCATATTCTGCTAAGTCATCTTTGCTTCTTAATCCGCCTGTTTTTTGTCTTAATTCATAAAGTTTAGTGGCTTTAAGTTCAGTTTCTGTAAACTCTCTATTTTGGATGCTGATGGATTTAATTTCATCAATTTTATCATAAGCTAAGGTGTATCTGGCTTTTTTAGATAGAATTTCAAATTGGGTTTGCTTAATTGTGAGTAATTGCGAAAAAAGTTCGGCACTTTCTGCTAGCTTTTCTCCTTTTATTAAGAGTTTTAAAGCTTGGTCTTCCAGTCCTTTAAATGCCAAAATTTCGGCATTAGTAATGGCGTTTTGTACTTTCATTTTGTGGCTAAATTCATAGTAATATGAATTTAGTGCTTTTAAGATTAGTCGATACAGGTAGTTTTTTTCTGCCGATAAATTTTTTACGAAAGATTTCTTGGCAACTTCCTCGGAAGTGCAATTGGGGTTTTGATCAATGTAGTTGAACAGGAGTAGGTATTGGTTTATTTCACCTATTATGTGTCGTTGTGAAAAGATTTTGAAAAATCGTTTCTCACTCATTGTTAATGATTGGATTAGACTAAATAGGGGTTCTTTTTTGCTGTTCATAGTAGTTTTTATATCAGACTTTTTAAAACTAGCAATTTTTAGCCATATTGTTTAGCGCTTTTCAATCTATTTTTGAATAAAATAATTATTATGAGAATTGTCTTATTGTTTATTTGTTTTCTTTTTCAGTTTGTTGGTAGTGCACAGATTGTTCGAATGAATGCTGCCAACAATGGGAATGTTTATAATTTAACGTGTCCGGTTTCAGGGAGGTTTGCTGATAGTGGAAGTGGTAGTACACATTATGATAACAATAGAGATGATACGTTGACTTTTTGTGCTGATGTAGGAAAGTTGTTGAAGTTTGATTTCGGTTGTGGATCAAATTTAACTATAGAAAGAATTGATCCTACAGATACATTGTTTATTTATGATGGTCCTAGTGTGAGTTCTCCATTGTTGTATGCTGTTACGGGTAATGCAGGAAATAGTGATCGTTTGCCCTATTTTGATGAAACTAGTGATTTTACAATGTTGGCTTCAAGTAGGTGTATTACTTTTCGATTTAAAACAGATGGATCTAATAATAATGATGGTTGGGATGCTTGTGTGAGCTGCGTGGACTCTTTGGCTTGTGGCGCAAATGAGCCTGCGACTGATTTGTTTGGAGGTGCGCCATATATTTGTAATAATACCGACTATTGTGGTAATACAAGTTCTGATTTTGGTGAGGATTATCCTGTGGATTTAAATCCAAATGGAGGGAATTGTCCTTCGTCAAAGAATTTTTTAGGAACTATAGAAAACAATAGTTGGCTAAAATTTATAGCTGATTCTACTGGAGTTATTTTTGATTTTAGTGTAACGCTAGGAGGTGGATGTTCAAATGGAATTCAGGCCGCAATTTTAAGCTATGATGGATCTTCTCTTACTCGAATGTCGGATTGTAGTTTGTCTGATGGAAGTCATTCTGGTAATTTTCAGTTAACTGCTACTGGGCTAACTGTGGGAGAAACCTATTATATAATGACTGATGGAAATACTGGTGATGATTGCGATTTTACGATAGGAGTTAATGCTGGAGTAAATTTATTGGATGCAGGAGCAGCTCAAGAGGTTTGTGCTGGAGATCCTGTAAGTTTAGCTGCTACAGGTCCTTCTGCAGCAACTTATATTTGGAACTCTACCGATGGTGTTGTAGTTAATGTTGGTGGGGCAAATCAAACGTTTAACCCTTTAGTTCCAACAACTTATTATGTTACCATTTCTGGAGGAGGAGTTTGTGAGGATCAAGTTGATACTGTTAATGTTAGTATTTGTGTGCCATTGCCAATTGAATTGGCTATGTTTGATGGAGAGTGTAAGGGGGATGCTGTTGAGTTAAATTGGAGTACAGGTTCGGAAATGAATAATGATTATTTTGAGATTCAAAAAGCAGGTGAAAACTTTGTTTTTCAATCCATTGGTAGAGTGAGAGGGGCAGGAAATTCTTCTGTTGCTTTAAGTTATACTTTTGTTGATAATGAAGCGAATCAAAACGATGCTTATTATCGATTGAAACAAGTCGATTTTAATAATTATTTCTCCTATTCTAACATTCTTTCTGTCTCTAACTGTGTTGGAAATAAAGATCAAATATTGGCTGTAGGTTTTTTGTCTAAAAATGAAATTGAGATAAATTACCTTTCTTCAGTGCATCAGAATATGAAGGTGCTGGTTTATGACATACAGGGAAGGCTTGTTGGTCAAAAACAATTAGAAGTTGATCAGGGTGTTGGGCAATCAGCCTTAAAAATTGAAAGATCAGTTGGTGTTTCAATTTATTTGGTCCATATTGTTTTAGGGGATGTTGTAATAACTGAAAAACTTTTTGTAACACAATAATGTATAGCATGACTAGAGTGATTTCGCTAATTTTTCACGAGCTTTTTCAGACTAAAGAAAATATTTCTATACGAGAAAAGGTGCTGGTTGTTTTTGTTGTTGTTGGTTTGGTTTTTGGATTATTTTCTTTTTTGTTGATGAGTTTTCATTAGTGTCTTTCTTTTTTCCAATTTAGCGATATGTTCTAGTTTTAGGCTTAACTTGTCAAATATTAAAATCAGAGTTTTTAATTTGTTTGTTTATTATCCTTATTTTTAAGTGTTCCTTTCTATACTTTTATTGGAATAAACCTATCAGATTATGAATATACCTAAGCTTTTTAAGCAAACAATTAAGATAGCAGTTTTTTTAACCTTGTTTTTTTCTACAGTTTTGTTACATGCACAACAAAATTACTATGTAGATGTTGCTGGAGTTAATAATGCTGGTAATGGAGCAGTTGGGTCACCTTACTTAACACTAAAATTTGCTTTAGCCGATTTAGTAGCAACACATGGTCATGTTGCAGGAGATACCATTACGGTAAATGGAGGAACTTATAACGATGTTAATGTGGCATTATCAATTGATGATATAAGAATAACTGGAGCGAGCGTTAATTCTACTATTTTTAACGGTGGAGCTTTTTTTATGTCAATTACAGGAAGTGATGTTGTAATAGAGAATCTTACAATTCAAAATTATACCAATGCTGGAGCTATTGATGTATTTGCAAGTTCCAACATAGATTCATCTCGGGTTACTTTTCAAAACTGTGCATTTCTAGATAATGAAGCAAATGTTCCTTTTGATGTTAATCCAGGGGGTGCGATTTATATTGGTGTGGCAGGAGGAATGCTTCCGGCTGTAGTTAAATTAGACGATTGCCAATTTGTAGGAAACATTGCTGAAGATTTCATTAATCTTGGAGGAGGAGCAATTTTTATTGATGGTAATTCTCGATTAGAAGTTACAAGTTCAAGGTTTCTGTGTAACAGTCCTGCTTCGGCCGGATTAACACAATATGAAGGTGGAGCAATATACTTTAGTAATTCGAGTGGCTCATTTGTAGATTGTTTTTTCGCAGGGAATAAAGTTTACAATCAGCAAGGAGGTGCTATTGTAGGAGATGATGCAACAAGTACTCAATTTATCAATATTACTTCTACCGTTTTTACCGAAAATAGAGCTCGAGAAGGAGCCGCTGTATTTATATATAATAATTACAATTTAAACATGACCAACTGTCTTATTTTCGATAATGATTTGATAACAGGTTCAGGTAATGGAGGGGTAATAAATTCTAGTGGAGGAAACAATAATGTAGTAATATTAAACTCTACTATTGCAGATAATAATGATGCAGGTGGAACAGGTGATCCAAGAGGTATTGTAAATTCTAGTTCAAATACATTTATTGTTGACAACTGTATTGTTTGGGGGAATGATGAAGAAGATATATGGGATTTTGGTGGAGGAATGGTCGTTTCAAATACTGTTATAGATCCTACTCCTGGAAATAACTTTACAAATGGTGGTGGAAACAGTACAACAAACCCATCATTTATTGGAGCTCCAGATTACACACTTCAAGGTGCCTCTATAGCTATTGGTTTGGCAAATGGTGCTCTTGAGCCAACAACAGATATTACTGGGTTTGTTAGAGCTAGTACTACTTCTGGAGCTTATGAATTTGGAGCAACTACACTAGGATTTAATACAACTTGTGCACTAATTCTTCCTTGTGTTGCTGAAGCTGGTTCTGCAGTGACAATATGTGAGGGTGACTCAACGGTTATTGGTGGAGCTCCTTCAGCATCAGGTGGAAATGGAAACCCATTTACTTATGCATGGTTACCTGCAACAAATATTGATGACCCTACAATAGCTAATCCAACAGTATTTCCCACAACTACAACAACTTATTATCTAACCATAGATAATGGTGATTGTAATGTGGTAGATTCTATTGTTGTTACAGTTACTCCATTGCCTTTGCCAACCGGAGATGCTGGAAACGTAAGCTATGATATTTGTGCTGGAGATAGCGTTCAAATTGGAGTAGCGCCAGTAGTAGGAATAGTCTATTCATGGTCACCAGTCTTAGGATTAAGTAATCCAAATATTTCCGAACCAATGGCAGGACCAATCGATACAACAGTATACTACTTAAGTGTAGCTCAAGGAGCTTGTACCAATCCAAATGTAGACAGTACAACAGTTAATGTACTTCCTTTGCCAACTGGAGATGCTGGAAATGCAAGTTACGATATCTGTGCTGGAGATAGCGTTCAAATTGGAGTAGCGCCAGTAGTAGGAATAGTCTATTCATGGTCACCAGTCTTAGGATTAAGCAATCCAAATAGTTCTAATCCAATGGCTGGGCCGAGTGATACTACGGTTTATTACTTAACAGTAAGCCAAGGAGTATGTACCAATACAAATGTAGACAGTACAACTGTTAATGTACAAGCATTGCCAACTGGCGATGCCGGAAATGCAAGCTATGATATTTGTGCTGGCGACAGCGTTCAAATTGGAGTAGCGCCAGTAGTAGGAATAGTCTATTCATGGTCACCAGTGTTGGGATTAAGCAATCCAAATATATCCAATCCAATGGCTGGACCAAACGATACAACAGTATACTACTTAAGTGTAACTCAAGGATTGTGTACCAATCCAAATGTAGATAGTACAACAGTAAATGTAATGCCTTTACCAGTAATTGATACTACTTTAATGGTAGTTACCGATGCGAGTTGTAATTCTAGTAATGGTTCTATAGTAGGAGTTACAGTAACTGGAGTACCAACATTTTTGTATAGTTGGTCTAATGGCTCTACTCAGGTGGATACGACTCTAAATCTGTTGAATCAACCTTTGGGGAATTATACTTTAACTGTAACGGACGGAAATAACTGTACTTCATTTATGGGGCCTGTACAAATTAACGGAGGTAATCCACCGGTAATTAATTTAGATTCAATAGTATTAGTTGATCCGAGTTGTAATTTGGCCAATGGTTCGATTACCAATGTTTTAGTTACAGGTGGAACAATGCCATATTCTTATGTTTGGACTTTAAACAATGTTGTAATAGATACAACCCCTGCAATTAATCAATTGCTAGGAGGATGGTATGTTTTAACTGTTACCGATAGTCTGGGTTGTTTTGGGGTGGATAGTGTTTTTGTTACTTCATCTGCTAATGTAACGGTAGTAGCCAATGATGATTATGCTACTACACCAGAAAATATAGCAGTTCAAATAAATCCATCTAACAACGATCAGGGTGGTTCAGGGGTAAATGTATTGTGGGGTCCTTTTAATGGCGTTGCAACAGGTAGTGTTTTATATACTCCAAATACTAGTTTTTTTGGAAGAGATAGTATTAGTTATGAAATATGTGATTTGGTTTGTGTTAATATTTGTGATACTGCAATTATATATATAACCATACAAAAGGATAGGCCTATTCATATCTACAATGGGTTGTCTCCGAATGATGATGGAATTAATGAAACATTTTACATAGAAAACATTGATTTATTTCCAGAGAATGAATTAACTATTTACAATCGTTGGGGAGATCAGGTTTATACCGCTGCTCCTTATAATAATGAATGGGATGGGACTTCTCAAACTTCAGGAATTAAATTGATGGGGAACAAAGTTGTTGATGGGACTTATTTCTTCATTCTAAAATTAAAACCAGACGCTGAACCTGTTAATGGAACTATTGACCTAAGACGATAATTATGAAAAAGCACTTCTTATTTTGTGTCGTTATTTGTTTTTTCTTTTTAAGTAAAGGAAACGCTCAAAGCCAAATGCATATTGGTATGTATATGATGCACCAACCATTTTTTAATCCTGCATCTATGGCTAGCTATAATAATTTAACTGCCGCAGCTTTATATAAAACACAATGGGTTGGGTATGATGGTGCGCCTGCAATTGGTGCATTAAATATTTTAAAACCATTGGGAAATTCATCTATAGGTTTAACTATAACTAACGATCAGATAGGGATTGATAATAATACAGAAATTGCAGGAGCTTACGCTTATAAATTGCAATTAAGAGGATATAGTAGGTTAGCTTTTGGTGTAAGTGCTACAGTAAATTTATTACAAAGTGATTTAGGTGATGTTGATATTTTGGATGTTAATGACCCTGCTTATAGTGGCGGTAAAACAAGTATAATTGCTCAACCGAATTTTAAATTCGGAACATATTACTTTAACAATAAGTTTTATGCCGGAATAGCTATACCAAATATCCTTGAAAATAGAATTTCATTTCAAAATGGGAAAGGTGGTGTTACTAATTTTGATTTTAATACCATGCATTATTATTTTCATACAGGATATCGATTTAGGTTAAATGAAAAATCAGACATAAATGCATCCACCCTAATAAAACAAGTAAGTGGAGCCAGTTTACAGTACGATATAAATTTGCAATATGAATACATGAGAACTTTTGGAATTGGTATTTCTTATCGATCAAGTAATGAGTTGTTAGGAATTGCATCTTATCAATTGTTGCCAGATTTAAAGTTGGCATATGCCTACGAATATAATATGGGTGAAATTGGTACTTATTCCACAGGAAGTCATGAAATAATGTTAATATATAGATTTAATCCTCCGAAAGAATCTGTAGTTTCAATTCCTAGATTTTAGCCTATGAAAACGATAAAATATACTATTGTTATACTTTTTTTGATTTGCACCAATTTTAGTGTTGCCCAAAGTGCACACTTAAAAAAAGGAGATGATTTTTTTCAGAAAAGACAATACCTTGAAGCTATATCTGAAAATGAGTTAGCCTTGGAGCAAAAAGTTGTTTTCGATAAATTTAAAATGACCAAAAGAATTGCGCAAACATATAAGTTGCTGTTCGATTATGAAAAAGCCAATGAATGGTATTCTAAATTAACAACATTTAATGATGCCGAAGAGCCGAAACATCTATTTGATCATGCGTTAATTTTATGTAACCTAGAAAAGTATAAGGAAGCAAAAACTACATTTAAAATCTACTTTGGTAAAATTGAAAAACCTGATCAGTATAAGGTTTATGAAGAGATTTGTGATTGGGCAATTTCAAATAAAGACAAGGTTGCTAGAGCTAAAATTGATTTAACTAATATAGAAACAGGTGGTAGAAGTATGGGGTTAGATTTTTATAACGATGGAGTTGTGTTTTCTAAACCACAAAGTGCAGAGTTTTCTATAAAAACGGTGTATTACGATTTAGCATCAACAAAAAGACTAGATACTGCAATATTTGATTCTTCGGTAGTTGCGTTGCCTGGAGATTTAAACCATGTGTTTTATGAAGGAACTCCATCTTTTAATGAGGCTGGAGATGTGCTTTATTATACTGGAAATGCGACAGAAGTTGTAAAGTATCGTGATAAAAAGGTAAAAAGGAAAGGGATTAAACTAAGTTCTAACGGGTTGAACATACTTCATATTTACCAATCTAAAAAAGAAGGTGGGAAATGGACTGAAGGAAAATCATTGTCGATAAATAATACTGAGTATGATTGTGTATTTCCTTTTATTAATAAAGCAGAAGATAGATTGTATTTTGTGTCAAATATGCCTGGTGGTTTTGGTGGTTTCGACATCTATTATTCAGACAAAGTAACTGATACAACGTGGGGAGATCCTGTGAACTTAGGTGCAGTAATTAATTCTGAATTAGATGAGATGTTCCCCTATATTGATATGGATACCTTGTACTATAGCTCAAAGGGATTAAATGGTTTTGGTGGAGCTGATATTTACAAATCGTATTACGATGGTAAAAACTTTTCAAAATCAGTTAACCTTGGAAAACCTTTTAATTCGAGTAAGGATGATTTTTCATTCATAATTAACAATGAAGAAAGAAGAGGTTATTTTTCATCTAATAGAGAGGGTACGCATGGATATGATCATATTTATGAATTCAACACTTTTGAAGCTCCAGATACCATTAGAGGTTTAGCATTGAATAGAATTACTGAGAATCCAATAGGAGGACTGGAAGTGAAATTACATCGTATGGATGTTAGGGGTGTTCCGATATTGGCAGATAGTTTTATGACCAATGAAAACGGTAAGGTTGAATTAATACTTGAAAAACACGTAGAATTTTTAGTGACCTTCTATCATCCTGGATTTGATTCGCAAACCTTTGAAATTCCTGCTGAAAATAGACAAGATGTAATAGCTAAATTTGGTTTGCTATTGTTTATGCCTATTCCTAAGAAAAATGATATCATTAAAATTGACAACATCTATTTTGATTACAACAAATCAACTATTAAAGAAGAATCTTTTGAAATATTAGATGTGATTGTAGAGTATTTGAATAAGAATTCATCTATAAGAGTAGAGTTGAGTGCTCATACCGATGCAAGAGGGAGTGATTCTTATAACTTAAAATTGTCAAGCAAAAGAGCGGCCTCCGTTGTAAAGCACTTAATAGGAAAAGGAATTGCTAAATCCCGATTAGTTCCAAAAGGATATGGAGAAACTAAGCTAGTTAATAAGTGTAAGAATAAAGTAAAATGTACAGAAGAAGAACACCAAGAAAATAGAAGAGTTGAACTTAAAGTGCTCTAATTTTTATCTGATATTCAATTAAATAGTTCAGACTTAAAGTCTAATAATAAAGAAAAGTAATCTTGTTATATTTTTTTTAGCCGAATGATTATATGAGTCTGGCCTTAAAAAAAGTTACTTAGTCGAAATATCTCTTCGTTTTAAGTTATAAAACTATATTCAGACTTTTTAATATTAAAACATATTGTACCAACAAAATAGTCCTTCAAGTACTAATTTTAGCTAATAAATAATATTTGTAGTTCAAATCTGAATGCTAAAACCTACTACATGAAAGTACAAAATTTTAAGTTGACTTATTACAATTTATTTTTAAATTCTGTAATTGTCATAGCCTTACTTTATATTTCACAAAACCAACTAATAGCACAATCTACTGTTTTAATTAGTGCGGGTGGTTCGGTTGGTGTTTCTACTGGAGACAAGTTTTATGATGCTGGAGGCCCAGCAGGAAATGATGGAAATACAAGTTACACGATAACTTTAACTCCTGCAGTTGCTGGAGAATCTGTTTGTGTAGATTTTACCTCTTTTAAAACCTATTTACACTCTTGGGGAGATGCAGATCGCTTAGAGATTTTTGATGGACCTACTGTTGCATCAAATCAAATTGGGTCATTGCAAGGTGATTACTCCATTAAATACAATGCAGGAGGAACACCTTATAGAGTTGGTCAGGATGCCATTAATGGTATTGCTGCACAATTAAGTCCTGGAATGTTTTGTGCCAATAATGCTGCGGGAGTGTTAACTTTTAGGTTTAACAATGGTTTTAACCCTCAATATGCTGGTTGGGAAGGCGACATTGTAACTTTTGTGAAAAGTACATTGGGGTGTAACGTAAATATTACGGCTACTCCAAACCCAATTTGTCCAGGTGATCCTGTAAACTTGGTAGCTTATGGCGATATAACTAGCCCATCAATAAATACCGATTTTAATAACTCTACCATGGGTGCTGGTTGGAATTCTACTCCAGGTTCAGCAAGTTTTTTTAACGTATTGGGATGTCAGCCAAACAATGGTTACAACACAAATAGTGGATCAACTTACTTGTGGATGCAAAATGTTGCAGCACCGAGAATATTAGAATCTAATGGATTTGATGTTTCTTCAGGTGGCTGGATAAGTTTTGATTTTAGACAAGCATCAGATGACAATGGTGGAAATGGATGTGAAGCTTTAGATGATAAAGAAGGTGTTTATGTTCAATATTCAACAAACAATGGAGGGACTTGGACTACATTTAAATTAATGTTTCCTAGTACAGAGGGAGGAGGATTATTAGGTTGTGGAGAATATGTTTACGATTGGAACACAACTACATTACCGATACCAGCAGCTGCACAAACTGCCAATACTAGTTTTAGATGGATACAAACAAAATCGAGTAGTGCTTCTACAGATAGTTGGGGAATTGATGAAATTAAAATTTCTACTAGGGCGGTTTCTACTTTAACCATTACAGATCAGGGGACAGGATTAGTAGTTGCAAGTACTACGGTAAACGATTCTGTACAAGTTACACTAAATCCGGCAGTTACTACAACGTACATTGCAAAAGTATCTAACGGAATAGATTCTTGTCAAACGCCTATTACAGTAACTGTTGCGCCTTGTACTGGCTGTACAGCAGCAACAGGAGGAACAGTTGCTTCAACATCAGGAAGTTCAACAAATGTAAATACAGCTGCAAACCAATACATATTATGTAACAATGATAGCTTTTTAGTAGATACAACTGGTGGGTACTCTGCAGCAACAGGTGCTAATCCAGCATTAGATTACGCCATATATATTTGTGCTCCAACTGCAGGAGTTCATCCAGAAAATGACCCATGTTTTTCTGGAGCATTTATAGAAACACCTCCAACAGTTGGTGAAATAAACAATGGTGGAAATGCAAGTAACATCATCACTTATTTAAACGGAATTGGTAAAGCGCCAACAAATAATACCGTTTGGATTGTGCCAATCACTCTAAGTATTTCAGCATTAAATGCTAATGTTTGGGATACTACTTGTTATGATATGGGAACACCTTACCAAGTCACCTATTTAAATCCTATAACAACAAATACAGTGGTAGATTGCTCTAATGGATCAGTTACAGTTACAGTGTCTGGCGGTCATCCAGAATTCTTTGTAGGAAACTATAATATAACCAACATAGGTGCTGGAACATTAAGCTCTCCAACTATTGCTAGTCATGGAGGTGCAGTAACAATTTCAGGATTATCTAATGGTGATAGCTATGAAATCTCTATAGTAGATGATAATGGATGTGACGCTACAAATATTGCAGGAGTTTTTGTGTCAGCAGAAATTGATTCAGTAGTTGTTGTAAATGGAGGCTGTAATAGTGCTTTTGGTCAACTTACAGTATTTGCAAGTAATACAACTGGTATTGTTGATTATTCTGTAAATGGAAATGTACAAACAAACAATTCATTATTTACCGGTTTAGCAGCAGGGGCTTACACAGTTAAGGTAATCGATGCTAATGGTTGTTCTGATTCTATTGTAGTTAATATTTCTGCTAATCAAGGGTTATCATATGATGTGGTAGGAACAAATTTAAATTGTTTTGGAGATACATCTGGAACAATAACCTTCTCTAGAGTTACCGGTGGCGATACTAAATATGCTTACAGCATAGATAATGGAGCTAACTATCAAATTTCTCCTAGTTTTACTGGTTTAGGTGCAGGAATATATTTGTTAAGCGTAACCGATAGTTCTGGTTGTTCATTAGATAGTACAATTACTATTACAGCGCCAGATGAAATATTACTGAACAGTTTTGTAATAAATGATGCCAGTTGCAACGGTTATTCAGATGGAACAATTACAGCTTCAGTAGTTGGAGGAACACCAATTTACAATTACGCTTGGAGTAATGCCTTGGCTGGTGTTGGTCAGAGTCAAGCTATTAATGTTGCTGCAGGAACTTATTCCTTAACAGTTACTGATTTGAATGGCTGTACAGTTGATACGCTAAACTTTGTTGTTGCAGAGCCTTTGCCTATAGTTTTAGATTCACTTATTGTTCAAGATGAAACCTGTTTTGGTGTATGTGATGGTTCAATTAACTTATATAGCACAACAGCTAATGGTTTTGGTATTAGTGGCGGTCCACTAACAGCAGTTAATCAATTTCTGGGATTGTGTAATGGAATATATAACTTACAATTGTCTAATGCCACAGGGTGTTTGTTAGATACAGTAGCAAACATAAATTCTCCTCAGCCTATTGTTGTTTCAGCATCAGCTGCACAAACAATATGTATTGGACAAAATGTTAACTTAGGTTCTTTTTCAACTGGTGGAGTTGGAACAATAGTTTATACTTGGGATAATGGTGTTGGAGTTGGTCAAAATCCTAATGTAAGTCCAGTAATCACTTCAACTTATACAGTAACTGCTACTGATGACAATAACTGTCCTTCAAGCGCGGCAACACAAACCATAACTGTTCGTGATTCATTAAAAGTTACAGCCTTTAATGATGTAACAATTTGTGAAGGTGATGCAGTTCAAATTCAGGCTGCAGCAACGGGTGGAGATGGTAATTATACATTTTTATGGGATAATGGAGCAGGAGCAGGTAATCCAGTTAATGTTTTGCCACAAACAACTACAGTTTATAATGTAACCTTAACAGATGGATGTGGAACGCCAGAAGACAATGCTTCTGTAACGGTAACCGTTCAAAGTTCACCAGTTGTTTCTTTTTCAAATACATTTACTGGGTGTGGTAATGTGTTGGCTAAATTCATATCCGACAATGTGAACGATCCAAGTTATTACAATGCTACATTTTTATGGGAAATGGGCAATGGAGCCAATGCTACAACTAGAGACTCTTCAACTTATAACTTTACAGTACCAGGTTGTTATGATGTTACTTACACCATTACCGATTCAGTAGGCTGTGTAGGTACAAGTACTGTTTTAAACGCTGTTTGTGTTTACGAAAATCCAGTTGCCGATTTCTCATATGCTCCAGATGATATCAATATTATGTCTTCAGAAGTATTGTTTCAAGATGAATCAACAGGCAATAATATTTCAACTTACTCCTGGACTTTCGGTCCTAACGTTCAGATAGCAACGAGCAACATATCTAGCCCAATTGTAACTTTTCCAGATGTTGAAGAAGGGACTTACCAAGCTTGTTTAAAGGTGGTAGATGAAAACCAATGTGTTGACAGTATTTGTAAAGACATTACCGTGGAAGGAGTATTGTTTTTTTATGTTCCAAATGCATTTACGCCAGACGCTAATAGTATGAATGATGAATTTAAACCAGTACTTTCTGGTGTTGAAGTAAGTGATTATCAATTGTTAATATACGACCGTTGGGGAGAGCTTTTATTTGTAAGTGGAGATGTGGAGTCGGGTTGGGATGGAAGCTATAAAAACCTACCAGCTAAAAACGATGTTTATGTATGGAAAATTAACTTCGAAGACCCTGTATCTCGTAAAAAAATAAATGAGGTAGGTAAGGTTACTTTGTTAAGGTAAGTACAGACTTTTTAAAAGCATTAAAAATTAACTTGAAAAGTATTAAATATAAATCTACATTTGTATCAGTTTTGAGAACAGCAATTAACATATCATTTATTCAAGTCATTATTATTAATAATGAACAGAGGATGGTATAGGTAATAGTGAAACATTATTAGATTAAAAACCATCCTAAACAGGATGGTTTTTTTTATGTAAAAAAATAAAAAAAATAAAAAATGTATTACAACGAAGAAACAACGGTATACTTAAATGGAAAATGGTTAAAAGCAAAAGATGCTCAAACCGATTTGTACAATCAAACCATGCATTATGGAAATGGAGTGTTTGAAGGTATTCGTGCATACGATACTGAAGATGGAGTTCAGGTGTTTAAAGCAAAAGAACATTATGAAAGATTGCTTTATTCAGCAGAAAAAATGCACATTAATTTAAACTATACTGTAGAAGAGTTGGTCGATTTGACTTATGAACTATTAGAAAAAAACGGACTATCTAATGCATACATAAGACCGTTAGTTTATTTGGGTGCAAACATGGCTTTACAGCCAACTGAAGAAGTAAATGTTTTTTTATGTGCATGGGAATGGGGGAAATATTTAGGAAACGATATGTTAAACCTAATGACATCATCTTACCAAAGACCAAACCCAAAATCTTGTCATGTAGAAGCCAAAGTAGTGGGGCATTATACCAACTCTATATTGGCAACCACCGAAGCCAAACAAAAAGGTTTTGATGAAGCATTATTATTAGATGCCAACGGAAACGTTGCAGAAGGGCCTGGTGCAAACTTCTTTTACGAAAAAGATGGAGTTATTTATACCTGCCCATTGGGTAATATATTAGCGGGAATAACTCGAGCAACAGTATTTGAAATGGCTAAAGAACTAAACTTTACCATAGAAGAAAAATACTTCACACCAGAAGATGTAAAAGGAGCCGATGGAGCATTTTTTACAGGAACAGCAGCAGAAGTAGCCGGAATAGGATCTCTTGACAACGTTAAATTTACGATGGATTGGGAAGACACCATGGGCGCTCAATTAGCTAGAATGTATAGAAATAGAGTTTCCTCAAGAGAATACAAAAGTTTTGATTTAGTATAACAACAGCACTATGGAATTAAATAAATACAGCAAACGAGTAACACAAGATGAAACGCAACCAGCGGCTCAAGCGATGTTACATGCAATAGGATTAACCAAAGAAGACTTTAAAAAGCCTTTGGTTGGAGTCGGTAGTACAGGTTACGAAGGTAATCCTTGCAACATGCATTTAAATGGTTTAGCCAAACATGTAAAGCAAGGAATAAACGATTCAGTAGGAGTAGGGTTAATATTTAATACCATAGGTGTTAGCGATGGTATTTCTATGGGAACTCCCGGTATGCGTTTCTCATTACCATCTAGAGATGTAATTGCCGACTCTATGGAAACTGTTGTAGAAGGATTGAGTTATGATGGATTGGTTACCGTTGTTGGATGTGATAAAAACATGCCGGGAGCACTAATCGCCATGTTACGTTTAGATCGTCCTTCAGTTTTAGTTTATGGTGGAACCGTAGATTCTGGAAATTGCCATGGTAAAAAATTAGACATCGTTTCATCATTTGAAGCATGGGGAGCTAAAGTTGCAGGAACCATGGGTGAAAAAGAATACCAAGAAATCATAGAAAATGCAGTTCCAGGTGCAGGAGCTTGCGGAGGAATGTATACTGCCAATACAATGGCGTCAGCTATTGAGGCATTAGGAATGGCATTGCCTTACAACTCATCAAACCCAGCGTTAGGTGTAGACAAAGAAAAAGAAAGTGCTGAGGCAGGAGTTCAGGTAATGGAATTGTTAAAGCTAGATATAAAACCATCTGATATCGTTTCTAAAAAATCATTAGAAAACGCAATTACCTTAGTTACTGTGTTGGGTGGTTCAACCAATGCCGTATTACACTTTTTAGCCATAGCAGATGCTGCTGGGGTTGATTTTACTTTAGAAGACTTTCAAAGAATAAGCGATCAAACTCCATTTTTGGCCGATCTAAAACCAAGCGGTCAATACCTCATGGAAGATGTGCATAAAGTGGGGGGAACACCGGCAGTATTAAAATACCTATTAGGTAAAGGCATGTTGCATGGCGATTGTTTAACAGTAACTGGTAAAACTTTGGCCGAAAATTTAGCCAATGTTCCAGACTTGCTTGCCAATCAGGATGTTGTTAGGCCAATAGAAAATCCATTAAAAGAAACAGGTCACATAAGAATACTAAAAGGTAACCTAGCCTTGGAAGGATCTGTTGCCAAAATAACAGGTAAAGAAGGATTGAAATTTGTTGGAAAAGCCAAAGTTTATGATGGTGAGTACGCTGCAAACGATGGTATAAGAAAAGGAGAAGTAGAAAAAGGCGATGTTGTGGTAATCCGATATGAAGGACCAAAAGGTGGTCCTGGAATGCCAGAAATGCTCAAGCCAACAGCAGCCATAATGGGTGCAGGATTGGGTAATGATGTAGCCTTAATAACCGATGGTCGTTTTTCTGGAGGAACACACGGATTTGTAGTAGGGCACATAACTCCTGAAGCACAAGAAGGTGGTGCAATAGGATTGTTGCAAGATGGAGATGTCATTACCATAGATGCAGAAGCAAACACCATAGTAGTTGATTTATCGAAAGAAGAATTAGCTCAAAGAAAAGCAAGTTGGGTTCAACCAGCATTAAAAATAAAAAGAGGTGTATTGTACAAATACGCTCATACCGTTTCATCAGCATCTGAAGGATGCGTAACAGACAAATTTTAAGATGGAAACACTTAAGTTAAAAGAGAAAAAAACCATGAAAAAGGTTAAAATATCAGGAGCAGAAGCAGTTGTAAAAAGCTTATTAGCCGAAGGGGTAGACTTAATGTTTGGTTATCCTGGAGGAGCAATAATGCCGGTTTACGATGCTATGTACGACTACCAAGAAGAGCTTAAGCACATCCTTACCCGTCATGAACAAGGCGCAATACATGCAGCGCAAGGCTATGCTCGATCATCGGGCAAAGTAGGAGTTTGTATCGCAACATCAGGCCCAGGAGCTACCAACTTAATAACAGGTATAGCAGATGCTCAAATAGATTCTACACCATTGGTTTGTATAACCGGGCAAGTACATTCTCACTTGTTGGGAACCGATGCCTTTCAAGAAACTGATGTTGTAGGTATTTCAATGCCAGTTACAAAATGGAACTGTCAGGTTACCAAAGCAGAAGATATCCCTGCTGCAATAGCAAAAGCATTTTATGTGGCACAATCTGGACGACCAGGACCAGTATTGGTAGACATCACCAAAGATGCACAATTTGGTCAAATTAATTTTAAATACAAACCATGCCAACAAGTTAGAACATACGTACCACAACCTAAAATAGAGCAAAACAAAGTTGAAGAAGCTGCACAGCTCATCAACAAAGCCAAAAAGCCATTGGTGTTATTTGGTCAAGGTGTAATACTAGCAGAGGCAGAAGCAGAATTTAAAGCCTTTATAGAAAAAGCTGGTTTACCTGCTGCTTGGACCATAATGGGATTATCAGCTTTAGATTCAGATCATGTATTAAACATGGGTATGTTAGGAATGCACGGTAACTATGCACCAAATGTACTCACCAACGAATGTGACGTTTTAATAGCTGTTGGGATGCGTTTTGACGATAGAGTAACAGGCGATTTAAAGCGCTACGCCAAACAAGCTAAAGTGGTTCATTTAGAAATAGATCCAGCAGAAGTTGACAAAAACGTAAAAACTGCAGTAGCAGTAGTAGGAAACTGTAAAGTGTCACTATCAGCATTAACTAAATTGGTAGATCAAACAGATCATTTAAACTGGTTAAACAAATTCTATGAATTAAAAGCCATCGAGAATGAAAAAGTAATACAAGGAGAAACCAACTCAACTGCCAATGAATTAACCATGGGAGAAGTAGTGGCTCGTATAAATGAAATAACCAATGGCGAAGCCATAGTTGTTACAGATGTTGGTCAGCACCAAATGGTAGCCTGCAGATATGCCGAGTTTAAACAAACAAAAAGCATGATTACCTCTGGTGGTTTAGGAACAATGGGCTTTTGCTTGCCAGCTGCAATAGGAGCTAAATTTGGCGCTCAGCAAAGACAAGTAATTGCGGTAATTGGCGATGGTGGTTTTCAAATGACCATACAAGAATTAGGTACCATCTTTCAAACCAAAATAGACATCAAAATATTAATCCTGAACAACCAATTTTTAGGAATGGTAAGACAATGGCAAGACTTGTTTTTTGACAAGCGTTACTCATCTACAGAAATGGTAAACCCCGACTTTCAAACCATAGCAAAAGGGTATGGAATTGCAAGCAATAAAGTTGATGCTAGAGCGAATTTAAAAGATGCACTAAACACAATGTTAAACCACAAAGGATCTTACTTGCTAGAAGTTATGGTAGGAAAAGAAAACAACGTATTTCCTATGGTAGAAACAGGTGCTTCAGTATCAGACATAAGATTATGTTAGTAAAGTCCACTGTCATTCCGATTGGAGTGACAAAGGAACGAAATAGAGGAATCTTTTTACAATTTCACTAAAAAGTTACAAGATACCTCGACAGTGCTCGGTATGATAGATTTAAAAACTTAGCGTGTTGACAAAAAAATAAAATAATGAAAAAACAATATACCATATCAGTATTTACTGAAGATCAAATAGGATTGCTTAACCGAGTAAGTATAATATTTACCAGAAGGCACATCAACATAGAAAGCATAGCTGCTTCCGAAAGTGAAATTAAAGGCATACACCGCTATACCATAGTAATTAACGAAACTGAAGAGTTGGTTATAAAAGTGGTAAAACAATTGGACAAGCAAGTAGATGTTGTTGGGGCATTTTACCACAGTAATGACAACTTGGTTTACCAAGAAATTGCACTTTATAAAGTAGCCACCAATGTATTGGCTGCTGGTGGTAATGCAGAGAAAATTGTACGTAAACACAACGCGCGGTTTTTAACCATGGAACCAGCCTTTACCATCATAGAAAAAACAGGACACAAAGAAGAAACACAAGACCTCTTTGATGAACTGGAACCTTATGGTATATTAGAATTTGTTCGGTCGGGTAGAGTAGCTATAACCAAACCTATGAAAGAATTAAAAGATTATTTACAAGAATTAGAAATAGCGTCAGCGCATAAATAAAAACAAAATGAAAAATTATTTTAACACCCTACCACTAAGAAGTCAATTAGAGCAATTGGGAACCTGTGACTTTATGGATTCTTCGGAATTTACAAACGGAACAAAAGCCTTAGAAGGAAAAAAAATTGTAATAGTAGGTTGTGGCGCACAAGGCTTAAACCAAGGTCTAAACCTAAGAGATTCAGGGTTAGATGTAGCCTATGCATTGCGCGATGCTGCCATACAAGAAAAAAGAACATCCTACCAAAATGCTAGCACAAACAACTTTAAAGTAGGAAACTACCAAGAAATGATTCCTGAGGCCGACTTAGTCATTAACCTTACGCCAGACAAGCAGCACACCAGCGTTGTTAATGCAGTAATGCCATTAATGAAAAAAGGTGCTGCCTTATCCTACTCACATGGCTTTAACATTGTAGAAGAAGGAATGAAAGTAAGAGAAGACATTACCGTAATAATGATGGCACCAAAATCGCCAGGAACAGAAGTGCGTGAAGAATTTAAAAGAGGGTTTGGAGTACCAACACTTATTGCTGTACACCCAGAAAACGACTCTAATAATCAAGGGTTTGAATTGGCCAAAGCTTATGCAGTAGGTACAGGAGGTCATAAAGCAGGCGTATTGCACTCCTCATTTGTAGCCGAAGTAAAATCCGACCTAATGGGCGAGCAAACCATACTATGTGGCGTACTACAAACAGGTTCTATTTTGTGTTTCGATAAAATGGTTGAAAAAGGAATTGAACCTACTTATGCTGTAAAACTAATTCAACACGGTTGGGAAGTTATAACTGAAGCCTTAAAACATGGCGGAATAACCAACATGATGGACAGGCTTTCTAATCCAGCTAAAATAAAAGCCTTTCTTTTGGCCGAAGAACTAAAAACAATAATGACCCCATTGTTTGATAAACACATGGACGATATAATGTCGGGTGCTTTTTCAGATGGAATGATGAAAGATTGGGCTAATAACGATGAAAACCTACTAAAATGGAGAGCTGAAACAGGTGAAACAGCTTTTGAGAAAACCACTGCGGGAGATCAAGAAATAACAGAACAAGAATTTTTTGACAATGGTTTGTTAATGGTAGCAATGGTAAAAGCAGGTGTAGAATTGGCTTTCGAAACAATGGTAGAATCTGGCATAAAAGAAGAATCAGCCTATTACGAATCCTTACACGAAGCGCCATTAATTGCCAACACCATTGCCCGGAAAAAGTTATTTGAAATGAACCGCATCATTAGCGATACTGCCGAATACGGTTGTTACCTTTTCGATCATTCGTGTAAATCTTTATTGGCCGATTTTATGACCAAAATAGACATCAACCTAATTGGTAAAAACTTTAATGAAACTGCTGGTTATGGGGTAGACAATAAAGAACTAATTCAGATCAATGAATTTATTCGTTACCATCCAATAGAGGCAATAGGTTACGAATTAAGAGCATCCATGATAGCCATGCAAAACTTAAATTAAACGGTGTATTATGACCACAGTTAAAGCATACTTTCCTGCTATACAAGATGTAAAACAAGCAGCAACAACCTTAAAAGGTGTTGCTGCTGTTACCCCTTTAATGCAAAACTTAAATGCATCTAAAGAGCATCAGGCCAACGTATTTCTAAAAAGAGAAGACCTACAAATTGTACGTTCCTACAAAATTAGAGGAGCCTACAATAAAATAAGTAATCTCTCTCAACAAGAGTTAGAAAGAGGGGTGGTATGTGCTAGTGCAGGTAATCATGCACAAGGAGTTGCTTATTCGTGTAAAGCCAAAAAAGTAAAAGGAGTTGTCTTTATGCCAACGCCAACGCCCCAGCAAAAGATAGATCAGGTAAACATGTTTGGTGAAACTTGGGTAGAAATTAAATTGGTAGGAGATACCTTTGATGATGCTCAGGTAGCGGCAAAGGCTTATTGTTTAGAACATAAAATGACCTTTGTACCTCCCTTTGATGATGAAAAAGTAATAGAAGGACAAGGAACTGTTGCCTTAGAAATATTAGAACAAAGCAATGAACCAATAGATTACCTTTTTCTGCCCGTTGGAGGTGGAGGACTTGCTGCTGGTGTATCTGCTGTGTTTAAGGAATTATCTCCCAACACAAAAATAATAGGAGTAGAACCTGCCGGGGCACCATCCATGCAAACATCATTACAAAACGGAGTTAACACCAAACTAAACTCCATTAACAAATTTGTAGATGGAGCTGCCGTACAAAAAGTGGGCAATTTAACTTTTAACATCTGTAAGCAAACCTTAAACAAAATGGTTACAGTACAAGAAGGTCAAGTATGCGAAACCATACTAAAGCTCTACAATAAAGATGCTATAGTTGTAGAACCTGCAGGTGCATTAACCTTAGCTGCCTTAGAACAGTTTGCTAACGAAATAAAAGGAAAAAACGTAGTTTGTTTAGTAAGTGGAAGCAATAACGACATTGTTCGGATGGAAGAAATTAAAGAACGTGCTTTATTGCATTCTGGGTTAAAACATTACTTCATAGTCAACTTTGCTCAACGAGCAGGAGCCCTAAAAGAATTTGTAAATGAAGTTCTAGGACCCAATGACGACATTACCTTTTTTGAATTCTCACAAAAACACAACAGAGAAAAAGGACCAGCCATAGTAGGAGTACGTCTTAAAAACAAAACAGACTTAACGCCATTAATGGAGCGGATAAATGCCAAAGGAATGTTGGGTGAATACCTTAATGAAAAACCAGAATTACTTAGTTTGGTGATGTAGAATTAATGTTTAATGTGAAAAGTCGTTTTAATACTTTTTACTTAGTGTAGTCGGCTGTTTATTTTAGTTATAAGGTCAATTGGTTTTAATCGCATTTAATTTTGTTGCCGTTTTCATCCCAACATACTGTAGATATGACTTTATCATTTAGCCAAAAATTATCTTGACTTAACTGCCCATTATCATGATATAGTTTAAGTATTTGACCATCAGGGTTACCGTTTTTAAAATTCGATTCCATAGCTAATTTCCCATTTCCCAAGGAGTAAACCTTCCACACTCCATCTCTCTTTCCATCTTTCATAAGACCTTCTCCAGCAATATGGCCATCATAAAACCATTTCATTAATCCTTGTTCTAAACCATCCTTATAATTTCCTTCTAAATCTAGTTGACCATTTTCTGCCCACTCTCTATGTATCCCTTCTTTTTTACCAACTATATAACTTCCTTCACATTTCAATTGACCGGTTGCATAATACTCCTTCCATAATCCATCCTTTTTACCCTTCAAATATTGATTGAAAATTATACTGTCTTTTTGTGGTGAATTATTGACAATTAAATTTGTATCGCTAATTTCTATTATAGCCATATCAGATTTTGTTTGGATGTTTTCTTTTAAATCAACCTGTCCACCACAGGCCATACAGTTGAGTAACAATATTACTGCTATTGTTAAGTTTTTGAGCGTTCGTTTGAAATACATTTTAATAAAATTAGCTACTTGATTAATATTCTTACTTGCCACTTCTTTTTAATAGTTTGCAACAACCGGAATATGAATATTTGTGCTCTCTATTCACATGTTATGTTCACTTCAAATTTAACTAAAAAAGAGCGTTATTGAACTTGGTGATGTAGTTTCAATCTTATCTAAATTGTTTTGGCTTTAAATTTTGATTGGCATTCTCTACTATTTCTAAAATTCTCTTTTGCCTGGTTGCAGTTCTTTTAGCAGAAACAACCCAATACAATAAAATCTTTTTAGCAGAATTACTTAGTTGATCAAAGTAATCCATTGCTACTTTGTTGTTAGCAAACGCTCCTTTTAAATCTTCAGGAATTACGAGTGCTTCAATTGCATCTAAACTTGTCCAAGAACCATTTTCTTTAGCAATTTTAATGCTGTTGTAACCCTCTTCCTTCATAAGGCCTTGGTCAATTAAGGTTTTAACTTTATTCTTATTTGTTTTTGACCAATTGCTTTTTGCTTTTCGTTTGCTAAAATATTGTTTGTATTGCTCACTGTCTATTGTCTTTTTTGTGCTATCAATCCAACCAAAACAAAGCGCTTCATCAACCGAATCACTCCAGCTTAGGTTGAAGTTCGGAGATTTTTTCTTGTAAAAAATAAGCCAAACGGCTGTTGTTTTATGTTGATTTAATTCGAGCCATTTTCTCCAATCTTGCTTGTTTTTAGGACAATATTCTTCGAGGTCTTTCATGTTTTGGTTTGTACTTTATTCGCTACCATTCTCTCAGCTATTTCTTAATAGTTTCAATTCATAAAAATGTCAGCTAACTTTCTTCATTAAAAATAATATTTCTTTGCGCATTCTTTTTATACCTGTTCTTAGGAGTAAGCGCTTTATTTTTATTTGGACGATAGCTATTAAGCGGTGGGTTTAAAATATATTCTACTTGAGACGCAATCATTTTTTCAAAAGGAACAAGGAAATCCTTCGTGTCGCATTGTTCTACATTACCTTCTTTTAATAAATTTAAAACAGTATAAACCGATTCTATAGTACTTAAACAAAGAGGTTCTGGTTGTTGCTTGATGATAAACTTTGATTTGATTTCATTGTCAAAGCTCACTCTTTTTAGTTGTTGTAAGTTTTGACTTAGTTTAAGCATTTTACGTGCGCAAGGCCATGTGCCATCTAAAATAAAAATAAGTGGATGATTACCCATAAACGAATTCATTTCCGAAGCTTTTCTTGTCGATAAATTAAAACTATCATTTCCCGGATAAAGTAAAAATGAATTACTTTCTTCTTGAGTCAGTATTTCATTAACCCGCTTATTATTAGTAAAATCTACTCCAACTATAATTTCAGAATTTTCCAGTTGAAGCTTAGTCATATGACCCGTTCCGTTTTTTTCTTTTTTGTACTCCTTGGGGTGCATCAAAATAATAAAACGAGTCTTTGTATCAAAAGCATTAATGTGCTTGCAAATGCATGTGATGGATGGTCTCATACATTTGTAACATTTAATTCTAGGATTTTCTATTTCTACTTTCAAGGGGATGTATCTCTTTTATTCTAATTGGTATAACAACAATTCTGTGTTTTGTTAAATAACAATTTAGGAAAATCAGCCAATATGTATAAAACATAGAACTTGTTGACACATTTTTATTCTTATTTGATCATAATAAAGTCCTACTTCAATTTGTTGGAGAAGGTTGATTGACTATTCTGTCATAGTAAATGGTTGAATCATTTTCCGCGCGATAAACAATTTGGCGAGGTTTAATACCAATAATTATTGATTTGTTATTGGGTTTTTCTAACCTGTAATAAGCTTCTAATTTAAAGTTAGAAATTTCTTCTCGATTGCCTTCTTTGTCTTCGATGCGGATTACTTCAATTTTTTTGTGGTGAAAGTTAAGAACACTTACTTGATACTTTTTGTCAATAGTTTTTTCATAATAAGCCCTTACTGATATTCCCGGCATTGGAGGTTGTTCAATATTTTCATTAAGATTTAATTTACCGATGTCCATTTTCTTTATTGAAAAACTGTCAGTATAACTTTCCACAGGTGAAATAGAATTTAAAATGTCCAGTCTCGTTTGGTTTAAAAAATTGAAATCATAAGAATAATTAGGGTCTTCAATTTTTATTAACGCTTCCAAGTCTAAAATTTCTTGTCTATGGGTTTTCAAAAAGTGGTTAATAAAGTCAGGCTTAACATAGCTTAAAAGTGAGTTACGATAAGCTCTTAGTACCGCCTTATCTTTAAGGAGGTTACGAACTGTAAAGTTATTGTAAAGAGGTATGCTGTCTGCAAGTACCTTGTAGCCAACATAAGCTCCCGGAAATATATTTGTGGGTGGATCTGAGCCATAACCATCATATGCAATTGGTTCGAGTACCTTAAGCTTAGGATTGTAATACCAACGTAGGTTATGGTATATAAGACTGTGTTGAGCTTTGCACAAATCAATAAGTGCTAGATATTGACCAACCTTTTCCACATTAAATAATCCGCTAGAAGTTTTGAGATCGAATCTTAAAGCATCAACTAATTTTTGCCCTTCTTTGAATTGGCGAACACCTACAGAATCACTAAGCTGTTTCTTCCTTTGAAATGGAACGATGTCCAATGCATATTGATAGGGTAAATAAGGTAGGTCATTTTTTTCATTCCACGCCCTTATTTTCCACATGGCATCTTCATCTATTTTTAATATGGGGCCTTTAGAACGTTTGTTTGCCGCAAGTAATTCTGGAGTAAAATGTTCTTCCACAGCATAAAGACCTAACCAATCACCATTAAGTTTCGCAAAACAGAAATCATAACGAGTAGTAATAATACCTTCTTGCTGCATCAATTTATGCAGAACCCACTCATCAAGGTTACCTCGCATAGTTGGTTTTTGGATTGAAAATACTCGCTTGCCATTCCAACTACTAGTATCTTTCATTTCTATTCTAAATGACCATTTATCTTCAACGTGTTCGCGCCAATCTCCTTTTATGCGAATTCTTACATCAGAAGTATCTCCATTTATTATTAAGCGTGCGTTTACTCTGCTATTCTTTTTATTTAGTATAACGAATGTTTCTCTTGCCTCATCTCGCACTACCTGCATTACCTCTAATTCTGGCTCACCAATTAACAATTCAATTATATCAGCGTCTTGAGGTACTTCTAGGTTGGATATAGTCTCAGGTCCAATTCTATTACAAGAGGGGAAGATTGTAGCAAAAAGTAAAAGCGCATATATGGTGGTGCACAATTGTTTAAAAACGAAAGATTTTTTTGTATTACAATACATTATTCACTTTTATGGTTGCTAAATTAATTTTTAGGATGAACAGCTTGGTCTCA
The DNA here is from genome assembly GCA_905479995.1 of uncultured Flavobacteriales bacterium. Classification (GTDB taxonomy): domain Bacteria; phylum Bacteroidota; class Bacteroidia; order Flavobacteriales_E; family Vicingaceae. The sequence continues at coordinate 96,228 of CAJQON010000004.1, read as the reverse complement.
CAAAATTTTCTTAATCAACCTTAAACGATGGGAGTAGTCACCGGTATCTACATTAAAAATACCTTGGTGGTCTATCTTATCAATTCTAATTTTACCAGAAGCATGTATAATTCTGTTGTCGGATAACATAATACCCACATGAATAATATTACCTTCAGCATTATCAAAAAAGGCCAAATCGCCACTTTCCGATTCTTCTATAAAACTTAAGGTTTGTCCAATTTCTGCTTGTTGCGAAGCATCTCTGGGTAACTTAAAGCCATTGAGTTTGTAAATAACTTGCGTAAATCCAGAGCAGTCAATTCCAAAAGGAGAACGCCCACCCCAAAGGTAAGGAGCATTTAAATACATCATCGAATTTTCAACAATCTTAGCTTTTTCAATAGGAGTAGAGGTGTCTACAACCTGTCCATCGTAAGCATACTCTCTGCTGCCAAACTTTAGGTTGTTGCCATCAAAGTTGGCTAGTGTACTTCCTAAACAAAGCGGTACAATGGCTTCAGAATTTACATTTTGAACTACAGAAACCAATTCGCCACAAATGGCCGAGTGGTTTACGGCATGAAAAGCTTCTTCAGAAATAATGGTAATTTGTTTCTCATCTACCCAACAATCGTAGTCGTCATAAGCTGTTTTAATCCTTCTCCAATCTTTCTTCTTCTCTTCGTAAACCTTTACTGTTTCGCCAAATAAGAGTTGTGTAACCATTTCGCTCGTATCGAAAGGTTCGAACCTACAAGGCACAACACTTAAATGACAAATACCGTATTTCATTATACGTTTTCGATAACCATTGCAGAAGCTCCACCGCCACCGTTACAAATTCCGGCAGCACCTAGTTTACCTCCGTTTTGTTTTAATACGTTAATTAGGGTAACAATAATTCTAGAACCAGAGTTTCCAAGTGGATGACCAAGAGCAACAGCTCCACCGTTTACATCAACCTTAGCAGGATCTAATCCTAATGCTTGAGTGTTTGCTATTCCAACAACAGCAAAAGCTTGGTTTAATTCCCAGTAATCAATATCGGCAACTGTTAAGTTGGCTTTCTTTAATGCTTTTGGTACAGCTATAGATGGAGCAGTAGTAAACCATTCTGGCTCATGCGCTGCATCTGCATAACTTACAATTTTTGCCAATGGTGTAGCACCCAATTCTTCCATTTTTTCTTTGCTCATTAAAATTAATGCCGAAGCACCATCATTTAGGGTCGATGCATTTGCTGCAGTTACCGTTCCTTCCTTATCAAAAACTGGACGTAAAGCAGGAATTTTTTCCATTTTTACATTCGTATATTCTTCATCTTTACTCACTACAATAGCATCACCTCTCCGTTGAGGAACTTCTACAGGAACAATTTCATTGTCAAACTTTCCAGCATCCCATGCCGAAGCACTTCTGTTGTAAGATTCAATGGTAAAAGCATCTTGATCTTCTCTTGTTATATTTTTTTCAGTAGCACATTTCTCTGCACAAACCCCCATGTGAACCTTGTTGTAAACATCAGTTAAACCATCTTTAACCATTCCATCTACCATCTTAACATCTCCTAACTTAGTAGCACTTCTTGCATTGTAATAATGCGGTACTAAACTCATGTTTTCCATACCACCAACAACCACACAATCGTTATCGCCAGCCATTATAGATTGAGCTCCTAACGAAATTGCTTTCATACCAGAAGCACATACCTTATTTACAGTTGTACAAGGTACATTTTGATCGATACCAGCAAACATGGCTGCTTGTCGTGCAGGAGCTTGTCCTAAATTAGCCGACATAACATTTCCCATAATCACTTCATCCACATTATCAGCAGAAATATTAGCCTTAGCTAAAGCTCCTTTAATTGCTGCGGCTCCTAATTTTGGTGCTACTACTGTAGATAAACTTCCCATAAAACTTCCAATAGGTGTTCTTACGGCTGATACGATATATACTTCTTTCATAACTTTATTTTGAGATTTATTGTGATAGATTTTATGACCACGAAGTTAACTATTTTGCTTTAAATTTTTGAGCTTTATCCATTTTATCTCCAAATCTGTATTTTTGTGCGATTAAACATTACTTTTAGCCCTTAATTGAAGTATGGCCAACAATTTTTTAAATAAATTAAGAGATCAACACGAACTAATTTTAAAAGTAGTTCTGTTTGTTATTTCTGCGGCTATAATTGTATTGTTATTGCCTAAGGAAAGTAAGTTTAAATACGATTTTCAAGAAAATAAACCTTGGGTTCATGATGATTTATTGGCTCCTTTTGATTTTGCCATTAATAAATCGGAAGCAGAATTAACGTTTGAAAAAAATAACTTAAAAGAAAACCAACTTTTTTATTTTGATGGTGATAATGCGAAAGCCGATTCTGCAAGAAGGGCTGTTCCGCAATGGGTGCAAGATAATAATTCAGACAGCTTACCAGTAGAAGTAATTATTGAAGTAGTTCGTTCAGCAGAAACCTACTTAGATACCTTATACAAAACAGGAATTTTTGAGTTAATAAATGAATTAGAATCAAAAAATGCCGAGGCTGTTATTGTTGTTATCAATGAACGTAATGTTGGTGAAGAAGTAATGTTGGGCAATTTCTTTACCCTTAAATCTGCTTACGACTTCGTTATAGCCGATTTAAAAAGGAACAAAACTCCTAATGCCGATTTTATAAGTGAAGCGGTTTATAATAACTTGGTTAGAAACATTATTTACAATGCTGCCTTAACCGAAAAAGATGCAAAAAGTAAGTTTGATAACATTTCGTTTGTAAAAGGCGGTATTTATGAAAAGGAAAAAATAATATCTAAAGGAGAGATTGTAAGTCCAGAAAAGTATTCGGTATTGCTTTCGCTTAAAGCTGAGTTTGAAAGTAAAACAGGGCAAAAACAATCTTACTGGTTATTAATTGGACAAAGTTTGTTGGTACTCCTGTTGTTTTACGCCATTTTTAGTTTCATTAAAAATGTAAATTCAAGGGTGTTTAACAGTAATATGGACTTGGGCTTTTTAACCATAATAATGGTTGGTTTTGTAGCCATAACTGCCCTTGTGTTGCGATTCGAAAATATAAGTGTTTACGTTATTCCTTACTGTATTATCCCTTTGCTAATACGCACGTTTTTCGGAAATAGACTGGCTTTATTTGTATATGTAATAGCCATTTTCCTCATTAGTTTTATGGTGCCAAACCCTTTTGAGTTTATTGTGTTGCAAAGCATTACTGGTATGATAACCTTGTTTAATGTACTAAGGGTTAATAAAAGAGCAGAATTGTTTTATACTGCAGTCTTAATTTTTGGAATTATATCTATTTCATTCATAGGCTTCTCCTTAATTCAAGAGTCTAATATTGAAAGTATAGAATGGGAAATGTTGGGTAGATTTGGCATAGCTGCTGGCTTAACCTTATTAACCTATCCTTTAATTTATTTATTTGAAAAGCTTTTTGGATATATCTCTGATGTTACTTTATTGGAATTGGCCGATACGAATAATCCCTTATTAAAAGAGTTAAACATCAAAGCTCCGGGTACTTTTCAGCATTCCTTGCAAGTATCTAATTTGGCAGAAGAAGCTATACAGGAAATAGGAGGGAATCCCTTATTAGTTAGAACTGGTGCCTTGTACCATGATATAGGTAAAATGTTGGCTCCAGCATATTTTATTGAAAATCAAAATACTGGCATTAATCCTCACGATGAGTTGGGTTATGAAGAAAGTGCCGACATTATTATTAACCATGTAATAAGAGGGGTAGAGTTGGCTAAGAAACATAAATTGCCAGAGCAAATTATTGATTTTATTAGAACGCATCACGGTACAACCAAAACACAGTACTTCTTAAAAATGTATCAAAATGAAAACCCTGATACCGAAATAGAAGAGGAGCTGTTTCAATATCCTGGGCCAATTCCTTATTCCAAAGAAACGGCTGTGCTCATGATGGCTGATTCGGTAGAGGCAGCCTCAAGAAGTTTAAAGAAATACGACAACGAATCCATTACGGGTCTAATTAATGGTATTGTTGATGGACAGGTTGCTCAAAACCAGTTTGTAAATACCAACATCACTTTTAATGATGTTACTCTCATCAAAAAAATGTTCATTAAAAAATTAATGAACATTTATCATGTGCGTATTGAATATCCGAAGTAGAAGGTAAATTAGGAAGTATCTTCTTACAACATCTTTAAGTGTAATTAATCTCTACAACTCCTGTTGGGTGTGATTTTTAATTTGCTAGTATCATCTTTTTTGTGTCTATTTCATTGTTGTTAACAATAAGAGAGTAAAGGTACATTCCTGCTATAAGTTTATGTTTATTTATTATTACTTGACCTTTACCAGTTTGATGAATAGGAATAGTTAGCTTAAGTGTTCCTTGCATGTCAAATACCATAATCGAAGCATTGGATATGTTAGTTTTTAGATCAAATTTTATTATAGTCTCTTCCGAAAAAGGATTAGGGCTGTTTTGGTAAAGCGTTGCTATTTCAGTTTCATATAATATAGAATCAGAATCAGTTGATGTTGGATTATTATTTGGTTTTCCTGATTTCTTCTTTGAATTGTTCTGATTACAGCAATAAGATAATTCATTTTTAAATTCGTTCATTTCTTGTTTTAAACTATCAATAGTTTGGTTTTGCTTTTTAACAGCATGAACAAGTAATGGTATGATTTGGTTGTAATCAATTAGCATTATGCCTTTTGCTGAATCTGTTATTTCTGGAAGAATCTCTCTTACTTCTTGAGCAAGAAATCCATAGCTTTTTTTTGGGCTGTTGTTTTTCTTGGATGAATTTAATTTCATTTGATAAGAATATGGTTTTAATTTCATGATAAATTCTAATCCTGATTGAATAGGTTGTATATTTTCTTTTTTCGTACTATCTGATAGTGTGTAAAACTCCTCTGCATAAAGTTTATTAAATCCAGTTTCAGAAGACCAAAAAGCTATTTTATCAATATTGGTTCCTATTTCAGCCCCTGGTGACCCATTTCCAACTTTGAATCGGAATTCTACAGGTTGGATGTTTGGTGGTGGAATTTCGGGATATGTAGTTAATAATAGATTTCCTTTAATATGACATTTATATCCAGAATTAGGATGATTCGTTCCCATTCCAATTCGTCCATATTCGTCAACTCTCAATTGAGCATATGAAATACTATTCATTATAATAAGAAATAGAAGTGATGTAACATTTTTTGTTTTCATTTTAGTAAGATTTTTTAGTTGTGTTCTAGTGGGATGTTAATTCCACTTTGAAAATAAAGGCTTCTATTTTTGCCAATGTCTATTCCCAGAAATGGATTTAACACTACTTTTTTAACTTTTAAATTATAACTTATTTGAAAAGTCGGGTATATTCTATTTGATAGCTCAGTACTTTTTATTGTTTTCTTGGTTTTATCATTTACATTGAATGGGCTAGGGATGTATGAGTAATTGGCTTCATAAAAGGAAACTAGTATTAGGTTGATGCCCGTATGAAGATTTATCTTTTTAAATTTAAAGCTGAACAAAATAGGAAGTTCAATGTTATTATACAGGTATTCATATTTTACAATTTTGTGAATAGATGTCGGAGTACCATATCTTAAAACAGAATCACGGTCTCCTTCATATATACTTTTACGTTGAGCAAATATCAAACCTGCAGAAATATGTAACTTTTTATGGATTTTAAAATCCGCTACAATTCCTGCTTGAAAACCTAAAGTTGATTTCTTTGTAAAGCCATCATATTGATCTTTTTCAGGGCTATCTTTACTCCTTTTAATATATCTATTACCAACAACCCCTTCATAAGTTATACCAATTTTAGCATTGAATTGAATTTTTCTTTCATTAATAGACGTAGTATCTTGACAATATCCACCAAACGAAATTAGAGCAGTAAATATGATTGCAAAAAGTGTTCTCATTTCGTCTTTTCTCCTTCAACATTAGTAAATATAGAATTTCCTAATCCTGAACGACTATAATGAAACTTTAAAGTATTAGTTGTATTAAACTCTCCTTTTATTTTATTTCCGATTATAGACCAATCCTCATAAAGAGTAGGTTCGTCAATTAAGTATTCTAAAAAAAAGATTGAAACCTTGTCTCTATCTTCGTTATATTCTATTTTTCCTTTTTTTGTATACACAGTGTCTATAGGTATGTTCGATATAGTATTGATACCTCTCTTGTTAATGGTAAATGTATATTCCCCTATAAACTTACGTCTCTTGTCAAAAGGATTTTTCTCACAACTTAAAGCGCTAAAAAATATACAAAGATGGATTGTAAATAGTTTTATTATAGTTTTTAGTCTATTCACACGTAGTAATTTTTAAATCAACTGATTTCCCTGAAGTTGGGGTTATAGAAACTCCAGGATTTAAATTAATAACGGATGTTGCTTCTAGAATGATGTTTGAATTTGTTGTGACAATAGAAATGTTACAACTATTACTTCCAAGTTCAATTGTCTTTTTTACAGAATTATCATAATTGTTAAAATCAAAACTGCAAGGATTAAACCTCTCAGAACACTTTAAAGGAACTTGACTGTCACATACATCGTTAACATCTATATATAATGAAGCTCCTAATGGAACGCTAAAGTCCTTCTCAACGTGAACATATTGAGAAGCCCTTAAAATAACACTGTCGTCAGTAGATAAAGAGTTTTGGCCTTGTAAATAGATGAAATTATTTAATTTGTTTTCATGGTTCGTAAAATCATAGTTGTAAGAGTTGATTGCATTTGAGCAATCATCTTTTAAATCATAGACTCTTACATAATCAATTAACATTTCAGATGGAAAAGGAGTACTTGAATTTGGCAGGTCTCCTAAAGCTAAATTTAATATGATTCTAACGGGGTCAATTATTCCATGATGAGCTTGCACACGTACAGGGTAATTGTCTATGTACCAAATGATTTTACTTGGAGACCATTCAATAGCATAAATATGCCAATTCCTGTAATCTGACATAATACCTGCAGAAGGAAGGTCAGGGTATTGGTTATATAAAACAGGGTCTTGACTTGGATAGAATTTCCAAACATTTGTTGTGAAAATACTGGGAGAATTGGTAAAAGGCCACCCCTCAAATCCGTTGCTCCAAGCTATCATCTCAAAAATATCAATTTCTGCTGCATTTGCTGCATTATTAACTCCACTACCTGCAAGTGTCCAAAATGCAGGCCAAAAACCATATCCATAAGGTAATTTTATTCTTGATTCGATATATCCATATTGCGTGTTGTTAACTTCTTTAGATTCAACCCACCCAGACGTATAGTTGTAAATGGTGCCATATTTTGCTTGTCTTGAGCATCCCCAATCAAACAGAGCAGAAGTAGGGCAAGAATAATCTTCATCTTGAATTTTTAAAACCAAGTTCCCATTTGAAACAAATACATTATTAGTTCTATTCGTATAGACTTGAGGTTCGCCTTCATCATATGTATCAGCAAGTCCTGAATAATGGTCAAAATTATCCTTGACTTTCCATATATTAGTGTTTAGAGTGTTAAAATTATCTTCCCACACTAATTGCCAATGAGAATCATTGTTGGGGGTTTGACCTTTGTTGATGCAGGGTTTTAGAATGATAAGAAATAAAACTATTTTCTTCATTTGTAGCTGTATTTAGAATCGACTGAATAAATTTGCGTTATACAGTCGTACTTATGCAAGTTCAATATTCAGTTAAAAAAGACTTTTAATGAAATTTAAGCATTGCACAAATGTTGCACAGTACGTTTTTTTACGATAATAAACGGTTTAATATGTATTTCAGAAGTATAGAATGAACATTTACCATGTGCGTATTGAATATCCGAAGTAACTAACCTTCTCCGCCTGGTCTTCCTTTGGTGGTTTTAACCTTTGTTCTAACCTTTTTGTTTCGTTTAGCTCTTAGCTTTTGGGAGGCTCTTTTCTTTTTTTGTTGTTCTTTTTCAATTTTTCGGGCTGCTTTTTTTGGATCGGTGTCATTTTTAGTTTGCTTGTCGTAATCTTTTGCCAATTGCATACTCACACTTTTCTTAGAGTTTAGGCCAGCATCGTATATCCCTTTTTTCTTTGTTTTGTGTGTTCTGCCGCCAAACATTGTGCTTTGATCCAATTTCTCGTTACAAGAAAATAAAATCAATACCATCGCCAATACACTTAAAACTTTAATTTTTAAAATCATCCCTTTCTCATTTAATTGTTCTCGTACTCGTATAATAACGTATTAATATCTATAATTAGTCTGTCAACATCTTCTTTTGATGTTCCATCATAAAAGCCTCTTAATCGTTTCTCTTTATCAATCAATACAAAATTTTCGGTGTGTACAAAGTCGTTAACGCCACCATCACCTTCAGTAATGGCAGCAAAATAGGTTCTTCTGGCCAAGCTGTAAATCTGTTTCTTATCGCCAGTAACAAACTTCCATTTGTCAGTGTTCACATTTAGTTTTTCAGCATAAGCTTTTAAAACAGGAACAGAATCTGCTTCAGGCATTACTGTGTGTGATAAGAACGCAATGTCGTTATTTGTTTTAAACTCCTCATAAACACGATGCATCTGGTCTGTCATTTTCGGACAAATAGTAGGGCAGGTTACAAAGAAGAAATCAGTTACATTAATTTTATCCTTAAAATCTGCTCCAGTTGTTTCTTCTCCATCCTGATTGGTTAAACTAAACTTTCCTACACGATGATATTTTGTAACTCCTTGTAGTGGTTTATCTACTAAAGCGGGGTTTAGATCAATTGGATTGTAAATTTTTAAGGTTTTGGGTTGGTCCAACATATAATAAGCAATAGCAATACCAATAGAAGCTATAATGAGTGCTGGAATTAATCTTTTCATTTGTAAAATTTTTGTAAAGATAGTGCAACAAAAAAAACGCTTCAAATACTTGAAGCGTTTTTTATAAACTATTTAGTGTTAGCTCGTTTTAATTCTTCTTTTTCAATGACCTCTTTGAGAAGAGCTGCATCGAGCTTTTTTGCTAATATCTTTTTAGATCTATCCAACAAGTAAATTTGTGGTGTACTGTACACGTCATAAGTAGTGTGGTAATTTAAACTTCGTAAATCTGTTTTTCCCTGTATAATTAAATCTGTTGCTTTTTGCTGGTCTTTATAAACATCCATAGGTACAGCAACATTAATAAAATCTAATTTATTTTCACGAATAAATTTTTTCCATTCTTCATTGTGGTGTGAGCTTACCGCATAAACTTTCATGTCAACAAGTCCTTTAATAGAATCGGTATAGCTTAATATTTTAGGCAATTCTTTTTTACAGTGGCCGCAATCAGGATCCCAAAATATCAATAACAAATAATCCGTTTCAATGTTGTTCATACTAATCCAATTCTTACCTGAAGTATCTAATAGTGTTAGGTTAATAGCAGATTTCCCTAGCAATAAAGGTGATATTTTTCTGCTTCGTTCTTGTATTTTTTCTATTTGTGCAGAATCTACCCAAGTAGCTTGATCATGCGTGTAGTAATTTAATCCAATGTGCGCAAAAACGGCATCCATTCCCATAATTTTTGAGCGTTCATAATGGCTTAAAAGATAGTGTACCGTATATTTAAAAGTTTCTTTATTGGCTTTTGCTTTTGCAATAAGAATATCGGCTTCTTTTATTATTGAATCTGGTGAAGGGATTACAATCGATTTAAAATATTTCTCAATTTTATTGTGGTAAAGCGGAGTGTAATTTATCCGAGCATCAGAAAAATCTACATCATCAAAATAATGATTTTTCACATAATAGTATTGCTTTATTCTTCTTAAAGAGTCGCTTTTTATGTCTTTAAACTCTGGGGTTTCTGGCTCTCTCATGGTTTTAAAAATTACCGAAACAAATAGGTTTGGTTTATCTTTAATCACTTTTAATCGAAAATTATTAATCTCTTTTCCGGTAGCTGTTAATTTGGCTCTTATCTCAGTTTTTTCCTTCTCAGGAGTATCGCTATCGTTTAGTTTATTTCTAATAGATAAAGTTTCTTTTTGCTTTGCATCTATAAACTTTAAATGGTCAAAAAACACTTTGTTTTCAGCAGATTTTTTAACGATCATATTATTTATATAATCATTGGTATCAGTACTCAATTCAATTTCTGGTTCTTTATTAATAACCAATTCAAATAATAATTTCCCTCCTGTATAAACACCATATATTCCACCAGTATGATGTTTGGGACCAGAAAACACAGCAAGGCCATCTTTATTGAAAGTTGCGGTATCTTTAAAATAACGTTGTTTTCCAAAGTAATTAATTAAATAACAAGCAGAATCTTGCATTCCATCAATTTTCAATTTAATGTTAAAAACATCTTTTTGAGAAAATGCTGCAGAGCTAATAACGATTGCTACTATAAATAAGGTGATCTTTTTCATAAGCTATAGTGTAAGTACTTCATATCAAAATTAATATTATATTATATCTTTATGGTAATTTTACTCATATTAACATTCTTTTAACGTGTCAAAAATTTTAATATATATTGTAATAATCGTGCCAGCTGTTTTGGTAGGCTTGTGCATTGCTATTTATATATTTCAAGAGCACTTAATCTTTCATCCTGAAAAACTTTCAGAAAAGTATCATTTTAACTTTGTGGATGAACATGAAGAGTTCAATTATGAAATGGAAGATGGTAAAGTAATTAATGCACTTTTGTTTAAAGCTGATTCATCTAAGGGAGTTGTTTTTTATCATCATGGAAATGCTGGTAATTTGGAGTCTTGGGGTGTTCGAGCTATTGATTTTACTTCGAGAGGATATGATATTTTAATGTATGATTATAGGGGTTATGGGAAGAGTAGTGGAGAGATTAAAAATGAAAAGATGTTGTATGGTGATGCATTGGCTTTGTACAAAAAATTGATTTACGATTATAAGGAAAGAGATGTTATACTGTATGGGACATCTTTAGGCACAGGAATAGCAGCTCATTTAGCTAAAGACAATAACCCTAGAATGTTAATTTTAGAAACGCCTTATTATAATTTTTATGATGTTTCTAAGTTTCATTACCCGTATTTACCTAATTCTATTTTATTGAACTATCAGTTTAAAACAGACAGAGTATTGCCCGTGCTAGAAATTCCAACTTATATCTTTCATGGAACAGAAGATGAAACGGTGCCTTATAACTCTAGTGTTAGATTAGAAAGCTTATCTGACAGTGTAACATTGATTAGTATAGAGGATGGTTCGCATAACAACTTGAACACCTTTCATGATTACCATGAAAATTTGGACATAATTCTTAAGTAGCGTCTGTCTTAAATTCAGAAGTAGTATGGAAAGTTATTTCTGGATAATCTCCTTCGGCACTTTGCAGTAAGAACTTAGTTTGTGCTAAAAACACATAGTTTTCGTCCTTGTCTTTTGCAATATATTGTGCTTTACGTCTTATAAATTCTTCAATTTTAGCATCATCATCAGAAGTCATCCAGCAAGCTTTGTGGAAGTTCTTTGCCTGAAAATCTGCAGAAGCACCATACTCATGTTTAAGTCTATATTGAATTACTTCAAATTGTAATTCTCCAACCGTTCCAATAATTTTTCTATTTCCTGGTTGTTGAATAAATAACTGAGCTACTCCTTCATCTGTTAATTGCTGAATACCTTTTTCCAACTGTTTGGTTTTCATAGGATCCATATTGATTAACTCCTTAAATATTTCAGGAGAGAAACTCGGAATACCTTGAAACTCTAATTTTTCACCTTCAGTTAGCGTGTCACCAATTTTAAAATTACCAGTGTCATAAAGTCCAATAACATCACCCGGAAAAGCCTCTTCAATAACACTTTTGTCCTGTGCCATAAAACTGGTAGGGTTACTAAACCTTACTTTCTTATCTATTCTTACATGTTGGTAAAACTTGTTTCGTTCAAACTTTCCAGAGCATATTCTTAAAAACGCAATTCTATCGCGGTGTTTAGGATCTAAGTTGGCGTGAATTTTAAAGACAAAACCGGTAAACTTTTCATCCGTTGGATTAATCACCTTTACATTGGTTTCTCTACTTCTTGGAAAAGGAGCAATATCAATAAAAGTATCTAGCAATTCTTGAATACCAAAATTATTTAAAGCACTCCCAAAAAATACTGGGGCTAAATTTCCTTCCGTATAATTCTTAACATCAAACCCATCGTAAACCCCTTCAACTAGCTCAATGTCTTCACGTAGCTTTTCTGCTTCTTCAGTTCCTATGTTTTCATCAAGAGCTTTGTCGTTAATACTTTCTATAGCAATTACATCATTCTCTATTTTGGTTTTGTTAGAATCAAAAAGATTGAGGTGTTTATCGTACATGTTATAAACCCCTTGAAAAGAAGAGCCAATTCCTATTGGCCAACTTAAAGGCCTAACCTTAATATCAAGCGTAGTTTCTATTTCATCCAATAAATCGAAGGCGTCTTTACCTTCTCTATCCATTTTGTTAATAAAAACAATTACCGGAGTATTTCTCATTCTACAAACCTCCATCAGTTTCTTTGTTTGAGCCTCCACACCGTTGGCACAATCAATCACCATAATTACGCTATCTACAGCTGTAAGAGTACGGTAAGTATCCTCAGCAAAATCTTTGTGACCAGGTGTATCTAGAATGTTTATTTTGGTGCCTTTATAATTAAAAGCCATTACAGAAGTAGCAACAGAAATTCCTCTTTGCTTTTCTATTTCCATAAAATCGGAAGTAGCTGTTTTTTTAATCTTATTAGATTTTACAGCTCCAGCACTTTGAATAGCCCCACCAAAGAGTAGTAATTTTTCAGTTAGTGTCGTTTTACCTGCATCTGGATGCGATATAATTCCAAATGTTCTTCTTTTATTTATTTCTTCTGCTAAGCTCATAGTGGCAGCAAAAGTAGCTTTTTAATACAACTATTGTTAGTAAGTGGCCTTAGAAAATTTTGATTTTATTATTTGATAGGCATAGCTTTGACTAAAATCTAAAAGCTTTTAAAATGAAAAAAATAGTATTCGGTTTAGTTATCCTATTTATTGCAAGTCAACTGTTTGTGTCTTGTAGTTCGGAAAATGAAATTTTAAGTCAATTTTCAAAACGAAAATATTTAAAAAAGGTAAAGGATAAAAATGTTAAGTATGATGATAAAATTGGGGAGTTAGAAAATGAATTAGCTTATGAAGAGGTTATTGAAGAAAAAGTTTATGAACCTTTTGAAGCCGAATTGATCAGTTCAGAAGAGTTAACTATACCTAGTTATTTGTTAGAAGAGGACGTAGATTTGTTTTTGGATAATCAGTCTTTAGTAGCAGACGTTGAACGCTTGGTAGAAGAGGGTTTTGATTGGATCAGTTACAATCGAGAAGTAGACTATGCTGATGTATTAAACTATTCCGAAAAGCAACAGCATGCTGCAGCTTTCAAAAAATCGAGTGCAGACCCTATCATTTTGGCTATTCTGAGTATTTTTCTTCCTCCACTAGCGGTCTATTTGTATGAAGATACCGTAACGACTAATTTTTGGGTTGATTTAATTGCAACATTATTGTTTTGGGTGCCCGGAATGATTATTGCTTTTTTAGTTTGTTTTGCTGATGTTTCTTTTTAAAAAAAGTTAATATATTCAAAAGATAAAGCCGCTAAATTTGGCGGCTTTATCTTTTTGTAAAGACTACTTTTTGCTGCCAAGCATTAATACTTCATTGGCTTGAACTTCAGTTATATATCGTTTTACGCCTTCCTTATCCTCGTAAGACCTATTAACTAGTTTGCCTTCAATGGCAACTTCACTACCTTTGTCAAGGTGTTTTTCAATAATCTCAGCAATATTTCCCCAGGCAACAACATGATGCCATTGAGTATCTTTCATTTGTTCGCCTTTTGCATTTTTGTAAACTTCATTTGTAGCAATAGAAAATTTGGTCAATTTTTTTCCAGAATCTAAATTGACTATTTCTGGCCTAGCGCCTAAATTTCCAATGAGTTGTACTTTGTTTCTTAAATTGTTCATAATATGGGTAATTAGTAAATTAGTGTATCCGATTTTTTCGGAATTTGTAACTAGAAAGTTAACCAAAAAAATAATAGCAGCTTAAGGCCAATAAAATCCTTATTTAATAAGAGATATGAATTTGAAAATAAACTAATTAAAATACTAATGTTAATAATTGAAGAGAAAAGGCAGAAACATAAATCATAAAATCACGTTACTTTACTGTATGAGAAAGAAGAAGGAAATAATATTAGTAGGATTGCTGTTGGTAGGACTTTTTAGTTCTGCTCAAAAAAAGTTGCAAATAGTAGAGGTTGTTGGGCTAAACGATACCACAAATTACCAGTTTGTTCAAACTCAACAGTTATATGGCCAAGGATGGGATACTTTGGCGCAACCGCATTTTTGGAGAGAGTTAATGACTATGGGAGATGATTCTGCATTAATAAATATTGGTAGTACAAGACAAATTATACGAAAAGTTGCAGTGAAAGATTGGGATAAACAATCTGATGATGAAAAAAATACGGTTAGAGATAGCGTTAAAAGGCACTATGGTTTGCCTGATGATGCTCATGTTTATATGACTTCTGGAAAAAAATCGTTTTACGATTTTGAAAAAGTGATGCCTAGCATTGGTAGGGGAATAAAGGTTTTTAATGACAATAATGTTGATCCGTTTTATGCTCAAGCTATATTGTTGATTGAAAGTCCCAATAAGTTGCAAAAATCTCCAGTAGGTGCTTTTGGCTCATTTCAAATCATGCCAAAAGTTGCCATTAACTTAGGGTTAAAGGTAAATAAGCAAGTGGATGAGCGTAAAGACTTTGATAAAAGTGCTTGGGCCTCGGCCAAGCTTATTAGAACCATTTGTATTCCAGAAACCAATAGAATATTAAAGGCTAAAGGGATTACTTACGACCCAAATGATTTGTGGTACAAGTTATTGGTATTACACACTTATCATGCTGGTGCAGGTAATGTTAAAAATGCCATAAATGTTATAAACCCTAAATCTGGAAACATGCAATTAATAACAACCTTGTGGCAAACTGAGGTGGGTAGTTTTCGAAATGCTTCACAAAACTACTCACAATTGGCATTAGCTTCTATGATAGAATTGGATAACATAATCTATAAAAATTGTCAATTTATTTATTATTGTCCTTTAGATAAAATGTAGAGAACCTGTTAGTTATAAAAAAAATCTTTACATTTATGACTACTACTAACTACATAAATGGATCAAAAAAAATTATTACAACGAATTAAAGAATTGGAACTAGAGAATGCTCAATTAAAAAAGAGTTTCTTTATTAAAAAAGGACATAATACTGTAAGTGTTCCCGATCAATTTAAACCTATATTTAACGATGCCGAAGAGCTCGTTTATAAATACTTTCAGAATACTGTAACAGACCCTAGTAAAGGTATTATCGAGATTAACAATGAGCGTTATGTGCTATTAAGAGCTTCTTCATTGTCTGTAGATTTTTTTAATAAATTAAAGGATTTGTATGCTGATAAAGGAGATGAAAAAGCGCATACAATTGGACGAAATTTCTTATTTGACATAGCTCATGTTATTGGTTCGCAAGACGCCAAGAACTTTATTGATAAAATGGAAGTAGAAGACCCTATTTCTAAATTGTCTGCAGGGCCAGTTCATTTTGCCTATACTGGCTGGGCTTATGTTGAGATACTAGAAGAAAGTAACCCAACACCAGACGATAATTTCTATCTTAAATATAACCACCCTTATTCATTTGAAGCGGATAGTTGGATTAAGTCTGGTGAAAAATCAGCTGTTCCTGTTTGTATTATGAATAGTGCTTACTCTTCGGGATGGTGTGAGCAAAGTTTTGGGATTGCTTTAACAGCAGTAGAAATTACTTGTCGTGCAAAAGGAGACGATGAGTGCTCTTTTGTAATGGCTCCACCTCATAAGATTCAAGAATACATTAAAACCAATTCAAAAGATAAATTGAGTGAAGTATATGATGTGCCATTGTTTTTTGAAAGGAAGAAGGCGGAAGAGGCTATAAGACAATCTTTAAGCGATAAAAATATATTGTTAAAGGAAGTTCATCATCGTGTAAAAAATAACCTTCAAATTATTTCTAGTCTATTAAATTTACAATCCAATTATCTTACAGAAAAGCAATCAGTTCTTTTGTTTAAAGAAACTCAAAATAGAATTAAAACGTTAGCACTAGTTCACGAAAAGCTATATAAATCAGAAGATGTTGAGTACGTAGAATTAAATGATTATGTTCGATCAATTGTTGACCTTTTAAGTTATTCTTATAATATAGATAATGTTAAAATTAATTATGATTTTGATGGGATTAATATTGAGAAGTTTGAAATCGAGAAAGCTATACCATGTGGATTAATTATAAATGAAATTATTTCTAATTCCTTTAAATATGCATTTGTTGATATGCTGAACGGAACTATTTCTATTAAAATTAGTGTGTTGCCACAAGCCTACGAACTCATCATTGAGGATAATGGCCCTGGAATACCTTCAGATGTTGATTTAGATGGCTCAGATAGTTTGGGGTTGGTTTTAATAAATTCGTTGGTAGAACAATTGGAAGGAATAGTTACAATAAATTCTAAGAATGGGACAAGGTTTGAAATTCAATTTCCAATGAATTAATACTTCTATTACTACGTATCGCTACTAATTTTTATTACTTTTAGTATTCAAAATATATTTTTAGATGGAGAGATATGATTTATGTGTGATTGGAGGAGGACCTGCGGGTTATGCTGCTGCCATGAGAGCAATAGACTTTGATAAAAGAGTTATTCTAATTGAAAAGAATAAGTTGGGTGGTGCTGGAATTTATGACGGAGCATTATCTTCTAAAACAATGTGGGAGTTTTCTACAAGGTACCGAAAAGTTTATGATGAACTTGGTAAAGATAGAGCAGATAGTAATTTAGATATTACTTTTGATGATGTGAAGAAAAATGTTGAAGAAGCTGTTTTTGATAGAAAGTTTCAATTGACATGTCACCTTAGAATAATTCATGCTGAAACAGAATTAATTACCTACGAGAAAGGGGTTGCAAATTTTGTTACAGATAAAGAAATTCAAATTACTAAGGAAAATGGTGAGGATGTAGTGATTCATGCTGAGCATACTATTATTGCAAGTGGAAGTACTCCTAGAAAATTGCCAAATATAGAAGTTGACGAAAAGATTATAATGACATCTGATGGGATTCACCATATGGATGATTTCCCTAAAAGCTTGGTAATAGTAGGTGCTGGTGTTATTGGTTGTGAATACGCCACAATTTTTGCCAATTTTGGTAAAACCAAAGTGCATATTATAGATCGAGCGGAACGAATTTTACCTTTTGAGGATAGAGATATATCAGAACTCATTTCTCAGAACATGGAAAAACAAGGTGTTGTTATTCATAGAACTTCTAGTTTAAAAAGAATGGAAGTTAAAAATGGAATGGTTGAATATGAAATAGAAGGGAAGGATGGTTCAGTAGAAGTAATAACCGTTGAAAAAGCTTTACTGTCTATAGGTAGAGTTCCTAATATTAAGAGCCTTCAAATTGAAAATGCGGGAGTTAAGATGAGTAAAAGAGGTGTTCATATTGGCGATGAGGATACTCAAACAAATATTCCACACATTTTTGCTGTTGGTGATGTTTCTGGAAGAATACCATTGGTGAATGTTGGAGAAAGAGAGGCAAGACATGCAGTAGTTAAGATGTTTGCTGATTTCCCGGTAAAACCTATAAACTATGATAACGTTTCCACAATAATGTTTTTAAACCCAGTAGTAGCTTCTGTTGGTGCCAATGAAAAAATGTTGCGAGATGAAAATATTCCTTACCGAATTGCTAAAGTAGATTATTCAACTATTGCAAGAGCTATATCAATGGGTAAACCAGAAGGGTTTTTTAAGTTGATTGTTTCCGATGATGATGAAATGAAAGTGTTGGGAATGCGTGCAGCTGGTACTCACGCTTCTTCAGCAATACAGTCAGTTGCCTTGTTAATGTATATGGATAAAGGAATTGATGAGTTGGCTCATATGATTCACCCTCATCCTTCTATAGTAGAAGGTGTTCAGGAAGCTGCAAGAATGTTGTTGGGCAAATCAATTTATAAATCGGCAGTATTTAAAGATAAGCTAAAATGTTACAGCTGTCGTGATGGAGTCTGTGCTCCATTAACAGTAATAGATAGTGAACGAAAAATCAAGTACGAAGACATTGCTAATCATTATCACGAAGAAGATTAGGAAAGGAGATTTTTATTTTTTTTAAATGCTACTTTTAGTAGTACTAAGACTAAAATTACTATCCCTCCTCCAATAATGTAATTTAGTAATGTTGTTCATAGGTTTGTTTATTTATATGTGTAAAAGCTTTCCTTTCATTATCACTTCGTTCTTGTGTTAAGATTCGTTTAAATATGTTTAATAGCAAAACTTATTGATTGCACAAATACTGCGCAAAAGAGATTTTTTTTGTAAAAACGACTAAAGAAAAACGGTGTTGATGGAAATTAATAGTCTCCTTTATTTAAGTTCTTTAAGATAGAGAATGCGCGATCAATACTTTCGTCATTAACAATTACTGTAAACTCATGCGTAGTTGAGATAATATCTAAAATATTAATACCTTCCCAAGCAATTTTTTTAAGAATAAAATAATAAATACCAGATACATCTGCATTTTCACTTGGTAATTTAATTGTAATAGAAGATAACCCTTTAGTAGCTTGAACAAGTGATTCATTAGAAAAAATTGATTCAACATCATTTTGTTCCGAATCACTCAGAATTATTGTTGTTTCATAAACCCCTTGAGAGAAAGCAAAAAAGATATCTTTTTTACCTTTCAATACTTTAAGAAGCTGTGCTTGTTTATCTATAATAGTATCGGAGTTATTAAACGTGAAATAAGTTATTTTAGACCTTACTGTTATGTCTCCGAGGCGGTTAATTACTTTTTTCACCTTAATTTTTAGGTTCGGATCAAACTTAGGCGACAAACGTTTTAAGGCCATAACAATTGCGCCAATTTGTACGTCCTTGTTTAGTTCTTCGTCAATTTCTGGTTTAATTTGTCTAGAAAGAGACGAAAGATTAATGATTCCTTCAGCTAAAGCTTCTTCTAAAAAAGGTGATTTTTTAATAATCTCTTCAACAACAACATGCGTAGCTTTCATACAATCAAAATTTAACAATTTGACTTCAAAAATAAACAAAAATTACAAAACTGTTATATTTTTAACAGAATAACTTAGGGTTCTAATACTTGTGTTTAATGATGATGCGTAGGTCGTTTAAAAATAGCTAACAATTGTTTATGCTTAGCGCTATATTTATTAGATTATCCGAAAAAAAAGTCGTTTTTTTATGTTGAAATTTTAAGGTATGGATTATATAGAAATTACAGCAGTTATAAAGCCTTTAGTATTAGGGAGAGAAGTTCTAGTTGCTCAATTTTCTGAGATAGGATTTGAGAGCTTTGTAGAAACAGAAAAAGGTCTTAAGGCGTACATACAAAAAGAGGAATATAAAGAAGGTGCAATGAATACTGTTGCAATATTAAAAAATAAAGAGTTTACTATAGAAATAGAAACAAAGTTTATTGCCGACCAAAATTGGAATAAAACCTGGGAAGAGAATTTTGAACCAATAGATGTTTTAGGTAAGTGTTTTATTAGAGCTCCATTTCATTTAAAAAAAGATGCAGTTGAATATGACATTGTTATAGACCCTAAAATGTCATTTGGAACAGGGCATCATTCAACAACATATTTAATGATAAAAAAGATGTTGGATATTGATTTGTCTGGTAAAAGAGTTTTAGATATGGGGTGTGGAACTGCTGTGCTAGCTATTCTTGCCAAGCTTAAAAATGCAGGGTATACTGAGGCAATAGATATTGATGAATGGGCATATAATAATTCTATTGAAAATATTCGGAATAATAATTGTGATGACATTGTAGTTAAGAAGGGTGGAGCCGAATTATTAGGAAATAAAGAGTTTGACCTCGTTTTAGCGAATATTAATAGGAATATTCTTTTAGCAGATATGGTTAGCTATTCAAAAAGTATGGCGCTTAAAGGAAATATATTGTTAAGTGGTTTCTTTTCTTCTGATGTTGATTTAATTATTGATGAAGCAAAAAAGAACGGCTTAAGTTTAGTTGATTCAGAGCATAAAAATGATTGGACATTGTTGCATTTAATTAAAATATGATAAAGAAACTTAAATACATATTGCTTTTAGCTTTTTTAGCTGTCGGATTCTCATCCTTTTCGCAAACAAAAGTGAAGCACTTTTCTTCTGATTCGACTTTGTTTTTTGAAGAAATGGAAGATTACTTGACTTATTCTAGAAGTGCTGACGGTAAAGTTGTAATGGATGATTTCTCTTGGAATTGGTACGCTGGTTTATTTACTGAGAAGCAACGTGAATCTGTTTATTCTATTTGTAATTTAATGCTTAAGAAAAGAAAGCCTGCTTTTCCTGATTTCAGAAATTACATATATGCTATTTCTAACTTTGTAAATACTACAAATAAAACAGAAGAAGATTTTGTGCAATGGCATACAATTTTAACCAAACTGGCAAAAGGCAAAAGTAAAAAGCGATTTTCTAATTATTTAAAATCTTGTAACGATCTTTTTGAAGAAAATTTAATCTATAAATCTGCTGCAAATTCATGGGGAGTTAGTAATAGCAATTATACTTTTGGATACGATAGTCTGCCAACAATAGAGTTTGCAGCCCTTACATTAAAATGTTATTCAAAAGGAGATAGTTCTGTAATTAAAAATACAAAAGGTATATTTTATCCTACCGAAGCTAAGTGGGTTGGTGTAGGAGGTAAAATAACATGGGAGCGAGCTGGATTTTCTGCAGATAGTGTTTATGCTGAACTGGACAATTATACAATTAAAACAACTACCCCAAATTACAAAGTTGAAGAGGTTACTTTTTACGATTACAGGTATTTTGAAGACCCTATGAAAGGAGTGTTAGAGGAGAAAGTATTGGCAAATGTTAAAATGGATAAAGCATCCTATCCTAGGTTTACTTCATATGATGCCCTTTTGGAAATTCCAAATATTGTAGATGGGGTTGATTATATTGGAGGGTATTATTTAAAAGGAAGAAATGTTGTAGGAAGAGGAACAGCTAAACAAAATGCTTTTTTAATGTTTAATAGAAAAGGCCTTCCTTTTTTAAAAGTTGGAGCTAAAGCATTTTTCATTAAACCAGAAAAAATTGTATCGCAAACTGCCTCAGCAACATTTTATTTAAACAATGATTCTATCTACCATCCAGGATTGTCATTTAAATTTTTCATTGACAATCGGAAAATATCATTAATTAGAGATCATAAAGGAATAAAATTAACTCCATACTCTGATTCATACCACCAGGTTGATATGGATTTTGAAGTGTTAGAATGGCAAGTCGATTCACCAATGATAGAGTTTAAAAATTTAACTGGAGGAACTAAAACTGATGCTACTTTTGTATCGGCAGATTACTTTAGTAATGATGCTTATACCGGGATGATGGTGATGCAGACAGATCATCCATTGTACAACATAAAAAAATTAGTAGATAAATTAGATACCAATTATATTACTAATGAAGATTTAGCAGCACATACATTAAGGTCATTTTCTCAGCTTGAAGGAATGTTGTTGAATTTGTCGTATAGAGGTTTTGTAAATTATAATTATGACGGCAAATATTTTATAGTAAAAGATAAATTAGTGAATTGGGTTGAAGCGAGTGGAGGAAACATCGATTATGATGTAATAGGCTTTTACTCTAAAGTACAAGGGGCTAGCAATGCTACCCTAAGTTTGTTAAACTATGATTTAAAATTAAGAGGAGTTAGCTCTGTTAATGTAAGTGATTCTCAGGAGGTTGTGATTTATCCATCTCGAAGAGAAATTGTGCTAAAGAAAAACAGAGATTTTGACTTTAGCGGAAAAGTTGAGGCGGGTAGGTTTGATATTATGGGAAGTAACTTTAGTTTTAAGTATGACGACTTTATGGTAGATATGCCAAATGTTGATTCACTGAGAATTTATGCTGAAACTGGAGCAGTAGATCAGTATGGAAATCCTTCAATTAAACAAGTTAAAACAGTATTGGAAAAAATTACAGGAAATTTATTAATAGATAAACCCAACAACAAATCTGGAGTAAAACCTGCTGATGAATACCCTAAGCTGAACAGTTTTAAAGATTCTTATGTGTTTTATGATAAGCAATCGGTTCAAGGTGGGGTTTACGGTAGAAATGACTTTTATTTCCATGTAGAACCTTTTCAGATTGATAGCATGGATAATTTTGATAATGAGCAACTGCAATTTAAAGGGACATTAATGTCGGCAGGTATATTTCCTGATTTTGAAGAAGTTTTAACATTGCAACCTGACCATTCACTTGGATTTATTAGAGAAACACCTCCTGATGGCTTTGATATGTATGGAGGAAAAGGTACGTTTAATGATACTATACGATTAAGTAATGAAGGACTTAGAGGGAATGGAAGTCTCGAATATATTGCATCTACTACTTATTCAAATGATTTTATATTCTTTCCAGATTCAATGAATGCTATCGCCCAGCGATACACCGTTGAAGAAAGCCCTGTTGCTGTGGAGTTTCCTCCAGTGGAAGGTCTTAACGTTAAAACTAGATGGTTACCGAATGAAGATATCATGTTTCATAAAGAAATTGATAAGCCAATTGCTATGTATGACATGAAATCTTACATGCACGGTCAAACAATGATTCAACCGGATGGTTTAACTGGGAAAGGTTATTTCGAGTTTCAAAAGGCAGAATTAGAAGCCAATTTAATACGCTTTAAATTTAAAGATTTTCAATCTGATACCGCAGACTTTAGGTTGAAAGATGATGGGAGTGTAGATGCAGATGCGCTTGCCTTTTCAACAGTTAATGTAAATGCTTTTGTAACTTTTGATGGAAGGTATGGCCAATTTAAATCCAATGGTGGAGGTTCTCACATTAACTTTGAACCAATGGAATACATTTGTTATATGGAGGAGTTTAAATGGTATATGGATAATGATGATATTGAACTTACAGCTGGAGATGCTAAAGGAACAGATGCTACGGGAGTTAAGTTGGATGGTGCTCAATTTATCTCGGTTCATCCAGATCAGGACTCATTGAGCTTCTTTTCATCTAAAGCCAAATACGATATTAAAAACAAAATTATTTATGCCGAAGGAATTAAATTTATGAATATTGCTGATGCTATGATTTATCCAGATAGTGGGAAAGTTATTGTAGACAAAAAAGCAAAAATGAGAACCTTAAACAATTCTAGAGTTGTAGCGAGTTACATTACCCAAAACCATAATATTTATAACTCTAACATTAATGTGTTTGGAAAAAAGAGTTATGCTGGTACTGGTTATATAGATTATGTTGATGAAGTGGATAAATCTCAAACCATTTATCTTGGAAATATAGGTGTAGATACTACGGGTCAAACTTATGCTTCTGCACAAATTGCTGACACAGCTAAGTTTACATTAAGCCCTAATTATGAATTTTATGGGAAGGTGAAACTAAGGGCAAATAATCAATTTTTAACCTTTAAAGGGTATTCTAAAATATTGCACGATTGCGATTTGTTGACTAGAGATTGGTTTAGTTTTGAAACAGAGGTTGATCCAAATGAAATTTATTTACCAATAGATAGTAATACGAGTAACATTTCAGGAAATAGATTGTTTTCTAGTGTTATGCTTAGCGCAGATTCGTTAGGAATTTATACTTCATTTTTAAATGGGAAGAAAAAGTATAGCCATACAGAGGTTGTTACTTCAGAAGGTTTCTTATTCTACAATAAAGAGAAAGAAGAATACATAATATCTAACAAAGACAAATTGCAGGAAATGTCGTTTAGAGGAAGTTACTTAAGTTTAAATACTAAAAACTGTAAGGTTTATGGTGAAGGCATAATGGAGTTAGGAGGTGAATTAGGTCAAGTTAAGCTAAGCTCTGCTGGTGTAGTTCAGCACAATCAGTTAGACGATGAAGTTATATTTGATTTGGTTATGATAAACGACTTTTTCTTTTCGGATGATGCATTAAAAAAGATGGCTAAACATATGGAAGAAGCAAACGGACTTGATCCTGTTAAATTGGATAGACCTACTTTTGAAAAAGGATTAAGGGAGTTGTTAGGTAAAAAAGATGGTGACAATCTTATAGCTCAAGCCAATTTATATGGAGAATTTAAAAAACTACCAGAATCATTGAAGAAAGCTATTGTTTTTAATGAAGTTAAATTTAAATGGAATGATGATAGTAAATCTTACAAATCATTTGGAAAAATAGGAATTAGTAATATTAATAATAAGCAAATTAATAAATATGTA
Organism: uncultured Flavobacteriales bacterium; assembly: GCA_905479995.1. Classification (GTDB taxonomy): domain Bacteria; phylum Bacteroidota; class Bacteroidia; order Flavobacteriales_E; family Vicingaceae. Next base: position 71,807 of record CAJQON010000004.1, on the reverse strand, counting down.
ACCGGAAAAATTGAATTGGTAAAAAAACGTAGTGGTGATACTTATACAATTTATTTAGAAATTGATAGGAACAATTGGTATTTCTTTAACTATACAAGAGGTATGATGCAGTCTATTTCTTCTAATGGTGACTTTAATTCTGCCATTACTGAAACTAAGCCTGACAAAAGAAAATCTAAAGCTTCTAAAGGTCAAACACCTTATCAGTTTATGTATTCATCAGATAGAAAGAAAAAGGACTTTTTAAGAAAATTTGACGAATGATTTTAGGGAATACTTCAATTTTTGCATCCATTTATATATTATTACCTTTGCGTATAGGCTTTGTTGCTGAGTAATGTTAAAAAATCTACAAAAAATAACACTATCTATTGCCGTAATTTTTATTACGGTAACGAGCTCCTTTGGCCAGTATGGATCAGAACAAGAGCTTAAAGAAGGCGCGGATAAACTTTTTACAGAAGAAAATTACGTTGATGCATTGCCGCTTTTCTCTCAATTGTTAAGTCTTTATCCTAAAGATTTAAATTATAACTATAAATATGGGGCCTGTGTTTTGTACGGTTCCAAAAAGAAGGATGACGCATTAAAGTTTCTTAAGTTTTCGGTTTCAAAATCTACCGTTGATCCTTTAGCGTATTATTATCTAGCAAAAGCGTATCATCATAATTATCAATTCTCACCAGCAATAGTTTACTATAATAAGTTTAAAGAAAAAGGAAACTCTAAAAATGTTGCTAAATATGACATTGAGCAGCAGGTTAAAATGTGTAAGAATGGTCAGGGATTGGTTAAGAGTATGACAGATATTGGTGTTTTAAGTAATAAAGATATTAGAGATACTGATTTTTTTAGAAGTTATGATTTGAAAGGTATAGGCGGTAAAATAATTGTTAAGCCAGAAGAATTTAAAACTAAACTAGATAAGAAAAAAGGTGAAGAGTCTATTATATATTTAGGTGAGAAAAGAGAAATGGTGGTCTATTCTTCTTATGGAAATAGTGGGTCAAATGGAAAAGATATTTATAAAGTAGTTAAACTTCCTAGTGGAGAGTGGAGTAAGCCAAGTCTTTTAGAAGGTCAAATTAACTCTAGTTTCGATGAAGATTATCCTTTTTTACACCCTAATGGAAGGACTTTATATTTTAGTTCAAAAGGATTTAATAGTATGGGAGGTTATGATTTGTTTAAGTCAACTCTAGATCCTAGCTCAGGTCAATGGGGATATCCTGAAAATTTAGACTTTCCAATAAATACTCCAGATGATGACATATTATACATATCGGATATTAACAATCAATTGGCCTACTTTGCTTCATCAAGATCTAGTAAACAAGGGGAGTTAACTGTTTATCGTGTAACAGTAGATGCAGCTCCTACTGAAAATTCAATTATTAAAGGATTCTTTTTGGCAGAAGCTAATTTAGAAATGAAAGATGCTACTATTACCATTAAAGATGCTGAGAATGATAGAAGGTATGGGGTTTATAAAACACACAGTGAAACGGGTGAATATTTATTGGTGTTTCCTAGTAATGGTGGAAAGTTTAAAATTTACGTTGAAACAAAAAGTGATGCACCAATCCATTCCGCAACAATTGAATTACCAGTTTTAAATGGATTTAGAGCACTCAAACAAGAATTAAGACTAGTAGGAGAAGGTGATGCTGAAAAATTAGTGGTAAAAAACTTGTTTGATGAAACAGATGAGTTCGACATCAACGATCCATTGTTTGTAGAGAATGTATTGAAAAGAAAAGCAAGCATGCGTGTTAACACAACAGAAGAAGAGGTGTTAGCTTCTACAAAAAGTAATATAGTTGTTGAGGCGGGTGGAGAATCTCCGTATAAGGAACTTTCAGATGATCAGTTAGTTAATAAAACGGATGAAATTGCAGGCAACTTGTTGGAGCAATCAGAAGAATCTACAAAGCAGACAAATGCCGCTTATAATTTAGCAAATGCTAAAAATACAGAAGCCAAAAATCTATATGCTGAATCAGAAAAGTTATTAGCCGAAGCTAAAGCTATGGATGATGGTTTAGAGAAAGATGAAGCAATTGCATTGTCTGCAACCAAAAAGATGGAAGCAGCAGTATTGGTTAATGAAATTGTTGCAGCAGTAAATGTTGCCGCTACATTAGAAAATCAAACTGTAGAGCGAGAAAGTGATGCTCAATCAATAACAGAAATTAAAAAAGCAGTAAATAGTGCTATTAATAATGGCGAAAGAAAGAAGGCTGAAGACGAATTGATAAAATTGGATGAAATTGCTGAGGCTACTTACTTTAATGAGTCGGCAATTAAAACAGAAAAAGGACTAACGAATGAAAAGGTAGAGAAGGAAAAACTAAATTATAATAAAGCAAGAGATAGAGTTACTGAATTAACAAGTAGAGATTATGAGTTAGAGGAAACTATTAATAAGCTAGAAAAAATAAAATCTGAAACGAAGAAAAAAAGTGAAATTGCTGAAATTCAATCTAAAATTGATGTGCTTAAAATTGACATTGAGGACAATAAATATGATTTAGAAAATGCGAAGAAAAAAGAAATTGCATCAAAAGAAACGTATGATAATGTTAGAAATGAATCGAAAGCCATGCTGGCAGTTATAGCAGAGGTAGATGCTGATGATTCGGAAGTAAGTCAAAATATGGATGAGACGGCCAAGCTTCAACTTAAAAATGACATTGCCTATTTTGAAAAAGAAGGAATGGTTGGATTGTATGATTCTGAACAAGAGAATGTAGTTGTGGCTTCTGAAGAATCGTTTTCATTGGTTAACAATAAAGATAATTACGACATTATTAGTGAAGAGGGAGAGTTGTTGGATTATAACACTGCTTATAGTGTTAAAGCTGCAGCAACAGATAAGTTAGAAGGTGATGCTGAGAAATCAGCTCAATTGCTTGCTGTAAATAAAGAATGGTTGGAGAGTATTGATGAAGAGATAGAGATTAGAGAGAAACAAAAAGAGACGACTTTATTAGTTGAAGAGAAGAAGGAATTAGAACAAAAATTAATTTCATTAAGAGAATTAAAAAACGAAAAAGAGAAAGAAGTTGAAGCAGGAGAAATTGTATTAGCAGAAAACAATTATAAATTATACTTTGAAGGGAATGAAAATGAGGGCGATACTTTATCTGAAAAGCCTAAAGATAACGCTGCAATTGCTGAAGCCATTAAAGAAGCTAGTAGTGAGGTTAACATTGTAAATTCCGATGGATCAATTAATGATTATGAAACCAGTTTTACCGATAAGTTAAGTGCTTTACCAGAAGAAGATACGTATGAAAGCTACGCAGCTAAAGCAAAGGTACATACCGCTTGGGCAGCTGCTATAGAGCAAGAAACCTTAATAAGAAAAATGGAGTTGGCAGAAGCTCCAGAGTCTGAAAAAGGTGGTCTAGAAACAGAAATTGCTGTTTTAGAAAACAATCATTTAGAACAGCAAGAGTATGTAGCAATATATAATATGCAAGCTGAGTCCATGGCTCCAGAAGGAGTGTTGGCATCAAATGAATCAGCTGAATCTAATGAAAGTTCACCTGAGGTTAATGAAAATACAACTACTACAGAGGGAAATGTAGTTGCTGCAGAAGAAAACACAAATGTTACAGAAGCAATTGAGAATGCTACAGAAGAAAATTCTGGTGTTATAGAAGAAAGCACTAATGCTATAGAGGGAAATACAAGTATTGTAGAAGGTAATGAAAATGAAAACGTTGAAGCAGGAAATGAAGTTGAATCAACTGAAAATGTCACTACTGAAAATGAGACAGAAACGAATGCTCCAGAAAAAGAAAAGGTTAAGTTAATTCCAACCTATGAATTTTCTAATGCTAATTTAAATGCTGAAGAAGATAATTACTCTACTTTAAAGTATTACGATGGCTTTGAATATCAATCAGAGGTATCTACTGAATCTATAGCTGAGGCTAAAGCCTTAAAAACAGAAGCGAGAGGATTAAAGGAAGAAGCTGATGTGTTATTGGTTACGGCATCAAATACTAAGAATGAAGAAAAAAGACAAGAGCTGATTGAAGAATCAGATAAGTTAATGACTAAATCTCATGAAAAAGAAAGTGAAATAGCTCGAGTTTATGAATCTGCGAATAGAAAAGAATATAAAAATAATAAGGAAGTTTTAAAACAATTAAAAGAGTCTAATAAAGATGAGTTTTCTGATAACTCATTAATGATTGAGTTGTTTGAAGAAGAGGCGAATAATTATTACACTGATGCTCAGTTGCAGAGAGAAAAAGCTATTAATGCAACTAATGTAACCGTAAAAGAGATTGCCTTACAAAAAGCATATGAGTTAGAAATGAAAGCAATTGCTAGACAAAATCAAACTATAAACCAAATTGCAGGAAGTGATGGGGAAGAGGTTTTGGTCAATGTAGAAGCGAACAATAATTCTAATGAACAAGAAGGGGAAAACAATGCGGTTACTGCAAATGAAAATCCTGAAAACAACGAGGCAGAGAACAATGAGTTAGCTTTAAATGAAGGAGATAATAACGAGGTAGCATCTAATGAAAGTGGTTCGGAAAGTAGTGAAACAACATCTAATGAAAGTTCTTCTAACAATGAATCAGAAGGTAATATTAATGAAGTAGTTAACAGTGAACTTGCTTTAATTGGCAATGAAACAGAAGGTGAGTTGGAAGAAAATACGAGTTCTGAAAATAATACTAGCACAGAAAGTACAGAAGAATTAGCTGCTGGTAATGAGGTTTTAACAGAAGGGGATAAAACGGCCCTAATGAATATTGACCCACAAGAAGTTGCTGCAATTAAAGCCTCTGAGGAGTATAAAGGATATGCTGAAATTAAGAAAGCAAATAGAAGGTTAGCTAAAGAGGCAGAGGTTGAGTATGTGAAGGCAGAGGAACATCAGGAAGATGCTGAAGACCAAAAAAGACTTAAAGTTAGTTTAGCAGCATTAGCCGCTAGTGCTTCAACTGAAGAAGAGAAGGCAAAAAAGCAAGGACAACTAATAAAGTTAGACGGAATGATTGCTGACAATGAAGCCAAAGCTTCAGAGTTTAAGCAAAGTGCAGTAAGTAAAGAGAGCAGCATTGAAGAGAATGAGGTTAAATCAGAAGAGATATTGAGTAGTTCAGAAGGAGAGTTGTCTAAGAATATGATGGCCATAGAAAAAGTAGAAGCATTTGAACCTGAGCTTTTAGCTGAAGTAATTGAAAAAGGCAATGAAATAGCAGCTAATGAAGAACCAACCAATACTGAAACAGAAGAGGAGGGCAATGAAATAGCAGCTAATGAAGAACCAACCAATACAGAAACAGTAGAGGAGGGCAATGAAATAGCAGCTAATGAAGAACCAACCAATACAGAAACAGAAGAGGAGGGCAATGAAATAGCAGCTAATGAAGAACCAACCAATACAGAAACAGAAGAGGAAGGAAATGAAGTAACTTCTAATGAAGAGCCAACCAATACTGAAACAGAAGAGGAAGGAAATGAAGTAACAGCTAATGAAGAGCCAACCAATACTGAAACAGAAGAGGAAGGAAATGAAGTAACAGCTAATGAAGAGCCAACTAATACAGAAATAGAAGAACCAACCAATACAGAAAACTTAGCTACTAACAACAACGTAACAATTGATAACATTGATGAAGTTCCAACCATCTTAACGAATTCCATCTTTATTTTGAACAACGACAATAAAGCGATTTATAGTGATAATAAGAGAATTCCAGCAGTAGAGAAAACACCTGAAGGATTAGTATTTAAGGTTCAAATTGGAGCCTTTAGAAACCCTATTCCACAAAGCCACTTTAAAGGGTTTGCTCCAATTATGACAGAAGATGCTGGCAATGGAATTACTCGTTATACTGCAGGATTGTTTACCGGGGTAAATATGGCAGTGGAAGCAAAAAATGCAATTCGTTCCATTGGCTATTCTGATGCTTTTGTTGTTGCTTTTTACAATGGGAAACGAATTAGTATTGCTGAAGCAAGAACAATGGCTGATAATGGAGCTGTAGCGGAGAATAATAGCCCAGCAAACAACACAACACCTATTGTGAATGAAAATGAAACAGCTGCAAATAACAACGCAACGGAAACAAACAGTAACGAAGAGCCAAATAGTAATGAACCGCCTGTCGTTATTCAACCAACTACGGAAGAAGTAAAAGATGGCGTTTCTACAGATGTAAGAAATATAACTGGAGTGTTTTATGCCATTCAAGTTGGGGTATATTCAAAACCTGTTAGCTCTGGACAATTAAACAATGTTTCTCCTCTAAATAGCGAAAGATTAGCAGGAGGATTAATTCGTTATACTTCTGGAGTATTTAAAACCTTAGCCGAAGCAAACACTGCTAAAGATAGAATAAGAAGCTTGGGTATTACAGATGCTTTTGTGGTTGCATATAATGGAGGACAAAAAATAACAGTAGCTTCTGCTAACGATTTATTAAGCAGTAATACAGCTCCAGTGATAACTGAGGAGCCAGTTGTAGTTGAAGAACCAATTAAGGAAGAGCCTGTTGTTTTGGATGATCCAGCGGTTAATGATGGATTGGATATAGAGTTTAAAGTAAAATTAGGAGAGTATGAAGAAGATGTGCCAATCGATGATGCAGCCCTGTTTTTGAAGCTTTCTGGAAGAGGTGTTAAAAATTATGAAGAAGGTGATAAAACAATTTACACATTAGGATCGTTTAAAGATTATCAATCGGCTTTAGACACTCAAATTGAAATGCAAGAAATGGGCGTTAAAGATCCAGAAACTGTTGCATATAAAAACGGTAAAGAAATTACCATTGAAGAAGCTTTGGAACTAATAGACAAAAACAACTAACGATGCTTACAGAAACAGCCCCTAAAGAAGAAGTAATCTTTCAAGATCAAACCACACAAGAACACAACATTATTCTTTTTAACGACAACGTAAATACTTTCGATCATGTAATAGACATGCTTATTAAAGTATGTGATCATGATGCCTTGCAAGCAGAGCAATGCGCCACTTTGGTTCATTACTCCGGAAAATGTGCAGTTAAAAAAGGAGAATATGCTAAGATGATTAAGTTATCTGAGATTTTAGCAGAGAGCGGATTGACTGTTGAGCTTAACTAAAACGTATGAAAAGTAAACTCACTTATATACTACCACTTCTGGTAATTGTAGGATTAATTTCTTGCGCTAAAGTTCCAATTTCTGGGAGAAGACAAGTTACCTTGGTTCCTGCTGGAGAAATGATGACCATGAGTATATCTCAGTACAGTCAGTTTTTAAAAGAGAATCCGCCCATGTCGGACAACATAGAACAAACCAAAATGGTGAAGCGTGTTGGGCAAAGAATATCTCATGCGGTAGAAAAATACATGAAAGAGAATAACATGTCTAATCGAATTAAAAATTACAAGTGGGAATTTAACTTAGTAGACCAAGATGTGGTGAATGCTTGGTGTATGCCCGGAGGGAAAGTAGTTGTTTACAAAGGTATTTTGCCAGTAGCAAAAACCGAAGAGGGGTTAGCAGTAGTAATGGGGCATGAAATAGCTCATGCCATTGCAAAACATGGAAACGAAAGAATGAGTCAGGGAATAATAGCTGCTGCGGGAACAGCTACGGCAGCAGCATTTATGCGCAATAAACCAGCTGAAACTCAAGCCTTATTTTTAGGCGCAATTGGAGCTGGCGCAGGCGTTGGAATGTTAGCTTTTGGAAGAAACCAAGAAAGCGAAGCAGATAAACTAGGAATGGTATTTATGAGCATGGCTGGTTACCAACCAGAAGAAGCAATTCCTTTTTGGGAAAGAATGAAAGCTGCAAGTGGTGGCGGTGGTGGAACTCCTGAGTTTATGAGTACTCATCCAAGTCATGACAGACGAATAGCAAGAATAAAAGATTGGTTGCCAACAGCAGAATCTTATTTTATAAAAGCGAACTAAATCAGTTGTTGTAAACTGAATTGGCTTATTTATTCGTGTCAATAGCCAAAATATCCATTACAAGTTTATATAAAAGACTGTTTGATAAACGGTGGTTATCTAAATTGTATTTTCATTAGTTTTGAACCTATGAAAAAAATAGGTCTATCATTACTACTTTTAATGGGATTGTCTGCCATGGCTCAAAAGCCGAAGCAACTGTCTTCATCAGAAATATATCAAAACATTAAAAAGTTAAACGTATTAGGCAATGTGTTGTATTTAGCAGCGCATCCCGATGATGAAAATACACGTTTTATTGCCTATTGTGCCAACGAAAAATTATATAACACAGCTTATCTTTCTTTAACAAGAGGATCAGGAGGTCAAAATCTTATAGGTACTGAAATTCGTGAAGAATTAGGCATTATTCGTACACAAGAATTGTTAGCTGCAAGAAGAACTGATGGTGGACAACAGTTTTTTTCTAGAGCAAACGATTTTGGTTATTCTAAAACTCCAGAGGAAACTTTGGCCATTTGGGATAAAGAAAAGATTTTAAGTGACGCTGTTTGGTTGATTCGTAAATTTAAACCAGACGTAATTGTTTGTCGTTTTCCAACTGATGGAGGTGGTGGACATGGACATCATACCGCTTCGGCATTGTTGGGTGTTGAGGCTTTTGAGAAAGCAGCCGATAAAACTCAGTTTCCAGAACAACTAAAATATGTTGAGGTATGGCAAGCCAAACGAATAGTTGTAAATACTGGCCGTTGGTGGAATAAAAACATTTCTGCAGATGATGAGGGTGTTGTTGCTGAAAACATAGGAGTTTATATTGAAGAGTTGGGAACTTCTTGCAATGAAATAGCTGCAAAAAGTAGAACTATGCATAAGAGTCAAGGATTTGGTTCTACAGGATCTAGAGGAGATCATTTAGAGTATTTTGAACACCTTAAAGGAATAGAAGCCAAATCATCTTTATTTGAAGGGATGCATGAGGGATGGAGTAGAGTTGAAGGGGGTAAAAATGTAATATCTTCAGTTGGAAATTTAATAGAGGAGTTTGAGCATGAAAAACCGAATTTGGCCATTGCTAATTTGATCTCTGTTAAAGAAGAATTGGAAAAACTTAAAGCTGGTTATTGGAAAACAGTTAAGTTAAAAGAAGTTGATGAGTTGATAAAACAATGCGCAGGTTTATACATCGAAGCAAAAGCCAATAACTATTTTGCAACAGCAGGAGATTCAATAAACGTAGATTTTGAATTTATTAATAGAAGTAAAGTTTCATTTAAGCTAAAAGGGATTAAAGCTCCAGCTTACGGATATGTTCAGTCTTTTAATGAGTCCTTGTTGCAGAATGTGAAGAAAGAAATTAAACAACAATTTTCACTTCCAAAAACAATCATTCATTCTCAACCTTATTGGCTTCAAAAGGAAGGCTCTTTGGGAACTTATGATGTAGCAGACCAACAAACTATTGGGAAACCAGAAAACGATGCTGCAATTAGCTACGAGGTGGTGTTAGATTGTGAAGGAGTGGAACTGACCTACGCTGTTCCATTAATTTATAAATGGAATGATCCTGTAAGAGGTGAACTATATAGGCCATTTGTTGTTGTTCCTCCAGTATTTGTAAACTTTACCGAAGAAACACAATTGTTTTCCAACCTTTCAGAGCGATCAATTGAAATGGTGGTGAAAGCTGCGGCTGATAGTATTGAAGTAGACTTGTCGTTATCCGCTCCAGAAGGTTGGGTGTTGTCTCAAAAAGAATTTAAACTTAAACTGAATAAAAAAGAAGAAGAACAAAAGGTGGTTGTTAAATTAATGCCAACTCCAAAAGCTGTTCAAGGAACCTTACAAGCCTCCATTAAAGTGAAAGGAGCTTCTTTTAACAAGTCCTTAAATACAATTGCTTATGATCATATTCCTACTCAAGTATACATGCCTAAAGCTAAAGCGCAGTTGGTGTATATCGATTTAAAGAAAAAAAATTCTAAGATTGGTTACGTTGTTGGTGCTGGCGATAAAGTACCAGAAGCACTTAGAAATATTGGTTATACTGTTAATGAATTGACTGAAAATGACATTACTGCTGATAATTTGAAACAGTATGATGCTGTTTTATTGGGAATTCGTGCTTTAAACACCAATAATAGAATTGGGTTTATAATGCCAAAACTGTTGGCTTACTGTAAAAATGGCGGAAACTTAATTATTCAGTACAACACATCTCATCGTTTAAAAACGAAAGAATTTTCTCCTTACCCTTTAAAAATCTCTCGCGACAGAGTAACAGAAGAGGATGCTACGGTAACTTTTTTAAAACCGAAACATCAAGTACTTAATTCGCCCAATAAAATTACCCTAAAAGATTTTGACGGCTGGGTGCAAGAGCGTGGTTTGTATTTTCCAAATGAATGGGATGCAAAATATGAAGCCATTTTAAGTTGTCATGACAAAGGAGAGGAAGCTAAAGAAGGAAGTTTATTGATAGCTAAATACGGCAAAGGAAACTTTGTTTATACCGGTATTTCTTTCTTTAGAGTTTTACCTGCTGGAGTTCCAGGAGCCTATCGTTTATTGGTTAACATAATTAGCTTGAGCAATGAATAACGAAGTCAACTGGAAAAAGTGGTATGTTGCACTTATCGCTACATTAACAGGATTAATCATCCTTTTTTATTGGTTCTCAAAACATTTTTCATGAGTACAATAGATTGGACAATATTAATAGGAACACTCGCCTTTATAGTTGTATATGGCGTTTGGAAAACTCGTGGAAGCAAAAACCTAGAAAGTTATTTAAAAGGAGACAACGATGCCAAATGGTGGGGAATAGGAATTTCCATAATGGCTACACAAGCCAGTGCCATTACTTTTTTATCTACTCCCGGGCAAGCCTATACCGATGGAATGCAGTTTTTGCAATTCTATTTTGGATTGCCCATTGCCATGATTATTCTGTCGGTAACATTTATTCCCATCTTTTATAAACTAAAGGTATTTACAGCCTACGAATTTTTAGAAACACGATTTGATTTAAAAACGAGGTCTTTAGCTGCAATTCTCTTTTTGGTGCAACGTGGGTTAGCTGCTGGAATAACCATTTATGCACCTGCCATTATTCTATCTACCTTATTGGATTGGAATTTAGGTGCAACCAATGTTTTTATTGGTGTGCTAGTTATTGTATATACCGTTTCTGGAGGAACCAAAGCAGTAACGCAAACCCAAAAGCAACAAATGGCTGTTATGATGGGAGGAATGATTTTGGCGGGAATTATGGTAGTTTCTATGTTGCCTAAAGACATGGGTTTTGCAGATGCTTTGCACGTAGCGGGTAAAATGGGTAAACTGGAAATTGTAAATTTCGATTTTGACATTAACGACCGGTATAACTTTTGGTCGGGAATTACTGCAGCCTTGTTTTTATTTATGAGTTACTTCGGAACCGATCAATCTCAAGTGCAGCGCTACCTATCTGGTAAATCTATAAGAGAGAGTAGGTTGGGGCTGGTAATGAATGGCTTGTTAAAAATTCCAATGCAATTTATCATTTTATTCATTGGTGTAATGGTATTTGTGTTTTACCAATTTAACCAACCGCCCATATTCTTTAATCAGGTAGAAATGAATAAAGTGGCTGTATCTGAATATGCAGGAGGCTTAGAACAAATTGAAGACGAATATTCTGCGTTATTTTTAGAGAAACAAGCTGCACTTAAAACCATGGTAAAGGGTGTTAATGCCAATAACGAATTAGTGGTAGCCACCGAAAAACAAAAAGCCATGTTGGCTGAGTCCAAAATGGATGAGCTGCGCGAAGAAACCAAAGCCTTGGTAAAAAAGGTGAGTCCATCGGCAGAAACCAACGATAAAGATTATGTTTTTATGACCTATGTAATGGACTATTTGCCTGTTGGAATGGTTGGGTTACTCTTCGCGGTAATGTTTTCGGCAGCAATGTCTAGTACTGCCAGTGAGTTAAATGCTTTGGCATCTACCACCACCATAGATTTGTATAAACGATCCATTAATAAGAACAAGGATGAAACGCATTACCTCAAGTCATCTCGGTGGTTTACCTTTTTATGGGGAGCATTGGCCATTTTGTTTGCAACTACCGCTTCATTGTTCGAAAACTTAATTCAAGCAGTAAACTACTTAGGTTCTATATTTTATGGAACCATACTTGGAATTTTTGTAGTGGCTTTTTACTTCAAAAAAATAAAAGGAAATGCCGTTTTTATAGCCGCTATTGTTGCGGAGTTGTTGGTAATTACGGTCGATTTATTGAATCGGTTTGAAATGGCGCCAAGCTTCTTGCAAATGGGCTACTTGTGGTATAATGTGTTGGGTTGTTTATTGGTTATTACAATAGGTCTTTTAGTTCAATTGTTGTTAGGTTCCAAAAATTAGTAGGGGAATGGTTTTGCTGTTTTTTCGAAGTAAGCGAAATAATGGGGTTGTATGATGTCTTTTGTATTAATATATTAAAGGAAAGCATCCTAATTGATAATAATAATTTTTCTTTGACTAAGGTAGCTAGTTGATATGAGTTGAAAGATATAAGTGTTACTCGGTAGGTGAGACAAGTCAAAATATTTTCGTTCATTTTTCATTAAATTAATGTTGCTTTCTTCATATACCAATTGCCCTTGATTACTGCTAATTCTAATTTTGGCAGCAATAATATCTGAAAATGAATTGTGTATATAGAAATGACCATTATTAGGGTTTGAAGCAATAGTGAGTCCATCTTTAGTGTAAAGTTTTTTGTCGCATTCATAGTCAAAAGAAGAAAGTTTGAAGAACTCCATGGTATTATTTTTAACAACACATGGACGTTTTTCTAAGAATGTAAGAATTTCTGTGTCTATGTATTCCTCCCATTGGCTAGAGCTTCCTAAGTAATTCCATCGGTCAATATGACTGGAAATTTCAGGTTGATAGGTTTTTTTTATAGTAGTTAATTCTGCTTTCATGCTGTCTATGTTAAATTCTTGATTTAGAATTTCAACATATCTATTGATAAAAAGTTTTTTAAACTTGTTGTTTTTCAGTAAGTTTCTGAATAAAAAAGTTGCCTTAACAGAGTTGGGCCAACCTATAGTTGGGTCTGTAGACGTGGCGTGGGCGAACATGTTGGAATCTAAATTTTCAAAACTTCTATCTAGATCATAGAGCACCCATCTCCATTTTCCAAGGGGTTTTTCTCGCCATAATTTCATGTTATTTCCTGGCCAATCATAATTTGCAACAAATAGTTCTGCAATGGTGTAATCAATGTAATTGTCGATGTCTATTTGCGTTGTTACATAGTCATAGTTGTTATTGAAGGATAAATCGTTATTTTCAATAAAATTGATTAAATTTTCATAATGAGTATTTGTCCAACCTTTAAATTCAACAGAATCAGCTTCAATGTTATGAGAATAAGCAATAAAATGTTTGTCAATTCGGTCTCTAATGTTGTGTATTCCCCAATATTCTCCGTTAATAAAAACGATAACAGGTTGGAAGTCCTGATAGTCGATATTTAATGGAGAGGAGATTTTTTGAGCTAGAACATCAGCTATTGTTGTTTTTCTATGCCAGTCACCCATGCTGGCTCTTAGTATGAAACGCTTAAATTGGTCTACTTTTTTTTGAGGTAGAAGCTTGTAGTTGAAATATTCTTCTCCATATTCATTTCTTGCGTAAAAGCGTAATGATTTTTGGGCTGCCTGACGAGATGAACCTCCGTGTATTCTAACTCCTGCATCTTGCGAAAAACCTAGTTTTCCATCAGGTTTAAAATATTCTATGTGTACAGCTCTTTCCCAATTTTTTCCATGCATAAAGTAATTCCCTGTCTGTTCAGGCCTGTTTATGTCGTGATTTATGCCAGGAACATAAATGCCGCTATCCGCACTAAAGAAGTTGTTTTCTTCGGTTATCAACGAAACTATTGGGAGGGTATATTTAGATCTTATTTGGGCATCAATAAAAAATGTTTTGGTGTAAATTTCACTTGTTCTTCGTCCATTTTTATAGGTTGCGCACCTTAAAATATTGGCTTTATCCAACTTTACGGATGGTTTCTCCCATGCTTTGTGGCCTATAAGACTTTGATCTGGGCTGGTTGGTATGGTTGAAACTGAATTAGCTTGTGTGCTTTTGAAATCTACTAAAATAGAACCGTTAAAAACAGATGAGTTTTCGTTTGGAACACTGCCGTTTAGTGTATAATAAATGGTGTCTGGTAATATGGAGTTTATTTTCAATGAAAATGGGCTCGTATAAAACCCTTCTGAATGAGAAAAATCAAGTCCATTAGAGTTGTTGTTTGTGCTTTTTGGAGTTGGGGTGTCAATTTTTGTCCAAATGCTATTTCCATCAGGAACTCTTCCAAATGATTGATCAGACGATAAACTGACATTGGAAGTTGAATCAATTAGAATTCCTAAACTGTTTGATAAATACAGTTTTTCGCCATTAGAAGAAATCTTAAAGTTGGAATGTAATTCAGCGAGGTTTAAAGTGCTTTTGTTTGAAGCAAAAACAATTAAATAGCCTTGAGGAGGAATACTTACGTTTGGAAAAATCCATTTTTTGAGTTCATCTTTATCATCTGATAAGCTGTAGTTTAAAAGGTTGATGGTTGTATTGCTTGTGTTGTATAGTTCAATCCAATCGCTAAAATCACCATCTAAATCTTGAATTATGGTAGTGTTTTTTGCCATAAACTCATTGATTACAATGTTTTGGCTACTAAAATTCTGAGTAAATAAAACTAGTAGTATGCTAGTAATTAGTAATGGGGTTGGTTTCATAATGTTCTATTTTGAATAGACAATATGATAGGAGTATTGTATGTGACGAAATTAGATATTACTTTGTGTGGTGGCTAAAAAAGCATTTGCACAAATATTGCACAGAATGATGTCTCTATTTGTTTAGAGAGTATATATGAAAAGAATAAAAGTAATAATTTTTGTGAATGAACCCCTCGAAATAGCACCAACTTAGTAGCGAAGATCTTGTTAGATTACAAAGCGAGAATGCAGCTCGCTAATATGCTATTAAAAAGCACAAGCAAAAATTATGGCACAACTTCCGCAAGTTTCGAAAAGCTAAAAGTTCAGCTTATTAAGCTAAAGGTTCAGCTTCTGAAGCCAATTGAGGGTGCTTAATAAGCTAAATGGGTACAAAATAGACCTTCCAAGCTCGCTTTCTTGAAAATTAATCGTTTGGTCTTTCAGGAATGTATACAACATCAATTTCGATATCATTTCCATATTTTACTATAATTGAACATAATACAGAAACACTTTTCCCATTTTGATTAGCAGGTTTCATTACAGGCATTTTTCTAAGCACTCTCAATATTTCTGCTTGAATGGTTACCTCCGAATCTCTGACTTTCATGCCAGTTGAATTTCCGTTTTCGTTGATTATAAAAAAAGCTTCTACCTGTTTTGGTTCTGAAAGATTTAAATCTTTAGATACACTCAAGTTAAACTCACGCTTTATAAATGTTACCACTTTATTTTTAAAACATTCTTTTGTTTCTTCATTGGAAAGATCTTCACAACCCTCAAAAACGGGCACTATTTCAACATCTTTCAATATCATCCTATTGTCGGGACTATAATTTGCTAAACCGTCATCATGAGACATAATGCTGCATAAACTTAACATTGCTTGTTCTTCTTCTTGAGTAATGTTTCCTTGTGCCATCACCTGTTGTTGCACAGCATTTATCTTCATTATTAATTCACTTTCTGTGTTTATAGGAGGTGCAGGTGTTTCCTTACAAGAAACACCTAAGAGACCAATAGAGATGATTGAAATAACGACTAATTTTTGTGACCTTTTTTTTCTTTTCAAATTGAGTTTCATACGTTTTTGGGTATAAAAAAAACGGAGAGAAATATATCTCCGTTTTTATGTTAATTAATAAGCTTTGTTTGGGATAAGTGAAGTTGTTGACTACTTCAAGCTTTCAATCAATTTTTCATTTCTTTCAATGTAACCGTAGTCACCATTTTTGCTTGTTTTGGCTACTTCTATAGATTTGTTTGCTGCAGCAATCGCTTCTTTTTTATTGCCCATTTTAGCCAATAATTTCGCCTTGTCATGAACGTACCAAAAAGCATCAGCTCTTTTTTCAATGGCCTTTGTTATCCAAACCAATGCTTGGTCGTTGTCCATGTCGTTTTCTATGTAATAACGCGCTCCAGAAGCGTAAGATCCAGCACTTGGACCATCAACTAGTACTTCTTTAATTTGTTTTTCAATCTGTGCCTTTGCATCCGTTTCAATAGGAATAACTACAGAAACATTGTCCCAAGACAATAGCAGGTTAGCACCAGTAGTGGTAAAACTTCCAAAATCAATGGTAAAAGATTCAACAATGTTGGTAGTAGTGGTTGGTTTTACTTTAATTCTTAAAGCATCTTCATCTTCTTTATAATCTCCAATTCCCCAGTAAGTTAGGTTGTTGTGAAAAATAATAGTCCATTCCTCTTTTCCAGGAATAGTGTATAAAGCATATTTACCAGCTTTTAATTCAGCACCATTTATCTTAATGTTGTCACTAATTTCAACTTTAGTAGAAGCGTTTGCTCCAGTTCTCCACATCTTATCGAAAGGTACCAATTCACCAAAAATGGCTCTATCTTTTTTTCCGGGTCTAGCGTATTCTACTGTAAAGTCAGTTAGTCCAACTTTTTGTTCAACCTTAGCAACAGGGCTAGGTTGTGGGCTTTTTATTTGAGCATTAGCACTAAATGCAAGCACAGTTGCAAAGGCTAATGAAAGTAATTTGATCGTTTTCATAATTTGATAAGTTTATTAAGTTATATTTCTCGAAAGTATAAAATATTCCGTTTGGAAGTATCTCGTTGCAGTAGTATTTGATTTACGGTTGTATTTTCTGATGAATGGCAAGTGCGCATTTTTCGCCATCAATAGCTGCAGAAACTATTCCTCCTGCATATCCAGCACCTTCACCACAAGGGTAAAGTCCTTTTAGTTCAGGATGTTCAAGTGTTTCTCTGTCTCTTGGAATTTTTACAGGAGAAGAGGTTCTGCTTTCTACCGCTACAATTATAGCATCTTTCATTAAAAAGCCATTTATCTTGTTTTTAAAGCCTCTAAATCCTTCTTGCAGATGCATAACTATGGTTTGAGGCAAAACCTCGTGTAAAGGAGCTGAAATAAGCCCTGGTCGGTAACTGCATTCTGGTAAAGAGTCAGAAGTTTTGTTATTAATGAAATCAACTAAACGTTGTGCAGGTGCAATTTGTCCTTCATTTGTTTTGGTATTGTTACCACCAGCTTCAAAAACATCACGTTCAACAGCTTCTTGATACTTAAGGCCAGCCAAGGCACCAAATTCTTTAAAGGGCTCAAGATCTTCTTCTTCAATGGTAACAACAATGCCTGAATTGGCAAAAGGGTTGTTTCGTTTGGAAGGTGACCAACCGTTGGTTACTATTTCGCCAGGAGCTGTAGCGCAAGGTGCAATAATTCCACCGGGACACATGCAAAAAGAAAAGACTCCGCGTCCTTTTACTTGCTGCACTAATTTGTAGGAAGCAGGAGGTAGGAGTTCACTTTTTTTGTTGGTATGGTATTGATTGGTGTCTATTAATTCTTGTGGATGTTCCGCTCGAACGCCAAGGGCAAAGGGTTTATTTTCAATAAGAACGTTCTTTTTGTCTAACAAGTAAAAAATATCTCTAGCAGAATGTCCTGTGGCCAAAATAACATGGTCAGCCAAGTGTTTTTTGCCGTTTTGATCAATAATACCTTTCAGTTCGTTGTTTTCAATTAATAGGTCTTCAAGTCGGGTATTAAAGTGTATTTCACCTCCGTATTGTAAAATGGTTTCTCTAATGGCAGTAACAACTTTTGGGAGTTTATTGGTGCCAATATGCGGATGAGCATCAATCGTTATGTCTTTTGGTGCCCCATGTGCTACAAGCACTTTTAATATTTCATTTACATCGCCTCTTTTTTTAGATCGGGTATATAATTTCCCATCAGAGTAGGTTCCAGCACCACCTTCACCAAAGCAGTAGTTAGAGTTGGGGTCAATAATTTGTGCTTTTGTAATTTGTGCCAAATCTCTACGTCTAGCCCTTACATCTTTTCCTCGCTCAATAACAACAGGTTTTAGGCCTAGTTCTATTAGTTTTAAAGCCGCAAAAAGTCCTGCTGGTCCAAAACCAATAACCAATACTTCTTTACTGTCAGTTACATTTTGGTAAGTTTTGTTTTGTGGAGGTATTGAGTACTCATCTTCTTGATAAATCTCAATTTTTAAATTCACCTTAACAGGACTTCTTCTTGCGTCAATAGAGCGCTTTAAGATATCCCACCTAAAGTTTTTATTTAACTTAGTTTCTTCTTGGATCCTAAATTCTAAGTATTCATTGTCTATGGCTTGTTCGGGGAGTACAGTAAGTTGAATCGTTTCCATTTTTAACCTTCAAAAGTAAGTGATAGCATAAACATTTTGGAACTTAGTTTGTCTATTGGATCAGATAAAGGAGTGTTATCGTGTTCTAGTAAATCTTTAATGCCGTAAGACATCTTCAATTCAATGCCAAACTTAAAGTATTCTAAATAAAAATCAGTTCCGAAGCCAATTTCACCAACTATATCATCTCGTTTAATTTTTATAATTAGCTCATCTAAATTGGTGGTTAAGTTTTCAGATTTTGAATTAGATGCTAAGTCTAGTGTGTAGGCTGCGCCAGCAAGTATGTAAGCGCTAAAGTTATTTACTCGTCTAGATTTGTATTTTATTCCTAGTGGAAAATTAATTAAGGTCGACTCAACAATCTTATCGTATTTTCTGGGTCCTTCAATTGTTTCAAAGGTGTATTCTAAAGACCTTGAAGAAAAGGCAAGGTTGGGAGTAAACCTTAAACTAAAATGTTCGCTAAAATGCAATGCCGAAATAATCCCTAGGTTAAACCCTGCTGCCGTTTTTGGTTCTAAAATAAAAAGGCTGTCCGATCCTGCTACAGTTGCAGGAAAGCGCTCCACTACAAAGTTGGCCTGATTGAAGCCTAACAAAAATCCAAAATGCATAAAGCGGTGATCGAATTTAGGTAGATTTAAAGTTGTTTCTCGTTGAGCAAAGCAATTGATGCCTAACGCTAAAAATAAACTAATTATGAGGGCCTTTTTAATCATTGCTTGTATAACGTCCTACTAACTGATTTTATTTGTTTGCTTTGTAAATACTTGCAATTCCAAATAGCAATGGAATTGCTGTGGCGTTATGGTAGCCTAGTTTTGTTAAGATATTAATAAAGTCTTGTCCATCAGGAAAAGCATCAACAGATTCAGGTAAATAGGTGTAGGCGCTATTGTCTTTTGATACTAGTTTGCCAATTCCTGGGAGTACTTTATTGAAATAAAAGGTGTAAATCTGTTTGATAGGGAAAGTTTTAGGTTTAGAAAACTCTAAGATTACAGCAGTTCCATTGGGCTTAAGTACGCGATACATTTCAGCCAATCCTTTTTCTAAGTTTTCAAAGTTTCTAACACCAAAACCAGCTGTATAGGCGTCAAATTTATTGTCTTCAAAAGGAAGATTCTCAGAATCTCCCAAAAGCAATTCAATTT
The DNA here is from genome assembly GCA_905479995.1 of uncultured Flavobacteriales bacterium. GTDB lineage: Bacteria > Bacteroidota > Bacteroidia > Flavobacteriales_E > Vicingaceae. The sequence goes on along the minus strand of CAJQON010000004.1, from coordinate 52,254 downwards.
TATTCGTTAAGCCTTTACTTTTAATCTTTTCTCTACCAACGTTAAGCATTCCTTCAGAAATATCTATTCCTGTAACTTTGTTGGGGTTAAGTTTTAAAGCAGCTATAGCAAAGTCTCCAGTCCCAGTAGCAATATCAAGAATTTCTTTAGGAGCAGAAGGCTGAAGTAATCGTATGGCCTTTTTTCGCCATAAAATATCTATTCCACAGGATAAGAAATGATTTAAGAAATCATACTTCTTAGAAATATTATTGAACATTGTAGCAACTTGTTCTTTTTTACTACCAACGTCTTCTTTGTAAGGGATTACAGCCATTAAATATACTTAAGTTAGGTTAGAAATTGCTTCGGATAATAATTCGTTTTTGTTAATTGGAACAACTCCAATGCTTTCGCAGACTAAACCGCCAGCTAAGTTGGATATTTCTGCAATTGTATGAATGGGCTGATTAAGTCCAAGGCATAGGGCTGCGACACTGATTACGGTATCTCCAGCTCCAGACACGTCAGTTATGTTTCTGGCATGAGCAGGAATTTGGTTTTGAGTTGTTTGGTTTTTAATAAAAACACCATACTCAGAGAGTGTTACAAAATAAATTTGATTACTCAGCTCTTTATGAAGTTGGTTTATTGCGTTTTCAACTTCTTTAGTGTTTGATGGATTAACATTAAGGTTTAGTCCTTCGTTTAACTCTTTTAAGTTGGGTTTAAATAATGAGATATTTTTATAATCGTTAAAGTTCCTTTTTTTTGGGTCCACAGCAGTAGGAATGTTTTTAGTACGACATGTTGCTGCAATTTTGTCAATAAGTGTAGGTGTTATAACGCCTTTGTCATAATCTTGAAATACCACAACGTCAATTTTGGTAGTTGCTAAAATTGAGTTAATTCTTTCAATTAATACTTTAGTTTCTTCAGTAGAAATAGGAGATTCGTCCTCATCATCCACCCGCAATAATTGTTGTTGGTTGCCTATAATCCTTGTCTTAACAGTTGTGATTCTATCTTTTACGGTAAGTAGTCCATTGGTAGATAGGTTGTCTTCTTCAAGCAAAGCTAATATTCGTTTCCCCTCAATGTCGTTTCCAATTACCGAACATAAAATAGGCGTGGCACCTAAAGCTTTTAGGTTAAGTGCAACGTTAGCTGCTCCGCCCAACCTGCTTTCTTTGTTTTTTACAGATACAATAGGAACAGGGGCTTCTGGAGAAGTTCGGTCGGCACTTCCAAAATAATAAGCGTCAACCATTACATCTCCAATAATCAAAATATTTTGATTGTTGAAGTCTTGGAATAAGCCTATAATCTCGTCTTTGTTCATACTTAATGAAGTAGTGCTAAAGTATTTTTTATGCGTTTTATAGATTCAATTAAAATGTCTTCAGATGTTGCATAAGAGAATCTAATGCAGTTTGGATCGCCAAACGCTTCTCCGGTAACCAAAGCAACCAGCCCTTTGTTTAAAAGGAACATAGTGAGTTCTGTTGCATTGTTTATCGTTGTTTCGCCATCTGTTTTTCCAAAATAAGAACTTATGTCTGGAAAAACATAAAAAGCGCCTTTTGGCGAGTTTAGTTTTAGTCCAGGAATTTCTTTCATTAAATTAAGTACTAATTCTCTTCTTTTTTCAAATGCTTCTCTCATTTCGTAAGTAACAGAAGGGTCAGCTTCAAGTGCAGCTTGAGCAGCTTTTTGAGATATACTAGAAGTTCCAGAGGTAAATTGCCCTTGCATTTTGGTACAAGCATCGGCAATCCATTTTGGAGCGCCAATGTAGCCAATTCTCCAACCAGTCATAGCAAATCCTTTAGAAACACCATTTACAGTAATAACTTGATCCTTAATGAAGTCAAATTGAGCAATGCTTTCGTGCTTGCCCATAAAGTTAATGTGTTCGTAAATCTCGTCAGAAACGATTATAATGTTTGGGTAATCTTTTATTAGTAAAGCAATCTTATGTAATTCATCTTTAGTATAGACCGATCCGCTTGGATTACATGGTGTACTAAACCAAATCATACGTGTTTTATCAGTAATAGCTGCCTCAATTTGAGCAACAGAAACTTTAAAATCTTGTTCTATAGTGGTTGGTAAGCTAACCGGTTTTGCGCCAGCAAGCTTTATAATTTCATGGTAACTTACCCAATAAGGAGCAGGAAGTATTACTTCATTATTTGGATTAAGTAAGCTTATGGATATATTTGCTAATGAATGTTTTGCGCCAGTTGAAACAACGATCTGATCAATTGCATAATCAAGGTTGTTGTCGCGTTTAAATTTATTAGAAATAGCAGTTCTCAATTCTGGATATCCGGGAACAGGGGTGTAGTGGGTAAAATTTTCGTCTATCGCTTTTTTTGCTGCTTCTTTAATAAAATCGGGTGTGTCAAAATCTGGTTCACCAATGCTTAAACTAATAACATCTTTCCCTTCTGCGATAAGCTCTCTGCTTAATCTCGACATAGCTAGCGTTTGAGATTCGCTAAGGTTGTTAATGGTATTTGATAATTGATTATTCATAATTTAAAGTAGTAAGCCACAAAGCTAATAATTTTGCGCTTATTACGTTTAAAATTAATCGTGTTTAAAGTCTGCCTTTTTTTTATAATTTTACTGCTCAAATTTTATCTTTTATAATGGAAACTTTTTTAGAAATTTTAAAATACATCATCCCATCAATAATAACATTTGCAGCGGCTTACTTAGTTATGCAAAAGTTTATGGATAGTGAGCAACGTAAGGCAATGTTGATGTTTAGAAAAGAATCGCAAAAAGAAATTTTACCGACTAGGTTGCAAGCTTTTGAACGAATAATTATTTTTTTGGAAAGAACTGCTCCAGAAAAATTGGTGTTGAGAGTTCATAAGCCGGGGATGAGTGGTAAATTGTTGAAAGCTGAGTTGGTTAGAACGATTAATGATGAGTTTAACCATAATCTTGCTCAGCAGATTTATATTTCGGGTACTTCTTGGGAGATGGTAAAGAAATCTAAGGATGAAATTATTAAGGTGATTAATTTAGCTGGTTCACAGCTAAACGATCATACTACAGGTCCTGAATTAGCTCAAAAGATATTTGAGATAATGATGAAAATAGAGGTTTCGCCAACTCAAGTGGCAATCAATCAACTGAAAAAGGAAATTAAAATGATATTTTAGTTGAACGGATTGATAGAGAATCCAACCATAAAGTTTAATTGACCGAAAAGGAAGCGTTGTCTAGCTCTGTCACTTTTTGAAGGCGTAGTTCTAATGTCTGTTAAATGAGCAAACCCTCCTTTTAGTTCGCTCCTTAAGTAAAAGTGCTTAAACAAGCTTAAATTTAATCCTGTTTTAACATCAATTCCATAACCAGCAAGATGAAATTCATCGTGTCGTACATTTTCCATTAACATTATGTTAGATCTTGGAAGCATGCCTCCCGCGCCAAAACCAACTAAAAAGTCCAATTTAATTTTGTCTTCATTTGACCTAATGTTCAACGCTTTTAATAAATTATCGTTTCTCGTTATTTCAAAATTGAGGTAATTCAATCCGTCAGTGTGTTCAAAGGTTAAAAAATCTTCATCCAATACAATGTCATCATCAGAATAGTTTCCATTGTATATGGTCTCATTGTCAATTGACCCAGTAATTGTTGTACGCTGTCCTTGATCCATCACATATTTCATGTGGTCTATACCAAAAGAAATGTCAATCTTATGGTTAATGAAAAAACCTATTCTAAAATTGGTTTGAGGAATGGTGATGGTGCTAGGGTTGAAATAAGTGCCAAAATCAAAAGCTGTCTGTCTATCGTGAGCAACAACATCATTGAGTACAAAATCGTAATTATCTCCTTGAAAGCGAATGTTGGAGTTGGTGTACCAGCCGCTATTCCATCCGTAAAAGAGGTATATTTTTCCTTTATTGGATTTTACTTCTTCAGTTCTAGGGCCTAAAAACCTTTCTTTTGCTTGTGCAGAAAAGGATGCGAGTATAAGTAGAAGTGATAATAGTCTTATCAACATGCTTAGTTTTTGTTATTTAATGCAAATGTAAAGCCTTCTTTTTAATAAAAACCTGATTTTAATTAGTTTTTAAAGATAGTTAGTAACTGTTTGGCTGCTTTAAATGGGCTAAGTTTACCTTCTTGAACTTCATTTTCTATGGTTTCAATTTTGGCTTTAATTTCAGTGTTGTTGTAAAAAAGTTCCTTCAAGTTATAATTAATAGCATGTTCTAGCCAGTATTTAGCTTGTTTTTTTCGTTCACTATCAAACGTTCCGTTCAATTTGGTAAGGTTCTTAAAGCTTTCAATAATTTGCCATACTTCTGCTATTCCTGTATTGTTAATAGCAGAGCATGTTGCAGTGGTTGGTATCCAGTTGTTTGTGTTGGCAGGAAATAGGTGTAAAGCATTCTTGTATTCTTGAGCGGCAATTTTTGCACTAGTTAAGTTTTCTCCATCCGCTTTGTTAATGATTAATGCATCTGCAATTTCAGTAATACCTCTTTTAATACCTTGTAGTTCGTCTCCAGCACCAGCTAGCATTAGTAATAAAAAGAAATCAACCATAGATTTTACTTCTATTTCAGATTGACCAACTCCAACTGTTTCAATTAAGATAACATCAAATCCAGCAGCTTCACATAGAATAATGGTTTCTCTAGTTGCTTTTGCAACACCTCCAAGTGTTCCTGACGAAGGTGAAGGGCGAACAAAAGCATTTTTATTTACAGAGAGTTTATTCATTCTCGTTTTATCACCTAAAATACTACCGCTGCTTTTTTTACTGCTTGGATCTATTGCTAAAACAGCAACCTTATTTCCGTTATCATCCGTAAGGTGAGAACCTAAGGCTTCAATAAAAGTGCTTTTTCCTACTCCCGGAACTCCCGTTATCCCAATCCGGATAGAGTTTCCAGATAATGGTAAGCATAGCTCTATTAGATCTTGGGCTATTTCTTGATGTGCGGCATTTAAACTTTCTATAAGAGTAATTGCTTTTGCTAAAATAGTGGTATTTCCCTTTTTTATTTCATTAAAATAAGTTACAGCCGAAGGCTTGATTTTGTTGGGAAGTGATATTTTATTAATGTTTTTGGCCATAATAACTATGCGATAAAGGTAACCATTTTTAAATGCACTACGTATTACATTAGTAGAACAAAAAATGTGTTTGGTCGATACAATATTTCGGTTAATCTAAAGTTTGTTTTAATTGATACGAATAAACAAATGTTATACTTTTAAACTCTCATTATTATGGATTCAGGTATTCTAACAGGTATTATAACCGCAGTCGTTTTAGTTGTTATTTTTGTTGTACTTTACTTAAGTACTAAGGATAAAAAAGGATAAATAGAAAGAAAGTACCACTTATCCCTTTTCTTTTACCACCTATGTAAATTGAAGCTACTTTATTTGATTTAGTGGTTTAACTTAGCACTTGATATTTGGGTTAAGTTATGATTGAAATTAAAGATTTACATAAGTCTTATGCTATAGGTAAGAGTTCGCTTCACGTTCTTAAGGGGATTAATATTTCTATAAAAGAAGGCGAACTAGTCGCTATTATGGGCTCTTCAGGTTCGGGAAAATCTACACTACTAAACATCTTAGGAATGTTAGATGTTGCTGAAGAGGGAACTTACACCTTGGATGGTGTTGAAATTAAGGACCTTAATGAAACTAAAGCTGCAAAATACCGAAACAAATTTTTAGGATTTGTTTTTCAATCTTTTAACTTAATTAATTACAAAACAGCGATAGAGAATGTTGCTCTTCCCCTTTATTATCAAAAAGTTCCTAGAAAAGAACGCCACAAAAAAGCCATGCAATACTTAACTAAAGTAGGTTTGGCAGATTGGTCTGGACATTTGCCAAGTGAATTGTCTGGTGGACAGAAGCAGAGGATAGCTATTGCTAGGGCTCTAGCAGCACAACCTAAAGTGCTTTTGGCAGATGAGCCTACAGGAGCGCTAGATTCAACAACATCTTATGAGGTAATGCAGTTAATTCAAGAGATTAACGATGAGGGGAAAACCATTTTAGTGGTAACGCATGAAGATGATATTGCTCAAATGTGTAAACGAATTGTTCTGTTAAAAGATGGCTTAATAATAGAGGATAAAGAAGTTAATCAGATTAGAGCTTCAGATCATGTTTAATAGAGATAGCTGGCAAGAAATATTCGAAACCATTTCAAAAAACAAGCTAAGGACTTTTTTGTCAGGTTTTACTGTGGCATTAGGTATCTTTATTTTTGTTATACTTTTTGGCTTTGGCAATGGATTGAAAAATTCATTTAAAGAGTTTTTTGTAGATGATGCTACCAATATTTTCCGCTTATTTCCTGGTAGAACTAATATTCCATATAATGGTTTTAAGTCGGGTAGGTCAATAGAATTTGACAATTCAGATATGGAGGCTATTGAAAAAAGCTTTGGCTATCAAATCGATTATATCACACCTCGAATAGAGCGTAATTATACCGTAAAGTATAAAAACACTTCTAATAATTATGGTTTAAGAGCTGTCGCTCCAGGTCATCAAAAGGCTGAAAAGACCATCTTGATGAAAGGGAGGTACATTAATAATGAAGATGTAAAGAATAAGACCAAATATGTTGTAATTGGTCGTCTTGTTGAGATTGATCTCTTTGATGGTGAAGATGCTTTAGGGAAATATGTTGGTATAGGGAAAAGATCATTTAAAGTTGTTGGAGTTTTTCAGGATGATGGTGGTGATAATGAAGAGCGTTTTGTTTATGTTCCTTATACTACGAATCAACTCATAGAAAAAAATACGGATAAATTAGGGCAAATTATAGTGGCCTTCAATCCGGCAATTGGATATAAAGGAGCCATGCAGTTTGATGAAGACTTGATGAACTTTATGAGGAAAAGACATGATATACATCCTTTGGATGAAAGTGGCATTTTTATCAGAAATGTTGCTGAAAAACTAGAAGAGAATCAACAGTTTGGTAGCATTTTACAAATGGTGGTAACCTTTGTAGGTTTGGGAACTCTTATAGCAGGAATTATTGGGATTAGTAATATTATGATCTATGTAGTAAAGGAAAGAACTAAGGAATTAGGTATTCGGAAAGCAATAGGCGCTTCTCCTCGCTCTGTTATCTTAATGATTTTGCAGGAATCTATATTTATTACTACGGCTGCTGGTTATTTTGGTTTGTTTAGCGGTATTTTTTTATTGAATTCTTTGGGAGATACTTTGGATGATTATTTTATTAAAAACCCTTATATTAATATGGGGACAGCCGTTTTTGCTACTATTATTTTAATTGTATTTGGTGCAATTGCTGGTTATGTTCCAGCAAGAAGAGCTGCAAGAATTAAACCTATTGTTGCTTTAAGAGACGAATGATGTTGTTGTTTAAACGAGACATATGGCAAGAGATATTTGGTTCTATTCGAAAAAATAGAGCTAGAACTATCATTACAGTTATAGGTGTGCTTTGGGGTATCTTTATTTACATTGTTTTGTCTGGAGCTGCCAAAGGATTAGATAATGGTTTTGAAGAACGATTTGAAGATGTAGCTATGAATAGTATGTTTGCTTGGGCTCAACAAACTAGTGTTCCTTATGCAGGATTTAAAACAGGAAGATCAATTCAGCTAAAACTAGAGGATGTAGACCTTTTGAAAAGACGGATACCTCAAATAGAATTTATTGCTCCAAGAATTGTGAAAGGAGCTTTTGGTGGGGAGGCAGGAAGTGTTGTTTTTGGACAACGCGTTGGTGTTTATAGTATTTATGGAGATTACCCTGTTTTGAGTAAAATTGCTACTCAAAAAATATATAACGGTGGGCGATTTGTAAACGAAGGAGATATAGCTGAGAATAGAAAAGTTTGTGTTATTGGTGAGCGAACACAGAAAGAGTTGTTTGCTAAAGATGAAGATCCTATTGGTAAATTTATTCAGATAGACAAAGTCTTTTTTAGAGTTATTGGAGTTAAAAAATTTGAAGATGGTGGTGGTTTTGGTGATGATGGAGATATTACAATACCTTTTTCTACCTATCGAAAATTATACAATACAGGAAACGATGTTGGGTGGTTGGCAATTGCGGCATATGATGATGCAGATGTTATTCAGGTAGAAAAGAACGTTAAAAGTCAATTGAAAAAGATTCATCAAATTGCTCCAGAAGATGAACGTGCTATTGGGTCGTTTAATTTAGGGGAGCTGTTTACTCGTATAAGTGGTTTTGCAAAAGGGCTCACTTTTTTATCGCTTGTAGTGGGAATTGCTACTATTGTTGCTGGAGTAATTGGGATAGGTAATATTTTGTTAATTGCAGTAAAAGAAAGAACGAAGGAGTTGGGGATTAGAAGAGCGCTAGGAGCAACTCCTTCAGAGGTAAGAGGACAAATTATTTTAGAGTCGGTTTTTTTAACCTTAATTGCTGGAATTTTAGGAATAGTACTAGGCGCTTTTGTGTTGAAAATGATTGCCGTTTTAAGCCAAGATACCGATATACCATATACTAACCCAACGGTGCCAATACCATATGTGTTAGGCGCATTGTTTGTTATGGTAGTTTTAGGAACATTAATAGGTTTAATTCCTGCTCAAAGAGCAGTTAGTATAAAGCCAATAGACGCATTAAGAGAAGAATAAGTTATAACTATAAAAAAATAAATCAATGAAAAAAGTATTCAGATACCTGCTAATCATCCTTGTCATTTTAGGAGTAATATACGCCACAAGCTTTTTTATATCAACCAATAATCAAGATCCGGTTCAATACGAATCTGAAAATCCAGTAAAGGCTACAATAAAGAAAAAGACCGTTGCTACAGGGAAGGTTGTGCCTGAAGATCAAGTAGAAATTAAGCCTCAGATTTCAGGGATTATTGAGGCGGTTTTTGTGAAGGAAGGTGAAGTATTAAAAGCTGGAGATCTTATTGCTAGAATTAAAGTAGTGCCAAATGAGGCTGCACTAAATAGTGCTAGTGGGAGAGTTGATAACGCTAAAATTGTACTTAAAAACAGTGAGATTGATTACAAGCGGAACAAAGCGCTTTACGACAAAGGAATTATTTCCAATCAAGATTTTATTGCCATAGAATTGAGGTATAATCAAGCAAAACAAGAATTGGTTAATGCTCAAAATGACTTAAAAATTATACAGATGGGAACTGCTGGTAAAGGCGCTGCCAATACAAATATTAGGGCGACTGTTGCAGGAACTGTATTAGACATTCCTGTAAAGAAAGGTGATCAAGTAATTGAAAGTAATAATTTTAACCCAGGAACAACTGTGGCAACAATTGCCGATTTGACGGTTATGATTTTTGAAGGTCAGGTAGATGAAGCAGAGGTAGGCAAATTGAAAATGAATATGCCACTAATCATTAGTCTTGGGGCAATTAATGATAAAATGTTTGAGGCTCGTTTACGTTTTGTTGCGCCTCAAGGAATTGAAGAGCAGGGTGCAGTGCAATTTAAAATTGAGGCCGATGTTACCTTAGATTCTAATTTCTTTGTAAGAGCTGGATATAGTGCAAATGCTACTATCGTAATTGGAGAAAAAGTAGGCGTGCTCTCTGTTAAGGAGGCTCTAGTTCAGTTTGATCAATATACCCAGAAGCCATTTGTTGAACTTGACCTTGGTGATCAACAATTTGAAAAAAGAGATGTTGAGTTGGGAATTTCAGATGGAATAATGGTGGAGGTATTGGAGGGACTTACTTTGGAAGATAAAGTGAAGGTATGGAACATTACAGAACCATTTAAAAATGAAGCAAGTAAAAAGGAAAATAAAAAATAAGTTATGAGGTTAAAAAGTACAATGCTCTTATTGGCAATTGCAGTTATTCAAACTGTTGTTGCTCAAGAGGATAAAATATGGACACTTCAGGAATGTGTGAGTTATGCTTTGGAAAATAATATTTCTGTAAAGCAGGCCCAGCTAGATAAAGAGATATCTATTGAAGATGTAAAGTCTGCCAAATGGAATTTTGCACCGAATTTAAATGCAAATGCTTCTCAAAATTTCAACTTTGGATCATCTATAACTGCTTCAGGATCTAGAGCAGCAGCAGATTTTAGATCGAATAATTTCGGGTTAAATTCTTCTATTAATTTATTTGATGGATTTGCGAATGTTCAAGGATTAAAGCAAGCAAAAATAGGGGTAGAAGTTCAAGAGGCTTCTATTGCCAAAATAAAAAATGACATTTCATTAAATGTTGTGAATTCTTATTTGCAAATTCTTTTTGCCCAAGAACAACTAAAGGTGGCCGAGTCTCAATTGCAAATAAGTAGTAATGAAGTAAGAAGGATAGAGGAGTTGGTGAGTGCGGGAGTTTTGGCTGAAGGAGATTTGTTAAATATAAAATCAAATTTGGCTGCTGACAATCAGAACCTTGTTGCTAATCAGAATAACTTAGAGTTGGCTAGTTTAAGATTGGCTCAACTTTTACAGCTGAATTCAAGTAAAATTTCTGTTGCAGAAATGCAGGTAAATGTTGAGGATCAGGCAATTTTAGGGAATGATGTTCAAGCTATTTACGATAAAGCAAATGCTGAATTTCCAGAAGTAAAGTTAGCAGAGCTTAATATTTTGAGTGCTGAAAAAGGGATGTCAATAGCAAAGGCGAATTTTTATCCATCCTTAACAATGAGTATGGGAATGAATACCGTTTACCAGCATCGTCAGGGATTTAAAGATTTTGCTCCTTTTACGTTTGGTAATCAATTGGATAATAATTTAGGGAAGTCACTGGTCTTCTCATTAAATGTTCCAATCTTTAATCGTTACCAATTTCGGAATAATGTAAATAAAGCAAAAGTTAACTACCAAAAATTTACTTATTCGCTGGATAGTGAACGTCTTCGGTTACGAGAAACAATTCAATCTGCATATACTGATGCAATGTCTGCTTCAAAATCGTTTGATGCCGCTACAGCATCTGTAAAAGCTCAAACCAAAGCATTTGAATATTCGCAGGAGCGGTTTAAGGCTGGATCAATTAATTCGTTCGATTTTAACCAAACAAAGAACAACTTAGTAAATGCTCAATCTCAGTTAATTCAGAGTAAGTATGATTTTATGTTCAAATTGAAGGTATTAGAATTTTATTTTGGAGAACCAATATTTAAGTAAGTTACTCTCTATTGGTTTTTGTTGAGAACCCAACCAATCTATCATAATTGTCATTTAGTTCTTTATGGTAAACTAAAACAGAGTAGGCATTTTCTGTTTCGTAATGAGAACCTTCTATGGTAGAAAAGTCTCCAGTATTTTTAGATCCATCTTTAACAAAACAGTACATATAGTTGTAATAACCTTGTTTTAAAAGAACCGTTTTATTGTAGCTCAGGTTTAGTGTGTCATAATCTAACTTTAATTCTTCTCTAAATTTCCAGTCACTAAACTTCCCCATCAAATAAAGGTTTCCATCTGGTAATGGTTGTGGATAGGGCAAGTTAAAATGAACTTTCACGTAATCGGCATCGGTATCAGTGTCAATAGCACCATCTTTCTTAATTAAAAAGTTGCCATTAAGGTCTTGTGATGAGTAGTATTTTTTGTAGGAGCGTGCTTCGTCATTTAAAAGATATACGTGAGTAATTTTATCAATTGGACTATATTTAATGGTGTTTACCATAATTCCTTGGTACAATAAGTTTTTTAATTCTAGGTTTCTAAATTCATTAATTCCGTCAAATACATTCTCACTATTGTTATAGTCGTAAATCAATTTATCGTCTTTAATGTAAATGGGTTTTAAGTTGGTGATGGCATTGTCAAACCTAAAATTTTGCATTAAAACGACTTGTAAGTTTTTAAAAGGATACGGAATATCATATCCACGATGATCAATCTCAAAATCAATTTCATGTCTAAAATAACTTTCATTCACGTCTGTGGCTCTTTTAATATTTAAAGAAACTGAAAGGCGGTTTTCGTAAACAACAAATCGTCTGGTAATAATAGGTTTATCTTCTTCGCCTTGATTGTATACCTTTAATATGTAATTGCCTGATTTGGAGATTTGGAGATTCTCATTCGGAAACTCAATATCATAATGAGTGTAAGCAATATCTGTGTTTGTTGAGTATTTGTATTCAAAAATTTCATCTTCAAAAAAACCATCAATGTATTCGTTTTGGCTTAGGTCTGAAGGTTCCCATGACCGATCGCAATGTATAATAGTGTAATAAAAGTTAGAGAGATTTGATCTTCTTAAGTCATCAAAGCTCAATTTGAGTTTATCATTGCCAGTTAAACTCAATATGGGGTAACTTAATTCGGAAGCTGGATTAAAAAGTAATACGGTTTTTATGCTATCATCATATATATAGTCATCATATCTGAAAAAATTAGTTTCGGCATAATCATCATCATTATTTTCTACATTTTTTATTGTAGCTGCTGTAGAGGTAATAATTAGGATGGCAATTGTTGCCAAAGTCAATATAGTTCTAATGCTGAGTGATTTCATAAAATGGATCTTGGTTTGCTAAATTACTATATTGAACCAATTAATATACCAACTGGTCTATTTTGTTAAAAAATCAATTAAAAATTACTTTGAAAGCTTAATCAATTTTATATTTTTGCTAGATATTCCAACAAAAAATTAAATATGTCAAAAGACGTAAAGATTCGTAAAGGTGTAAATATTAAGCTAACTGGTTTAGCTGAAAAGATTTACGCTGATTCTGTTTCTACTTCTGATGTGGTTTTGAAGCCTACTGACTTTCCTGGATTAAAGCCTAAACTTTCTGTAAAGGAAGGGGCAAAAGTAAAAGCTGGTTCTCCAGTTTACTATAACAAGGAAAATGACAAGGTATTGTTTACTTCACCTATTAGTGGAGAAGTGACCGAAATCAAAAGAGGAGAGAAGAGAAAAGTATTAGAAATTAAAATTAAGGCTGACGGAGCCAATCAATTTGAAACTTTTAAGCAAGCAGACCCAAATAGCTTGTCTAGAGAAGAAGTAATTGATAACATGTTAAAAAGTGGTGTTTGGCCATTTGTTCGTCAACGACCTTTTGATATAGTTGCTAATCCTGAAGAAACGCCAAAAGCAATTCACATTACAGCATTTGATTCTGCACCATTAGCTCCAGATTATGGATTTATAACACATGGACAAGATGAATTGTTGCAAGCTGGAATAGATGCTTTAGCAAAATTGACCGAAGGAACTGTTCATTTAAACATTACAGGCAATGCTAATGCTGATGCAGCATTTACAGGAGCTAAAAATGTTCAAATAAATAAAGTATCTGGTCCACATCCAGCAGGAAACGTTGGAATACAATTGCACAATATAGATCCTTTAAATAAAGGAGAAGTGGTTTGGGTATTAAGAGCTTTAGATGTGTTAACAATTGGTAAATTGTTTAAAGAAGGAAAGTTTGATGCTTCTAGAGCAATAGTTGTTGCGGGAGCAAAAGTTAATACACCAAAATATTACAAGACAGTATTAGGAGCCAACATTGGTGACTTGTTAAAAGGAGCTACCGAAGAAGGTGGAAGATTTATAAGTGGAAATCCATTGTCTGGAACTCAAATAGCTGCCGATGGTCATTTAGGATTTTACGATTACCAAGTATCAGTAATTACTGAAGGTGGTAAAAACAGAATGTTTGGTTGGTTACCATTTATTGGGTTTAACGGATTTAGTTTATCTAAAACCTCAATGTCATTCTTGTCTCCTAATAAAGAAAGAGATTTAGATACCAACTTAAATGGTGAAGAAAGAGCCTTTGTAATGTCTGGGGAATATGAAAAATTATTTCCGATGGACATCTTACCAGTTCATTTATTAAAATCGATGATTGTAGAAGATATTGATTTAATGGAGAAATTAGGTGTTTACGAAGTAGCTCCAGAAGATTTCGCTTTATGTGAATTTGGATGTACATCAAAAATAGAAACTCAAAGAATTGTTAGAGAGGCATTAGATTTAGTTCGTAAAGAAACGACATAAGCCTTTAATATAGAATTAAGCAAATGAAAGCATTAGATAATTTTATGCAAAAAATGAAGCCCAAAGCAGACGGGAAATTTCCGATTGCTCATACCATTTGGGATGGAACTTACACCTTTTTGTTTGTTCCTGGGCACACCAATAAAAACGGAGTTCATATTAGAGATAGTGTGGATTTGAAAAGAACCATGATAGTGGTGGTAAAAGCTTTAATTCCATGTTTATTATTTGGAATGTATAACGTTGGTCACCAACATTTCTTGGCAATTGGAGAATGTTTACCAACAGATCATGTTTGTAGTATGTTTTGGGATAAATTTATTTTTGGAGCACTTAAGGTGTTGCCATTGGTTATTGTATCTTATGCTGCAGGTCTCGGGGTTGAGTTTATCTTTGCAGCCGTTAATAAGCACTCTATTCATGAAGGATTTTTAGTTTCAGGAATGCTTATACCTTTATGTTTACCAGTAGATGTTCCATTGTGGATGGTTGCAGTAGCAACAATATTTGCTGTTGTAATAGGTAAAGAGGTGTTTGGAGGAACTGGAATGAATGTTTTGAATGTAGCTTTAGTTACACGAGCATTTTTATTCTTTGCTTATCCAACAAAAATGTCTGGAGATCAAGTTTGGATTAACACTAGCTTAGAAGAAGGTCAACAATTAGTAGACAGTTATTCTGGAGCAACCCCATTAGGGAAAGCTGTTGAAGGTGGTGTTGAAGCCATCCCTTCTTTAATGGAATCAACAATTGGTCTTATTCCTGGTTCTGTAGGAGAAACTTCTGCAATAGCAATTGGTTTAGGAGCTTTACTATTAATTGTTACAGGTGTAGGAAGCTTAAGAATTATGCTTTCAATGTTTGTTGGTGGTTTTGCAATGGCAGCAATATTTAATGCTGTTGGCGATGCAGGATCATTTATGGCAGTACCGCCACTACATCAACTAATGTTAGGTGGTTTTGCTTTTGGAGCTGTATTTATGGCAACCGATCCAGTATCGGCTGCACAAACAGCAAAAGGTAAAATTATATATGGATTCTTAATCGGTTTTGTAGCCATATTAATAAGAGTAGCAAATCCAGCATATCCAGAAGGAGTAATGTTAGCCATTTTATTGGGTAATGTATGTGCTCCGTTGATTGACCACACTGTGGTTAGCGGAAATATTAAAAAGAGATTAAAACGAGTTAAAACAGCATAATTATGGCTATTAATAGAGATAGTAACGTATATACAATTGTTTTTGCAACCATTATGGTAATTGTGGTAGGAGGAATATTGGCATTTTTGTCGATGAGCCTAAAACCAATGCAACAAGCAAACGTAACCAATGAAAAAATGCAAAACATTTTGCAATCTATTGGTATTGAAGAAACAGACGGTGTTACCAGACAAGAAGCTGGAGCAAAGTTTAATGAATTTGTTAAAAGAAGAGTTACCATAGATTTTGGTGGAAACATTGTTAGCGATAAAACAGCAGCTTATACTGAAGCTGATAGAGCTGATAAATTAGATGCTTTTAACATTAACCTTAGAAAAGAATATTCAAGATTTGTTAAGCCTATTATGAACCAACATAAAGGTGATGCAGCAGCAATTGAAGCAGCATTAAAAGCATCTAAAGACGTTCATTTTCCAATATTTGTTTGTGAATCAAACGGAGAAACTTTTTACGTGCTTTCTGCTAGTGGAAAAGGATTATGGGATGATATTTGGGGATACATTGGTGTAAAAGCTGATGCGACAACAATCAACGGAACAGTATTCGATCATAAAGGAGAAACTCCTGGATTAGGATCAAAAATAACAGAAGACTGGTTTCAAAATCAATTTATTGATAAATCTATAGTTGAAGGAGAAGCATTTTCTCCAATAGAAGTATTAAAACCAGGAAAAGAAAAAAATAACCACCAAGTGGACGGAATTAGTGGTGCTACATTTACAGGAGTAGGAGTAGACGAAATGCTAGAAAGAAACATGAGTGTTTATTACAACTTTTTTAAGACAAACAAAGAATTTTAAATTTACTTGAGATAGTATATTATGAGTGAAGCAAAAACATCAGAACCGTTATTCTCTAAGAAGAATGTCGCGTTAATTAAAAATCCGCTAAACAAAATTAACCCTGTTACCATACAGGTATTGGGTATTTGTTCTGCATTAGCGGTAACTGTACAAATGGACAACGCAATAGTAATGTCTGTTGCTGTAATGGCTGTATTGGTTTTAGGAAATCTAATCGTTTCTTTAATGAGAAACATGATTCCAGGAAAAATTAGAATTATCGTTCAACTGGTTATTGTTGCTGGATTGGTAATTATTGTAGATCAAGTTTTAAAAGCTTACGTATATGACGTATCTAAAAAACTATCGGTATTTGTTGGATTAATTATTACCAACTGTATTATAATGGGTCGTTTAGAAGCATTTGCTTTAGGTAACAAACCTTGGGCATCTATATTAGATGGTGTTGGAAATGGATTCGGTTACGGTTTAGTTTTGGTAATAGTAGCTTTCTTTAAAGAGTTATTTGGATCAGGAGCATTAACAATTCCTGGTTTCGAAAAATTTGAAATTTTTGGAAATGCAACTGATATGACTGGACTTTACAGCATGGGATATATGGACAATGGCTTAATGCTCTTACCTCCATCATCGCTATTTATTGTTGGTATATATATATGGGTGCAGAAATATAGAAACCCAGATTTAATTGAAAGCTAGACTAAGACTACTTATTTTATTATAAAAAGACATGGAATACATTAATATATTTATAAAAAGTGCCTTCATAGACAATATGATTTTCACCTTCTTCTTTGGAATGTGTTCATATTTGGCGGTATCAAAAACAGTAAAGACTGCAGTTGGATTAGGATCGGCAGTAATCTTTGTATTGGTGGTTACAACACCTTTAAACTACTTATTAGAAACATTAGTATTGCAAGAAGGAGCCTTATCTTGGTTGGGCGATGATTATGCAACAATGGACTTGAGTTTCTTAAGTTTCATTATGTTTATTGCGGTAATTGCTTCTATTGTACAATTGGTTGAAATGTTAGTAGAGAAATTTTCTCCAGCATTATACGGTGCTTTAGGTATCTTTCTTCCATTGATTGCCGTAAACTGTGCAATATTAGGAGCTGCATTATTTATGCAACAAAAGCAATTTGCTAACATTGGTGAAGCTACCATTTATGGATTAGGTTCTGGATTTGGATGGTTTATTGCCATTGTATTAATTGCTGCCATTAGAGAGAAAATTAAATACTCTCACATTCCAGCACCAGTTAGAGGTGTAGGTATGGCATTTATACTAACAGGACTTATGGGACTTGCGTTTCTTGGGTTTTTAGGATTTGAACTTTAATAATTTATAAGATAGATATTATGGATATTAGCGTAATAATTATAACAATTGTAGCATTTTTTAGCGTAGTAATTATTCTAACAAGTGTGTTGTTGTTTGCTAAGGCAAAACTGATGCCTTCAGGTAAAATTAAAATTACCATAAATGGCGATAAAGAACTTGAAGTAAATGGTGGAGATACACTATTGAACACTTTAAGTAGTCAAGGAATTTTCTTGCCATCTGCTTGTGGTGGTGGTGGAACTTGTGCTCAATGTATCTGTCAGGTACACGAAGGTGGTGGATCTATTTTACCAACTGAAATCCCTTCTTTTTCTAGAAAAGAAATTGCTTCTAATCATAGATTGGGCTGTCAAGTTAAGGTTAAAG
Source organism: uncultured Flavobacteriales bacterium (assembly GCA_905479995.1). GTDB lineage: Bacteria > Bacteroidota > Bacteroidia > Flavobacteriales_E > Vicingaceae. Next base: position 34,551 of record CAJQON010000004.1, on the reverse strand, counting down.
AAAACATGCAGGTTGAAGTTGAAGAGGAGATAATGGGAATTAAAGAGTTTGAAGCAGTTGTTGTTTCAAATTACAATGTGGCTACTTATATTAAGGAGTTTATTGTTGAAGTTCCAGAAGACATGGATTACAAAGCTGGTGGATACATTCAAATTAAAGTTCCTGCTTGTACCATTAACTTTTCAGAGATGGACATTAAAGCTCATCCTCAAGATCATCCGGGTGAACCAGATAAGTTTGAGAAAGATTGGGCTGAAGGTGGTTATGCCATCAGAAACTTAGTAATGAAAAATGATGAAGAAGTAATTAGAGCTTATTCTATGGCTTCTTATCCTGCTGAAGGAAGAAAGATAATGTTGAACGTAAGAGTTGCAGCACCGCCATGGGATAGAGCTAAAAACACATGGATGGATGTAAATCCAGGAGTTGTTTCTTCTTATATTTTTAACCAAAAAGTAGGAGATAAAGTAATCATTTCTGGTCCTTACGGAGAATTTTTTATTAATGAATCTGAAGCAGAAATGCTATACGTTGGTGGTGGTGCTGGTATGGCTCCAATGCGTTCTCACCTTTATGAATTATTTAAGACCTTAAAGACAGGTAGAACAGTTACTTATTGGTATGGTGGTAGATCTAAAGCAGAATTGTTTTACATCCATTACTTTAGAGATTTAGAAAAAGAATTTCCAAACTTTAAATTCTTTTTAGTTTTATCTGATGCGCTAGAATCTGATAATTGGGTAAACAAAAAAGATGTTAATGATCCAGAAGGAGACGGGTTTACAGGGTTTGTTCATCAAGTTGTAATTGATGAGTATTTAAGCAAGCATGAGGATCCAGAGGACATAGAATTGTATTTCTGTGGACCACCTATGATGAACGTTGCCGTTCAAAAAATGGGAGAGGATTTTGGTATGCCAGATGAAAATATAAGATTTGATGATTTTGGTGGATAAACCAATTCAACTATAATTGATTAAAAAAAGCCTTTTCGTAACTTCGAAAAGGCTTTTTTTTAAATCACTCCACAGGAAGTTGTAACCAGAAAAATTATTAAAAACTAAGTTTTTAAATAACTTGGTATTAATCCCCAATCTCTAATTTTAGAGATTGGGGATTTTTTTTGAGACAAAAGGGTGTTTATTCAGGGTATATTGTAACCTTTTGTTGAGGCGAGCGTTTAATCTTTCAACTACTTAACTCAATCTATTACTATGACACGTTCTCTCGTATTTACAATCGCTTTTGTATTGATTAGTTGTTTTAGCTATTCTCAGGTAGAATTTACCGGATATATGGTTACTGAAGATGATACTAAGATTAAAGATGTAGTAGTTAACCTGTATAGTGGTAACGAATTAATTTCTACTAAAAAATGGTCTAAGAAATTGGAGTATGATTTGGGATTAGAAAAATATTATACCTTGGAGTTAACTAAAGAAGATTTTAAATCTAAAAGAATTGCTATTTCTACTTTTGAAGGAAGTAAAGGTACAGAACCATTTATGTTTGTAATGGAATTAGTAAAAGCTATAAAAGGAGAAGAGGATGATGATTTTCCTGCAGCCTTAATATCTTATAAAAAAGATGAGGGAAGCTTTAATTTTGATGTGAAATACGCAAAAAGTGTAAAGAGACAACAGAAACTTGCTGCAAAAGCGAAGTAAACAATTTAAAAGCCTGATTTTTTCATAAATATCCTAACTTTTTCATATTCTGGAGAGTATTTTCTATAAAACTCCATTTTTGAAGAATACAAAGCATCTTTACCTAAATTAACTTCTAATGATTCTATTAGGTTTTCTGTGGTAACGGTATCTACACTAAAATTACTTTCCATGAAGTCTTCTTCTATAAATTGAACATAAAACTCGTTTTTACTAGTCCAAGCATACCTACAATAATGGTATTTTCCATCAGGTTTTTCAATGGTAAATAACATCTCGTTATTAATTAACGTTGCAAATGCTCTGTATTTTTCTATACTTTTTAATTTATTCCCTTTCTCATATCGTTTATGAGATAAAAACATCACTGCTTTATTCCCTTTTTCAATTTTAACTTCATCTCTGCCGCCTTCTTCATCGTAAGCTACCCAAATGTCAAATAGTTTTTTATCTGTTTTGTAGGCTTCTTCATAGGTACATAATGCAACATCTCCTTCATAAGGACAAGCCATTAAAGTTAAACTGATGGCGATTAAACTTAAATACAGCAATTTTTTCATACGGTAAAAATATCTATTTTTTTTTTATTGTATGCCAGGTTTAGTTACTTCAACCCATTTGCCTGGTTTTCTAGCATTAATTTTATTGTCATACATTGCTTCACAAGATACAGTAGGTAAGTAGTATCTACCTAAGTAAGCTGCATTTAATAAAACTCTAAAGGTTCTTGTTTTACCTTTAAATAAATCAAAATAAGTATAAACCCTATCGTCTCTTATGTTCTGATAGGTTGGTATATCTGCGGCATGAACACTGTTAAAACCATCCATTCTAGAATTGTGTATTTCCCAGCCAGAAGGGAATATCTGAGTTAAGGCCATTTGTCTATAATGTCCTAATATCCCTGGGTTTCTTACTTTAACTTCAGCAATAAAATCTGTTCCTTGATCCAATTGAGTTATATCAATTTCTTTGCCTTTCATATTTAAATACCTTATGCTCATATTAAGGTTATTGTTGGCAGAAGTTTGATCTCCAGTTTCTGGGACACCTTGCAAGGTTAATCGTGCATAAAGTATTCCTGAGCCACTATTTTTAACGGTAACTTTGCCATCTCTCTTTCCTTTAAGTTTCATGTCAATTTGAGCTACAGGCTTTTTAGTTGCTCCAGTTACATTTCCTTTGCCAATGTTGTACGTAAACTTCAATTCTTTAGAGGTAGCATTATCTCCCGCAAATTTACTCATGGCAATTAAGCTGTATGCAGTAGTTTGTGTACTCATCCACCTGCTACTACTTAATGCTCCAGAAACTTTTTTCATTAATGAAACTGCTTTGCTGCGTTGCTTCATTAAACTCATTGTTTCCAGTATCATGGCTTCATCTCTTTCGGATGAACCATAACTGTTCGACATTTCCGAGTAAGCCGCAATAGACTTTGTAAGGTTGGTTGTTAATTTTTTAGCAACCTCAGGCTGCCCAGCCAATACATATGCTGCTGCCAATCTCCATCTACCTTGAACAGATAAGTTTTTTTGTTCTCTCATTCTGTTCATAGCACTTAACTCTGGCTTTTTAGCCAATGCTAAAGTGTACAACCTATATGCCTGAATTAAATCTTGACTTCTATAGTAGTACTTGTTCTTTTTTGAAGTCCTTGTCCAATTTCTGGCTGCCTTTTTTTGATATTTTATCCAGTTCTTTTTAAAACCAATAGGTAGGCTATAACCCATTTTTTCAGACTCTAACATAAAGTGTCCAGCATAACTTGTTCCCCAGTCATTAGCACTGTTTGAGTTGGGCCAGTACCCTAAACCACCATTCGGTTGTTGGAATGTTTTTAAACGCTTAATTGCACCTTTTATGTTGGTAGATATTTTTCCTTTCATTTTTTCATCTACCGTCATTACGCTACTTAAAAATAGCTGAGGGAAAGCACCTGATGTAGTTTGTTCTACACAGCCATGCGGATATTGTGTTAAGTATTTCAATCTTCTACCAAAATCAATAGGAGGGATGTTAGATAATTCTAGCGTACCAGTATTGGTTCCTGAAATTCCCACAGGACTGTAATCTGTATTCCAATTTTGACCCGATTCAATTACCGCATCTACATAATCAACTACAGGTGGATTAGGGTTTCTAACGTCAATCTCAATGTCATATTCAGCTTTTTCTTTGCCGCTTTTCACCACAACTTTAACTTTACCGACACCTAATTTCTTGGCAACTTCTAAATCAAAGTTGACCAGTTGATCACCTATTTCATTAAAAGTAATTGTCTTTTTGCCTGCTCCTGTAAAGTAGCCGTTTGTTTTTACTTCAACCGTAACGTTTTTCACATGTTTTTCCATTGCAAATACAGTTACCGGAAGCTTTACAGATTCTCCTGGTCCAACAACTCTTGGTAAGGTTGCCAAAACCATTAATGGTTTTCTTACAGGTGTTGTTTTGTCTGCATAACCATAGGCTTCATCTTGTCCTGCAATTATCATTGTTCTTACCGAACCTATGTATCGAGGCATTTTAAACGTGTGAGAACGGTTATCGCCACTTTCTAATTGGAATGGTCCTAAAAACTTAACCATAGGTTTAAAACGATTGGCTTTGTTGCCTTGAGCACCAACAGCTTCACCATCACCACCAATGGCAAACATTTGAGCGATTTTACCGCCAAAAGCTCCAATTACAAAATCATACATATCCCATGTTTTAACACCCAATGCTTCTCTAGCATAAAAGCTTTTCCATGGGTTAGGTGTTTTAAATCGAGTTAAATCCAATAAACCTTCATCTACCATGGCAATGGTATAAGTCATAGCTTTACCATTCTGTTCCTTAACATTAATGGTTACATTTTCTTCTGGAGCCAAAATTTTTGGCATGTTAAGCACCGGCTTAATTTTGGTGTTTGGATCTTCTACAGCTATTGGAATTACGCCATACAATCGTATTGGTAAATCATTTGCCGTATATAAATGAGGTTGAACCAATGTAATGTTAATGTAAACATTAGGTGTCATCTCTTCCGTTACTTTAAAGCTAAAGTTGGTTTCGTCTTGTTCTGTTTCAACCCAATAAGCATCAATTACTTTGGAACCAGACTCTATGCTCACAAGAGCTCTTCCGTCTTTGGCAGAAGGGAAATTTACATCTACATTTTCACCAACATTGTATTTGTCTTTATTGGCACTAAAGGTTAACATTGAAGCTCCGCCTGGATTTTCTCTTTGTGCTCGCCCAGCCCATCCTGGCCAGTCCATGTAAACTGTTTTTCCTGTAGCATGACCACTAACTGGATCAATAACTCTTACCAAATATCTTCCCCATTCTGGATAATCTACTCTAAAATCAAATTTTCCAAAACCGTTGGTAGTATTCACTGTTTTTTTAATAATAGGAGTTCGATAAGAACTACTAACGTAGGAAGCTAAGTTGTCGGTTCCTGTGCTCCACCACCAGCGCCATTCTACTTTATAAACTTCTACCTGTAAGCCTTTTCTCGAAATTGGTCTGCCTTCTTCATCAACAGTTACAATTTTTACAGTTTGATTGGTATCGGTTAAGAGCATGCCTCGGGCTTTATCACCTTTAGGCATTTTTATTCCTACATAAGATTCATAAGGAGAATAGTCTACCGAGAAACGATCGATACTAAAATCACCACTCTCCTCAAATACTCTGGCTACAAAATTAGCTTTTAACATGCCTGGCGCTTCATCTGAAACATTTATGTTTACTGCAACTGAAGCATTTCCGTCATTGTCAATTTTACCTTTAAATACAGTAATTTCTTCTGAATCGAAACTACGAGCAGGATCATCAAAAGTAAAGTCTGGATACTTTTTAAATTTTGTTTTTGATTGAAATAGGGTAGTAGTAATGTCAGCTTTTAAGTTTCTAGCTTTTGCTCCGTGTAACCATTTTACATTTAATTTTCCAGCAATATTGCTATTGGCTGTAGTAAGTTTTTCTACTCCAAAATCGAGATTAATTTTTAATCGGTTGGGTTTAATTGTTTCTATTTTAAGTGTTTTTCTAAAAATAGCACCACCAACTTTAATCTTAGCAGTCCAGTTCCCCGTTGGTGCATCAGCTTCTGTTCTTGTAGAAAAGTTATAGAAACCGTTAACGCCATTTGTTTTAATGGTTTTGCTTTCTGTTTGCCCTTGTGGATTAATTAGTTCAAAAGAAACTGGATGGTTTTTTGGTAATAGTTTTTCTTCATCTTCTAGTATAAACATTACAAAAAGGGAATCTCCTGGACGCCAAACACCACGTTCGCCATAAATAAATCCTTTAATTCCTTTTTGAACTACTTCTCCTTGTACATCAAATTTACTCAGCGATAAGGACGAACCATCATCTAACCTTAAGTAGCCTCTTTGCTTGTCTTTTTTAGCAATTAATAAGAATGGTTTTTTGTCGATCTCTATTTGTGCCAATCCTTCGTTGTTGGTTTGAACAGTTCCTATTAATTGTTGTTGGTAATTGTATACCTCTAACGTTACATTAGCAATAGGAGCGGTTGTTCTTAAATCTGTAACAGCAAAATTCATATAACCATTATTGCCAGCTTTAGCAATTATACCTAAATCTGAAGCAAGGATATTACGACTTACGTTTCTTCGTTTACCGAAATAAGAGGTTGAACAAGGATTATCTCTATCTCTATAGTTATAGTCATAACCATAATCATCATAATAGTAATAATCATCATAGTAGTAGTCTTCGTAATAATCCCAGTTACTTTGTTCTTTCTCATCATCTTCGTCCCAGTTTTCTTCCAAGCTTTCCATCTCTTCAGCATTTGGGTCATCACCTTCACAAGGGTATAGTGAGTAGCCTTTTTTAAATCCAAGCTCAATTTTATATATCGCTCCAGGTTCAGTGGCAATAAATGTTGATAGGTCTAATGAAAAGGCATTCCATTTTCCAAAATCAATCAGCGATTTAGATTTTAGTTTAATGGTTTCCTTGTGAACCAAACGTCCAACTCGTTTCAATTGTCTGTCGCCATCAAGCTGATTGACTTGTAAGAATTGTGCAACGTTATCTTCAAAAATTTGAATAATTCTAACGTCAACTGCTTTTAAGTTTACGGCTTCAAAAGGAAAAACTAAACCATCTGTACTAGGTAAGATTACACCATCACTTGTTAACCTAACCGAAGGTTTAATGTCTTCAAAAACCACTTCAATTTCTTGTTTGGCTTTCATTTTGTAATTCAAAATATTCTTTATTCCTGCTTCTATATAAAGCTTTCTAGAACCTGATTGGCGAACTGGTGGATAAATTTTTATGTGATTATCTTCCGTAATGTATCTGGTAGAGTTATTTTTTTCTAATCGTATTAAGCCGTTTAAGTTCTGTGTTTCATTTAGTGGGTCAGAGAATTCTACTAATATGTATTGCTCTGGTTGCTGTATAACACTAACATTTAAGACTTTGAAATCGCTTAAAGATGGAATTTCAACGGTATTACTCCCTTCATTTTCTTCTATTCCAACAACTTCACCATTCCAATTTAGTGCTACCTCGCCAGCATTTTCTTCTCTTACTACTTTTTCAACGGTAAAGTAATGTGTTTTTTTATCCGACTCATGCTCCCAAGTAATGTCTAATTGATTGCCACTTTGAGTTGCACTCAACACTTTTTCAATTTCTTCATCTGCAATAACATCTGCAGTTAAAATGGTTCCAGGAAGCTTGTTTAATTGAAGCTTTGTTTTTTCATACGTTTCATAAGTACCTACATTAACAGAAAAGGCTTGGTCTATGGTTTGAAACTGAAATTCAAAGGTTTCTAACTCACTTGGCAAACCTTCCAATAGTTCATCCAATTCTAATTCACCAGTAAACATTGTTCCAGAAGCCATTGCTTCTTCAGGCTGAAATTCAATGGTTCTTTCATCAATCCAATAAGCCTCACCATCTATATTAGGTGAAAAATCAAATAAACTTTTATCTATTGGTGCTCCATCATCATTGTAATGAATACTGCTTTCGGCCAATCGAATTCTAACGTTAGATTCTTTTGAAATAATACCAGAAGTAAATGCAGAAATGTATTCTCCAAAAGCAGGATTTATTTCAATAATATCTGTTGGGCTATTGCCACAACGAGTAAAAGACAAGGTTATAATAATTAGTGCAATTATTGGTTTAAAAAAAGGAACGGTAGTAAATCTCATAAGTATCTAATTTGTTTGAAGTAAATAAAAGTAAAGAATTATTTTATACGAAACTTTAGAGATCGTTAATTGTGGATAAGATGTTAAAAGTTAGCATATCTGTTATTATTTTATAATTTTGGCAAACAGATGGAATACAATTTTGACGACATAAGGTGCTACAATGATGATGAATATCATAAGGTTGTAACTGAGCTATTACAAGAAGAGCCTTTTGTAAAAGCTATTCAATTTTATATGCCCGATTTAACCATTGAAGAATTAACCTTAAAATTGAGCAGCTTTAATACCATTCAAGACTTTCAAAGTGTAATGGCTTTTGGAGTAATTAGAGGGATTATTAAACATTCGGTAGATGAGTTTAGTTATGATGGTGTTAATGATTTAGATCCTGAAAAATCTTACTTATTAATGTCTAATCATAGAGATATTGTATTGGACTCTACCTTTGTTAACTATTGTTTAAACGACCAGCAATACAATACTTGTGAGATCGCTATTGGGAGTAATTTGTTAAGCAGACCATGGATTGAGAAATTGGTTCGCTTAAATAAAAGCTTTATTGTCAAAAGAAATTTACCAAAGCATGATATGTTGGAAGCTTCTAAAACACTTTCAGCTTATATAAAACACACCTTACAAAATAAAAAGCAGTCGGTTTGGATAGCGCAACGAGAGGGTAGAGCTAAAGATGGTAACGATAAGACCACTCCTGGATTATTGAAAATGTTTGGAATGTCAAAAGAAGCTGATTTATTGGATTACATTAAATCGCTTAACATTACTCCAATTAGTATTTCTTACGAAGTAGATCCTTGTGATCATTTAAAGATACCTGAACTTCTAGCCAAAGAGAAGGAAGAAGCCTATGTGAAAACTGATGGAGAAGATGATATGCACATGTTGTTAGGAATACAAGGGCATAAAGGAAGAGTTCATGTACAATTTACTACTCCAATTAATGAAGAGATTGAAAAACTAAGAGACATTAAAAATAGAAACGAGTTGTTAAAGGAAGTTGCTTTAGTCATAGATCGATCTATTTATAGAAGTTATAAACTATGGGATAGCAATTATGTTGCTTATGATTTACTGAACAATTCGACTCAATTTGAAGCTAGTTATACTGAAGAAAGCAAAGCAAAGTTTGTAAAGTACATAAATTCACGTTTAGAAAAGTACCAAGGAAATGATAATGCCAAAAAGTTGTTTTTACAAATGTATGCCAACCCAGTGGTTAATAAGTTAGCCCATGCCGGGTAACATGCCCATTGCAGCATGACTCATTTCACTTTTTTCTACTCTTTCAGCTTGCTCTAATGCTCTATTTGCAGCAGTTAAAATTAATTCTTCGAGTTGTTCTTTAGAAGCATTTTTCAAAAAGTCATCATTCAATTCTACCTTGCTTAATAAGCGATTGCCATTTGCAATAACCTTCACATTGCCATTATCAGCTTCGCCAGTAACAGTAATGTTGTTCAGTTTGGCTTTGGCTTCTTCCATTTGAACCTGCATTTTTTCCATTACCTTTTTATTCATCAAATTCCCTAACATAACTATTTGTATTTACGATTAACAATAAACATGGTGCTTAGCCATGCAGCCATGCAAAATCCACTGATGTATTTCATTTCTATAGCATCTTTATCAAAAAGCAACAAAGCGCTAATCAGTATCACGGCTAAAATTCCAAAGGCTATTAGCTTTATTTTATCTTTCTTTTTCACTATAAATCTAATTTATCGGTGAAATTAATCATTTTTTGGTGATAACTTGTTGGCATTAATTTTGCTTTTCGTTGAACAAAAAGGCAATTTTGTCTACAGTAAACGATAGGTCATCGAATTTATAATTACTTTTGATGATCTACTGAAAATGAATTAATTATACAATTTTTCTATCATGAAAAAAATACAACTTTTAGCACTCTTTTTAACCCTTAATGTAGCCGTCTTTTCTCAAGCCTACTTTCAGCACCATAAAAAAGGAGAAACGGCTTATAACCAAGGCAATTATTCTGAAGCCATAGGATTTCTTACTCAAGTAATTGAGGTTAAACCAGAATTTGACAAATCTCTGTCGTTAAGAGGGTTGTCTTATGAAAAAACCAAAGAATACGATAAAGCCATTGCCGATTTTTTAGTAGCAACAACAGTTAAACCAAAAATGGCAGCGTATCATGCTGGTTTGGGTAGAAATTACTACTTGAAAGGAGATTTTGAAAAAGCTATTGCAGCCTTTACTGTAGCTTTAGAAAGAGATAAAAAGTTAATGGAAGTATATTCAGATAAATTATATGCACACATTAAATTAAATCAATATCCGTTAGCTGTAGAAACAGGTAAAGCTGCTATACTTAAACTAAAGTCAGGCAAAACTTATTATGATTTGGGTGTTGCTCAAGATAGTTTAATGAAATATGAAGATGCTGTGTATAGCTTTAGTAGAGCTAAATTTTATGAGCCAAAAATGATGGAAGCATACATAGGTTTGGCTTTTTCACAAATGAAAATGGAAGAATTGGATAAAGCTTTAGAAGCTGCAGATAAAGCATTAAGCTTTGACCCAGAAAATATTCAAGCATTATTGGTAAGAGCAGATATTCACGTAGCCGCCCGTAATCCTCAAAAAGCTGTGGATGACATTTCTATAATAATTTCATATAAGCCTAATGAACTAAAATACTACATGTTACGTGGAGAAAAGTATCAGGAATTGGGACAAACACAAAATGCAATTGAAGATTATTCTAAAGCATTAACTATTAACGATAAAGATTACTTTGTTTACTATACAAGAGCTAAGGCTTATGAATCGGTTTCAAAATTTAAATTGGCTGTTAAAGATTATGAAGCTTTAAAGAATTTAGATCCTTACGATGGTAAAGCCTTAAAACTTTATGATGATGCTAAAAAGAGATTGTTTGAGTTAAACAAAGAAGAAAACAATCCTACCATAGTAATGATAGACCCAATCTCACCAAAAGAAAATGTTTTGGCTGTTGCCAAAGGGACTTTATTACATACTATTAAAGGACAAATAAAGGATGAAAGCTTAATAGGGTTTATAAAGATTAATGGAAAGGACGCCATATTTAGTAAAGACAGCCTTAATCCAACTTTTGAATTGGAAGTAAATATGAGCGAGATGACTAACATCGATATTTCCGCTTTTGATGTGTATCAAAATTCAGAAACATGGAGCTATAAAAAGTTAGAAACTGAAACAGATGCTCCAGTGGTTAAATTAATGGCTCCTTATGCATCAGATGATGGTACAGTATATCTAGATTCTGATGATCCAACATTATATGTAGAGGGAGTGATGCAAGATGAAAGTAAAATTAAATCTATAATGATTGAAGGTGCTACTGCTAGCTTTGTTTTGGATGAAAATAATCCTAAATTTTCTGCTAGCATTAACATCATGAACAAAGATAAGTTTACTGTTACTTCTGAAGATATTTATGGAAACAAAACAAGTAAGCGTTTTACCATTAATCGAGAGAATGTAGCATTATTGGCTGATAACCCTATGGGAAAAACATGGGTAATATTTATAGAAAATGCCACATACCAATCATTTGCTAGTTTAGATGGACCAACTAAAGATGTTACCATGATGAAGTCAGCTTTTGCCAAATATAAAATTCATAATGTGGTACATAAAAAGAACATGACCAAAACACAGTTAGAACGTTTCTTTTCTATTGAATTAAGAGACTTGGTAAGAAGTAACCGCGTAAACTCATTATTGGTATGGTATGCTGGTCATGGTAAATTTATAAACGAGTCGGGATATTGGATACCAACTAATGCCAAAAGAGATGATGAGTTTACTTATTTTAACATTAACAACCTAAAAGCAGGAATGCAGTCCTACTCAAAAAATATTACACATACTTTGGTCGTAACCGATGCTTGTGAGTCTGGCCCATCATTTTATCAGGCCATGCGTTCTACACCAACAGATAAGAGTTGTACCGATTGGCAAGCCACAAAATTTAAATCATCTCAGGTATTTTCATCTGCTGGTTATGAGTTGGCAACCGATAACTCTCAATTTACCAAAACATTTGCCAACACACTATCAAGTAATCCAAACTCATGTATTCCTATAGAAACTGTAGTAAAAAAAGTAAGTAGTGCAGTAAGTAAATCAGGAGCCAAGCAAAAACCAAAATTTGGTAAAATTGCTGGGTTAGAAGATGAGAATGGTACTTTCTTCTTCATTAAGAAATAGGCATTTTATGAACACATTAAAGAACTATTTAACCGATAAGGCATTGTTCTTATCGGTTATTTTTTTGCTATTAAGTAGCTTAAGTAATGCACAGCAATATCATTTCGATAATTACAGTGTAAAAGAAGGCTTGGCTCAATCCAGTGTATATGCAGTTTTACAAGATAATAAAGGGTTTATTTGGTTAGGTACAGCCAGTGGATTGTCTCGTTTTGATGGGAGAGATTTTGTAAATTATTCTACTGAAGATGGTTTGGCCGATGGTGCCGTTAAAGCAATTTACATAGATACTGTTGGAACCCTTTGGATTGGGCATGTTGATGGTGGAGTATCTCGAATACAAAACAACCAAATAGAAGTTGTTCTCAGCATAAGTGCCGACATTACTTCATTTTCTGCAGATGATGAACATAACCTTTGGGTAAGTTCATTTGGCCAGGGAGTAATAAAAATTAGCAATCCTTACACTACCAACAAAGAAGACATTAGTTTTAAGCAATACAAAGGTCAAGAAGGGTTGAGTGATGTTGTATTTCAAGTAAAAAAAGTAAAGAATGGTAACATCTACTTTGTTACCGATGTGGGCGTTAAAAATTACAGCTATCAAAAAAACAGTTTTGATTTTTATCGGGTTCCCAATATGCCCTCTTACTTTCAAATTACTTATATGTATGAAGCATCAAATAGCGATCAATGGTTTGGAACATACAATGGAGGTTTATACCAATTTCAAAAAAAGTCAGGTAAACTAATTATTTATGACACTCGCGATGGACTTGGATCCAACTGGATTAGCTCTATTAACGAAGGAGACAATGGCACTATTTGGACGGCAACTTGGGGTGGTGGAGTTGCCAAATTGGAAAATGGAAAAGTTTGGTCTATGAATAAAACCAACGGATTAAAAGACAACCATATTAGGTGTATTGCCAAAGACAGAGAAGGAAACCTGCTTTTTGGAACCAAAGAAACTGGCTTGTTTGTTTACAAAGGCAGTCAGTTTGTGTCTTATGGATTGATGGATGGGCTACCAAATGAGCAAGTGTGGGCCATTTTAAAAGACAAAGATGATAAGGTTTGGATAGGAACTAACGAAGGAATTGCAGTGTATAAAAATGGGCAATTACTTAGCGTGTATAATGAAAATAAGGGTATACCTTACCAACAAATTCGTTTTTTAAAACAAGACAAGAATGGCACCATTTGGGCTGGTACTTGGGGGGGTGGAGTAATGGAATTTAAGCCACGGTCCAATCGCTTTGAAATGAATTACAGAATCAATTCATTTATGAACCAGCTATTAATTACTGCTCTGTCTATAGATCTGGACAATAACATGTGGGTAGGAACTACAGATGGACTAGTATATTATGAAATCGACAATCAATTATCCAATAGATTAACTCAATCAAACGGATTGGCAGGAAATGAAATTACCACGGTATATACCGATGCTAAAAACGTAGTTTGGGTTGGAGCTCGTGGAAAAGGAATTACCAAAATAAAAGGAGATAAAATTGAAGCAATTAACTTAAATCAAAAAATAACAGCTACATCTGTAATAGAAGACAGTAAGGGCAATTTATGGATAGGTACAGAAGGTAAAGGAGTGGTAATTTATAATAGAGATACTATTGTACAAAAGTACAGTGCTGCCAATGGATTATTATCCGATTACGTATCCTTATTAAATATAGATGAGGAGGATAACATTTGGATAGGAACCAATAAGGGCCTCAATAAATATGATGTAAAAGCCAATAAATTTTACTCCTACTCCGAAAAAATGGGGTATGTTGGTAAAGAATCTAAACCCAATGCTACCTTTAAAGCAAGCAATGGAAATCTTTGGTTTGGTACTATAGCTGGAGCCGTTAAATTTAACCATCAACAAGAAAGCATAAACTTATTAGAGCCTTTAACTCAGTTGTCGGGCATGCAAATTAACTTGGAAGACAGAGAAATGCTCAACAACCTAGAATTGAGTTACAAAGAAAAATCCATTGTATTTAACTACTCTAGTATATGTTTAACCAACCCCGATGAAGTTTACTATAAAGTAATGCTAGAAGGATTGGATATTGATTGGAGCCCCGCAACACATCAAACCTTTGCATCATACTCACCATTACCACCAGGTAAATACACCTTTAAACTAAAGGCCAGAAACAACAATGGTGTTTGGAACAGTAGCCCGGTTACCTATAGTTTTGAAATAGTTCCACCGATATGGCAGCGTGCTTGGTTTATAATATTATGTACACTAATATTAATAGTATTGGTAATAAGCTTTATAAAACTAAGAGAACAGAAGCTCCTTAAAGAAAAAAGAGTATTGGAAGAAAAAGTAGAAGAACGAACACAAAAGGTAGTACTGCAAAGACAAGAGTTAGAACGTAAAAACAAAGACATTATTGACAGTATTACTTATGCCAAGAGAATACAAGACGCCATTTTACCAACTAATGAACGTTTTACCAAAGCATTAAGTCAAACCTTTATATTGTTTAACCCGAAAGACATAGTGAGTGGTGATTTTTACTGGTTGGCTGCTAAAGACGATCAAATATTGTTTGCAGCTGTAGATTGTACCGGGCATGGTGTTCCTGGAGCATTTATGAGTATAGTTGGTCATAACTTATTGGATAAAATTGTAGGGGAATATGGCATTACAGAGCCCGCTAAAATATTAGACGAATTAAACAAAGGTGTTGCCGATACCCTGAAAAAAGAAGTAGGTGAAGAAGAAATAAGAGATGGAATGGACATTGCCCTTTGTTGCTTTGATAAGAAAAAGAAAACCTTGCAATATGCTGGTGCTTACAACCCATTATATATTGCAAGTAAACACCAATTAAGCAATGCTCAAAACGAGGACCTACCATCTATATTGGAAGGCAAAAATGGCTTAAATCTTTATGAAGTGAAGGCCAACAGATTTCCTATAGGAAACTACTCTAATGAAACAAAGGCCTTTACCAACCATGATTTACAACTCAATACGGGCGATACACTATACTTATTTTCTGATGGATATGCCGATCAATTTGGTGGCCAAAAAGGTAAAAAGTTTAGGTACAAGCGTTTTAAAGAACTTTTGTTAGCTATGAATGAACTACCAATGAACGAGCAAAAACAGCGTTTAGAAAATGAATTTACAGACTGGATGGGTAACCATGAACAAATAGATGATGTAATTGTTATTGGAAGTAGATTGTAATATGCATTACATTTAATAGCTTTGTATTTTAAAGGAAACTATGCCGGTAATTAGAATAACAAAAGAATTTAAGTTTGAAATGGCCCATGCATTATTAGGTCATGATGGTCCATGTAAAAATATTCACGGCCATTCTTACAAATTGAATGTTACAGTTAAGGGAAATGTAAAAAACGGAACTGATGATCCAGATGAAGGCATGGTAGTAGACTTTACCATCTTAAAAAACATAGTAGAACCCCTTATTATTAAGGAATATGACCATTCTTTGGTCCTTTTTGATAAGATGAATATAGACCCTTCGCAATTTAGTTTTATGAACAAACTAATATTGGTTCCTTTTCAACCAACTTGCGAAAACTTGTTACTACATTACGTTGATTTAATTCAAGAAAAATTACCACTCCACATTGAATTAGACCATCTTTTATTGCGCGAAACACCAACTTCTTATGCCGAATGGTTTAAATCAGACAATTAAATTTAGCTGATAATTATCATTTTTTTAACGTATATCTATTTTGTACCTTTACATCACTATGAAAGTAATAGGTGTAAAGTATAAAGCAAGGGTAAAGATGGAACTCAAGCGTAATCCTGAGTGAATTGAGTTAACAACCAGTTAACTTAATTAGAAATCAATAAAAAATAAAAAATGCCACGATATCATAAATTAGGAAACATTCCTAAGAAAAGACATACCGTATTTAAAAGCCCAGAAGGGAACTTTTATTACGAAGAATTATTTGGTACCATAGGATTTGACGGAATGTCATCACTACTATACCATACACAACGACCAACACAAGTAAAAGAAGTAGTAAAATCATATAATGTTGAGCCAGTTGCTGCAGTAGAAAAAAACATGAAATCCATTAGTTTAAAAGGATTTGACGTTCCAGCTACAAACGATTACTTAGAAAGCAGAGTGCCAGTTTTATTTAACAACGATTGTACAATCGTATTAGCAGCTCCTAAAAAATCGTTAACAGAGTACTTTTATAAAAATACCGACTCTGATGAAGTTTTGTTTATCCATAAAGGAAGCGGAAAGCTTAGAACACACCTCGGAAACATTGATTTTGAATACGGTGATTACATTGTTATTCCAAGAGGAATGATCTATCAAATTAACTTTGATACCGAAGACAATCGTTTGTTTATAGTAGAATCTAAACAACCCATCTATACGCCAAAACGTTACCGGAATTACTTTGGGCAACATCTTGAAGATTCACCATTTTGTGAACGAGATTTACATCCACCAACAGAATTAGAAACCTTTGATGAAGTAGGAGACTTTACTGTTAAAGTAAAAAAACAAGATGTAATGCATGTGTATAATTATGCAGCACATCCTTTTAGTGTAGTAGGTTGGGATGGATATAACTTTCCTTACAAATTTTCTATACACGATTTTGAGCCAATAACAGGTAGAGTGCATTTGCCTCCACCAATACATCAAACATTTGAGACTTCGGCTTTTGTAATATGTTCTTTTGTACCAAGATTATATGATTATCATCCACAAGCAATTCCAGCGCCTTATCATCATAGTAATATAGATTCTGATGAAGTGTTGTATTATGTAGATGGTGACTTTATGAGTAGAAACAACATCGATAAAGGTCAAATTACCTTACATCCTGCCGGAATTCCTCATGGTCCTCACCCTGGAGCTATGGAACGAAGTATAGGACATAAAGAAACAGAAGAATTGGCCGTAATGGTAGATACCTTTGCACCACTAAAAGTAACACAACAAGCATTAGATATTGAGGATGGAACGTACTTCCAATCTTGGCTCGATCACTAAGAGACAAGACGGAGAGATGCAGTACTTTAATTAACATACATTTCTGCAGCTGAATTTAAAGAATTAGAAACTAGAATAATAGAGTTACAAAAAATGATTACTGGATTTATGAGTAAGTTAAAAGACTAGGGTCTTTTCTCTTACTTCTTTTAATCTTGAATCTTAAAAAAAACAACAAAATGAGCGATATAAAAAACGTAGAATACGGATTAGAAAAAATATTTGAAGATGCACAAGACTTCTTACCATTATTAGGGACCGATTATGTAGAGTTTTATGTAGGTAACGCCAAACAAGCGGCACACTTCTATAAAACAGCATTTGGTTTTCAATCATACGCCTACAGAGGTTTAGAAACAGGAAGTACCGATACGGTTTCTTATGTGTTAACACAAGACAAAATTAAACTAGTATTAACCACTCCTTTAAACTCAAAATCACCAATTAACGATCACATTGTAAAGCATGGTGATGGTGTTAAGGTAGTAGCTTTATGGGTAGATGATGCACGAAAATCGTACGAAGAAACCACCAAAAGAGGTGCTAAATCTTACATGGAGCCTACTGTAGAAAAAGACGAACATGGAGAAGTGGTAAGAGCTGGTATTTATACTTATGGCGAAACCGTTCACATGTTTGTGGAACGTAAAAACTACAAAGGAGAATTTTTACCAGGATTTAAAGCTTGGAAATCGGATTACAATCCTGAACCAACCGGACTTAAGTTTATTGACCACATGGTTGGTAATGTAGGTTGGGGAGAAATGAATACCTGGGTAAAATGGTATGAAGATGTAATGGGGTTTGTTAACTTTTTATCGTTTGATGACAAGCAAATACACACAGAATATTCAGCTTTAATGAGTAAGGTAATGAGTAATGGTAATGGAAGAATTAAATTTCCAATTAATGAACCAGCTAAAGCAGCCAAAAGATCTCAAATTGAAGAATATTTAGATTTTTATGAAGGATCTGGAGTACAACACATTGCTATGGCTACCGATGATATTATTGGAACAGTATCTCAATTAAGAGCTAGAGGGATAGAATTTTTATCTACTCCACCAGAAGAATATTACAGGTCAGTACCTGGAAGATTGGAAGACCATAACCACGAATTAAAAGAAGACATTGAAACCTTAAAAGGGTTGGGTATTATGATAGATGCTGATGAAGAAGGGTATTTATTACAAATATTTACCAAACCAGTAGAAGACAGACCAACCTTATTTTTTGAAATAATTCAACGAATGGGTGCTAGAGGTTTTGGTGCAGGAAACTTTAAGGCTTTGTTTGAAAGCATAGAAAGAGAACAACAAAAAAGAGGTACTTTATAAAAAATAATAAATCGGAGCAGTATCGCTCCGATTTTTTTATATCTTTATCGCAACATAAAAAAGAAGAAGATGAGTAAAAATAAAATTATATCCATAGTAATCATATTGTTTTTAATCTTTGTACCGTTTCAATTTGCGTACGTTGATTTCACTGTAGAAAGTCAATTAACTCAGGTATTAACAATGGCAATGGTATTGATAGGTTCAGTAGTGGCTATTTTAATGTTTAATAAAAAATCGGGAGACCAAGCTGGTCATTAAGCCTTTGTAAAATATAATTTCCTAAAAAAGGGAAATAAAAAGCCTAAACGAAACATCGTTTAGGCTTTTTTATTTTTTACGATTTTTATGCAAGGGCAATGTTATCCAGATTTAACTTTATTCACCTCTATTTGATAACGATAGATTAAATACAAGAATTGGTTAATTAATTCGTAAAAATATATTCTTAATAACTAATACTTCGATCTCCATTTTTAATCGATATAAATTTTAATTTTACTTTAACTTAAATTCTCAAGATTTATGATACCGTTTTCTCCACCAAAAATTTACCAAGAATTGATTGATGAAGTGGTTGACACTTTAAAATCGGGATGGATTACTACTGGTCCTAAAACCAAACAGTTTGAAAAAGACTTAAGTGCTTACAATGGCAACCCCAATACGCTTTGTTTAAATTCTGCTACTGCGGGTTTAGAAATTATATTGCGTTGGTTTGGTGTAAGCGAGGGGGATGAGGTAATTATTCCTGTTTATACCTATTGTGCTACAGCAAACACAGTGGTGCATTGTGGTGCTAAACCAGTTTTTGTGGAGGTTGGAAAAGATTTTAACATCAATTTGGCCAGTATTGAAGCTGCCATTACCGAAAACACAAAAGTAATAATGCCTGTAGATTTTGCCGGTTTCCCATGCGATTATGAGTCCATTAATGCATTGGTAAAAACAGACGAAATTAAAGCCAAGTTTAAAGGAAATACTGCTGTACAAAATCAGTTGGGAAGAATTTTAGTCTTATCAGATGCAGCACACTCATTAGGAGCAAGCATTAATTGTGCTAGAACAGGAAGTTTAACTGATGTGTCGGTGTTTTCATTTCATGCAGTAAAAAACTTAACCACTTCTGAAGGTGGAGCAGTAGCACTTAATTTACCAGCACCGTTTAACAATCAGGAGATTTACAATAAGTTGTGTACGAAAACCTTGCACGGACAAAATAAAGATGCTTTAGCTAAAACTAAACGTGGTGCTTGGCGTTATGATGTTGTTGAGGCTGGTTATAAAGCAAATATGACCGATATTCAGGCAAGTATGGGATTGGTAGAATTAAAGCATTACGATGAAACTCTAGCCAAACGGAAAGCAATTTTTGAGGCTTATACTGCAGCATTTACTAAGGAGACTTGGGCAGAAATTCCTGTTTATCATACTGCTACACACAATACATCTTACCATTTGTATCCTTTAAGAATTAAAGGAGTTACGGAAGAGGAACGCGATTTGATAATTGATAAGATATTTGAAAAAGAGGTGTCGGTTAATGTACATTTTCAGCCTTTGCCAATGTTGTCATTCTATAAAAATTTAGGCTATAAAATAGATGATTATCCGGTGGCTTTTGATAATTATAGCAGAGAAATTAGCTTACCCGTGTATTTCGATTTATCTGATGAAGCGGTAAACACAGTAATAAGTGCAGTAAAAACTGCTGTAGAAGATGTGATGAATGGCTAAACGATTGTTCGATATATGGTTTGCATTGTGGGGCTTACTTTGGCTATTGCCTCTGTTTATGGTGGTGTCTGTTTTAATAGCAATAGATTCTAAAGGTGGAATATTTTATTTACAAACTAGGGTAGGTAAGGGAAGTGAAGATTTTAAATTGTACAAATTTAGAACCATGAGTACTGGTTCCGACAAAAAAGGTTTGCTCACTGTGGGGAGTTCCGACAGTAGAATTACTAAAGTTGGTTACACGCTAAGAAAATACAAACTGGATGAATTACCCCAGCTTATTAACGTGTTAAATGGCACCATGAGCTTTGTTGGTCCTAGGCCAGAGGTAAGGAAGTATGTAGATTTATACAACAAAAGTCAACGAGAAATTTTAAGTATACAACCCGGTATAACCGATTATGCTTCACTAGAATATTTTAATGAAAACGAGTTGCTGGCTCAATCCGATAATCCCGAAGAAACGTATATTAATGAAGTTATGCCGGCAAAAATTATGCTCAATAAAAAGTACATTCAAAATCCGGGATTAGGTACAGATGTTAGCATTATTCTAAAAACACTCCAAAAGATTATTACTTAGTCTATCTTAGACTCTTCCTTTTTCTTTCGTTTCCCTCCAAATCGTCTAATCTTATAGCTAAAGCTTAGCATAACAAAACGACTTAAGGTTCGTGTTCGTTGATCTTGAATATAGTTTAAGTTGTTGGTTCTATTAATACCTACATTTTGGTTAAAGATATCGTAAACAGAAAGTTCTAATAAACCTCGGTTACCTTTTAAGAATCGTTTAGAAACTGTTGCTTCTACAATAGGTATACTTGGGTTGTCTGTAAACTCATCTCCGCTGTATATGGTATAAAATGCTTCAGAGCTAAAGGTCCAATCCTTTTTAAAATCTATTACAAGCTCTGCATAATATTCAGTAGAAAAATAGTTTTGATTGAATGCATCGCTAATGGCGTATTTGGTAGTGGTATAGCTTACTTCAGCACCTATACTGGCATCTACCACTTCTTTTCTACGGTTTTCTATACTAAAGTCTATTCCATTGGTAATTCTATCCACATTGTCTTCAATGGTATTAACAAACAATATACTTTTGTTGTAAGATGAGTTTAGCTTTAAATTAATTTTACTTTTAATCGCTCTTATTGGTGTGCCGTAATAAGCATATCCAGTAAATAAGTAATCGCTAGCAACATTAATAGGAGTAGTTACTCGAATAAACTGCTGGTTAAAAATTTGTGAGTTGGTAATTTTGTTTTTGGTATATACTGCTCCTAAAGTTGCAAATACATTGGTAAAAGAAAATTGGTTAAATGACATAAACCTAATGTTACCACTGTGCCGGTATTCTTGTTGTAAGTTAGGATTACCTTGGTATAGGTTAAGCGGATCGGAATTGTCAAGTGTTGGTTGTAATTGTGTTAAGCTTGGCTCATTGACATTGGTATTATAGTTAAAATGAATTCGAGAAGATTTGTTAAAACTGTATTTCCATTTAAAACGGGGTAAAAAGTTCCATTGTATTCTGGTCAATTTAAAATTGCTATTTTCAATTTCGCCATCTAGGGTAGATTGTTGAGCTGCACCTCCTAAGGTAATGTTAGATTTTTTGGTGTTCCATTTTAAATATGAGCCATAGCTGTTGTAAGTATAGTTATTTAAATAAATAGAACTTAGGTTGGTGTTAAATACATCGTTTCCAGGTCCTACAATATCATAAAAGTCTTTAACATAATCAGTATTGTTGTTGCTTCTTCGGTAATTTACTTCAAGGTATTTCCCTTTAGCTATCGGTTCTGTATAGCTTACCTTACCAGAGAAATTAGTGTTGTTATTAATTTCATTTTGAGTTTGGTTTATGGTCGTATTAATTAAGCCACCCAGACTATCAATTGTATTGTTGTTTGAAGCGAGGTAATACTTTTTATCATTTTCAGAAATACCA
Source organism: uncultured Flavobacteriales bacterium (assembly GCA_905479995.1). Taxonomy (GTDB): domain Bacteria; phylum Bacteroidota; class Bacteroidia; order Flavobacteriales_E; family Vicingaceae. The sequence continues at coordinate 12,384 of CAJQON010000004.1, read as the reverse complement.
TAATTTAATGTTGTAACAAACGATCGCCCTTTTTTCTTAAATCGTTTACCATAAGTTAAGTTACCACTTCCTCCAATATCAGTTCCAGTACTTTGATTTTCATTATTTGTAGAGTTGATAAAAATTCCTTCTTGTGTTCTGGTTTCGTTGGCCGACCATGAATTTTGATTGCCTTTTGCAGTGCTTAAATCTACCTTAATTATTAAATCTTGAGTAGAATCTATGTCTTGATCGTATTTTAAATTAACTCTATGGTTTTGAGAAAAACTAAATTGGTTGGTTTTCTCAAACGAATTAAAATCTCTATTCCCTGTGTTTATGTATTGGATGTCAGTTTCTTGGTAAACCCGCTTGTCAATTTCATTGTAAAAATAGCTCATAGCTATTCTAGCCGATTTAGAAATGTCTTGATTCCAGTTAAGTCCTGCAGCTTTAGTAGTAGTAAATCCATCATTTTCATCACCACCAATAGGAACGCCTGTGGTGTTACTCATGTTTCTAAAACCACCTTTACCCATGGCATTACTTGCTCCACCAGCAAAATTTAAGTAATCTCTATATGAAAAACCTTGGTCATTAGTATTGTTAATCATACCCAAAGTAGAAAGTTGCATGTCATCTTTAAACTTGTTAATGTTAAATTTACCGTAGTACAAACCGTCTTCGTTTTCAATGTTATTCCAATTGTCGGCTGTTAAACCACCTTCACCTGTAACAGTTCCAAAAACTCCTTTTTTTCTATCTTTTTTAATTTTTAGGTTAATGGTTTTGGTTCGGTCACCATCATCAATACCTGTAATTTTCGACATTTCAGATTCATCATCATATACCTGAATTTTTTTTACCATATCCGCGGGTAAGTTTTCGGTAGCAATTTTGGTGTCGTCACCAAAAAAGTCTTTACCATCTATCAATACCTTTTTTACTTCTTCACCTTGCGCGGTAACTTTTCCATCCTTATCTACTTCAACACCAGGGAGCTTTTTTAAAAGGTCTTTAACATTGTCTTCGGGTTTTACTTTAAATGCACCAGCATTGTATTCTATGGTATCTCCATTAATAATAACTGGAACCATTTCGTCTACAATCTCAACGGTTTGCAACAACTCTTTTTTTGTAGCCATGGCAATTTTACCTAAATTGAGTTCTTTGTTTTCTTCGGTAAGCTCTAAGTTTTTATAATAGCTGGAATAGCCTATAAATGATATTTGTAAGATAAATGGACCTGTTTTAGCTCCTTTAATGCTAAACTGACCAGTGGTATTGGTAATGCCGAATTTGTAAAAAGTAGAATCTGAAGGATTCAATAACATTACTGTAGCACCTGGCATGGTTGTTTCGTTTTCGCCATCGGTTACAGTACCCGATACATTTACTGTTTGGGCAAAAGAGGGTAGTGCAGTTAATAAAACTGCTGTTAGTAAAATTGTGTTGATATGAAGTTGTTTAAGCATTTTACTAACGCATTTTTCCATGTCCACCATAACCGCCATTCTCTCTCATTTCTTTCACTTTCTTTTGTACAATTTTTTTGTACTCTTCACGGGTTACTTCTTTTCCTTCGCTTGGTTCAGATAATTCTTCCGAACTAATTTCCTTAAATTCAATTTTGGTCGCAGTTAAGGTTTTTTTGTTCTTTTTTGAAGTCAATTCTAAAATCATTCCCGGCAGGTTTCCATATTTTTCTGGTCCAAGGCCAATAGCTATTTCTGTAGTAAACCAAGCCTGTAAGGTTTCGGTAGTATCTTCATAAGTAGCTTTAAGACAAGGGTAATTCATAATTACTTTCATTTCTCCAGTAATTTTCCATTTCATTTCTTCAGGTTTCCCTTTAATTAAAAAGGTTTTTCCCATAAAATCTTGTTGTTCAACAAATTCATTGGTTTCACTATTAATGTAAGTTTGGTTGTCGGCATTGGCATAACGATTCATCATTCGTTTTACCATGTTTTGCTCAGTTCCATCTACTTCAACTTTTACGTTAACGTACATAGATGATGTACTGTTAAATACTAGTTGTTTATTAAATACTACTGAATCTGGAACCATATCGGCCCATTGTGCCCAACCTTGTTCTTCAGCCTTTTTCATGTCGGGTTTTGTGGTAATAACTTCTTTATAAGAAATAATACCTGAATTGGTTTGAGCCATTAAAGCAATGCCAAACAATAGAGCTGGTAAGAGTAATAAATTTTTCATATGTACTAGTTTAAGGGTTAAAATTAATTACCTATAACTAAAAAACTCCTTTAATTTACATGAAAGGAGTTTTTAGGTTATCAATGGTATGTTATAGACTTAAGTTAATCGTTAAGGTTTAATTAAGGCCATTTTGGAGTATCTTCATCGCTCCATAATACACCCCATTGTATTTCTGTTAAGTTATCATCTTCAAACCAAAGGTTAAGAGAAGAAGATAAAAATGATAGTAATTTTTGGTTGATGTTTTCATCAGATAAATCCTCTAATTCTGGCTCGTCCATATTTTGGTCAGCTAAAAGCGCCATAATGTGATCAATGCTTTTCCCAACAGGAAGAACATCTTTGAATTTACACTCAGGAGAGCTAGTAGATATCGTTGTTAACCTCCAATTGTCTTCTTGATCAAAAGATACCGAAAACTCATGATCATCATAATGCCATGATTCTGTTAAGTAACCGTCTTCTTCACCAGAAGCATTATAAATATCAGATTCTGTTGGATCGCCAACTATTTTAATAAGGTCTTCTTTAGACATTCCAAATTTGATGTCACCTAAGCCTTCTCCAATTTTAATTTCTTGAATGTTCATAGTCTTATTTAATTCCTAGTTTCTTTTTAGTTGCTGCTGGTATTCCATCTTTATGTATTAAGATGTTCATTGTTTTGTACTTTACATATGGGAAAGATGCGTAGAAGTAACCATCACAATCGTTGTTCTTTTTACCCCAAGAATTTTTTACGATAAAGTAGTTGGTTCCTTTTTGATCTTTAACAATCCCTGTTATGTGCATACCATGGTCATCTGTAGTAGTTTGGTTGTCATACCCTTCTTGTCTTAGTTCTTGAGTAATTTCCAATTCTTTAACAGGTTCATCAAAACAATCGGCAATTTTTTCTGCACCAGCATCGCTAAAGTGTTTGTTGTCTTTTCCTTTTACTTTAATTGTTTCTTCATCTTCTGGAACTATTGCTAAACCATTTTTAAACGAAAATCCTTTTTCAGAAACATCAGCTCCCCAAGCAAAAGTATATCCGTTTTTAACAGATTCTTCCATTACTGTCATAAATTCATCCAATGGTAAGTTGTAAGACGATCTTAAAGCCCAGTTGTCTGGCACTTCAATTACAAAAGAAGAATAGAATGGGTGATGGGTGTAAGAAGTTAAAGAAACATAGTTGTCCATGTTTAAATCTAAGTGTTTTGCAAAAGATTTAGGGTTGTACTCTTTTCCTTCATGCTTAAAAGTCATTTCTTCTAAGTTGTCAGGAACATCTCCTAAATAAGCATCAATAACTCCAGTGTAAGCTTCTTTCCAGTTCGGGTGTAATTTTCCATTTTGAGGTTTTTTGACTAATGACTTAACCATTCCGTTTAGCATACCTGCCATTTCGCTATGGTTATGCTTCTCTTCTCCGTATTCTAAACCACCATAAACTTCATTAGGTACAATTCCGTAACGTTCAATTACCCAAGGAATATCGTGAAATGCTCCACCTGCGCTAAAGTTAAAATTACCATACATTCTTAGGTAGTTTTCTGCTTTACCTATGTATGCGTTACGTACTATGTACATCGGTGCCAAATCTATTTTTCCTTTTCCTGTTCTAATCAATTCTGATTCGAAAAATGAAAGTGAAGAAAAACTCCAACAAGTACCTGTTCGTCCTTGACTTTTTACTCCTGTTGCTTCGTTATCTGCAACTATTTCAAAAAAGTAATGTCCGTCTTTTTTATTTTTTATGGTATCATTCTCTACTTTATCTTCTGGTATAGAATGATTTCCTGTATCTTTTTTATCTTGAGCGTAAGTTGTACCAATGGCCAAAAATGCTGCTAGCGATAGTGTAATTAATTTCATAATTTATTTAGTTAGTGAGCGTAAATTTATAAATTTTTCTTCCAACACCTTTTTCTTTTGTGTTGTATGTGTTCGTAATTCTTCCAATTTTGAATTACTTTTTGGTTTGTTTCAAATATTCCGGTAGTCTCCATTTCTGTTACGCCATATTTTTCCATTACTTCGTGCAATTCATAAAATAACACAGCGGTAACTCCTTTGGCTTGGTATTTTGGTAATATACCAGTTAACATTAAGTCAATAACTTTTGGTCCTTTTAATGCTTTGTTAATGTGATACCAACCGAAAGGGAATAAACTACCATTGGCCTTTTGTAAAGCTGCCGATAAAGAAGGAAGTCCAATGATGAAAGCAATTAAATTTTCGTCTTCATCAAAAACTAGTTTAACAAATTCAGGATTTAAAAGCATTAAGTAGCGTTTCACATAATAGTTAATCATCTCTTTGTCGAGTTGAACTACACTATGTAAATCTTTAAAAGCTTCGTTTAATATTTCAAATAACTGAACAGAGTATTTTTGTAGCTCAGAGTTTTTAGTAAAACTCTTAACGGTTAAATTACTTCGTTTGGTAACTATTTGAGCGCCTCTTTTAGCTTTTTCGGGCATTCCTTCTAAAAACAATCGAAACTCAACCCAATCAATTTCTTTTTCGTAACCCAATTTTACTAAATGGTCTTTGTAATATGGTAAGTGATATTCTGAAGCTGCCGATGGTAAATGATCAAAACCTTCAATTAACATTCCTTGATGATCTAAGTTGGTAAATCCTAAAGGGCCTTGAATCTCTGTCATTCCTTCAGCTCGTAACCAATCTTCAGCTGTTTTTAGTAAGGCTGTAGATACTTCAATGTCATCAATAAATTCACCTCTAGAAAACCGCCCCATTTTGGTATTGGTTTTTTCGTTGTATAGGTTGTTAATTATACCACCAATTCTACCAACAGGAGTGCCATTTTTGTAGGCTACCCAAAATTTTGCTTTACAAAACCTAAAAGCCGGATTAAATTCAGCTTTTAAAGCTTTAATTTCATCTTTTTTAATAGGTGGTACCCAAAAGTTGTTTCCCTTGTAAATAGAGAATTGAACGTTCACAAAATCTTTAAATTCATTGCTTGATTTCAGTTCTTTAATTTCAATTGCCATGATTCTTACTTAATAAGTTAATCGTTTGCCTTTGTTAAATTGCTATTTATTACTAGCGCATCTACTAGCTTCTCAAATTCTTTTAATGCCGCAGGACCACCGTCTCTGTCAAATATTTTTTTCTTTTTACCGCTAAGATTAATATATAGGGAACAAGCACCAATGTCTCTTCTTTCCGTATCGTATTTGTCTTGTAAATCAAACAATTGAATGGCATCAATTTTGTCAACTAAATGTTTTAATTCAGCTTGTGAAAGGGTGGAAGAGTACTTTCCGGTTTTTTCTACAAAATCAATGCCGTTGTATTCTACTTTTCCGGTATTAAAAATACGGATGGTATAATTGGGGCATTGTGCCATGCATGGTGTTCTTTCCAAGGTAAGCATTAAGCTTTCTTTAAGTAAAGGAGCACTATCTGCATTGGTTGTTGCCTCATTGCTGTTCAATGAAGTAAAAATCAATAATGTAAGTAGTGCTTTCATTTAAAACTATTTCTTCTTTTTCTTTTCTTGCATTGCTTGAGCATCTTTCATGCGTTGCTCTAACTTTGCACCGAAACCAGATTTCTTTTTCTTTTTGGTTTTATTGGCCTGAATTTTTGCTCTAAGCTTGTCTTCATCAACAATCCACTTTTTAATTACAAATTGTTGCCCTATAGTAATACAGTTGGCAATTAAATAATATAAACTCAATCCTGCTGCATAGCTGTTAAAGAAAAATAACATCATAACGGGCATTAAGTAAGTCATAATTTTCATTTGACTTGCCATTGCACCACCAGCATCTCCACCCATACCTGCAGTCATTTGACTGTTTGCTTTGGTGTAAAAAATCATAGAAATAGCCATTAATAAAGTAAACAAACTAATGTGGTCTCCATACATTGGTATTTCAAATCCTAATTCATAAATAGAATCATAAGTAGATAAATCGTCTGCCCATAAAAAGCCTTTTTGACGTAAATCAAAAGTTGCTGGAAAAAACCGGAACAAGGCAAATAAAATTGGCATCTGAATTAACATTGGAATACAACCTGCAAGTGGATTAACGCCAGTCTGTCGATACAGTGCCATTGTAGCTTGTTGTTTCTTAGCAGAATCACCTTTATGTTTTTCAGTAAGTTCTGCAATTTCAGGTTTTAGAACCCTCATTTTTGCGCTACTTACGTATGTTTTCCATGTAATAGGGAATAGAAGCGATTTTATAACTAGTGTAAGCAACAGAATTATTATTCCTATTGATATTCCAAAGCTGTTCAAGAAATCGAATACTGGGCGAATTAATATCATGTTTGTCCAACCAAAAATTCCCCATCCGTAATCTAAACTTTCTTCCAAGCCTAAGTCTACGGCAGCTAGATCTTCATGTCTATTTGGCCCAAAGTAAAATTGCATTTTAAACGATTCATCTTTGCCACCAGCAAAAGGGATACTAATATTTGCTTCCATTCCTTGAATGTAATCTTTGGCTTCTTCTTTAGGAATTTCTATAGTTTCAATGTCTGAATCTGAATCAAAAGGCTCTTCTAAAGCAATTAAAGTGGAATTAAAATACTGTTGTTTAAACATGATCCAATCCATGTTAAGCTCCATTTCTTCTTTCTCATATTTTGTTTCAAAAATATAATCTACATCACCAGTTTCGTATTTGTAGTAAATGGTACTGTGTTGTTGTTGTAAAGCAATAGTTTTTTCCTGGTTAGGTGTGTACATGTTCCAATACAAGTAATAATCAAATCCTTGAGTAATAACATCGTTAAATCCAACAGAGTTAATTTCAAAATCTACTAAATAAGTATTTCCAGCAAGTGTGTACTTGTATTCCAAGTATTTTTCTTTAGAGCCATAATATGCTCTAAAAGAAATGCTTTTTTCATTTTGTTGTTCTACACTAAACGATTTTCCTTCAGTTTCAAAAAAGAGATCCTCTGTCTTTATTGCCTTACTTCCGCCTAATTCATCGTTTACAGTTAATTCAATGTTAAAGTGAGAAGAGTCTTCATGAAATAAGATTAAAGGAAGAGAGTCGTAGGTATTAAAGTTTTTCAATTCTACCGAACTAACACGACCACCTTTATTTGAAATGGTCACTTTAACGTTTTCGTTTTCAATAATGTAATCCTTTTTCTCTCCTTTGGTCGCTGCTAAAAAGTTGCCGTATTTCATAGAAGCTTTTAAACTTCTTAATGAATCCTGTTGGGATATTTGATTGCTGTCAACAGCTGCTAGAACAGTTTCTTGTTTGTCAACTTCAGAAATTTTTGTAGAGTTTGTATCAGGCTTTTCTTTGGCTACTTGTTCTGTTTTGGCTTTTTCTTTTGCTTGTTTTTCCTTTTTTGCAGCAATTTCCTCATCACTTGGACTAGTTATAATACTACCAATAAGAAGAATTGCTCCAATTAATACTAAACCAATTATTGAATTTTTATCAAATCCTTTTGCACTCATTTTTTCTTCTTGTTTAAATTGTCAATTAACGTATGTATATTATTTATTTAAGCCACTTGCCTTTAGGAAGTCGGTAAATAAAGGGTGGGGTGTAAGTACTGTACTTTTATATTCTGGATGAAATTGAACACCAACAAACCATGGATGATCAGTATTTTCAACAATTTCTACTAAATCATTGTTAGGATTTACACCAGAAGTTTTCATTCCTGCAGCTTCAAATTCAGCTCTATAAGTGTTGTTAAATTCATAACGATGTCTGTGTCTCTCTGTTATTTCGTTTTTTTGATAAGCCTTAAATGCCAAAGAGTCATTAGTAACTTTACAAGGATATGCACCCAATCTCATGGTGCCACCTTTATCAGAAATATTTTCCTGATCTTTCATTAAATATATAACAGGAGTAGTCGTTCCTGGTTCCATTTCTGTAGAGTGTGCGTCATTGTGTCCTAAAACATTTCTTGCATATTCTATAACAGCACATTGCATACCTAAGCAAATACCTAAAAATGGAATATTATTTTCTCTAGAAAATTTAACTGTAGCTATTTTTCCTTCTATTCCTCTTTCTCCAAAACCAGGGGCAACTAATATTCCGTTTAATCTGCCTAATTTTTCTTGAGCATTTCCATTGTTTATAGATTCAGAATGGATCCAATCCAATTCTACTTTAGTTTCTATGCTTGCTCCAGCATGAATTAATGCTTCAGCAATAGATTTGTATGAATCTTTTAATTCTATGTATTTTCCTATCAAACCAATTTTTACCGTTGTTTTAGGATTCTTAAGATTGGTTAAAAAACCATTCCAAGCATCTAAAGAAGGTTCTAACTTAGGAGCCATGTCTAATTTTTCTAAAACAACTTGATCTAATTTTTCTTCCTTCATTAATAAAGGCACCTCATAAATTGTTTCAGCATCTATGGCTTGTATAACAGCATTTGGAGCAATGTTACAGAATAATGCAACTTTTTCTTTTACACCATCTGTCAACTTATATTCAGTTCTTAAGGCTAAGATATCTGGTTGAACACCTGATTCAAGCAATGATTTTACAGAGTGTTGTGTTGGTTTTGTTTTAAGTTCTCCAGAAGTAGCTAAAAATGGCACTAAAGTTAAGTGCAATACAATACAGTCAAAATTAGGTTCCCATTTCAATTGTCTTACGGCTTCAATGTAAGGTAAAGATTCAATGTCACCAACAGTTCCACCAATTTCAGTAATAACAATATCGTAATTACCAGTGTTTCCTAATAATTTAATTCTTCTTTTAATTTCATCTGTAATGTGTGGAATAACTTGAACAGTTTTCCCTAAAAAAGCACCCTCACGTTCTTTATTAATAACACTTTGGTAAATTCTACCTGTAGTAACGTTGTTTGCTTGAGAAGTGTTGACATTTAAAAATCGCTCATAATGGCCTAAATCCAAATCAGTTTCGGCTCCGTCTTCTGTAACAAAACATTCACCATGCTCATAAGGGTTTAATGTTCCTGGATCTACATTGATGTATGGGTCTAGTTTTTGAATGGTTACTCTATATCCTCTAGCTTGTAATAGTTTTGCGAGAGAAGCCGCAATTATTCCTTTACCTAAAGAAGAGGTTACTCCTCCAGTTACAAATACATACTTTGTTGATGCAGACATTCTTTGAATTTTCAAAAATTAACAAAGCTGCAAATTTAGAAATAATCTAAGGTTTTGTCTGCCTAATCCAATTTTATTTCAACTAAATTTTTAGAAAAAGAAGATAAAAAAAAGGAGCTTCAAATGAAGCTCCTTTTTAAAGTAGTTATGTTACTTTATTTGTTATCTAAGAACCGTAACTGATCGTTGTAAAAGCTTAACAGACTCACCAGCATAAACACCACTTACTAAAACAAAGTAAGTACCAGCGGCAACATCTGCACCACTTTTATTTGTTCCATCCCATTCAAAATCTGGGAAACTATCTCCTGTGTAAACTGAATTACCCCATCGGCTATAAATTTCAACGGTTATTTTATCCGTACAAGGATTAGAAATTCCACCAATTTTGTAAACATCATTCATTCCATCACCATTAGGTGTAATGATGTTAGGAATAACATCTAAACTATCAAATGGAGGAATAACAGTATAATCAAATCTAATGGTATCTTGTATTGCGTTTTCACAATCTGCAGAAGATAAAACCACTTCAACCGGGAAGGTTCCACCAATGTGCTCACAATCTGGAGTCCAACAAAAACGAGTTCCTAAAGCTTTATGACCAGGGTCGTTGTTTGGAACACCACTCACCACATCTGCATCCACAAAACTTACGTAATTATAACTATTGGATAAAGATGGGTATTCAGCTCCCATAGAGAAAATATCTGAAGTAACATCCAGTTGAATTAAATCGACTATACTAGAATCTGTAAAAACAATATTTCTACAATATTCAGAACCAAAAGGTAGAATTTTATCACCTGGATTTTTCAATTCAGTTGGAGGAGGAACCACTTGTAAGTTAAAGAAAATACTATCAGAAGCTTTTCCGTCACATCCTAAAGAATAGGCTGTTACAACAAAAGGGAAAATACCATCGATGTCATCACAATCTGGTGTCCAACAGAAACGACCAGCAACAGTACCAATGTTAAAGGTATCTTGCTGAGCAGGATCGTATTGATTTGGTGGAATAACCACAGAATCTGCCCAAGCAGAACCAACCCAATTGTAATAGAACGTGTAGTCACCATTTAAATCTGGAGTCATAGTTGGTTGGTAAGCACCAGAATCAAAAATTGAAGAACTCATTTCAAAATAAACAGAATCAGTAACGTTAAGATCTGCAAAAATTAAATCTTTACAATATTCGTAGTTGTAAGGAATTTGTATGGTTTGGTTCATGGTAGGGAATGTGTTTAGAAATGCTGGAGGCGAACCACTTGTACAATTTAAACTAATGTATTGTACATCTCTTCTTGATTCTCCAATTTTCACTTTAGGACCGTTTTGAGCAGCAGTGGTATCTCTAAATTCTTCTACAGTAATAGCAAAAGTAAAAAAGCCTAAAGCAGTAGGCCATGCTGTTATTAGTCCGGTAGTTGGGTTAATGTTCATGTTGGTTGCTCCACCAACAATGTTAGTTAAGCTATAACCAACAGCCCAGTTTAATCCAGGGTAGAAAGGATAAGCTCCTGCTCCAGCTCCATTTCCAGCAAGTGGTTGAGTGAATTTATAAGCTAAAGAATCTCCGTCAGCATCAGTAATTGGATATTTCCATTGTTTTGGTCCTGTAATACAGAAATACGCATCGTTAGGATAGTCTCCAAAATCTGGAGTTGAGTTTTGTCCCATTGCTGGATCAGATATCATAGCAAACCAAGTCATGTTTCCACCTGCTTGAACATTTATTGCTAAAGCATTTCTAGCTCCTTCGTGTGCAGAAACATAATATCCATTAGGGTTGTCAGCTAATACTATGCTAGCTGGAGATTCAAAAACACCTTCCTCAATGCTTACTACCAATGGATCTGGAGTGTAACATGGATCTCCTAAAGGTACAATACCAATAGATGTTCTGGTTAAAATCTGTTGTGCAACTTGTAAGTGTGTAACTTGGTCGTAAACCCTAACAGTCATTTGTGTTGGCATGTTTACCCAGCCATTTACTACATCTCTGTAATATCTTAATTTAATTTCATAGTTGTTTTGGCTTACCCATTTAATGTTAATGTCTCCTCCAACTAAGTGAGTAGCTTTAGTAAAAGATAACAAACTAAATAGTGCAACAATTAATAGAATCCCTTTTTTCATTTTGATAGATTGATAGATTGATAGATTTATTTGTATTGAAGATGTAAAAATAGTTTAAAAGGTTGCATTTCCTTATTTTTTCTTACAAATAATTAACAATTGTAAGTGAATTACTTAAAATGAAGCTCTTTGTTTTTAGTTGTTGGTCTATCTAAGTACAGTGACCGACCGTTGCAATAGTTTAACGGATTCTCCACCATATATGCCACTTACTAAAACAAAATAAGTTCCGGCAGGAACATCTCCTCCTCCTTTATTGGTTCCTTTCCATTCAAATTCTGGATAATCACTTTTATATACGGATGCTCCCCATCTGCTAAAAATTTCAACAGTCAATTTATCTGTACAAGGATTAGATATTCCGTTAATTTTATATGCATCATTCATACCATCACCATTTGGTGTTATTATGTTAGGTATAATGTCTAAACTATCAAAAGGAGGAGTGATGGTATAGTCAAAATTTATGGTGTCTTTTATGGCATTGTCACAATCTAATGAAGATAAAACTACTTCAACTGGAAAGGTTTTTCCAATGTGTTCACAATCTGGAGTCCAACAAAAGCGTGTGCCTAAGGTAAAATTATTTGCAGCATTGTTTGGCACTCCACTTATTACATCATCATCAACCCAACTTGTATAGTTGTAATTGCTTGATAAGCTAGGTAATTCGGCTCCTAAAGAAAATATTTCTGAAGTAACACTTAATTTTATCAAATCGACTATACTGGAGTCAGTAAATACAATGTTTTCACAATGCTCATAGCCATAAGGAAGTGTTTTGTTACCTGGGTTTTTTAAATCAGTTGGAGGTGGGACTACCTCAAGTTTAAATAATAAACTATCTGATGACTTGCCATCGCAACCTAAAGAATAAGCGTTAACTGTAAAAGGAAATACGCCATTCACTTCATCACAATCTGGTGTCCAGCAAAATCGACCAG
>CAJQON010000003.1 GCA_905479995.1 uncultured Flavobacteriales bacterium | reverse complement strand
CAGGACCATTAATGGTCATACTTACCGAAGTCATAGCATGTGTTAAATCGAAACCAGAATATAATTTTTTGGCATCATCTAAACAGGCAATAGAAACTCCTGCATTACCAATTTTACCATAGATGTCTGGTCTTAAATGTGGATCGTTTCCGTAAAGCGTTACCGAATCAAAAGCAGTTGATAAACGCTTTGCTGGCATTCCTTTAGAAACGTAGTGGAAACGTCTATTCGTACGTTCTGGTCCACCTTCACCAGCAAACATTCTTGTTGGATCTTCTCCTTCTCTTTTAAAAGGAAACAGTCCTGCTGTGTAAGGAAATTCTCCAGGAACATTTTCCTGTAAGCTCCATCTTAAAACATCTCCCCAACCCGTGTACTTTGGTAAAGCCACTTTAGGAATTTGTAAATGCGATAAACTTTCTGAATGTGTTTCAATAGCTAATTCTTTGTCTCTTACTTTAAACTTGTAAACCGGTTCTTTATATTTTTGTACTTTTTCTTGCCAACCTTCGATAATTAGCATGTTCTTCGGATCGAAATCCAACTTGATTTTATCGAATTGTGCTTGTAATACTTTTACTGTATCTGGTTCATCAGATAGGGTAGTCATAGTCCTGTCAATGGCACATAATTTATCTGCTAACTCAACTTGCTTGTTTACCCATTCATCATAACCTCTATTGTTTTCAGAAATCTCTGATAAGTAACGGTTACGCTTTGGTGGGATTACAAATATCTTTTCAGACATCTCTTCTGTAATCTCAAAGCTAGATGGTAAATCTGCACCCACTTTCTCTACCAACTTATCCATAATCACTTTGTACAATGAGTTCATTCCTGGATCGTTAAATTGAGAAGCAATGGTTCCGTAAACTGGCATCTGATCCATAGGAGTATCCCATAAATCATTGTTACGCATGTATTGTTTCTTTACATCACGTATAGCATCTAAAGCTCCTCTTTTATCAAATTTGTTGAGTGCGATTACATCAGCAAAATCTAACATATCAATCTTCTCCAACTGTGTTGCTGCTCCAAACTCAGGAGTCATTACATACAAGGAAACATCAGAGTGGTCCATGATCTCCGTATCAGATTGTCCAATACCAGAAGTTTCTAAAATGATTAAGTCGTAAGATGCTGCTTTTAAAATTTCTAAAGCTTCAGCAACGTGTTGAGATAATGCTAAGTTACTCTGGCGAGTAGCTAAAGAACGCATGTAAACTCTCTCATTTCTAATAGAGTTCATTCTAATTCTATCTCCTAATAATGCTCCACCCGTTTTTCTTTTGGATGGATCTACAGATACAATTGCAATTTCTTTTTCAGGGAAGTCAATTAAAAATCTTCTTACCAATTCATCTACTAAAGATGATTTTCCTGCTCCACCAGTTCCTGTAATTCCAAGAATAGGTGCCCCTCCCGGCCTCCCCGAAGGGGAGGAGAAAAGAGACTTGAATTCTTCGGGTCTGTTTTCTGCGATAGAGATTAAGCGTGCAATAGTATTTACATTTTTTTCTTTGAGATCAGATTCTAAGCTCCCTCCCTTTGGGAGGGCAGGGGTGGGCACATCTGCCTGTTCAATCATATCATTAATCATTCCTTGTAGTCCCATTTCACGACCATCATCAGGATGATAAATTCTTGTAATTCCGTATGTTTGTAATTCTTCAATTTCAGATGGCAAAATTGTTCCACCACCACCACCAAAAATTTTGATGTGCTCAGATCCTTTCTCCTTCAGTAGATCATACATGTACTTAAAATACTCCACGTGTCCACCTTGGTAAGATGTCATTGCAATAGCATTAGCATCTTCTTCAATGGCACAATTCACTACTTCTTCAACGCTTCTATCGTGTCCTAAGTGAATTACCTCACATCCTGTAGATTGGATAATTCTTCGCATAATATTGATCGCAGCATCATGCCCATCAAATAGGCTGGCAGCCGTTACAATTCTTACTTTATTCTTAGGTGTATATTTTTCTACTTGTTCCATTCTTCTACTTTATTCTAGGGTAGCGAAGTTAACTAAAAAGGCTTGTTATTCCAAGAAGCGGAAGTGTGAATTGAGTTCGGAGAATTTATCCTTTTAATTTAAGGGGTGCGTATGTTTTTTTATAAAAATTAGAGGATTGTGTAAGTATTTAAAACAAAACTATTATTATTACGTATCAAATTTGAGTTAAGTACTGAGGTTATTTAAAATGGGGAAACATTACAAAATATTAATTCTTGTCTTTTTTGCGCTGAGTTTATCGGTACAAAATTCATTTGGGCAGTGCACCGATGTGGATAAGGAAAGGAAGAAGAGTTTGTTGGGTAATGCGGTTTACGATAATTATAGACAAACTTATATTAAGAACGCCAAAGACCCATATGATATTGAGTTTAGAGTTGATTTGTTGAAGAACTTTAATTTTAAATTGATATTTGACATGAAAGCCAAATCCGAAGGTGTAATTGTTAAATTGTTTGATGTTGGTGAGGATGGTAAAGAGGTTGGAAATTTACTTTATCAATCTTCTGAAGATATAATGACAGAAAATGCCACTTTTGAAATACAGTTTGAAGCACCTAAAACCAAGTTGTTGGTAAAATATGAAGTGAAAGATGAGACTTATGAAGGGTGTGTGCTGTTTATGTTAGGGGTTTATTTAAGAGATAAAAAGGCTAAAAAAACTAAAAAGAAATAAGGCGTTTAAAATGAATTTTGGGAATACAAAAGACCTGCTGTGTTATTGAGCACAGCAGGTCTTTTTATTTGGTTAATGTTCTGAATTTGTTATTGAATGACCATTTCTACTCTTCGGTTTTTCTGTCTACCTGCTTTTGTTTTATTCGTAGCAACAGGGTTGTCTTCTCCAAACCATTCTACATCCATTCTATCTTTATTAATATCGTTGAGCGTTAAAAAAGCAGAAACTGCTCTCGCTCTATTTTTAGATAATCTTAAATTATTAGATGCTTTTCCAACACTATCGGTATGACCAGATATTTTTAGGCGCCATTCTGGTTTTTTAAGCAATAACTTAGCTAACTCTTCTAACGATTTAAATGAACTTTCTTTAATGACAGCCTTTCCTGTTTCAAATTCTAAATTGTCAAAAGCAGCTTTTAAAATTTCTTCTTCTTCTTCTAGTAATTCAATTTCAAATAGGTCTGTATCTAATGCAGGAGCTACGTATTTGTAAGAGAAGTATCCATTAGAATTTCGATCGGCTGTAATGGTATCATTTCCTAAGATAACAGTAATAAATCGGCTATTGTCATCTTCTTCCATCATAAACAGGTGATCATTTAATCTGCTTAATCGGTTAAACTTATAGTTAGATTCATGGTCAAAAAGCGTATCTGTTTCTATAATTATACCTGTTGAAGTTACTGTGTGCAATAATTTATAAGGACAACCATTGTTTTCTTTAGGACCAGGTACGTTTGGACAGTCGTCTTCTTTGTCCATAATGCTGTCTTTATCAGTATCTGGACATCCATTAAATTGAGGGATTCCTGGTGTTTCCGGACAATCATCTTCTTTGTCCATAATACTGTCTCCATCAATATCTGGGCAGCCATTAAATTCAACTAATCCTGAATCGGTAACACAACTGTCATTTTGGTCTAATATTCCATCGTTATCTAAATCCGAACAACCTTTAAGTGCCCAAATTCCAGGGATATCGATACACTCATCTAGCTTGTCGGAAACATGATCTTTGTCTCTATCCTTTGGTGCTTTGTATAATATAGGAATGCGTGCACCTAAATAAATGTCAGCACCTCTGACGTCCATATCGTGTTTAGGAGCAATAAACGGTTTTAAATCGCCAGTACCGATATGAATATAGCCTAAACGAAGCGCAAGGCCAGTTCTAAATCCGGCAACAGCATTGTAAGAAAAAGGCATAGATACTCCCCATCTTCGATGGTCAAACCGAGGGGTAAGTGCTATACTTGTTGGGTAATGCACGGTATTTTCATCCTTACCAAATTTTAAGTTAATTCGAGCATATGCATTTACATAAAAGTTTTTCCAAATGTTGTAATCTACATCAAAGTTCATGTGGGTGGGCAAATTCATATAAAACTCCTTGTCATCATTATTGTTAAAGGTTACCCATCCAGAGTCAGAAAAATTTTGTAGGGTAGAATCTAAACTTCTTAATCCTTCGGTGTCATCAAACTTATTTAAATCGAATACGCCTACATTAATATTGAAGTTGTTACTCAATCCACCTTTTTGGTATTTCATTCCACCAATGTCGTTTATGGCAGCGCCAACTTTTAACTTGTACTTGTTTTTATCGCGCATCCATAAGTCTGTTTCACCATCCATGTCGTATTTGTAAGCGTCATAGTTGGGTCTCCATTCATAAGTAACACCAATATCTAAACCTATTCCAAGTTTAGATTCAAAATTAAACAGGTCTCCAGTAGCAAAATCTTCAGAAGTGCCACTGCCATCACTTGGTTCACTGTATCCTCCTAAATTTTCTGAATAACCATAGTCAAAATTTCCACTAATGGCATTTGAAGTACTATCGTTTTGGATGTTAAAATTTAAATCGGTGGAATGCATATAGGCAGAAGCTACACCTTGTAAGAATTTTAACTTACCACCAACTTTAAAAAAATGTTCCTCCCGATCAGTTAATACTTGAGCATAAACGATGTTATATTCATTCCAAGAATTGAATGATAAATTAATGTCGGCATCATTAATAGAGAGATTAAAAACGTTTTGAAAATCAAAGTCATTGGATGCCAATCGAATTAATTCTGGGGAGGCATTATCGAGGTTAAACATGGTCCTATTTTTAACTTGAAAACCTATGGCTCTTTTTCGGCTTAATGTTACCATAAAATTTAAAACAGCAATATCTGTATGGAAAAATGCAGACCTTCTTTCGTTGGTATTATCTATTTCAAACAATTGACCTTTTCCAGCATTTTTAAAAGCTGCAGTAGAATCGGCAGAAACTAATTTTTCTAAATCACCGTTGTTCATCCAGTCGTTCGCTACTGGATCGTCTTCATTAAATGAATTGATCCACCATCGCGGCATTTTTCGAGTATTAAAATGCATGTGATTATTGTAGAACCCTGCATAACCGTTAAATAGAATTAAGTCAAATTTATACCTGCTATCAGCAATAGAAGAGGGGTTTAAATCAGCACCCATTATACCAGAATAATTACTCTGTTTTAAGCCTAAATATTCTTGAGAGAATAACGAAGTAGAACTAATTGTGATGAATAATATAAAAGTAATTAGTTGTTTCATGGTTTTTAGGTTAATCTAACTAAAGACTTAAAAATAAGGAATTTGGTTGTATGTTGCTAATGTTTAAGTTGGTAAATTAGGAATGCTAGTTAGTTCCTTTTCCAAAAATAGGGTGTAAAAAGGATGGCAATGGTAAACAATTCTAGCCTTCCTAAAAGCATTAGTAAAGAAAGTACCCATTTCGCTTCACTTGGTAAGTGGGCAAATGTAGATGATGGTCCGATAGAACCAATGCCAGGACCAACGTTACCTAGAGAGGTGGCAGAAGCACTAATAGCATCTATAAAATTTAGGCCAAAAAAGGTTAAAAGTATAGCACCTAAAACAAACATAAAAAGGTAAAAGAATACAAAGGCCAATAGGTTGTATATAATTTTAGACGAAACACCATGTCCGTTTAAATGAACCGGTACAACTGCATTAGGATGTAACCTTCTCTTAAATTCTAAGAGTCCATTTTTCATTAGTAAAACAATACGTACTAATTTCATACCTCCACTAGTAGAACCAGCACTTGCTCCGGTAAAGAGTAATAAAAAGAATAAAAAAGTAACAAATGAGCCCCAAGTAGTATAATCGGTAGTAGCAAAACCTGTAGTGGTAATAATACTGGTTACCTGAAATAATACTGCTCTAAAGTTTTCTTCAAATGAGGGGTAATTGAGGTGGTGTATGTATAAGAAGCCAATAACGATAGTTGTTAAGCTTAATACTGCTGCGATGTACCACTTAAATTCATCGTTGTTCCAAAACTTTTTAAATTTTAGTTTAAAACCGAAATAGAGTAGGGTGAAGTTGGTTCCGGCAATGAGCATAAAGGTAATTATTATGTATTGTACTCCTGGTGTGTTAAAGTGGGCAATACTGTCTTGTTTTGTAGAAAATCCTCCAGTTGACATGGTTGTTAGTGAGTGGTTAATTGCATCAAAAAAACTCATGCCTGTAAGCATTAGCAGAATACATTCTAATACTGTAAGAGAAAAATAGATGAACCACAAACGCTTGGCAGTTTCTTTAATTCTCGGGTGTATTTTGTCTTTGGTTGGTCCAGGAGCTTCAGATGCAAAAAGTTCCATTCCTCCAACACCAAGTAACGGAAGTATAGCAATGGTTAATACAATAATTCCCATTCCACCAATCCATTGAGTCATGCTTCTCCAAAACAAAATGCCCTCAGGCAAGCTTTCAATGTTATCTAAAATTGTAGCTCCGGTGGTAGTAAATCCTGATATGGTTTCAAAAAAGGCATCGGTATAGTTGGGGATAACGCCAGATATAACGTAGGGTAAGCTACCAAAAATAGACATGGCGATCCAGCCAGCTGCAACGATTAAAAAACCTTCGCGTTTTTTTACTTCATCGTTTTTGTTTTTTTTGGTGAGTTGCGTAATTATAAAACCACTCGCCAATGTAATTAGTGCCGAATAAATAATGGGGTATAAATCGCTGGTGTTGTAGTAAATGGAAAATGGAATGGCGGTAGCCATTAATATTCCGGTAAACATGATTTGGTTGCCAACTACTCTTCCTATTACCTTGGTATTTATGAGTCTTTTTGGCATTTAAGCGTTAAAAAACTTTTCAATGTGGTGAATAGCATCTGTTTTGGTAAATACAACTGCCTTGTCGCCAGCTTCTAATTGAAAACCTCCGAAAGGAACAAACCCTTTATTGTCTCTAATTATTCCTGCAATGTTGGCAGTACTTGGTATTTTTAATTCACGCAATGGTTTGGTGGTTATTTTGGTTCCTGCTTTTACATTAAACTCAATAATTTCACCATCCACACCATGTAGGTTAGCTATGGCTGCCACTTCACCTTTTCTAATAAACTTAAAAATATTATCGGCAGCTATTAGTTTTTTGTTAATTAAGGTATCTATACCAATGTTGTGTGATAGGTTGATGTAATCGATGTTTTCTACACCAGCAATGGTTTTTCTTACGCCATGCGATTTTGCAACCAACGAAGTAATAATGTTGGTTTCAGAATTTCCAGTTACCGAAATAAAGGCATCCATGTCTTCAATATTTTCATCTTCTAAGGCATTAACATCTGTTCCATCGGTATTAATAACCAATGTTTTTTTAAGGTGCTCGGCAATTTCTTCGGCCTTTTTCTTGTCCTTTTCTATTAGAATTACATTGTAATTTTTCTCAAGAATTTCTGCTGTTAACACTCCAATTCTACTAGCACCCAAAATCATAATGTTTTTTATTTCAAAACATTCTTGTCCACAAAGTGCTGTAATTTGATCTATACTTTCTGGGGTAGATATAAAATAAACAATGTCGTTTTCTAAAAAGGTAGTATCGCTTTGCACCATAATTGTTTTGTCGCTTCGCAACAAAGCAATTGGTTTAAACGATCGGTTGGGATTTAAGTGAGTAGTATCTACAACGCATTTATCTTTAAGTAAAGATTGGCTAGAAATAGCAATTCCAAACACGGTTAATTTTCCATCTTCAAATTCATAATCGCTTGTAAATGCCGATTGACCTATGAGTCGCTTAATTTCTTGTGAGGCCAATTCGACAGGAGAAACAATACTGTCTACACCCAAGTCACTATACAATTGGCGCATTTCTGAACCTATTCCTTCATAATTGCTTATTCGGGCAATGGTACGTTTGGCACCTAATTTTTTTCCGTTGATGCAAACCAATAAGTTGGTTTCTTCAGATGAGGTAGCTGCAATTAGTAAGTCGCAAGAATCTACTTTAACTTCTTTTAAGACGTGAATATTTTTGGCGTTTCCTTTAACTCCAAAAACATCAATGTGCGACTGCACATAATCAAGCCTGTCCTCATTGTCATCTATGATATAGATGTTTTGGGCTTCGTGACTCATCATTTTTGCCAAGTGGAAACCAACTTCCCCAGCTCCGGCAATAATTATTCTCATACCATTAAAGTTTGGTGTAAAAGTAATTTTATTTTCTTATTCAGGCGGTTATTTTCGTCAGAATGCTTCTAAATTAGGATGTAACATTAAAACCAGTATTTTTGTAGGGTGAGTAAATTAGGTTTGGCATTAAAATATTTGAAGTACCGATCAAAATCGGGGAATCAACACAGTATCCATTCTCCTTTTGTGTTTGAACTATACAATGACGTGATTACCGATGTTACTCCTTTTTATGTTTATGAAGATATTGAGTCGATACGAGCTAAGTTACTATTGACAGATATGACTATAGCGATTGACGATCATGGTGCAGGATCTACGGTAAATAAATCGAGTAGCAGAACAGTTAAAGACATTGCTAATAATACCTTAAAAACGCCCAAGTATGGACAGCTGTTGTTCCGATTAGTGAATCGTTTTAAGCCAACTACGGTTTTAGAATTGGGGACTTCTTTGGGGTTAAGTACGCTTTATTTGGCTGGTTCGAGCCAAGCAACTCAAGTAACTACTGTTGAAGGTTGTGCGAATACGGCTAAGGTGGCTCAAATTAATTTTGATAAGATTGGGTTTGCCAATATTGAGTTGGTAAATGCTACTTTCGATAAATACTTGCCCACTTATTTAAGTAAAACACCCCAATTGGATTTTGTCTTTTTTGATGGCAATCACCAAGAAGAAGCTACGCTTAATTACTTTAATTTGTGTGTGGAAAAAGCGCACCAAGAAAGTGTTTTTGTTTTTGATGATATACATTGGAGTGAGGGAATGACTGCTGCTTGGGAGAAAATTAAGCATCACCCTAGGGTGACAACCACAATTGATTTGTTTTTTGTAGGAATTGTGTTCTTCAATCCTGATTTAAGTAAGGAAGACTTTTTGTTGAAGTTTTAAGGTTTAAATTCATATTTTTTTAAATGTCATTCAGAACGATGGTTTGCCGAAAACTGGTTTTCGCTACAAACTGATGTGTGGAATCTTTATCGAAAAATGAGATTATTTCGTCTTAAGATGAACTGTATTGAAAATTTTTCTAAATGCAGTACTCTTTTGTTGAGTTCTCGATACAATTTGATAGAAAAAGTCAAATCACTCGAACGGACAAGTTTTAGATTACTTTTGGTTTGAGTAATATTGTGTTTCTATTAAAACTTCTATATCGTTCACGTCAGAATAGCCTGAGTTGGATAAGATAACATCCCCATTTTCATTAAAAATTCCATTTTGAGAATCCGGAGCATCAAGAATAGAGTTGTTATTTGAGAAAATGAAGCCTTCTAGTTTTTCGGTAATGGCAAAAATAATTTCTTCAAAAATTTCATTAAATCCATTAGCAGCCACAATTCCAATTTCCATATTTATGGATGAAATTTTATAGATTAGTTTTTCTAGCAATACCTTTTTGGGTGTTGCTATTGCGCCAAAATAATTAACCATTCCATTTAGGTTGGTGGTTATTTCATCAACAGGATCGCCCAATTCAAAATTTGGCGTTTCGCGTACGCGGCAGGTTAATGTCATTTTGTTTTTTTCTTTACGAGCATTCTCCTTTCCCAAAATGACAATTGCTGTCCATGCCTCTGCTTCTCCAGTTATCTCTAAGTCGTTTTCAGTTACCAGACTAAGTATGCTGTCAACAATTTCTTTGTACCAAATGTGATGGGAGTATATCGAACAGTTTTCCATTTTTTAAAGTTGGTTAGTTGAAATTATTTCACTCCATTTCCATTCGGATCTATTCCCATAGGATTAAATACTGCTGGGCAAGATTTTGATCCTTTTTTTAAGAACATAAATCTTACTTTAAGCAGTATGGGACGAAATCGAGTGTTGTTATATTGGTGTGTACTTACAATGTGATTGAATGGAAAAATAGCAAATATTGGGGTTTCAATTATTGGCATAATAATCAGTCGTTTTTTGGTTTTAAATCCGATGCCAAAAAAGTAGTGCATTTCTCCTAAAATAGAATTTGGTCCATTTTCAAATCTTTTTTCGGTAATTGTTGCTGTTCGCGTTCTTCCAGTAATAATGTGGTAATCGAGGTTTAACCCTAAACCGTTTACAAAAAAGGTGTTTTCGTTTTTGTCAAAACGGTGCCCTACATTAAAATTCCCGGAAATTAAATGGTCTCCAAAACTACCAGTCATCTCAAAAGGAACACCAACAATACTATTTATACTTGGGGTAACAGTATAATCTTCACCACCTCTAAACCATTTGTAGGCAATGCCATAATCCATGTAATTAATAAACTTACGGTCGGTCATTTTAAATAAGCCTATTTCTGCCATTAAGCCAAATTTACTTTTGGCTTTGGCTTCATAATCTTGTTGGTAGGTGTTGCCCAAGCTATCGTTGCTTACCGAATTTGTTTCTTTAGGATATCCTAACATGTAGGTTATTCCAAAACCAGCGTACCAACCTTTGTCAACTTGATCTTGTCCAGTATTGTATAGTCCTCCACCTCCTTTACCAGGTTTATATTGTTGTGCATTCGTCATAAAGGGAGCGAGGACAAAAAGCAATAGTATAGTTTTGAAAGACTTCATTTTATAATAACGAATTTAAATAGCAGCTAGTATTGCTTGTTCAACTTCATTGCTGTCCCAAATATCTGCTATATTACTAAATTGAGCCATTACGTTTTTCATAATAGCATCTTGTTTTTGTCCTGTTTTCCATGCTTCGGAATAGCGAATGTTGCTAAAGGTAACTTGGCTGTATAAAGGCATCCATTTGTCGGGGTGCTTTTCCGAAAAGTGTGCCTCAATTTTCTTTTGCAATAAAAACTGAGGGTCGCCCACAAAATCTCGCATAACATAGTAATTGTGAACGGATAGATCCTGAACACCATCTCCATCTGGTTTTCTAAGAATTTGGTATTCTTCAAAAACTTTCTCCCAATTTTCATCGTGCTTTTGCATGAGTTCCCACATAACAGTACAATCTTCCATTCCTGAATTCATTCCTTGTCCGTAAAATGGTACAGTAGCATGAGCGGCATCTCCCATTAAAGCAGTTTTTCCTGCTGTCCAAGGGTAGCAACGAACAATGGCTAGAGCAGATAACGGATGATCTTCCCAAGCATTGGCAATGTTGGGCATCATTTCATAAAAATCTGAAAAAGTGGTTTTAAAAAAGTGGTCTACAGCGTCTTTAGATGTTAGTGTTTCAAAAGAGTTTTCTCCTTCAAATGGCATAAATAAAGTGCAAGTAAATGAACCGTCTTCATTGGGTAAGGCTATGAGCATAAATCTACCTCTTGGCCAAATGTGTAGTGCATTTTTGTCTAATTTGTAAGATCCATCTTCGTTGGCAGGCAATAGTATTTCGCGGTAACCATCTTCTATAAAGTTTTGGCTGTAATTAAAACGCGATAGTTTTTGCATGGCATTGTAACGAATTGCCGAAAATGCGCCATCTGTTGCAAAAACAACATCAGCAGTTTCACTGGTTTTTTCTCCTGTTTCGGTATTTTCTAAATGTACAGTTCCACTGTTAAGGTCAGCTCCAATGCATTTTTGATTATAAAATATTTCAGCATTTCCGTTTTCTTCAGCAATGTCCATCATTTTGGCATTCACTCCGCCTCTTGAAACAGAATAAATTGCCTGTCCTTCTTTTCCATAGGGTTGGTAAGTTAATTCTCCTGCTGTGCTGTGCATCACTCTTCCTGTCATTGGAATGGCAATTTCTCTAATGTTATCACCAACACCAACTGTGTCTAAAGCTTTCCATCCTCTAGTAGATAGCGCTAGGTTAATCGATTTTCCAGCAGATATTTCAGCCTTTCTTATGTCACTTCTTCGTTCAAATATTTTTACTTTATATCCTGCTTTAGAGAGGTATACGGCCCATAACGAACCGACTAATCCTGCTCCTACAATTGTTGCTGTTTTCATATTTAGTTAATCGCTTTTGTTAATATTTCGCCAAATCGATAAATGTCTTCGTAAGAGTTGTACAATGGAACTGGTGCCATTCTTATGGCGTTGGGTTCTCTCCAGTCAGTTATTACACCTTCTTCTGTAAGTTTGTCAAACAATTCTTTTCCAAAACCGTGGGCAATTACTGAAACTTGACAACCTCTTTCTTCCCAGTTTCTAGGAGTAATAATTTCGAGCCATTTCCCCTCTACTTTATTGAGGTGCTTGTCGCTAATATCATCAACAACAAACTCTAAATAACCAGATAATGTTTTTTGTTTTTTAAGAAGTTTTTCCATGCCCACTTCGTTAAAAATATCAACTGAAGCTTTGTGTGCGGCCATGGTTAAAACGGGAGCATTACTCATTTGCCATGATTCGGCAGATTTTATGGGTTGAAATCCTTTTTCCATTAAAAAACGGGTTTCCTTATCGTGTCCCCACCAACCAGCTAATCGAGGTAAATCGGTATTGTTACAATGTTTTTCATGTACAAAAGCACCAGATACTCCACCTGGACCAGAGTTTAAATATTTGTACGAACACCAACAGGCAAAATCAACTCCCCAGTCGTGTAGTTTTAGTTCAATGTTTCCAGCACCATGAGCCAAATCGAAACCACAATTAGAACCAACTTTATGTGCTGCTTCGGTAATGGCTTTCATGTCGAAAACCTGACCAGTAAAGTAATTTACTCCACCAATCATTACACAAGCTAGACTTTCTCCAGCTTCGTTGATTGCGGCAATAATGTCTTCATGTCTTATGGTTCGTTCGTTTTCTCTTGGAGCTACTTCAATAATTGCATCATTAGGGTTTAATCCAGCATTTCTTACTTGCATTTCTAATGCATATTGATCTGAAGGGAAAGCTTTAGCCTCGCAAATAATTTTGTAGCGGCTGTCGGTTGGTCGGTAAAATGAGATGAGTAATAAGTTAAGGTTTACTGTTAGGTTGTTCATTACCACAACTTCTTTAGGCAATGCTCCAACAATTTTACTTACTGGTTCTGCAAACATTTCGTGGTAAGCAAACCAAGGGTTGGTACCTAAAAAATGTCCTTCAACACCCCATTTGGCCCAATCGTCTAATTCTGTATTAATGTAATCTTTGGTAGATTTTGGCTGAAGTCCTAGTGAGTTTCCAGTAAAATAAACGGTTTGTTTGCCGTTAATATTTGGAATATAAAATTTGTCTCTATAGGATTTTAATTCATCTTGCTCGTCCATTTTTTGAGCAAATTCTAGCCTGTTCTCGTAGTTCATTTATGCAGTTTTATTGTGCGGTAAATATACGGAACTAACTTGTAAATAAAGAAGGATATAAGCGTAAAAAAGTGTGGATTTATTGTGCTGGTAATAACCTAAAAGTTAAGCGATGCAGGTTGGTTGTTCCAATTTCTTTAATGGCATTTCTGTGGGCTTTGGTAGGATATCCTTTGTTGTTTATCCAAGCATATTCTGGATGCTTACGGTCTGCTTCATACATAAACTCATCTCGGTAAGTTTTGGCTAAAACAGATGCTGCGGCTATGGATAAAAATTTGGCGTCACCTTTTATAATGCATTCGTGTGCAATGTCAGGATAAGGCTTAAAGCGGTTACCATCAATCAATAATAGTTCTGGTTTAGTTTTAAGCTGATCTACCGCGCGATGCATGGCTAAAAAGGAGGCGTTGAGAATGTTAATTTCATCTATTTCTAAATTGTCTACAATTCCAATACCAAAAGCAATGGCATCTTTTTCAATTTGTATTCGGAGGAGATTTCTTTTCTTTTCCGATAATTTTTTAGAATCGTTTAACAGTGCATTTTTGTAGTTTTTTGGAAGAATAACTGCTGCTGCATAAACTGGCCCAGCAAGGCATCCTCTGCCTGCTTCATCGCAACCTGCTTCAATTAACTTTTTTTGGAAATTACTTTTTAGCATCGTTAGTTTTTAAAATGGATTGCCACAATAAATCTCCTGTTTTTGCCCAACTAAACTTCTTTGCTTGTTCTAAACTTTTTTGAGCAAGTGTTGTTCTCAAACTACTATAGTTTACTAAATCTTCCATTGCTTTAGTAATTTCTAATACAGCGGATGGATTAACTAAAATACCTGCATCTTCAACTACTTCTGGCATTGAAGTAACGTTGGAAGTAATAACGGGAACGCCACAGCTCATGGCTTCTACTAAAGGGATTCCAAACCCTTCAAAAACGGGAACGTAAGTTAGTGCATACGCAGCTGCTGTAATTTTATACAAATCTTCTTCTTTTACTCTTCCTAAAAAAAGAATGTCATTTTTATGTTCTAAACCACTAAAGGTGTCCTCCATTTGAGACGTCCACCACATTTTTTTACCAGCAATAACTAGTTTAAAGTCCGAATTGCTAGCTTGCTTAAAAGCATTAAAGGCCTTTAATAAGTTATCTACGTTTTTTCGAGGATGTAAGGTTCCAACAAATAAAAAGTAGGGTTTGCTTTCGCTATATTCAGTTTGAATGGCTGCCTTTTCGGTTTCATTTATTGGTTTAAAGTTGTGGTTAGAACCGTTGTAAACAACATCTATTTTGTTTGGATTTATTCCATACGTTGAAACAATGTCAGTTTTAGAGAATTCAGAAACAGTAGCAATACGAGTTGCTCGTTTGGCAAATTGTGGAAAGTACTTGCAGTAGAATTTTCTTAGAGAATTGGGTAAGTGTTCTGGATGGTGTTCAAAGTTTAAGTCGTGAATTACATTGAGTGTTTTGGTTCTGGTCTTTAGCGGAATCATTCCATCAGTACCAACAAAAACATCGGCATTAATTCTTTTTAATAATCGATGTAGGGAGTATTGATACCATATTTTATAAAGTAATGGATGTCTTGCTTGTGGAGAAATTACTTTTGGCGTAATATTTTTTGCGAAAATAAAATCGGGATGTGGATTTCTGTCAAAAACAAAAACAAACTCATGCTCAGGGTGTTTTGTAACAATGTGCTTTAACGATTCTAATGTAAATTGACCAATTCCATCAATTTCATCCTTAAGGAGCAAACGTGTATTTATAGCAATTTTCACAGTTAATTAATAGCGAAAATAATAATATTGAAGAAGATGAGTTACATTTGTCTCAAATCAATTTTTGTGCAAAGAAAGTTTGTCGTCAATTTAGCGCTGTTATTGTTGCTTAATTTCTTAATTAAGCCATTTTGGATTTTTGGTATCGATAGAACTGTTCAAAATGAGTTGGTATCTTCTGCAGATTATGGAACTTACTTTGCGTTATTCAATTTTGCTATGTTGTTTAATATTTTGTTGGATCTTGGTATTTCCAGTTTCAACAATAAAACCATTGCGCAAAACAGCCAACTTTTAAGCAAGTACTTCTCCGGTATTGTGGTGTTTAAGTTGTTATTAGCCATATTGTATTTTGTAATAACCTTAGTTGTTGGTGCAATAATAGGGTATGGGGAGTTAAGGTTTCAGTTGTTATTGTTTCTCTCTATCAATCAATTTTTAATTTCCTTTATTCAGTACCTCAGGTCAAACGTAGCAGGATTGCAATTATTTGCCTTAGATAGTCTTTTTTCGGTATTAGATAAAACGTTAATGCTAGTGTTTTGCTCCATCTTAATTTGGGGTAATTTTTTAAGCACTGAGTTTACCATTATGCATTTTGTTTATGGTCAAACATTGGCTTATGTAATTGCATCAGTTCTTATATTTTCTTTTGTGTTAACTAAAGTTAATGGGTTTAAATTAACTTTTAATAAGCTTTTTCTATTGTCGATTTTAAAAAGAACAGCACCTTTTGCATTATTGGTTTTAACTATGACTTTTTATTATCGTGTTGATGCTATCATGCTTGATTCCATGCTTATTGACGGAGAATACCAAGCTTCTGTTTATGCACAGGCGTATCGTTTAATGGATGCAGCTAATCAAATAGGTGTATTGTTTGCAGGGTTGTTGTTGCCACTATTTGCCTTTATGATTAAAAAGAAACAACCACTAAATAAGTTAGTACGCTTATCTTTTAGTTTAATATTTGTTCCGGCTATAGTGTTGGCTATTATTTGTTGGTCTTCCTCTACTCAAATAATGTCTTTATTGTATATCAATGTAAATGCATCTGATCAAGTATTGCCCATATTAATGTTTTGTTTTGTGGCAATAGCATCAACTTATATTTTTGGGACACTTCTTACAGCGAACAATAATTTAAAACAATTAAATGTGTTGGCTTTAGCTGGGTTGATAATTAATGTGGTGCTCAACTTAATATTTATTCCAAGTTTTAAGGCTTATGGGTCGGCAGTAGCAAGTTTAATAACTCAAGTATTTGTTGTTATCATTCAGCTAATACTGGTTAAAAAAATATTTTCATTTCCAGTCAATATTAAATTTGTTTTGGCGTTAATAGCCGTGGTTGGAATGTTGTTGTTGGCGAATCCTTTTGTAAAGGACTTGGGCTTAATTTATCAGGCTGTTGCACTTGCATTGTTAGGTTTTGTTCTTTCATTTTCTTTTAAAATTATTAGCATTAAAAGCATCAAAAGCCTGCTGATAAAAAGGAACGAAAGGTCATTTGAATAAAATTAGCTATTTTTGTCGCTCTTCAAAAATGAAGAAAATTTTGCACTAGATATGGAACAGAATACAGGAAATAACGAGAACATTAACTCAGGAAATTTAATTGTGTTTTTCTACGCTTGGAGAAAACCATTAATGGTAATGACAGCATTGGCCTTAGTAGTGTCAGTAATTGTGTCGTTGTTAATAAAAGATAAGTATAAATCTACTGTGGTAATGTTTCCTACAACCACTAGTTCAATTGCCAAGACATTAATTTCAGAAAATAATACAGGAAAAGAAGATGTATTGAGATTAGGGGAAGAGGAACAGGCAGAGCAAATGATTCAAATTTTAAATTCTGATGAAATTAGGAACCGTATAATTGAAAAGTATGATTTATTAAAGCATTATGATATTGCTGAAGATGATGAGTATAAGTACACAAAATTACAAAGAGAGTTTGATGGTAATGTTAGTTTTGATCGAACTAAATTTATGTCGGTAGAAATAAATGTGTTGGATTATAATGCTGATACTGCTGCTCTAATAGCTAACGATATTGCCGCTTTAATGGATACCGTAAAGAACAGAATGCGAAGAGAAGTAGCAGTGCAAGCACTTCAAATTGTAAAAGATGAATACGATGCTCAAATAGCTTATGTTGAGACTTTAGAGGATTCTTTAAAAACGATGAGAGATATGGGGATTATTAACATTAGAGCTCAATCGGAAAGGTTAACAGAGCAAATGGCCATTGCCGTTTTGCAGGGTAAAACAGCGGCTGCAAAGCAATTGAATGATAAATTAAATTTAATTAGTAAGTATGCTGGAGTTTTTACGAGTACAGAAGAAGAGAAGATATTGGAAAAGGAAAGGTTAGTGATTCTTAGGTCTAAATATAGAGAAGCACAAATTGATGCTGAAAAAACATTGCAGCATAAATTTATTGTAAATAGTGCTTTTGCAGCAGAGAAAAAATCATACCCTATAAGATGGCTAATTGTAGTAGTATCTACTTTTGCTAGTTTTTTATTAACGTTAGTTTGCGTACTGTTTTACGAAAGTGTTAAGTCGCTTAATTTTAAAAATCAAGCTTAAGGATTCAGAATTGCTTCCTTTAATTTGTTACTGTTTTTATTGCCACTAGTAACAAAATGAACTCTAACTGATTAAATCAAAAATAAAGTTGTCTCGTTTATTTAAAACATATTGGGTTTATCTGTTCTCCTTTATATTTATTGGGCTAAATAGCTATTTAGTTTTTAACGAGTTTTATTATTTCGCAGTAATCCCATTTGCTTTGGTCATTACATTTATGGCTTTCTTTAAGCTAGATAAGTTGATGTGGTTTATTGTTTTTGCAACTCCTTTGTCCTTAAACCTTGAGGAGTTAGCCATTGGAGGTGTAGGAATGTATTTACCTACAGAGCCGCTTATGTTTGGAGTTATGTTGCTCTACTTTATTAAGTTGTTTAAGCATACTCCAATCAATAAAGGTTTAATATATCATCCGGTAACCATAGCTATTGTGCTTAATTTGGTTTGGATTTTTATTACATCTCTTACAAGTTCAATGCCTGTGGTGTCATTTAAGTTTTTGCTAGCTCGTTTATGGTTTGTGGTGTGTTTTTATTTCTTGGCTACTTCGTTGTTTAAGAAAATAACCAACTATAAAGTTTTCTTTTTTGCTTACTTAATCCCGCTATCAGGTGTAATTATTTATGCTATAATCCGTTTGGCAGGGTATAATTTTGAAGAAAAACCTGCGCACTGGGTAATGGAACCTTTTTATAAAGATCATACTTCTTATGGTGCAATACTGGCTATGTATTTTCCAATTATACTGTTGTTTTCTGGTCGAAGTTATACACCTGTCTATAAAATTTTTAGTTACGTGTTACTAGGCCTATTTACTTTAGGAATAGTATTGTCGTATACCAGAGCAGCGTGGGTTAGTTTAATAGGCGCATTTGTGTTGTATTTGATTTATAAATTCAGGATTAAATTTAGCGTATTGGCTTTAATTACTGGTGTTTTTGGAATTATGTTGTTGCTTAGTTGGGATAGCTTGGTTATGAATTTGGAAAGAAACAACCAAGATTCATCCGATAATATTTCTGAACATGTAGAGTCTATTTCAAATGTATCTACCGATGCTTCTAATTTAGAGCGATTAAATCGTTGGAGTTCAGCTTGGAGAATGTTTCAAGAACGGCCAATTTTTGGCTGGGGTCCAGGAACCTATGTTTTTCAGTATGCACCATTCCAGTTGTCTAATGAAACAACTATTATAAGTACCAATGCAGGTGAAAATGGAAATGCACACAGTGAATACATTGGTCCATTGGCTGAATCTGGAATACTGGGAAGTCTCTCGTTTCTTTTAATAATTCTTGCAGTATATTATAGAGGATCTATTACTTATCATCAATTGCCTAAAGGAGAGCTCAAGAGCTTGTTGTTGGCTACTATGCTCGGTTTATTTACCTACGTGGTGCATAGCTTATTGAATAACTATTTAGATACGGATAAGGCTTCTGTGCCTTTTTGGGGATTTATAGCCTTAATTGTTGCCATTGATATTTACCACAAAAAAGGGTTACTTGATTCGCATACAAAGTAGCGCTATGTCATCGTGGTAATCAACTCCTTCCTTGTATTCGCTTAAACTGCTAGAAATTGAAGCTACAATTTTTTTAATGCTCTTGTCTTTATTTTGAAGCACACATTTTTCCATACTTTCTAACCCGTACTCTTCCTCTTTTTTATTGGTTTGCTCAACTACACCATCTGTATAGCAAGATAAAATTGCATCTTTAGGGATGGTAATGTTCTTTTCGGTAACACTTGGTAAGTTTTCAAATACACCAAGAACAGTACTTCCTTCAAATAGTTTTTTAAACTGATGGCCCACTAAAAGAAGTGGAGGATTGTGTCCTGCATTTATAAATTGTAGGTTACGAGTTTGGATGTTGTACTTTCCAATAAAAGCAGTAATAAACTTTTCTCTGTTGGCGTTGGCTAAAATGTTTTTGTTAAGTTCTATTACCAATTCAGATAATGAAGAGGTTCTTTTAATTAGTGCTCTTAAACTGGCCTGGAAATTTGACATTAATAAAGCTGCAGGAACTCCTTTTCCAGATACATCAGCAATACAGAAGGCAACTTCATCTCTGTTCAATACAATAAAATCATAGTAATCTCCACCTACCAGTTGGTGTGGTTTGTAGTTGGCTGCAACTTCTATTTCTTTGTTGTTGGGTAAGTTTTTTGGAAAAAGCATGGTTTGCATTTCCGAAGCCAATTCCATTTCTTTTTTAATGGCTATTTGTTCTAGATTTTCTTTATACAACCGCTTGTTCTCAATAGCAACAATAATTATGTTGGTTAAAGTTTGAATAAATGTTAGGTGTTTAATAATAGGGCTTACTTCTATTTTTTCACCATCAAAATCGCCTAATAGCAAATAAGAGAGCGGTTTTTTTTTGTGGTATACTGGAACAATAACATCAAAGGGGGATAGCTTTTTATTATCGGGGTTAGATAAAACATTAATTTGTTTAATGTGTGCTAAATCTTCTTTTACATTGATGTTGTTTGAGCTTGTTCCAACAGATAATTCTTGGCTCCATTCTTTGTCGTTATGACTAAATAGTAACAGTTTCCCAATCTTAAGTTCGTCTAGTAAAACTGCTTTATATAAGTTTAAGAGATCCTCTTTAGAGAGGTTGTTGTTAATGCCTTTAGTTACTTCCAGTAAGGTGTCCAGCTTTAATTTGCCAAGTTGGATTCGCTTTTTGGTGTTTTTAGATTGTTTGCTCATGGGCTTAAGATAGCTAATAAAGATAAGTACTAAATTGGAATAATACTAAACGAATACAAATAAAAAAGTCGTCTTTGAAACAAAGACGACTAAACTATATTAATAGTTGTAGGTTAAAAAGGTTCCTACAATAATAAAATCAATTTTATTTTTTTACTCGTTCAGAGTAGTCTCCTGAAGTAGTGCTAATTTTAATGTGGTCTCCTTCATTAATAAATAAAGGAACTCTAACTTCTGCTCCAGTTTCAACAGTTGCTGGTTTAAATGCATTGGTTGCAGTGTTTCCTTTCTCGCCTGGTTCTGTGTAAGTTACTTCTAGTACTATCGATGCTGGTAATTCACAAATTAATGGAACTTCTTCTTCTGCATCAAAAACTATTTCAGCATAATCACCATCTTTTAAAAACTGAGGAGCATTAATAATTTTTTCGTTGATGAAAGTCTGCTCATAAGTTTCTCCATTCATAAAATGGTAACCAGTTTCATCTTTATACAAAAATTGGTATTTTCTTCTTTCTACTCTTACATCATCTAATTTATGTCCAGAAGTAAAGGTGTTATCTATTACCTTTCCTGTTTCAACATTTTTCAATGTTGTTCTAATAAAAGCTGGCCCTTTCCCTGGCTTAACGTGTTGAAAGTCAGTTATGGTATAAATTCCGCTGTTATACCTTATACACAATCCCTTTTTTATGTCTGATGTACCTATCATTTTGTATGTTTTAAATCGGTCCTTTTATAATTCCTTTGTCCGACAATTCTATGAAATTTAATACGTGTTCTTTTTCTGCGCTGTCAGGTAGCTCTTCTTTAATGGCTTTTACACCAGCACCTACAGAATTGGTCATTACAAATAAGTTTCTGTAAACATCTTCAATGTTTTTTATTTGTTCATCTTCAAAACCTCTTCGTCTAAGTCCTACTGCATTTATTCCGGCATAAGCAATTGGTTCTCTTGCTGCTCTAACGTAAGGTGGAACGTTTTTTCTTACTAAAGTTCCTCCGGCAATAAACGAATGAGCTCCAATTCTAATAAATTGTTGAGTTCCTACTTTCCCTTCCATTATAACGAAATCTTCAATAACATTGTGTCCAGAAATACCAACGTAGTTAGCTAATATACAGTTGTTTCCAATAAAACTGTCATGACCAATGTGAACATAACCCATAATTAAACAGTTGTTTCCTACTTTGGTTTTCATTCGGTCAGAAGTACCTCTGTGAATAGTAGCACATTCTCGAATAACTGTATTATTTCCGATTTCAGTAGTTGTGTATTCGTTGTCAAATTTTAAATCTTGTGGTACTGCAGAAATAACAGCTCCTGGGAAAATCTTGCAATTCTCTCCAATTCTAGCGCCATCAAAAATTGTAACGTTTGGTCCAATCCAAGTACCATCACCAATTTCAACATCTTTGCAAACTGTTGTAAAAGGTTCTATCACAACATTTTCTCCAATTTTTGCTTCTGGATGTACGTTTGCTTTGGGGAATCTTTCCATTTTTACTATTAATAGTTTTTGCTAAAGTAACTGTTTTATTTTACTTCTTCAGCTACCTTAGGTTCGTCTTTTTTTTCTTTTACAACTTGAGCCATTAATTCAGCTTCAATGCAAACTTCTCCATTTACATAACCTTTTCCGCCCATATGAACTATTCCTCTTCTTATTGGAGTAAGTAAATGTAAGTCAAATACAATAGTATCGCCAGGAATTACTTTACGCTTAAACTTAACATTGTCTATTTTCATAAAATAGGTCATGTAGTTTTCTGGATCAGGAACCTGACTTAATACTAAGATTCCTCCTGCCTGTGCCATTGCTTCAACTTGTAGTACACCTGGCATTACTGGGTTATTAGGGAAATGTCCCATAAACTGATGCTCATTTAAGGTGATGTTTTTTACACCTACAATGTGCGTATCCGACAATTCTATTATTTTATCTACCAACAAAAATGGGTATCGGTGGGGTAGTAATTTATGAATGTCGTTTATATCATAAAGAGGAGGCTTGCTAAAGTCAATCTGAGGACCTCTTTTCGCTTGCTTCTTAATTTCTTTTTTAATCAATTTGGCAAAGTCAACATTTCCTTTGTGCCCTGGACGAGCAGCTAAAATATGACCTTTGATAGGTTTTCCAACAAGAGCTAAATCACCAATAATATCTAATAATTTATGTCGAGCTGGTTCGTTTTGATGATGCAACTTAATGTTGTTTAATACACCAGCTTCTTCAACTTTCATATGAGGTTTCCCTAAAAGGTCTGCTATTTCATCAATTTTTTCTTGAGGAAGTGGTTTATCAACCAACACAATAGCGTTTTTAATATCGCCACCTTTTATAAGTCCTTTTCTTGCTAATACTTCTAACTCTCGTAAGAAAACAAAAGTTCTACATTTAGAAATCTCATTTTCAAACTCTTCTGCTTTATACATGTGAGCATGTTGAGTTCCTAGAATAGGAGAATTATAGTCAACCATAACTGTTAGCCTAAATTCATCTTGAGGAACTGCTAACATTTCTGTTTGTCTTTCAGGATCTTCATAGGTTAGGTTTTCAGAAACAACAAAGTAATCTTTATCAGTTTCTTGATCTACTATTCCAACCTGGTTAATTGCTTCTACAAAAGGATAAGCACTACCGTCCATTATAGGAATCTCAGGTCCATCCAATTGAATTAAAGCATTGTCTATTTCCATGCCCGAAAGTGCAGCTAAAATATGTTCAGTGGTATGTACTCTAACGCCATTCTTTTCTAAAGTAGTACTTCTTGAAGTGTCAACAACTAGGTCAGCATCAGCGTTAATAATTGGCTGTCCATCTAGGTCTACCCGTTGAAATTTAAATCCGTGATTATCTTCAGCAGGATTTACTGTAAGTGTCGCTTTTTCACCAGTATGTAATCCAATACCAATTACTGAAAATGCTTCTTTTATAGTTTTTTGTTTACTCATTATCGTTAACTTTTCTTTCTAACTCGTTTAATCTTTTTATAATATCTGGTAGGTTTTTAAAGCCTACATATGATTTTGTAAATTCTTTTACCTCGAATGCTGGAGAACCTTGTAAAGTAGCATTGTCTTTGTAGCTTTTAGAAACACCTGTTTGAGCAGCAACTCTAACGTTGTCGCCTAAGGTAATGTGGCCAGTTACTCCGACTTGACCACCAAACATGCAGTTTTCTCCAATTTTTGCAGATCCAGCAATGCCTGTTTGACCAGCTACTACTGAGTTGTTACCAATAATAACATTGTGTGCAACATGCACTAGGTTATCTAGCTTAACGCCTTTTTTAATTTTAGTTGAACCAATTGTAGCTCTATCAATGGTGCAGTTGGCACCCATTTCAACATGGTCCTCAACAATTACGTTTCCTATTTGTGGAACTTTGTTGTATTCGTTTTCACTATTTGGAGCAAATCCAAATCCATCAGGTCCAATAACAGTTCCAGAATGTATTGTGCAATTGCTTCCAATAACACAATCGTGGTATATTTTTACGCCAGAAAATAGTGTAGTATTATCTCCAACTTTTACATTGTTGCCAATGTAAACATGCGGATAAATTTTAACGTTTTTTCCAAGTATAGCACCTTCGCTTATATAAGCAAAACCTCCAATGTAAGCATCCTCACCAACTTTAGCAGACGTATCGATAAAAGCTAATTCTTCAATGCCACTTTTGTTGTTTTTAAATTGATTGTAAGTTTCTAAAAGTTGGGCAAAGCATTCGTAAGCATTATCAACTTTAATAAGGGTGCAGGTGTTTTTTACGGGTTGAGCAGGTGTGAAATCTTTATTAATGATTACGATTGAAGCATCGGTAGTGTACAAATGTTCTTCGTAAGCTAGGTTCGCTAAAAAAGATAGGGATTGAGCTTCGCCTTCTTCTATTTTAGCAAGCTGATTAACTTTCGCTTCTGAATCACCAATAATCTCCCCGTTGAGTAACTCTGCTATCTGATTTGCTGAAAATTCCATTACAGCCAAAAGTAGTGTTTTGCTACGGATTTAACTAATAAAATGGGTAGAGTTATTAACGGTTTAATGTTTAGGGAAACACACAAACCATTTCTTTACGGTAGTGGACAGTGCGCTAATGTTTAAGGTGTCTGCAGCATCTACAATGTCGTGCATTTTTCCATTTTTTAATAAGATATTTATTTTATCCATTTTAGGATTATACGCGTTGTTAATGATACTGTCTTGAAAAACAAAGTAACCGACTTCTTTGTCCGTTAATTTTAACTTGGTTTTCACCTTATTAGAAATTTCATTTAGTTCGGCTTTTGTAAACTTTTTGCCTTGCAATTTAATCTTATACAAATTTCTATTTAGCATCATGTTGCATAAAGTAGAAAGCGTTTTGTCTTCATGTTTTGCCCACATTTTAATAGAAGCCATAATGTCAACATCATCCAACTCAGCAAAAGTGGCTAGTAAACCAGCTTTCTTTTTAAAAGCATTTAAATCGTGTTGATGGTATAGAAACTCGTGTAAAGCTGGAGTGCAAAACAATTCCACGCCATTGCTGGCTAAGTCTTTAGCTCGCTTCAATATGTTTACAGATAAGTTTTCGGCTGCTAAAACTGTTTTGTGTAAATAGACTTGCCAATACATCAGTCTTCTGGCAATTATAAATTTTTCGATGGAATAAATACCTTTTTCATCAATGGCCAATTCATCGTTTTTTACATTAAGCATCGTAATAATTCTGTCGGTGCTAATTACACCTTCAGAAACACCAGAATAAAAGCTATCTCTTTTTAAGTAATCCAATCTGTCCATGTCTAGCTGA
Organism: uncultured Flavobacteriales bacterium; assembly: GCA_905479995.1. GTDB lineage: Bacteria > Bacteroidota > Bacteroidia > Flavobacteriales_E > Vicingaceae. The sequence goes on along the minus strand of CAJQON010000003.1, from coordinate 168,220 downwards.
CTAGAAACCAGTTGGTATAAGAACTTCTTTTTGTACTTATTTCTAAATATTTTAAGTGCTAAATCTAACTTTCCTTTAAATGTTTTATTGAGGTCGTCCATAAAAAGCGTAGATATTTCTTCGTGCGAAACGCCAAATACAATACTGTGTTCTAATGCGTGAGAAAAAGGGCCATGACCAATGTCGTGCAATAAAATTGCAATAGAAACTCCTTCAGCTTCTTCTTCAGTTATGCTGTGTCCTTTAGATCTAATAACCTCAATGGCTTTTTGCATTAAATGCATGGTTCCTAGTGCATGATGAAATCTGGTATGTAATGCTCCAGGGTAAACTAAATGAGTTAATCCCAATTGTTTAATTCTTCTTAGTCGCTGAAAATAAGGGTGTTCTATCAGGTCAAAAATTATATCGTGATTAATCGTAATAAAACCGTAGATAGGATCGTTAAATATCTTTTTTTTATTGAGTTTACTCATGAGGTAGTCAAAATTTAGTCTTTCAAAATTAGAAAAACATTGCTATAAAAACAGCTTGAGTGGCACAAAAAGGAATAAAATTAAAGTATCTCATTAATTATGAGTTTACATCGTAGCTAAAATGCTATTTTTGAAAAAGGCATTACACTTTATAAAATAAAACATGGATAAGATTAAGATACTTTGGGCAGATGATGAAATTGATTTATTAAAACCACACATTTTATTTTTAGAGGATAAAGGATATGAGGTATTGTCAACTCAAAGTGGTGATGATGCGTTGGATATTTTGGATGAAGAACGAGTTGATATTGTGTTTTTAGATGAAAATATGCCTGGTCTTTCAGGCTTGGAAACTTTAGAGATTATGAAAACCAAGCATCCTAGCTTACCGGTAATTATGATTACCAAAAGTGAGGAAGAGTACATAATGGAAGAAGCTATAGGATCTAAAATTTCTGATTATTTAATAAAGCCGGTTAACCCTAAACAAATCTTATTGTCGGTAAAAAAGAATTTAGATACGAGTAGATTGGTTAGTGAAAGATCTAATTCTAAATATCAGCAAGAGTTTAGGGAGATTGGAATGATGCTGGGAGACAACCTAGATACAGATGAATGGAAAGAGCTTTATAAAAAGTTAGTGTATTGGGAGTTGGAATTGGAGAAAGCTGACGGTGGTGGAATGGAAGAGGTGTTTTTGATGCAAAAAACGGAGGCCAATGCACAGTTCGGGAAATTTGTAGAAAACAATTATGTTGATTGGTTAACACATCCGGAAGATGCTCCTACTATGTCACACAATTTATTTAAAAAACATGTAATTCCTGAAATTAAAGCAGGAGATGAATCGGTGTTTTTTATCATTTTAGATAATTTAAGATATGATCAATGGAAAACGTTAAGACCTATAATTACTAAGGATTTTTGGGTTGATGAAGAAGATGTTTTTTGTAGCATTTTGCCTACAACTACTCAGTACTCTAGGAATGCAATTTTTGCGGGTATGATGCCGGTAGACATAGAGAGAAGGTATCCAGATAAATGGGTTAATGATGATGAGGATGGTGGTAGAAATATGCATGAAGAATTCTTTTTGAAAGAACAGTTAAAACGGAATGGTTTGGATGTGAAGTTTACATACAACAAAGTGCTTAATGTAAGTTATGGCAACAAGGTGTTGAGAGAGGTGCCAAGCATGTTTAATAACCCGTTGAATGTTATTGTATATAACTTTGTTGATATGCTTTCTCATGCTAGAACTGATACACAAATTGTAAAGGAATTGGCCAATGATGAGGCAGCTTATAGGTCTATTGTTAAGTCTTGGTTAGAACACTCGTCATTGTTGAATGTGCTTAAAGAGATTTCTGCAAGAGGCGGAAAGGTTGTAATAGCAACAGATCATGGATCTATTAGGGTAAAAGAAGCCAGTAAAATTGTTGGAGATAAAGATGTGAATGCTAATTTGAGGTATAAACAAGGAAAGAGTTTAAGCTATCAGGCAAAAGATGTATTAGCAATTACTAATCCAGAAGATGCTCATTTGCCGAAGTTAAATGTTAGCCAATCTTATGTTTTTGCAAAGAGCGATAAGTTTTTTGCTTATCCAAATAACTACAATCACTATGTTAAATATTACAAAGATACTTTTCAGCACGGAGGTATATCTTTGGAAGAAATGTTGATTCCTGTAATAAAACTTTCTCCAAGAAAATGAAATTTAAGGTAACTAATGAGGTTGAATTAACCGAAATAGCACCTGAAATTATTGCTTTTTTTGGCGAGAAAAAAGTGATTTTATTTCGTGGTGAAATGGGTGTTGGAAAAACAACCTTGATTAAAGTTTTGGGTAAAGCTCTAGGTGTTTCAGATAACATGAGTAGCCCTACATTTTCTATTGTAAATGAGTATGAAACAAATGACAATTCTACTGTTTATCACTTCGATTTTTATAGGTTGAATACTGAAGAGGAAGCTTTAGATTTTGGCTATGAAGACTATTTTTACAGTGGCAATTTTTGCTTTATAGAATGGCCAGAAAAAATACCCAATCTATTGCCTAGTCAAATTGTTCAGGTAAATATGGAGCTAGACTTAGATAATAATAGACAAATTACAGTTGTATCCTAAGCAGTATTTTTTAACTTTGTAAGGAACGTAAACTTCAATAAATATGTCAGCATCCGATGATTTATTAAAATCCTTAGCTCAAGGATTTATGCCCCAAGAGGAAATGCTCGAGGTGGCTCGCAAAAAAAGCAGTCTTCAAATAGGTATTCCTAAAGAACGATCGTTACAAGAAAAAAGAATTCCTGTTGTTCCAGATGCGGTTGCTGTATTGGTAAATAATGGACATGAGGTAATTATTGAAACTGGAGCAGGAGAAGGGTCTAGTTTTACGGATAAAGATTATTCAGATGCTGGAGCACAAGTGGTTTTTACTACTGAAGAGGTTTATAAAACCAATATGATTTTAAAGGTTGAACCGCCAACCATTGAAGAAATAGATTTGATGCAGCAAGGACAATTGTTGATTTCTGCTTTACAATTGCCTATTCAGCCAAAAAATTTCTTAAAAAAATTAATTAATAAAAAAGTTACGGCTATTGCCTTCGATTATATTAAGGATCCTGAAGGAATTTTACCAATAGTAAGTGCTATGAGTGAAATTGCAGGAAATGCTTCTATTTTAATAGCAGCAGAGTACTTAAGTAATTTACATAAAGGTCAAGGTCAATTGTTTGGAGGCATTTCTGGTATTTCTCCAACCGAAGTAGTTATTATTGGTGCAGGTACAGTTGGTGAGTTTGCTGCTAGAACTGCATTAGGTTTGGGTGCTTCAGTTAAGATATTTGATAATAACACGCATAAATTAAGAAGGGTACAAGGGCTTTTAAATCAGCGCATTTCAACTTCAGTAATTCAGCCAAAAGTATTGGCTAAAGCTTTAAAAACTGCCGATGTAGTTATTGGAGCATTAAGTTCTACCATTGGAAGAGCGCCAATTGTAGTAACAGAAGAGATGGTGAGTGAAATGAAAGATTTTTCGGTAATTGTTGATGTTAGTATCGATAAAGGTGGATGTATAGAAACTTCAGAAGTAACCAATCATGATGCTCCTATATTTTCTAAATATGGAGTAATTCATTATTGCGTGCCTAACATTGCATCTAGAGTAGCTAGAACAGCTTCTTATGCGTTATCTAATGTTATTACACCAACAATTATGGATACAGGAGAGTTTGGTGGTTTAGAAGTGATGATTAAATCCTATCAAGGAATACAAAACGGAGTGTACATTTATAAAGGAGTATTAACAAATAAATACTTGGCTGAAACTTTTAGCCTACCTTATAAAGATATTAATCTATTATTAATGGCAATGTAATGGGAGTTAGCAGGAAGAAATTATTTTATCGGTTAAAATTTTATTTTGTCGGTGTTAGTATGGGGATGATTGTTGTTTGGGCTACCATGTATAATGGTAGAGATGAAAGACCGTCTTGGTTACCCGAAGGACGAATTATAGAGTTTTTGTCGGAAGTAGAAATGGAGGTTCCTGAAGGGGTTAGTTGTCAAATTGACTGTAACGGATTATCGAAAAACTTTATGGATAGCACTTTTTGGGCTAATGCTCAAGTCGATTTTGATAAGAGTGCAGTTAAAAGAAAGCCTTGTCCAGAGCACTATATTCAATCTACCCTTTCGGATGGTAGGGTAGTAGGTATATTCGTAGAAAACTGTGAAACCTGTATAGAGTGTGAAGAAGAAATGACTGCTTCGCTAAGAAAGGTTATTAATATTACGGATGGAGAGAAAGACTGTGGGTGTTAGTTTTTTAATAACAAAAAATATATTAAGCATAAAAAAAGCCCTGAGTTATCTCAGGGCTTTTTTTTATAAGATATATAAATCTATTTCTTAATAATCTTTCTTTCTTTAATTCTAGCAGATTTACCAGTTCTTTCTCTCAAGTAGAAAATTCTTGCTCTTCTAACTGCACCATGCTTGTTAACTTCAATTCTTTCAAGAAAAGGAGATGCTAAAGGAAATACTCTTTCTACACCAATACTACCAGACATTTTACGAATAGTAAAAGTCTCATTAGCTCCTGGGTTTCTTCTTTGCAAAACAATACCCTGAAAATGCTGAGTTCTCTCTTTGTTACCTTCTTTAATTTTATAATATACTGTAATTGTATCCCCAGATTTAAAAGACGGAAGGTCTTTAATTGGTGATAAATCGTTCTCTACATATTTAATCGCATCCATAACTCTGTGTTTTTATTCCCCGTTAAAAGGGCTGCAAATTTAGTTATTAAAAATTATTTATCTACTAATTATTAAATATTTATTCATTTTTATTTTTCTCTTCTTTTAATAGCTGACTTTGATGAGTTTTAAAATATTCGCCCTTTAGTGCTATTAGGCTTTTGTGAGAGCCCTCTTCAATTATCTTACCATTGTCTAATACAATTATTTTGTCGGCATTTTTAGCAGATGAAACCCGATGACTTACAATAATGGAAGTTTTGTTTTTCATTATTCTATTGAGGTTGTTTAGTATTCTGTCTTCCGTTTCGGTATCTACGGCAGATAAGCAATCATCAAAAATTAAGATTTTTGGGGATTTTATAATAGCTCTAGCTATAGATATTCGTTGTTTTTGTCCACCAGAAAGCGTAACACCTCTTTCTCCAATTTTAGTTTGAAAACCGTCCTTAAAAGTCATTATATTGCTATAGATAGCAGCATCTTTGGCTGCAGTTTCAATAATGTTTTTTTCTGGTAGATTGTTTTTGTAGCCAAATGCAATGTTGTTTTCAATAGTATCAGAAAATAAAAACACATCCTGAGGAACTAACCCAACATTTTCTCGGTAGTTATTCAGATCTATAGTTTTTATATTATTGTTGTCTATTAAAACTTCCCCAGTAGAGCAATCATAAGATCGTAGCAATAAATTAATAATAGAAGATTTTCCTGATCCTGTTTTGCCAATTATAGCAAGTGTTTCTCCAGGCTTTACTTCAAAAGAAATGTCTTTTATCGCCTCAATTCCAGATTCGGGATAAGTAAAAGAAACATGATTTAATTTAATGCCACCATCAATACTTACAGGGTTGTCTGTAGGATTAACAATGTTAGGTTTGGTAGATAAGAACGTATTAATTCTTGTTTGAGATGCAGCGGCTCTTTGCACAATTGAGGTTACCCAACCTATAGCCGTAACGGGCCAAGTTAACATGTTGATGTAGATTACAAACTCTAAAATGTTCCCTTTAGTTATGTTACCAGCAATGTATTCGTTTCCGCCAACATATATAGTAAATATGGTACTTAAGCCAATAAGCAGCATCATTACTGGAAAGAAAAAAGCATTTGTTTTAACCAAATTCATTGATCTTTTTTTGTACGCTTCATTTTCGCTATTAAGCTTAGAGGAGAAGTAGGATTCCTTTACAAAAGATTTTAGAATACGAATTCCAGAATATGTTTCTTGCGATAAAGTGGTAATGTCGGATAATTTAGATTGTACCTTTTCGCTTTGTTTATTTATTCTATTACTAACTAAATAAATAATGATAGAGAGAATAGGTAGGGGAGTTAGGGAATATAGACTCAGTTTTACATTAATAGAAAACATAGTTGGTACAACAAGTGCAAATAATACAACAAGGTTCATTGAGTACATAATTCCGGGTCCTAAATACATTCTTACCTTATTAACATCTTCACTAATTCTGTTCATGATGTCTCCCGTGTTGTTTTGCTTATAAAAAGAGGTATCTAGCGATTGGTAATGATGAAAAATTTCATTTTTAATGTCGTATTCAATTAGCCTAGAAACAATGATAATAGTTTGTCGCATAAAAAATGTAAACAAGCCTTTTATTATAGCAAGTACTAAAACGATGAGTCCAAAGGTTAAGATGACTTCGGTAAAAGATAAGTTTTCGAAAAATCCAGTTAAAAAAGAATCTGACAGAATCTCTCTGTCATTTAGTTTTGCATCCGCTAAATCGAATGCCTGCCGAATAATTTGTGCAGGAAAAAGACCAAAAATATTAGATGTAGCAATAAATAGAAAGCCCAATATCAAGCGGAACTTGTATTTAAGGAGGTATTTATTGAGGTGTTTTAACGATTTCATTGACTAAATTATACTCCATAAACCAAAGTGTAAATAATTTTAAATTAACAGTTACAGTTCAGTAAAAACATTAACTTTGCATCCCTTTTAGAAAGAGATTTCTATAAAGTTATTGTAAGGTTTCAAAAGTAATTATCTTTAACCTTATATGAGTTAAAAATTAAAAAAGTATTACAATGGGAGATATTTTAGAATTACAGGAAATTGCTGCTGATGAAAAAAATGTGTTGGCTCAAATGGTTGGTATGGATCATGAGCAAGTATTGTTTTGTCAGGATAGAGCAACAGGTTTAAAAGCAATTATTGCTGTGCATAATACGGTATTAGGGCCTGCCTTAGGTGGAACTAGAATGTGGAGCTATGCTAAAGAAGAAGATGCTTTAACGGATGTTCTAAGACTTTCTAGAGGAATGACCTATAAGAATTCAATTTCAGGATTGAATTTGGGTGGTGGAAAAGCAGTGATTATTGGTAATTCTCATACAGATAAAAATGAAGCTTTGTTTAGACGTTTTGGTCAATTTGTAGATTCTTTAAGCGGAAAATACATTACTGCTGAAGATGTTGGAATTTCTCCTCAGGATATGACTTGGGTGAATAAAGAAACCAATTATGTTGCTGGTTTACCAGGCAAAAGTGGCGATCCTTCTCCTGTAACTGCTTATGGTGTTTATGTTGGAATGAAAGCTTGTGCAAAAGCTCAATTTGGAAACGATTCATTAAGTGGACTAAAAGTTTCTGTTCAAGGAGCTGGTCATGTTGGTCAGTATTTAATTAAGCACCTTACAGATGAAGGTGCTGAAGTTTTTGTAACAGACATTCATGAGCCTAGTTTAAAAGAAGTTTCTACGAAATACGGTGCAAATATAGTTGGCTTAGATGAAATTTACGATTTAGATGTTGATGTATATGCACCATGTGCTTTAGGGGCAACTGTTAATGATGAAACATTAGAAAGATTGAAATGTTCTATTATTGCTGGAGCAGCTAACAATCAATTAATGAAAGAGTCTATTCATGGAAAAGCTGTTATGGATAGAGGTATTATTTACGCACCAGATTATATGATTAATGCAGGTGGTGTAATTAACTGTTTTGCCGAAGTTGATGAAAGATCTTCTGAATGGGCAATGGAAAAAGCTGCTCAAATTTACGATACAACTTTAGAGATTGTAAATGGTTCTAAGGCGACTAACACACCTACTTATGCAATAGCGAATAAGATGGCAGAAGATAGAATTAAGCAAGCTAAAAAATAATTGGCCAAATAAAAGATATGATTAGTAGGAGGTATTTAAGGATTAAAACATTTCAAGCATTGTATGCTTATTATCAATCGGACGATAAGATTGTAGGAAAGTTTGATAAGGAGCTCATGTTGAGTTTAGAACGAATGCATGATTTATATTTAGTTCTCTTAACACTTGGCGAAGAATTAAAACATCTTTCGAAGCTTAAGATGGAAGACGCTAAAAAGAAACGTTTACCAGGTGAAGAAGATTTAAATCCGAATACTAGATTTATAGACAATAAAATTTTTGAATTACTGGCAGAAAACACTTCCTTAAATGCAAGTATTAAAGCTAAAAAACTATCGTGGAGTGCTGACCAAGAGTTAATGGGGAAATTTTTAAATTTTACCAGGGAACACAAAGTCTACGAAGAGTATATGGCTGCAGAAGAAAGCTCTTTTGAGTTGGATAAAAAGTTTGTAGTTAATTTTTACAAAAAAATAATTCCTGAATTTGAATTACTTATTTCTGAAATTGAAGATAAGAGTATTTTTTGGGGCTATGATGAGTTGGATTTTGTTTTGAGTATGGTAATTAAATCGATAAAACGATTTGATGAAAAATCGACCAGTTCAGAAGAGTTGTTGCCACTTTACAATGATAAAGTTGAAGATGTAAAATTTGTAAAAGACTTATTGAAAAAAACGATTGCCAATGATGCTGAAAATTCAAAATTAATAGGTGAAAAGACTAAGAATTGGGATGTAGATCGTATCGCAATGGTAGATGTATTGTTAATGAAGATGGCTCTTACAGAATTGCTTCATTTTAAATCAATACCAGTTAAAGTTACCCTAAACGAGTATATAGAATTGTCGAAATGGTATAGTACACCTAAAAGTAAAGTTTTTGTAAACGGGGTACTAGATAAATTGGTGGCCAATTTAAAAGATAGCGGAAAACTTAAAAAAGTAGGTACTGGCTTAATTGAGAGCTAGTTTACATTGTTTTAAAGGTTAGATGGTTGACTATAGTTGTCAACTATAGTATTAGTAAAATGTAAAAGCTTTTTACAGATACTTAACTTGGTTTAAGTTTAGGAAATTACATAGTATTATTGAACATAAAAAAGCCTCAGCATTTGCTGAGGCTTTTTTATGTTGTTTAAATGTGCTGTATTACATCATCATGCCTCTCATGGCCATAAATACTAATGCACCAGCAACAAAACCAATTAATGCTAACCAAGCAATTTTCTTTAAGTACCAGAAGAAAGAAATCTTTTCCATTCCCATGGCAACTACACCAGCAGCAGATCCAATAATTAACATACTACCACCTGTACCGGCAGAGTAAGCAATAAAGTGCCAAGTAGAATTGTCCATAGCAAAAGTTGCAGGATCAAACATTCCCATACTAGCTGCAACTAAAGGTACATTATCAATAACAGCAGATCCTGCTCCCATTAACATAACAAAAACATCTAAATCCATAGAAGCTCTTACGTCTTGTCCAAAGGTGAAAATCATACCTAAAGATTCTAATGCAGCTACCGTCATTAATATTCCTTAAAAGAATAAGATAGAAGGCATTTCAATTTTTGCCAAGGCATTAAATGTTGGGCTTGATCCATGTGCTCCATGGTCTTCTTCTGCATCTTCTACGCTTGTCAAACTAAACTGTCTCGCACTAATTATTTCAGCAACCATGGCTACTAAAGATAAAGATAACATCATACCTACATATGGAGGTAGGTGAGTAACCGTTTTAAAAATAGGTACAAATACAATTAAACCTAAGCCTAAATACAGCATTAAAGCTCCATGTTTATTTGTTTCCTCGTCATCTGTGCTTGGCTCAAAGTTACCTTTAAATGCGGGTAAAAAACTCGCTATGATAGTTGGTATAAGCATACATACTAATGAAGGTATAACTAAGTATTGAATTAATGCCATAGCACTAACTTTTTTACCCATCCAAAGCATTGTAGTTGTTACATCTCCAATTGGTGACCATGCACCACCAGCATTGGCAGCAATAATAATTAGACCAGCAAACCAAATTCTGTCTTTGTTTTCAGGAACTAATTTTCTGAGAATAGTAATCAATACAATAGTTGCCGTTAAGTTATCTATAATAGCAGATAATATAAATGCTAAGATTGCTACTATCCATAGTAATACCCGTTTCTTTTTTGTTTTAATAAAGCTCTTTATAGTAGAGAATCCATTGAAATGATCAATAATTTCAACAATAGTCATTGCACCTACCAAGAAAATTAAAATCTCACATGTTTTACCAAAGTGGTGCAACAATGTACCTTCTAAAATGTGTAGTCTTTCCTCGTGTCCTTGAGTAGCAAAATCAACCGTTCCGTTGGTTCCGTCTAACATCTGGCTTAAATGCGAATCAAACCAACCTGTAAAGCCGTCAATGCCAAAAGCAACTCCAGCCCAGGCCAGAGCCATCATTAATAAAGCTGGTACAAGTTTATCAATTTTAAGACTGTGCTCTAACGTTATTGCTAGGTAGCCAATTACAAATACAAGTACAATAAATAATTCCATGTTGTTAGTTTTTTTGTGTTTGAGGTCTCAAATATAATATATTAAACCAATTGATTCAATGCAATTTCGAAAGCGGTTTTAGCAATTTGCTGTTTGCTACTGTTTTTTGCGTGCGATTTTTTTAATGCTTCTCTAATAATATTAGAAGTATCTAAGAAGATTGCTTCATCATCAATTGCATCCAAATCATTACTCATTAAGTAAGCAAATACTCTTGCCATACCACAGTTTGAAATAAAATCAGGAACAATACTAATTTTGTTGTCAGCATAATCTGCAATAGCACCAAAGAAAATTTCTGGATCTGCAAAAGGAACATTTGCTCCTGCAGCAATTACTTCCATTCCTGCGCTAATCATTCGGTCTACTTGGTCTTGCGTAATTAAACGTGATGCAGCACAAGGAATAAATACCTCGGCATTTAAATCCCAAATTTTACTGTTTACCTCATCGTAGCTCAACATATTGTCGGCCACTAACTTATTACCTTCTTTGGCTAAAAATAAAGCTCTAATCTCTTCTAGCGAAAAACCATCTTCTTTAATTAACCCGCCTACACGGTCAATAATTCCAACAATAATTGCTCCGTCTTGTGCCAAATAATAAGCTCCAGCAGAACCTACATTTCCCCAACCTTGAACAATTACTTTTTTTCCTTTAACACTACCACCATAAATATCATAGTAATGTTTTACCGATTCGGCAACACCATAACCAGTAATCATATCAGCTACAACATACTTGTTTTCTGCTGCCGGAGTGTATTTTGTATTTTCAATAACCTTTAAAACCCCTTGTCTTAGTTGTCCAATACGGTTAATTTTTTGAGCTTCTCTTGGCTGGAAGTGGCCGTTAAACACTCCTTCTTGAGGATGCCAAACACCACAATCTTCAGTCATAGGAATTACCTCATGAATCTCGTCTACATTTAAATCTCCACCTGTTCCATAATAATGTTTTAACAATGGAGTAACTGCAGCATACCATCTTTTTAGCACACCTTTTTTTCTTGGATCGTTCGGATCAAAGTTAATCCCCGATTTTGCACCACCAATAGCTGGTCCGGCAACGGTAAACTTAACTTCCATAGTTTTGGCTAAAGATTCTACCTCTCTTTTGTCTAATCCTACTCTCATTCGAGTTCCACCACCTGCAGCACCACCTCTTAATGAGTTAATTACAACCCATCCTTTGGCTTCTGTTTCTGCATCATTCCATTCAAATACAATTTCAGGAGTTTTATTTTCGAATTTATCTAATAGATCTTTCATGCTAATTATTTTTTTAGTGGAACAAAAGTAAAAAAATGAACGGCTTTTGCAGCATTTTTCGTTAAAAATAAGCGGCTTAAAATAGTTTTAATCTTAAAGGTCAGAACCTTGTTTTAACCTATTTGTTTTTGTAATTTAGTCAGCCTAAAAATTATATTTAATTTCTTAAAAAAAATAAAACAATGAAAGTAACAGTAGTAGGAGCAGGAGCAGTTGGAGCAAGTTGTGCAGAGTATATTGCCATTAAAAATTTTGCAGCCGAGGTGGTGTTAGTTGACATCAAAGAAGGTTATGCAGAAGGAAAAGCAATGGATTTAATGCAAACAGCTTCTTTAAATGGTTTTGATACTAAATTAACCGGCAGTACAAATGATTATGCTAAAACAGCTGGAACTGATGTTGCGGTAATTACAAGTGGTATTCCGCGTAAACCAGGAATGACTAGAGAAGAGTTAATTGGTATTAATGCTGGTATTGTAAAAACGGTAACGGCTAATTTATTAGAGCATTCTCCAAACGTAATTATTATTGTAGTAAGTAATCCTATGGATACTATGACATATTTGGTGCATAAGGCTACAAATATTCCTAGAAATAGAATTATTGGAATGGGTGGAGCTTTAGATAGTGCTCGTTTTAAATATAGATTAAGTGAAGCATTAAGATGTCCATCATCTGATGTTGAAGGAATGGTAATTGGTGGACACAGTGATACTGGTATGGTTCCGTTAATTGATAAAGCAGTTAGAAATAGTGTTCCTGTATCTGAATTGTTATCAGAAAGCAAAATGGGTGAAATTGTTGAAGCAACCAAAGTTGGTGGAGCAACATTAACTGGTTTGTTAGGAACAAGTGCTTGGTATGCTCCAGGAGCAGCAGTTTCTGAGTTGGTTAGAGCAATTGCTCAAGATTCAAGAAAAATGTTCCCTTGTTCAGCTTTATTAGAAGGTGAGTATGGATTAGATGGTTTATCGATAGGTGTTCCTTGTGTTTTAGGGAAAAACGGAATTGAGAAAATTGTTGAAATAGAACTAAGTGCTGATGAAAAGAGCAAATTAGCTGCTAGTGCTGAAGGTGTTAAGAAAACCAATGCACTTTTAGATAGCGTTTTAGCTTAATTAGAAACATATATTATATAAGAAGCCGGATTTTTCCGGCTTCTTTTTTACCTTATATTTTATGAAAACGATATTGCCCCTTGAACTTTTTCCAATTGAAGATGATGGCTTTCACCTTAAAACAACCATTGGAATAAATGGTAAAGCTGCCAATGTTATTATTGATACTGGAGCTTCAAGAAGTGTTTTTGATGAAGTTAGTATTGTAGACTTTTTGGGACACAATGAGTTCGAAGAGCAAGATCGATTGTCATCGGGCATTGGAACTACCACCATGGCTAGTAAAAAAGTGGTGATTGATGTATTAGAGGTTGGTACAATTCAACTCAAAAAATATGAGGCTACCATATTGGATTTAGGACATGTAAATGCGTCTTACGAAAAACTTGACTTAGAACCCATGGATGGGATTTTAGGCGGTGATATTTTGACAGATTACAATGCTGTAATTGATTACGCTAAAAAAGAGTTGGTGTTGACTAGCTAATCTTATTCCCTTACTATTTTAAAAGTAGCATTTCCGGAAGTGTTGCTTAACCTTAATAGGTATATCCCTTTTGCGTAAGCTCCCATTGGTAGACTGGTTTTTGTAGAGTTCACTTTAGTGTCAAGTAATGTTTTTCCAGTAATACTCATTAATTGTATGCTTGCATTTGTCAAAGAGTTACTTCCAAAATCAATGGTAATTTTTTTAGAGGTAGGGTTAGGGTAAATTTTGATGTTATTGAGTTGCTTAAGCGGTTTTTTTATGCCAACGGTTAAGGAATCTCCAGCAAAATAGGCAACACCACCACTTAAGTTTCCTACAAGCAGGTCTAATAATCCATCATTACTCACATCATGTAGAGATATATAAGAATTTGCTCCTTCCCAAATGTTATGATAGGCGCTATCTGCATTAAACGTGCCTGTTAAATTTCCGTCTAAGTTCGTATACTTATAAATATATCCGTCTTTTGCACCAGAGTACAATATGGTAGTTCCGCTACTGTCAATTATTACAGGGCAGCTGTTTCCTTGGTATTGGTATTGCCTAGTTGTTGCCACTTTACCTAAAGAATCGGTAACAAATGAGAAGTTTGCTAGGGCTGATGACCCAATGTTTTTATAAAAATGAAATGTACCATCTATATTTCCAATCACTAAGTCTAATAAATTGTCTTTATTTAAATCATACAATAAAGGAGCGGCATTGCTTTTTACATAAATGTTTTGATACTTTGCTTGAGATAAGGTGAAGACTGCAGGATTGGATGGTCCAGCAGAATTTTCGAAATAATGTAAGTATCCATTGTAATCGCCCACAATCATGTCAAGATCATTGTCGCCATCTAAATCACCAAAAGTTGGTTTTAAACCAAGTGTTATTCGATTAGAATCAACATTTAACTTTAAGGCTTGCAATCCTGCATAGTCTTTGTTTACCAATTGAAAAGCAGGAGTAGTTGCTGTTCCAATGTTTTCGTACAGCCATAGGCTTGCGTTGTATAAAACTGGACTAGTTTTACTGGTGTCATAAACTCCATGGTTACCAATAATAATGTCCATTAATCCATCGGCATTGTAGTCAAAAAATACCGGGTGAGCACCTTCACCAACCTCTATCATTCCATCTTGAATAAAAGCATTTTCAACATATTCAAATACAGGATTATTGTCTGTTCCAGTATTGGTGTAATGCCAAACATTGTCTAAATCCTCGCAACCAAAAGGGTAGTTGGGGGCAGAAATTAAATCTTTCACATTGTCATTGTTTACGTCCAAATAAAATCCTGCTGGGAAAATATCAAGCTTTAAAGCACTAGTAGTCTGGTTGTTTTGTGGGAATATGGAATCTCTTGTTATTAATGATGACGCAACTCTGGTAGGTGTTTGATCATTGTTGATGAGTAGGTTGAGGTTTTTTTTGTTGTAATTGCTCACTACTAAATCTTTGGTGCCATTTGCATCTACATCTAAGGTTAGTAATGAAATTCCTTCATCTAAATGTGGAATTGGAGTAATGTCTTCAGGAGAATTGATGTTAAAACTACAAGTATCAAAAAGGGTGAAAGAGCTTGTTGCTTTACCGATTTTTAAAAATCCCCAGCATTTGTTTCTTAACTGAAAGTCAAGGCTATCACAAGTGCTATTTCTTTCCATAGTTAAGTTTTTGTGGTAGTTTATACTAAACCCAAATTGATCAATAACTAAAATGTCTAAATCACCATCACCATCAATATCGTCAATTGCAGGAAGGTTACTTCGGGCATTGTATATGTTTAACTTGTTAGGATTTGGACCATTGGGGTTTAAGTCTGATTTCAATAAACCAATGTTTGGAGCAAAGCTGAGTGAAGCTGTAGAGGTATTTTTGTGGACTGTCATTCCGCCTGGAAAAGTGGTGAATATATCCATTTTTCCATCGCAGTTGTAATCGCGTAGCAATACCCAATCTGCTAAATCTGGGAACATTTTTGCGTATTCTGGAGCATGTTTATAAGTAACCTTATTTGGTGTTCCTGCATTAATAAAAGTAGAAATTCTATTGCCACTTCTGTCAAAAACAAACAAATCCATGGTGCCGTCTAAATCAAGGTCAATTTCAGAAAATTGAACAGAATTAAATCCTCCGGCCCAAGGGTTTTTAAGAGTATCACCTGAAATACTCAAAACAGTAATGTTGTCTTTTCGTGTAAAATCTTTTTGACTGTAAGCGACAGATAATGTTGCAAGAAAAAAGAGCAGTGCTATGGAAAATTGTTTTTTCATTCTTTAATAACCTTGTATGTTTTAGTCCCTTTATTATTAGAGAATTTAATTAAGTAAATACCGTTGGCATAATTACTTAGATTAATGGTGGTTTGAATCGTTGTTATTTCTTTGGTTAAAATTGATTTGCCTAATAAACTACTGACTTCAATTTTAGCATTGTTTATATTGTTTGCACCCACATTAATTAACAAGTTTCCATTGGTAGGGTTGGGGTAAATTAACAGTTCCTCTAAAGATCCATAATTGCTTACTGATGCAGGTATGGTGATTGTGGTATCTCCTTTATAGAAGGCAGTTCCTCCAGCATAATTTCCAACCAGCATATCTAAGTAACCATCATTGCCAATGTCTTTAATGGCTACAAAAGAGTTAATTCCTTCCCAAATGTTGTTATACGAACTATCAATACTAAATGTTCCTGTTAAGTTCCCATCTATGTTTCCAAATTTATAAATATAGCCGTTGTATGATCCTGAGTATAAAATTGTTGTACCGTTGCTGTCTATTAGAATAGGAGCACTACTTCCTTTATGGTTGTATTGTCTTTTGGTTACTGCTTTGCCTAAAGAGTCTGTTATTAAGGTGAATAATGGGGCGCTTGCAGTTCCTTTGTTTTGATAATAAGAAAAGGTGCCGTTGTATTTTCCAATAATTAGATCAGTTAGAAGGTCTTTATCAATGTCGTATAAAAAAGGAGTAGCTTCTTGACCTACATCAATGTTTAGATAATCGGGAGTAACTAAGGTAAATGCTGCAGGATTACCAACGCCAGCAGTATTTGTGAAGTAATGGATGTGTCCATTGTAATCTCCTAGAAGTAAATCTAAATCGTTGTCACCATCTAAATCTCCAAAAGTAGGAGCTAGCCCTAGTGTTGGCCTGCTGCCAACTAAATCTAGATTCATAGAAGATATGCCGATATAATCTTTATTGACCAATTGATAGTAAGGGTTGTTAGTGGTTCCCATGTTTTCATATAACCAAAGACTAGATCTGTACAATAATGGTCCAACTGATGGATCGTGTTCGCCATAATTTCCTACAATAATATCCATTAAACCATCGGCATTATAATCAAAAAATACTGGGTGTGCACCTTCGCCAACCTCAATCATTCCATCTTGTAAAAAGGAATTGTTTTCGAAAGAAAAATCTGGATTGTTATCTTGTCCATTGTTTTTATAGTACCAAGTGTTTTCAATATTACTACAGCCGTTGTAGCAATTTGGGGCAGCAATTAAATCTTTAATGTTATCATTGTTTACATCCAAGTAAAAACCCGCTGGAAAAATATTGAGGTCAATTGCAATGGTGCTGTTATTGTTTTTTGGAAATAAAGAATCCTGAGAAACCATAGAAGATGCTGTGAGGTTTGGTGTAACATCTTGATTAACCAATAGCGTAAAATTATTAAAAGATACATCGCTCAGTACTAAATCTTTAGAGTTGTTAGCGTCTACATCAAGCGTAAAAAGCATAGATCCAGCATGTTTATTCCCTCCACTAATTCGTTCTGGAGAATTTACGTTAAATGAGCAAGTGTCATATAAAGTAACACTATTTCCAGAAGCATTTTCTTTAATAAATCCCCAACATTTATTGTTTAATTGAAAATCTAACTGACTGCAATCGCCATTTTTTTCCATCGACAAGTTTTTGTGGTATTCAATGTAAGAGCCGGTAATGCTAAAAGTCAAAATATCTAAATCTCCATCATTGTCTATGTCGTCAATTGCAGGTATATCGGCAGAACTAATGTAAAGATTGACAAAGTTGGGAGCGCCATCAGGGTTGAAATCTGAATAAATAAGGGCGGTATCGAGCGTAAACTCAAGTTGAGAGGAAGATGTGTTTTTATAGGCAGCCATTCCTCCGGATGAATAGGTGAAAATATCCATCTTCCCATCACAATTATAATCCCTTAATAAAACCCAGTCGTGTACCTCTGGGAAATGCTGAATGAATTCTGGATTGTATGTATAAGTTACTTTGTTGGATGTACCTGCATTAATAAAGGTAGAAATACGATTACCTGTTCGGTCAAAAACAAAAAGATCTTTAATGCCATCTAAATCTAGGTCGACTTCAGAAAACTGCACTGAATTAAATCCGCCAGCCCATGGATTTTTTAAAGTGTCTCCAGCAAGGTTTAAAATGACTAAGTTGCTATTTCGAGTAAAATTTATTTGAGCTAAACAATCAGTGTTTATAAGTGATATCAGGAAAATTGTTGTGTATATTTTGAAGGATAGTTTCATCTAAATATTGACGATAATTAGTTATTAATGGTTGCTTGTAAAAGTACTGCTTTTACCTTATACAACGAAGGAATGAAAGTTATTGTGTTTTCTATTGTTAAATAGTATTTGAAATTCTATATTTGCAGGCTTATAAAAAAATGAAGAATAATATTTAAAAGATGCAAAATAAAGGACTTATAACAGGATTTACGATACTTTTTGCCTTAGGGTGTATTTTTTCACTGTCATTAACATGGGTTGCGACCGGTGTTGAGAGCGATGCAAAGGAATTTGCAGTGGACTATGTTGAAAATTACAAGAAAGCTAATCCTGAATCAGAATTTAATAAATTAGATTCTATAGAATACGCTTACTTGGATTCTATGGCTTCGGAAATTGTTTATCCAGTAATTGACTACACTTATGGTGAGTTAAGAACAAAAATGCTAAACCTTGGTTTGGATTTGAAGGGTGGAATGAACGTTACCTTGGAGGTTCAAGTAGAAGAAGTGGTTAAGGCACTAGCGAATGTAAAAGCTAGAAACGAACCAGCTTTTGTTAAAGCAATTGCTGATGCTAAGTTGAAACAACAAGAAACAAGTCAAGATTTTATTACTTTATTTGGGGAAGCATATGCTGCTGAAAATCCAAATGGAAGTTTAGCTTCAATCTTTTATAGCTTAGACAATAAAGATCAAATTTCATTAAACGATGACAATGAAAAGATTCTTGAATTTGTTGGTGCTGAAGCAAACGATGCAATTGAGCGTTCTTTTAATGTTATCCGTACAAGAATTGGTTTGTTTGGATCTGCTCAACCAAGTATTCAACGTTTAACTGGTTCTGATAGAATTTTAGTTGAATTGCCTGGTGTAAAAAACAAGAAGAGAGTTCGTCAATTATTACAAGGAACTGCAAAATTAGAGTTCTGGTTAACTTGGGATAACAAAGAAGTTTACCCAATGTTAGAGCAAATTGACATTAAGTTAGGGAAATTAAACAACAGTAGTACTGCCACTGATACAACAAAAGTAGAAGGTGAAGAAGCAGTAGAGGAGAATAATGAATTAGCTGAAGAAGTTGTTGATACATCAAAAATAACAGAAGAAGTATCAAGTTTATTGGATGATGTGAATGGTGGATCAGGTGATTCTAATTCTACAGATACAACAAATGCAGATCAGAGTTTTGCCGATTACGCAAAAGAACATCCTTTATTTGCTGTGATGCGTCCAGCTATTTTCCAAAACCCAACAACTCAACAATATGAGTATGGAACAGGTCCTGTAGTAGGAATGGTTGCAATTAAAGATACTGGAAAAGTAAACAGCCTTTTAGCTCGAAAAGAAATTCAATCATTAATTCACCCGAAACTAAAGTTTTTATGGACAGTGAAGCCTTACGATGAAGCAGGTAAATTTTTACAGTTAATTGCTATTAAAATTGATAGCAGAGACGGTAAAGCAGCTCTTGAAGGTGATGTGATTGTTGCAGCATCTCAACAATTTGATCAATTTTCTGGTAGCCCAGAAATTTCAATGACGATGAATGGTGAAGGAGCAAACAAGTGGAGAGTATTAACTGGAGGTCATATTGGTGAATCAATTGCGATTGCACTAGATGACTTGGTTTACAGTTTCCCAACAGTAAACGGAGAAATTTCAGGAGGTCAATCAAGCATCTCTGGAGATTTTGAAATTGAAGAAGCAAAATTAATTGCCAACATTCTTAAAGCGGGTAAATTGCCTGCTCCAGCAAGAATTATTGAAGAAGCAGTTGTAGGACCAACATTGGGTCAAGAATCAATTAGCAAAGGATTAAACTCATTTGTTATTGCTTTATTAATTGTATTGGCTTACATGATTTTTTACTATTCTAAAGCTGGTGTTGCTTCGGTAATTGCATTGTTAGCTAACATGTTCTTCATTTTTGGAATATTAGCTTCTGTGCCTTCAATGATTGCATTAACATTACCTGGTATTGCAGGTATTATCTTAACAATTGGTATGTCGGTTGATGCTAACGTACTTATTTTTGAGCGTATTAGAGAAGAGATTTCAGCAGGTAAAGGAATTAGATTAGCAGTAGCTGATGGTTATAAATTTGCTTACTCGTCAATTATTGATGCCAACGTTACTACCTTATTAACAGGTATTGTACTTTGGATTTTTGGTACTGGTCCTGTAGAAGGATTTGCTAAGACATTAGTAGTAGGTATTGGAACTTCATTGTTTACAGCAATATTTATTACAAGAATAATTTTTGAATCAGGATTAGCGAAAAACAAAACATTGTCTTTCTCTACTAAATTAACAGAAGGAGCATTTAAAAAAGTAAACTTCAGTTTCTTAAAAAACAGAAAGAAATTTTACATTTTGTCAGCACTTATTATTATCGCTGGTATTGGTTCTTTAGCAACTAAAGGATTGCAGTATGGAGTTGATTTTAACGGTGGTAGATCTTATACGGTAAGATTTGATAAAGCAACTTCTCCAGAAAAAGTAACAGCTGTATTAGCTGGTCCATTTGAAAGTTCTCCAGTGGTTAAAACTTTTGGAGATGGTAATCAAGTAAAAATTGTAACTTCTTACATGATTGAAAGCAATGAAGAAAGTGCTGACAATGATGTTGAAACTGCATTGAACGAAGGTTTGGTTCAATTAGGTGGAGAGTATGAAATTATGAGCTCTCAAAAAGTTGGGCCAACAATTGCTGATGATATTAAGTCTGCTTCATTCTTATCTATCATCATTTCGTTAATCATCATCTTTATCTATATCGTATTTAGATTTAAGAAATGGCAATTTGGAATGGGTGCATTAATCGCATTGTTTCATGATGTATTAGTAGTACTTTCTTTATTCTCATTACTATACGGAGTATTACCATTCTCTTTAGAAATTGACCAAGCATTTATTGCAGCTATACTTACTGTTGTTGGATACTCAATAAATGATACTGTGGTTGTATTCGATAGAATTAGAGAATACTTAGGGTCTTACAAGAAACAAGAAGTTGGTGAGGTAATCAACAATGCATTGAATAGTACATTGAGTAGAACAATTAATACCTCATTATCTACCATATTTGTATTGGCCATGATCTTCTTTTTTGGAGGAGAAGTAATTAGAGGATTCTCTTTTGCTTTATTAATTGGTGTTATTGTAGGAACTTACTCATCATTATGTATTGCTTCTCCAGTAATGTATGATTTTGCTGGTAAAACAGACAAAAAAAAATAGGTCGATAAAACCTTAATTATATAAAGCCTTTCTGAATTTTTCAGAAAGGCTTTTTTGTTACCTTTGTTTCAGAAAACAACGTGTTATGAATTATATCTTATTATTTGGAATGCCAGGCGGAGGGGAATTGATTTTTGTCGTTCTCATCATAATCATGTTGTTTGGATCTAAAAAAATTCCAGAACTCGCTAGAGGTTTAGGAAAAGGAATGAGAGAGATTAAAAATGCTACCAACGACATTCAGCAAGAAATTAAAGAAGGCGCAAGAGAGATGAACAATGCCAAGGATTTTGTGGACGTAGAAAAGCAAGCGAAAAATTATGTTAAAGAAAAAATAAATCCAAAAGAAGAAGTTCCAAAAGAGGAGGCAGTTAAACCTTCTCCAGTTGAAATTAAGCCCGTTCAAAACCCCAATACCGTTCAAAGAGAAAACCCTTATGCTACTCCAGCAAAAGAAAGTGCCGAAGAGAAATAGATGGAATATGTACTACTAATACTTGGCTTAATTACACTTATTGTTTCTGGAGAATTCTTGGTTCGCGGAGCAGTTGGAATAGCGTTAAAATTTAACATTCCTACCTTGGTCATTGGAATGACTATCGTTTCGTTTGGAACTTCAGCTCCTGAATTATTGGTAAGCTTAAAAGCAGCATTAGAAGGTCATCCCGAATTATCTATTGGAAACATAGTAGGGTCTAATGTGGCTAACATTGCATTGGTTTTAGGGATTACAGCAATGATTTTGCCCATAACAGTAAAAAAATCAACAGTAAAAGTAGATTGGCCTATTATGATGGGAGCCACTACTTTGTTTTTTCTCTTTATCTTAAATGCAAACATTGAATGGTATGAGGGACTTATTTTTGTTATAGGACTTATTGCGTTTAACTATTACATGTTTAAAAGTGCCACAAAGAATGAGACTGAAGAAGTTGATTTAGATGTTGATGTTGAAAAGGCAAAAAACTCTAAAGTAATAAGAAACATTCTGCTAATACTAGTTGGATCTGTTGGTTTAGCTTTTGGTGCCAATTGGTTGTTGGATGGTGCTATTACTATTGCTACAAACTTTGGAGTAAGTGAACACATTATTGCTGTTACAATTGTAGCTTTTGGAACAAGTGTGCCCGAGCTAATTACTTCTGTTATGGCAGCTTTAAAAAAAGAAACAGATATTTCAGTTGGAAATTTAATTGGCTCAAATATATTTAATATTTTAGGCGTATTAGGAATTACTGCCTTAGTGAAAGAGATTCCTGTATCTGCTCAAGTTATTACCAACGATATTTATTGGGTGTTGGGTATTTCTTTACTCCTGTTACCATTAATGTTAATAGGATACAAGGTAAATCGCTATAGAGGACTCTTCTTATTCTTAGCCTATTGCATCTATATTTACTTTGTGGTATCGTAGTTGCTTTAAACCATTTTATTATCTTTAAGTATTAAAATAATTTTAATGAAGCAAAGCCTTAGTATATTACTTTTTTTCTTTTCTTTTAGCTTGGTTGCTCAGCAACCGAATGATGCGATTGAATTAAAGAAATTTTCTGCAGACCTGCTTAGTGAGCTCATTGAAAAAAACATAAATCAATATAGAGCTGACAATGGAGCTAAGTTATTAGAGCACGATGATTTATTAATTGCACCAGCTAAAGACCAATCGGACTATTGCCTAAAAACAGGAAGAGTTTCTCATGCACAAACAATCAAAAAGAAAGCAACTCCTTTTGATCGTGTTATTTTTTATGACGGAATGAATGGAGACGTTGGAGAAAATTGCCAATCTGTTATTGTGGGAGCAAAAGTTAGGGTGCCAGGACAACGAACCACTAAAGAAATTAAATCTTACCAAGAAATTGCTGATTACATTACGCAACAGTGGATTAAGGCTAGAGGAGGAAAAGAGCTTTTAATAAATTCTAACTATACCAAAGTAGGCGCTGGTTTTGCTATGGACTTAAAAAAGAAAATGATTATAGCTACTCAGCTTTATGCTTCAGAACCTTTTTTATTACCTGAAGGAGTTAAACCTGAAAAAAACAATTACGGGATAGAAGTTTACAATAAAAGTAAATGTGCTCAATACGAAGCCAAATACGGTTATTTACCTAAGATGATGTCAGATAATATCTATTTTAAGAATGGAGAAATTTATTTTTATTTTAACGATTTGGCAGTATTTAAGCAAGTAATGGATATGTCGGGTGATGGAATTGCATTAGACATTGTTTCAAGAAATCAATTTGAATGTGGTGTAGGTAATAAATTTTACCCTTCAGAAATTCATAAAGGAATTATGATGGAACCCATAACTAAATCATCTCTTTTTAGTAAAAACGAGTTAAAAGAATCGAATGAATTAGAAATTTCTTTTGGACTTATTCCAGCATATTTAGATACTAATAATGTTGAATTTAACCTCTTATTGATCCAAGATAATTGTTTGTGTCAAACCGTAATTTATAACAGTTTGGGTGGCGAAAATTTAAGATCCCTCGATTTAAGTTTTTTAATGGATACACTTTCGGTGAGTAATGCTGCAGATTCTGTTTTAAACCAATTGAGTTTTACCATTCCATTTGAAAGAAACAAGTCGGTTTATAGTTCAGAAGATATAAAGCCTTTTCTTGATTCAATTAGTTTAAATCGCTACGACTTAAAAAGCATAGAGGTAATTGCTTATTCATCTATTGAGGGAAATGTTGAAGGAAATAAAATTATTCAACAAAAAAGGGCCAATAGTATTTTAAGTGCAATTAAACAATACAAAATTCAGGAAGTAGAAACTAAAATTACTACCAAAGAAAACTGGGAAGGCTTTTATGAATCAATTAAAGGTTCGCCTTATGAAGCCGAATTGCGAAAATTTACCAAAGAGCAGTTAAGATCTATTATTAATTCAGATAGCTTAGATTATAACCTTGAACCATACTTAGAAGATCAAAGAATGGCAAAGGTGCTGCTTACCGTTGAAAAAATATTTATGGATGATGCTTTAATTAAAGTCTTACCAAAACGATATAAAGAGGCGTTAAAGGATAAAAAGTTTGATAAAGCTAAAGTTTATCAGTCGGTAATACTTAGCAATATAAAGAATGGTAAATTAGATAAGGACATAATTCTCAATACAAAAATCCCGCATTTAAAAGAGAGTATAAGTCTATTGGTTAATCAACTTGCATTTAAATGGTTTACATCTACAACTTTAAATCGTGATAGTTTACATAAACAATTGAGTAGAGATGTTCTTACCTTTTTAAGAATAGATCCATCAAATAGTTATCTACAATACAATTCTATTGTGTTAAGGCTATTGTTGTGGTCAGAAAAATATAGTAGAGAACCAGATCCAAAAATTTTATTAAGAGACATTAAAGCCTTACTTACCAATTCTAATGTTGAAAATTGGCAGATTAATCGATTAATACTTAACTATAATTTAATTGCTGCCGATTATTATTACGACAATAAATTGTTTAGAGAGAGAGAGAAAGCATTGGTTGCAGTGCAAAAAATACTGCTTTCATCTAAATTAGACCGAAATCAAACGTATAAAATATCCAATTACTTTATGTTTCAATTAAGGTTAGATTGGGCCATAGAAATTATGAAGCCTTTTGCAGAAAAAGAAAACATTGATGAGGAGTTTCTTTTTACTTTTCTAACCGTAGCAATTTATAACAAAAAGCTCGTTCCTCAGGCACAATATGTGCAGTTTATGAGAAAAGCTAAGGAAATGAATAATCAGAGGTTTTGTAAGCTTTTTGGTTTTCCAAACATGAGTTTCCAATTGCTTAAAGACGTTGATGTGAAGAGTATGTATTGTAAATCGTGTAAGAATTGATTGGATGAGTTTTAAAAAAAACGATAAAAAAACAATTGCTGCGTGGACAATGTACGATTGGGCAAATTCAGTTTATCCTTTGGTAATTACATCAGCTATTTTCCCAATATTTTATGAAGCACAGAACTTTACAGAAGTTGTAGAAAACGGAAAAGTCATCAAAACAATCGACTTTTTGGGTCACACTTTTGTCAACACAGAATTGTATTCTTATGTAATTTCATTGTCATATATTATAGTGGCTGTCTTATCTCCATTGCTGTCTGGTATTGCGGATTATTCTGGGAGTAAGAAAAGTTATATGAAATTCTTCTGTTATTTAGGAGCAATTTCTTGTATGACTTTTTTCTTCTTCGACATTAATTACATTGGTTGGGGAATGCTATCGGTATTATTAGGAAGCATTGGTTTTTCGGGTAGTTTGGTTTTTTATAACGCCTATTTGCCCGAAATTGCTACGGTAGATTTGCATGATAAAGTGAGTGCTAAAGGATTTTCGAGAGGTTACATCGGAGCTTCATTATTACTAATAATTTGTTTAATACTCATAATGGGAAAAATAATTCCAGATGCTGCAAAGTGGTCATTTGTTTTAACAGGTATTTGGTGGATTGGATTTGGTCAAATTACATTTAATGGATTGCCTAGTAATATTTACAACCATAAGCCAGAAGGAAATCGATTTACAAAAGGATTTAAAGAACTTAAAAAGGTTTGGCAACAGTTTTCAGGAAATAAAGCGTTAAAGCGTTATTTGGCATCTTTTTTTGTTTATAGCATGGGCGTACAAACCATAATGTTAATGGCTGTTTTTTTTGGAACCAAAGAAATTTTATGGAATTCTCCAGAGGAAAAAGATACTGGCTTAATAGTGAGTATATTATTAATACAATTTATTGCTGTAGCTGGAGCTTACTTTACTGCCTTTTTATCAAAAAAAATAGGCAACATAAAAGCCCTATCAAGTATTGTTTTTGTTTGGGTATTAATTTGTATAGGAGCTTATCAATTTGTTTATACACCAACTCAATTTTACATTATTGCAGTCGTTATTGGATTTGTAATGGGAGGAATTCAATCGCTCTCTCGGTCAACTTACTCTAAACTGTTACCAGAAACAGAAGACCATGCTTCTTTTTTTAGTTTTTACGATGTACTAGAGAAGCTCGGAATTGTTATCGGTACTTTTGGGTTCGGGTTAATAGAAGGAATGTTTAGTATCAGAGAATCGGTATTAATGCTAATTGTCTTTTTTGTAGTTGGTTTCTTACTCCTGTTAAGAGTTCCTAAAACAGCTGCCTTAGCAGGGAATAACTGAGTTCACTAAATGCGTGAAATCCGCATTTTTATTTTACTTTTGCTTCAAAATTAATTGCTTTGGAAAATAGTAAAGTTTACGATATAACTATAGTAGGAGGAGGGATTGTAGGAGCAGCTACTGCTTATAAAATTCAGCTTAAATTTCCTGACCTCACTGTTCTTTTAATTGAAAAAGAAAACAAATTAGCCGATCATCAAACAGGTCATAATTCAGGAGTAATTCATTCAGGATTATATTACAAGCCAGGTTCAGCTAAGGCTAAAAACTGTGTAGATGGTAGAAAGCAAATTGTTGAATTTGCAAAAAAGCATGGTATTCAACACGATGTTTGTGGGAAAGTAGTAGCAGCTGTTAGTCAAGATGAATTGCCTTTTATGGACAAGATTTTTGAAAATGGATTGGCTAATAATACGGAGGGAATTGAAAAAATTGACGGAAACCAAGTAAAAGATATAGAGCCTTTTGTTAAAAGTATTGGAGGAATTTGGGTGCCTTGCACAGGTATTATCGATTTTAGAGGAACTACAGAAAAACTATGTGAGTTGGTTAAGGCCAAACAGTCTAAAAGTACAATAGTACTTGGAGAAGAGGTGTTAGATTATGTTCATGGCGAAAAAAATACAGAAGTAATTACCCCCAAAAATAAATACTTAACCAAATACATGATTTTTTGTGGAGGACTTCAGGCTGATAGACTTGCTCGGAAAGATGATGTAAAGTTGAAAGAAAAAGTAGTTGGGTTTAGAGGCGATTATTACGATTTAACCGATCAGGCCAAGCATAAGGTCAAAAATTTAATTTACCCTGTTCCTAATCCTGCATTTCCATTTTTGGGGGTGCACTTTACACGTATGGTAAATGGTGATATAGAGTGTGGTCCAAATGCAGTATTTACTTTTAAAAGAGAAGGCTATGGCAAAACAGATTTTAGTTTAAAGGATACGGCAGATGCACTTTCTTATAAGGGAACCTGGAAATTGCTCTTAAATAATTTTGGCTTTGCCTATAACGAGTACCGAAGAGCTTTTTCTAAAAAATTGTTTTTAGAAACATTGCAACGAATGATTCCTAGTTTAACCATGGATGATATTAAGCCTGGAAGAGCTGGTGTAAGAGCTATGCTTTTAGGGGAAGATGGAGATACTAGAGACGATTTTAGAATAGAGTTTAAAGGCAAGAGTATTCATGTTTTAAATGCTCCTTCTCCTGCAGCAACAGCTTGTTTATCTATTGGAGATTCCATTTGCGAAATGGCAGAAAAGCAATTTAATTTAAACTAAATGGATTTTTCGTTTACTGAAGTAGTAGGCTATGCAGCCTCAATAGCTGTTTTGTGTTCCTTCTTATTAAAGGATGTTAAAAGGCTTAGGATTGTCAATACTATTGGGTGTTCCATATTTTTGTTTTATGGAGTATTGTTAAATTTCTCTATTCCAATTATCATTACCAATGCGGCAATTATTATAATAAATATGTTTTACTTAGTTAAAATGCAGAGAGAGTTTAAACAATCTGATACTTCTGATTAAAAGTATCCCAGTTCCAAAGAAAGTTTTCCATGGATTCGTCTAACCTTTTTAATAGCATTGGGTTTGGACTTTTCATGTTCTTAAAGTACTCATCCTGAAAATCGTTCAGCTTGTATTTGCCTACAATTGCTTTAGACATGGCATATATCATGTTTTTTGAGGGATGATTTACTTTGTTTAGATAGCAAGTATATTCTTTGATTACTTTTTCTAAACGCTCCTGATCAACATCAAAAACCCTGCTCAGCTTTGTAATAATTAGGTTTGATACACGCTCATCTTTAGAGTTATGAAGGTGTTGAGGTATAAAAGAAAGATTAGTTGCTATAACGATTAAGGTAAAACGATCTGAATTTTGTTGAGATACATTTGGGCAAGAAACAAACTCAGGAGAATCGTCAATAATCCCAGCAATAACAGGGAATCCATTGTCAATGGTTTCTATTATAGAGTTAACAAAAATGTTGGCTACAACATTCTCTTTTATTTTCTTTTTACCAAAAATCGCAAACATGCATTCTTTCTTATTGGTTTGTACAAAAATAGATGAACAGCAAATCGCTTTTTAAGTCCCTAGAAATAGCTTATTAACAAAGTTATTAACTATTTATGTATTTTTGTTAATAAGTCTATACTGTTAAAATGGAAATAATAAGCATAAAAAAACCCCGAAATTTCGGGGCTTTTTTATCAATATTTTAACTAGTGCTTATTTTTTAAATAAGAATCTTGTAATAAAGATACCTGCTTTATCATCTTTAGATCCTTTACTTTCTACACCTGCAGCAACAGACATTAACTCCCATCCGTCAACACTCATTTTGTTTAACATAGAAGTAATTAAAGCATCATTAGAAGCAATGTTTTGGAAATTTAACCCAACACCACTATAAAAGTTCAATAGCTTTGTTTCATTTAATGCGTCAATTTTAGCATCACCTCTTTTTACTTTTCCTTGGTCACTATCTTTTCCACCAGTTCTTGCAGTTGTGTACTGACCATAGTCCATATCAGTAGTTGCTTCAATAATTCTAGATCTACCTAGTCCCATTGGTACAATAGATTCTACTACAGTTACTACTTTATACTTTGTTTGTGCAGTTACTTCTGCAATTCCAAATCCTGCAATTACTAATGCTAATATTACTTTTTTCATTTTTTTTTGGTTTTTAATTTATAATTAAATTCGAATATACAACATTAGTGCCAATAATTCCAAATTAAACGAAGCGGTGTATTGCGCTGTTTTATTAAAATTATTGATGTGTTTGAATTAGTATTTTTCAGGATATACTTTTAAAGCTTGATCTAAACATTCTATCGCATTTTTAAGAGATTCTTTATTTAAAACATACGCTATTCTCACTTCTCGTTCTCCTAATCCTTTGGTAGCGTAAAAGCCAGCTGCTGGAGCAATCATTATTGTTTGGTTGTTGTATTCAAATTCCTCTAATAACCATTGGCAAAAAGCTTCAGCATTTTTAACGGGAAGTTCAGCAATGGCATAAAATGCTCCTCCAGGGTTTGGACATTTAACTCCGTCAATTTTATTCAACCCATTAATTAAAATGTCTCTACGGTCTACATATTCACTAATTACTTCATCAAAATAATTTTGTTCCGTTTTCAATGCAGCTTCACCTGCTATTTGTCCAAGTGTAGGAGGGCTCAATCTGGCCTGAGCATATTTGAGTGCAGTAGCAATTACAGCCTCGTTTTTGCAAATAAAAGCTCCAATTCTGGCACCACACATGCTATATCGTTTAGAAACAGAATCAATTACAATCGTATTGTCATCAATGCCTTTCAAATTAAATACCGAATAATGTGTTTTGCCATCATAACAAAATTCTCTATAAACCTCATCAGCAATTAAATAGAGATTATGTTTTTTTACCATAGCAGCTAAACTTTCTAACTCTTCTTTAGAATATAAATAACCAGTTGGGTTTCCAGGGTTACAGATTAATATAGCCTTGGTTTTTGGTGTTATTAATTTTTCAAAATCAGCAATAGAGGGTAAAGCAAAACCATCATTTATATTGGCCGTTACAGGAACAACATTTACACCAGCAGTGGTAGCAAAACCATTATAATTGGCATAAAAAGGTTCAGGAATAATTACTTCATCCCCTTCATTTAAACAAGAATTAAAAGCAAATAAAAGTGCTTCAGAACCTCCAGTTGTAACCAAAATGTTTTCAAAAGAAATATTCAATCCAAACTTATTATAGTAGTCAGCTAAACCTCTTCTATAAGATTCTATTCCTGCAGAATGACTGTATTCAATTACCTTTAAATCAATATTCTTAATCGCTTCAATGGCAACTTCAGGAGTTTTAATGTCTGGTTGACCAATGTTTAAATGGTAAACTGTTCTTCCTTTCCTTTTCGCTTCTTCTGCATAAGGCACCAATTTACGAATTGGTGATTCTGGCATTGTATTTCCTCTGTTTGATAGTTCCGGCATTTTATATAATTTTATGACTACGGTAAAATTAATAAAGAAGTTTTGTTATTGCCATTTATATCAAATATTTTAGATCATGAACTTGTACTCTGTCCTAAGAATTAAAGAGCTAATTGTAGTTTTATTATTGTTTACTGGATCGCTAAATTTATTCGCTCAAATAAATATATCCAAACCTCAATTTAAGTTGTCATGGCTATATCCTGTTGTCAACGTTAAAGAAGTTGGTAAATTCGATAAATTGGAACTTGGAATTAAATTGAATAGTGAATTAGATAATCAAATTAATCAATTTATTAAAGACCAGAAAAGAGGCTTGAATCCATATAATCCCGAAGATTTAAGTATAGAAGTAAACTTTGTATCGCCCACTAATAATGAAAAAAATGTCTATGGGTTTTACTATCAAGACTTTATTAGATCTGGCAACACATGGGTGCCAAAGACTACAGCTCATAATTGGAGAATTCGATTTTCTCCAGATGAAATCGGTAAGTGGAAATTCACCATGAAAATATATCTTAAAGGAACAGAGTGGGCTTCAATTGGTGCTGAATTTACCTGTGTAGACTCTGATAGTAAAGGAGTGATTAAACGAAATTATAAAAAAAATGAAGCGGACCGTTATTTTTATTTGAGTGAAACGAATGAAACTTTTTTTACAGTGGGAGAGAATATTGCACATTCGGCTTATTATAAATTAACACCAAATAAAGCTGAGCAACATAAAACTTGGCTCACAGAATTGGCAGAAAATGGAGGTAATTTTTTTAGGTTAGAATTGGGTGCTCAAAATGGTTTGCCCGATTGGAACAGTCATTATAATTATACAACAAAACTTCCTCACATGTGGGAATTTGATCAATTGGTGGAACATGCTAGAACATTAAATTTATATTTTATATTGTTTAGACATCATACTGAAGTTTATAAAGGAGAGAGTTGGGAAGTAGCTAGATGGAGTAATAATCCATATAAAATAGGGTTTAACTTAATAGATAGAAAAGGATATTTTAGCAATACTGAAGTGCTAAAATGGCAAAAAAATGCATTGCGTTATATTTTTTCGAGATGGGGTTATAACTCAAGTTTTGCTTTTTACGAATACCAAGAAATTGACAATTGGATTAAGGAAATGCAACAAGAAACTGACTATAACGAACAACAAACAATAGAGTTTTTCACAGAATGGTACCTCAAGCAAAAAGAATACATTAAACAAGAGTTAAATTGCAGTCAGTTGTTTATTAATACTTATGCTACCACACCAGATTATGAATATAAAAAAAATAGTAAAGGCTTGTTTGCTAATTCAGATGCTATTGGGTTTCATAAATATGGGCAAGAAAAGGACGTGAATTTTAAAAGAAGATACGATAAAGCAGTAAAATTATTTGATATTTGGAAGAAGCCAGTTTTTGTAGAAGAAATGGGCGTTAACGCAGGAGGTAATAGTGATTATTTACCCATTTACAAGTGTAATAAATCCGAATTCCATAACTCCATTTGGTCAACCTCTTTTATGGGGACTGCTGGAACAGGTATGTCGTGGTGGTGGGATAGAGGGCTTCATGATTTTGAGTATTATAAAGATTTCCAAGCGATAGCTAACTTTTTTAAAGGAGAAAAATTAGAAGAAGAATTGTATGAACCACAAAGATGGAGAAACAAGATGTCCATGAACAAATCCACACTAGCAAGCTATAGCTTAAAAAATAAAAAAGAAACTGAAATGTTAGGTTGGGTTCACAATGCTTCACACTATTGGAGAAACATTCACTCAGATTGTTTGAACGAATTGATAAGTGAAGGTAAATTTGAAATACCACATAAATTAAAAGATGGGTATGTTATTGGCGATAAAAAAGAGGGCAATCTAACAGATTTTTCAAAAAATAAAGATGCATACTCTGATGACAAGGGCGTTCAAGATATTACGGGAGAAAAGTTTAAATTAAAAGGACTTAAATCTGGAGGTTTATTTGGTAAAAAAAGATGGTACACTATTTCGTTTTATTCAACTGAAACGAGTGAGTTGATTAATACAGAAGCTCTAAATACAAATAGAAGAGGAGTGTTAAAACCTAAATTTCCAACAGGTAATTTACCCGATTATTCTTATAAGATATCTTTTCTTGGAGTTGGGAAAACTGTACCTAAATAAAAACTACTTTTTGCTTTGTTTATAGGCATCCTTAGTTGACTGAGATGCTTTTACCATTCCTTTAAAGGTTAACACCTTGTCTATACTATTGGAGTCCATACCATCGGAAACAAATTGAAGGGTAACCTTTCGTTCTTGATAGCCTATTTTGTCTTTTGTATCAAAATTAATATCGATACGATATCTAATACCTGGAACAATTGGGTTTTTAGGAAGTATAACTTCTGTACAAGAACAGTCTACTATAGGAGGAATAATTGTTAAAGGAATATAGTTGTAGCCGCTTGAATATGTAAAATAGTAGGTTAGCTTTATTTTTTCACCTTCATTTACTTTGGTAAATTTTTGGGTGCTTTTTTCAAATTTAATTTCATTAGCATTTTGAGCAAAAGAAAAGCTTGCTACTGATGAAAGTAGCAAGCTTATACTTAATCTGAAAAGTAAACTTTTCATTAATATCAATAACCTAAATTGAATATTAATTTTCTATTGGTGCACCCGCAGTTTCTTTTACTGGAGAAGTTTGAGGTGCAATAATTTTACCTTTAATTCTAACAACTTTAGTTGGTGTAGCAGCATTAGAAGTAATGGTAACTGACTTGTTAATGGCACCTAATCTTTTGGTGTCATATTTTACCTTTATCACAGAGCTTTCACCCGGCTTAATTGGCTCTTTTGGCCAAGTAGGTACAGTACAACCACAGCTACCTCTAGCATTAGAAATTAACAATGGCTCTTTCCCATTATTTGTAAATTTAAATTCTCTTACTCCGTCAGCACCTTGGTCAATTGTTCCGTAATCAACTATTTCTGATTCGAAAGTCATTGTAGGAGCGTTAGGGTTTACAACTTTAGCATCAGCAGGAGCTGTAGTTCCTTGTGCACTAACTCCAGCACCTAAAAATGCGATGAGTCCAAATGCAAATAATAATTTTTTCATGATTTCTAATTTTTAATTTATTCTAACACTACAAATATAGTTATAGTTTGGAGTTCTTTTTTTATGTTAACACTTCTTTAACAAACAATTTAAAAAAGCCATTCTTATAAATTCACTTCCAAAACTGTGCCAACTTAATTTGCTACAGGAACTTGTTGCTTAGGTTTGCTAGGTACGGTTGATTTGGCTACAATTTTACCTTTAATATGTAAGTCTATAGTTTTACGTTCGGCATTAGAAAAAATGATAACTGTTTTGGCAAAAGCGCCCAATCTATTGGTGTCGTATTTCACCTTAATACTTGAACTTTCACCTGGCTTAATTGGCTCTTTTGGCCATGATGGTACAGTGCATCCACATGTTTTTTTTGCTTGAGAAATAATTAAAGGAACCATGCTTGTGTTGGTAAACGTAAAAATTCTTTCGCCATCAGATCCTTGTTCTATAATACCATAATCAATAGTTTCTGATTCAAATGCAATAACAGGAGCAATTAAAGTCTCCATTTTTGGTTGACTAAAGCCAATAATAGAGATTAAGATAAGTTGAATGCTTAAAAATAGTTGTTTCATAATAGTTGAGTTTTTGATTAATAATTATTCAAATATATTTTTGAGGATGTTACTAATTTGTTAATTAACAACTCCTTAACTAAAGAATAACAAGATTTTAACAAATATGAATATGTTTGGTGTAAGTATTTGAAACTTGCTTTAATATGGCTTATCTTTGCAAGCTTATTTAAAGAAAGAATAATGGAAATTGATAGCAAATATAGCCCAACAGACATAGAAAAGAAGTGGTACGACTACTGGATGAAGAATGATTTTTTTAGTTCTAAACCAGATGAAAGAGAGCCTTATACTATCGTTATTCCTCCGCCAAATGTTACAGGAGTATTGCATATGGGACATATGCTAAACAATACCATTCAAGATGTTTTGATAAGAAAAGCTAGAATGGAAGGTAAAAATGCGTGTTGGGTTCCTGGAACAGACCATGCATCTATTGCAACAGAATCTAAGGTGGTGAACCTACTTAGAGAACAAGGAATAAGCAAACACGATATAGGCA
This sequence comes from uncultured Flavobacteriales bacterium, assembly GCA_905479995.1. Classification (GTDB taxonomy): domain Bacteria; phylum Bacteroidota; class Bacteroidia; order Flavobacteriales_E; family Vicingaceae. The sequence goes on along the minus strand of CAJQON010000003.1, from coordinate 133,819 downwards.
GAGAGAAGTTTTTGGAACATGCTTTTGAATGGAAAGACAAGTATGGAGGAATTATATTAGAACAATTAAAAAGATTGGGTGCAAGTTGCGATTGGGATAGAACTCGGTTTACGATGGAGCCAAAATTATCGGATGCAGTAATTAAATCTTTTGTGGAGCTTAATAAAAAAGGCTACATCTATAAAGATTGGAAAATTGTAAACTGGGATCCAAAGGCGCAAACTACTTTATCTAACGAAGAGGTTATTCGTAAAGATGTTCAATCTAAACTTTACCACATCAACTATAAGTTAGCAGATTCTGACGAATATGTTACAATCGCAACAACTCGACCTGAAACGATAATGGGCGATGCTGCAATTTGTGTGCACCCAAAAGATGAACGTTACACACACTTACATGGTAAGAAAGTAATTGTACCTATGGTAAACCGTGAGATACCAATTATTGTAGATGATTACATTGATTTAGAATTTGGAACAGGAATGTTAAAGGTAACTCCTGCTCATGATACCAATGATTATGATATTGGAAAACGCCATAACTTAGAAATTATAGATACATTTAACGATGATGGTACCATAAGTGAAGCCGGTCAGGTTTTTGTTGGTGAAGATCGTTTTGTAGTTCGTAAGAAGGTTGCTAAGCTATTAAAAGAAGAAGGTCTTTTAATTAAAGAAGAACAGATAACGAATAACGTTGGTTATTCTGAAAGAAACCCAGATACAGTTGTAGAGCCTAAATTATCTTTGCAATGGTACGTTAAAATGGATGAGATTGTTAAGCCTGCATTGGAAAATGTAATGAACGATAACATTAAATTTTACCCATCAAAATATAAAAACACATACCAACATTGGTTAGATAATATTAGAGAATGGCCAATTTCTCGTCAGTTGTGGTGGGGACAACAAATTCCTGCTTATTACTACAATGAAGCCAACGACTATGTAATTGCTGAAACAAAAGAAGAAGCATTGGAAATGGCAAGGGTTCAATCTGGAAATAATGATTTACAAGCTTCAGATTTAAGACAAGATGAAGATGTATTAGATACATGGTTTTCATCATGGTTATGGCCAATTTCTGTTTTTGATGGATTTGGAGAAGACAAAACTGAAATCGATTATTATTACCCAACAAATGTTTTAGTAACTGGTTGGGATATTATTTTCTTCTGGGTTGCTCGTATGGTTTTTGCTGGTTATGAGTTTAAAGATGAGAAGCCTTTTAATGATGTTTATTTTACTGGAATGGTAAGAGATAAACAACGTAGAAAAATGAGTAAATCATTAGGAAACTCTCCTGATGCTTTAGGATTGATTGATACTTATGGAGCAGATAGCGTTCGTTTTGGAATGTTGAGTTGTGCTGCAGCTGGTAACGATTTGTTGTTTGACGAATCTTTATTAGAACAAGGAAGTAAGTTTTCTACTAAAATTTGGAATGCCTTTAGATTGGTTAAAGGTTGGGATATTGATGAAAGTATTGAGCAACCAGAAAGTGCAAAAATTGCCATAGAATGGTTCGACTCTAAATTGAGTGAAACCTTAATTTCTATAGACGATAACTTTTCTAAATACAGATTGTCTGATTCATTAATGAGTACATACAAGTTAATTTGGAATGACTTCTGTTCGTCTTATCTAGAGTGTGTTAAGCCAGCTTATTTAAAACCTATAGATGCTGCTACATTAAAAACGACCATTGCTTACTTTGAAAAACTATTAAAAGTATTGCATCCATTTATGCCTTTTGTAACTGAAGAATTATGGCAAAATATGGAAAACAGAAATGAAGGAGATACCATTATGTTATTGGAATATCCAAAGGCTGGAGAGGTAAACGAAACGCTTTTAAAAGACTTTGATTACTCGTTAAATGTAATTGCTGAAATTAGAACTTTACGTAAATCGAAAAACATTGCCAATAAAGATCAAATTGCTTTAATGGTAAAGAAGAATGAAGCCATTAATGATTCTTTAGATACTATAATTAAAAAACTGACTAACCTTTCTGGTTTAACTTATGTGGATGATAAAGAAGAAGGAGCTTTTTCTTTTGTAGTTAAATCTAACGAGTATTTTATTCCGATGGAAGGGAATGTTGATGTTGAAGCTGAGGTAGAAAAAATTAAAGCAGATTTAGATTACGCCAAAGGATCATTGAATATTGTAAATAAAAAGCTTTCTAACGAACGTTTTGTTGCTGGTGCACCAGAACAAGTTGTTGCTGTAGAGCAAAAGAAAAAGGCTGATGCAGAAGCTAAAATTAAAGTTTTAGAAGAGCAATTAGCTAGTTTGGTTTAAGTCGAAATCGTCATTCAGAACGATATTTTACTTCTTTGTCATACTGAGCTTGAAGATTTATGCTAGAAACTTAGAGTTTTAATAAAACTTCATTCAGAATGATAACAACATAATATAGAGGTGTAATTTAGCGTTGCTTAAAAAGTAAAACTAAAAATTAGAAGAAGGCGTTTAGCTAACTTTTATTAACCCATTTTTGAATAAAAACCATAACCATGAAATGCCTTAAAATTACCTTAATACTCCTTTTATTATCAACTCCTTTTATTTCCAATGCACAATTTAAGTTTGGTGCAGGAGGAGGTGTTAATCTTTCAAATTTGGGAGGCTCTGATGTTAGTGGAACCGATAATAAACTAGGTTTTAATGGAGGTTTTATGATGGAGGTTAAGCTGCCTGTTAAACTTGGGTTTGAAGCTGATGTTTTGTTTTCAACAAAAGGAGCTTCACTGAAAGGTCATTCTAAAGGAATTAACCTTTGTTACATTGATATGCCTGTCGTTATGAAAATATATATGGCAAAGATTATCAGCTTCCAGCTTGGAGCGCAATACTCTCTACTTGTTGGAGCAAAGTCTTTAGGCTCTGATGTAAAAGATCAATTAGAACCTACTGATTTGTCAGCAGTACTTGGCTTTGGTATTGATGTCTTGAAAATCCATGTTTCTGCGCGGTACAATTATGGTTTAACTAGTGTTGATGCTGCTGGTTCTGATATAAAAAATAACATGCTTACTTTTTCTGTTGGCTTTTGGCTGAAGAAATAAGTTGAAGCTAAAATTAAAGTTTTAGAAGAGCAATTAGCTAGTTTGGTTTAGTATTCTTGTCATTCAGAACGATATTTTTCTATCAAATTTATTTGATAGAAAAATGAAGTGTGGAATCTATTTGTATAGATTCTTCATTTTGTTTTATACTGAAACTAAAGTTTCAATAAAACTACTTTCAGAATGACAACTTATACAGGAATTACATTCCTTCTAAGGTTTCTATAAAGGTTCCATAATTGCCAATGTGCATTAATTCGTTTTTATCAGTAACTATTCCTAAACCGTAGCAATTATTTTTAGGGTCATATGCAATTCTATAACCACCTTCAGATTCAATTAAAACAGTCCAATATTTTAGTCTTTTTGATTCATCAAATGAGTCAACATAATCCTGTTGTATAGGATCTATTAGGCATTTTTCGAGATTAAGGCTATGAGAATTAAAGAAACTAAGATTAGATCTAAGCTCTTCATCAATTAATGATTTGATTTCTTCACTTGTCATAATTTTACAATAGTTTAAACTTAAACCGCAGTCAGCTGCAGTGTGCTCAAATTCTTGTAAATTCCATTTTCTAATTGGATTAACTCAGAATGAGTTCCAGTCTCTTTAATCTTACCATGGTCTAACACAATAATGTTGTCCGCATTTTTAATGGTAGATAATCGGTGTGCAATAACCAAAGAAGTTCTACCTTTCATTAAACGATCTAAAGCCTCTTGTACCAATCTTTCACTTTCAGAATCTAAAGCACTTGTTGCTTCGTCTAACACTAAAATGGATGGGTTCTTTAGGATGGCTCTCGCAATGGCAATCCTTTGTTTCTGACCACCAGACAATTGTATTCCTCTATCGCCAACCAAGGTTTCAAACTTTTCTGGAAAGCTTTCTATAAACTCTAAAGCGTTAGCCTGTTTAGCTGCTTCAAAAATCTCTTCTTCAGTAGCCCCAGGTTTCCCGTATTCTATGTTTTCTTTTATACTACCAGCAAATAACATTACCTCTTGTGGAACCATTGCCATTTCATTTCTAATTTCAGAAAGTTGGTAATCGTTAATGTTTTTTCCATCAATAGTTATCGAACCACTTTCTGGATTATAGAATCGGTACAATAGAGCTGCAATAGTTGTTTTGCCTGATCCAGATGGTCCTACAAAAGCAATTTGTTTACCTGCTTCTACACTAAAAGATACATCTTTAATAACCTGTATATCTCTACGAGAAGGGTAAGAAAATTTTATGTTGTTAAAAGCAATGTTTCCATTTATTGAAATTCGTTCAGATTTTTCTAATGAAACATTCTCAGTACTTTCTTCTAAAATATCCATTAAGTGTTCAGTAGCTCCAATCGATTTTTGGAGTTTAGCAAACAATTCTGCAGAACCTCCAAAAGAAACGCCTAACAATGCAGAGTAAATTGCAAATTGCAATAACTCACCAATGGAAATTTCACCAACTTGTACCATATGTAGACCGTACCATATAATAGAAACAATGGCTGCACCGGCAGCAAACATAATTAAACCAATAAAAGTTCCCCTCCACTTGGCATTTTTTATAGATGTGTTTACAGAGCTATCGATGCTCTTTTTGTATCGAGCTATTTCAAAAAACTCATTGGCATAAGCTTTTACACTTGCAATTCCGTGTAAAGTTTCATCAACCACGCCATTCGATTCGGCAATGTCATCTTGTGCATTTTTCGATAATTTTTTGATGTACTTCCCAAAGAAAATTCCAATTAAAGCAACTACGGGAATAACAGAAATCATAAAAACAGTTAACCTTGGCGATATAAATATTAAAAAGAATAAAGCCACAGGAATAGTAATAACTTGTCTGATGATCTCTGCAATAGTGGTAGAAAATGTTTCTTCCAAAAGTGCGATGTCTGTTGTTGTTCTACTGCTTAATTCCCCAACTCTTTTACTCGAAAAAAAGCTCATTGGAGAAGAGATAAGGTGCTTATATGTTTCGGTTCTTAATAGTGCTAAGGCTTTTTGAGTAACCACTCCAAATAGAAAAATTCTGAAGAAAGACATGATAGCAATAACCAAGAAAATGCTGATTAACAGAATGGTTGTTTCATTTACAGTAGTACCATCAGCCGAGTTGGCTGAATCAATTAAATCTCCCAATACTTTAGGAAAAGCCATCATTACCACACTTGAAGTAATGAGTACTAGCATACCAAAAGCAAACGTAATTCTAAAAGGTTTTACAAACCTGAATACACGCATCGCTTTTTTCATCGATTCTTTTGAAATTTTTTCTCTTTTAGCTCTTGCCATTAAAACTTCTTTTTGTTTTTATCTTGGAAATCTAGTGAGGTAATTCCAAACATTTTAAGTACTCGTTTAATATTTAGTTTTAAGGGTTCCTTAATACCAGTAGCAACCTTTTTTCCTAAAGCATCATCTGGTCTTGCTTTAAAATGCGAATCTACATATTTAAATCCTTCATCTGGTGGAGTAGAGTAATAAGTGTAAAAAGACTTTCTAGTTTCTCCTTCAGGAACTGTAATTTTTCTGTAACCGTGAGGCGTTGTTTCATCTGTAAGAAAAATAACCGCTCTATTCCAATCACAAGGAACAGTGGTTTCGCATTTTGTCATTTTTTGGTCCCACAATTCTAAATCCCCGCCATATTCAGGCTTCCATTCTTTATTTAAATATATCAATAAATTTAATCTTCGCCACAAGTTTTCCATAGGGTTAAAGTTAGAGTCGATGTGTACATCAACATAACTCCCGTTGGCTCCTTGGTGCACTCCAGCACCTAAAGCATCATCTGAAGTAACTAAGCCGCTAAGGCTAGTAATGGTCTCAATGTTCTTAATAAAGTCAGGGTTGGCAAGAGCATCTCTTATAATGGTAAAGTTGGGGTGGAATCGGTCAAAATGATAATCTTCATTTTTGTTTTCATTCATGCTTTTTCGCTTTACATTAAGCAAATCCATTTTAGGAAAGTTTTCGTAAAGTGTTGAAGCAAATTCTTCATCTAAGAAGTTAGGAAGTACAATGTGCTTACAAGGTTGGCCCGATTCAAATTCTTTTTTAAGTTCAAGAACCTTAGCGGAGTCTAGGTAAATAGGGTTTATTATATTTTCCATTTTTTCAAATTATATCTAACAAAGATAATGAAAACTAAATGCACTAATTATGATTTGAGTCATATTGTTAGAAGAAGTTCACGAATCCGAAATGGATTTTTGCCGATCTAAAGAGAATTGGGTTGTCAAATTGTTTTCCCACAGCGTAACTAATAGAGAAAATTCCAGCTTTAGTTTCAAAACTCATTCCTGCTCCAAACCCAAATGGTCTGTCGGCAACAAACGAATCGTAAGTATCACTTTCATAGTAAGCAGCATCAAAAAATGCAAATAAATAAGAGTTTTGTTCCAAAATTAAGCGGTATTCTATTGTTTCAATAGAGTATAATGATGCAAAAATCGATTCTTCATCAAAACCTCTTAAAGTAAGTAACCCACCTATTCGGTATAGCTCATTTTCAAAGAGGTTGTCATTAAAAGTGTATCCATTTTTTGAGCCTAATTTTATTACACTTCTATTTGATAAAGAAAAGAAAAATTGAGCGTTCAATTCGGCATTATAAATATTAGATTTTAGGTTTACATTTTCATAAAGTTCACTATTTATTTCAGGGTTTTGTTTAATGTCTTTATTTCCCAAAGAACCACTAAAATCAATAGAATAACCTTTTTTTGGATTAAGGGTGTAATCCAAGTTTTCATTGTAAACACCAACACCATACAATCTTGCCGATACATCAGCATACGAAGGTAAAACGGTTAAGGTTGATAGGTCACTATTGTTGAGTAGGCTGGAGGTTTTGTTGTGAAAAAACACACTAAAATAATTGTTACCCTTTAAAAGGTATCTCGCGCCTATTTTATTTCCTACATCAATAAATGTAGTGTCTTTTTTATACAATTTAAAACTATAGTCTAATCCAAATGGACTGTTAAATAGGAAGGGGTAGGCTAAATCGAATTTTAAATCTTGTGTGTTTTTTTGAATTGATCGCCAGTTTAAACTAATTTTTTCGCCTGCTCTAAATGAATTAATTAAATTTAATTTAACATCTCCAGTTAAGCTTAGTTTGCCAGTTTCATCATCAGGCAATAAACCTAAAATACCATCAAATCTACTGGCCTGTTTCTTTTTTAAATAAAGGTAAAGCTTGGCTTCGTTTTTTAAGAAAATAATTTTCCATTTTTGTTGTTCTGTTACAAATGGTAACTCCTTAATTTTAGTGCTAATTTTTTTTACTAATTCTTCGTTGTAAGGGTCACCATCTTTTATTTTTATATAGTTTTTTATGTATTGATCGGAAATAGTAGCATCTCCTTTAATGATAACACTATCAATTTTATAAAACTTATTTTTTTCTACATAAAGTTGAGCCGCCAATGTGTTGTCATCAATTACCACACTATCTAATTTTATTGAGGCAAAAGGATAGCCATTGTTTTCGTAATAGGTAATTACCTTATTAAAAAAGTTAGATAATTGATTTGGGTTGAACGGACGCTTGGAGTATATTTTGTCTCGAAAACCCAGTTTACTTAAAATTTCTTCATCTATGTTTTTGTTAGAAAGTGATGCCCATTTGTATTGTTTTCCTAAGCCTAAATAAACGTGTGCTTTACTTGAGTCTATGGTAATGCTGTCAACGGTTGAGGTAAGATAGGCTTGCTCAGTTAGTTTATTTATGCTAGTTTGAATTTCTGTTTTTAATTGCGAAATTTCAATGCTTTTGCTGTGATCAAGTAGTTTGGAGGAATGCAGAGTGGTATCATTAAAGCTAAATGCTAACTCTATTTTTTGAGCAAAACAAGTGTTACCGAATAGTAAGGTAACTAGTAATATTCTTATGTGTTGATTAAAATTCAAACTTTTAAATTACGTAATGTTCATTCAATTATTTGATTTCCCAATCAATTTCTTCTTGATTTTGAGCTTTTAGAATTTTATTGGTAGTAGAAAAATGACCGCAACCTAAAAAACCACGATAAGCCGAAAAAGGAGAAGGGTGAGTTGTTTTTAGTACGGTATGTTTTGTAATGTCGATAAGAGTTTCTTTGTTTTGGGCAAACTTGCCCCATAATAAAAAGACTAGGCCTGTTTTTTTGTCAGATAGTTTTTTTATGGCAGCATCGGTAAATTGTTCCCATCCTTTTTTTTGATGTGAACCTGCTTCGCCTTTTCTAACAGTTAGTGTGGCATTGAGCAGTAAAACTCCTTGTTTGGTCCACTTGGTGAGATTTCCATGAGTTGGTATATTGTAACCGAGATCAGCTTTAATTTCTTTAAAAATATTTTTTAAAGAAGGTGGAATTTTTTTTGCTTCATGAGGCACAGAAAAACTTAGGCCATGAGCATGTGGTAAAATGGTGGTGTCATTTTTTTCACTTGAATGGTAAGGGTCTTGGCCGATAATAACAACTTTAACAGAGTTGAGTGGAGTAAATATAAAGGCATTTAAAATATCGGTTTCCTTTGGAAATATTTTTGTTTCCCCTTTTAATTCGGCTTTATTTTCAGTTTTTAAAAATGCTTGTAGGGTTAAGAAATTTTGACTTTCAAAATCATCTTTTAAAAGGTTTTTCCACCCTTCTTTTATATTAGTATTTGTATTGATATTTAGCATCTTAGCACAATAAAAGGCACATAAATCAGTTAAGTATTAACACAATTTATGTTAATAAGTTTAGTTGTTGGTAAAGGAATTATCGCTATCTTTGCCATCGTATTCTATTACACAAAACTAATTAAACCGGAATGAAAAAAATAGTATTTGCAGCAACAGCTCTTTTTTTAGTAGCCATTTTATATTCTTCTTGTAAAGGTCACGAAACTTGTCCGGCTTATAGTAAAGTTGAATCAGTATCAACTGAAAAGTCAGTATAATTGAATTGGCTTACGCTTGAATCAATTTCTGATTTAGAGCAAATCATAGAATCTTCTTTTAAATTAGATAAAGGTATTGCTATCTTTAAGCATAGTACACGATGTTCTATTAGTAGTATGGCGAAGTCACGTTTATCTTCGAAATGGTCATTTACCAATGATCTCCCAATTTATTACTTGGATTTAATTCAGTTTAGAGATGTCTCTAATGCTATTGCTCAGAAATTTAATATTGAGCATCAGTCTCCGCAGCTCTTACTTATAAAGGATGGCGTTTGTATTTATAATGCTTCTCACTTGTCAATTTCCGTAAGTGAAATTGAAGAGCTCTAAAAATTAAAAGAAACTGTTTGTTTAATTGCTGGGTTTAAACTTAGTGCAACAGGACAAGTTTTTGCTGCGTTTTCAATAATCTGCTGCTCTTTTTTCGTGTAGGATTTCCCTAAAAAGTCAAATTCTACAATTATTTCAGAAATAGCTCTTGGGTTAGATCCCATTATTTTAGTGATGTCTACCTTAATGTCGTCAATATTGATAGGTGATGTTTGTGCTTTAATACCTATAATAGTTATCATGCAACTTCCTAAAGCTGTAGCTACTAAATCAGTAGGAGAAAAAGCTTCTCCATTTCCTTGATTATCTGTAGGGGCATCAGTAATAATATTGTTTCCTGATTTCAAATGGATTGCTCCAGTTCTTAAGTTTCCTTGGTATGTTATTCTTGACGTTTTCATAAAGTAATAGACTTAATTGAGATTGTAAAGATTGCATTTTATTTATTATTACTTTTGTTAATTAATGAAAAAAATTGTACTCATACTAATTTTCACTATTGTTTCGCAACTTGGTTTTTCTCAAGGCACCGTTTTTGAGGAGAAAAGAACGATTTACAAAAAAGAACAATCTTATGGTATTTTAGTACATACCACCGGATGGGGGCTTACGTATCGTTATGGGAAATATACTTCAGGATTTACCCGAAATATATATGAGGTTGAATTATTGGGTAAAAAACATCCTAAAGAAATTAAAACATTTAGCTCATTATTCGATAATTCGAATGGCTATAATTATGGTAAATCTAATTCAATTTTAATGCTTAGGGCAGGTTTGGGTAAGCACAAAACCTTTATAAGTAAGCAAAGTGTTAGAGGGATTGCTATTTCCTCTATTTTTAATGTTGGATTATCAATTCTTTATGCTAAACCTGTTTATTTAGAAGTAATTAATATAGATGAAGAAGGTGTAATTTCTTCTGAAATTGAACGATACAATCCTAATTTCCATACACAAGGAGATATTATTGGTAAAGCCTCATGTTTTAGAGGGTTTTTAAATGGAAAATGGTATCCAGGAATTTATTTAAAATCGGCATTAAACTTTGAGTCCTCAGCAGTTGCAAGTAAAATTAATGCACTTGAAGTAGGTGCAGTATTAGATTTATATGCTAGAAAAGTTCCTATTATGACTAATGAATTAAACCGTAATTATTTTTTTAATTTTTACGTATCGCTTACCTTTGGCTCAAAAAAAACAGAGTAATATTTTGGAAGATCAAAAAACAGAAAGAAAGTTCGCTAAAAAACCAAGTTGGTTAAAAGTAAAATTACCAACTGGTAAAGAATATACGAAAGTTAGGAAATTGGTTTCTGAGCATAAGCTTCATACTATATGTGAAAGTGGGAATTGCCCAAATATGGGGGAATGCTGGGGAGCTGGTACTGCAACCTTTATGATTTTAGGGAATATATGTACACGATCTTGTGGGTTTTGTGCTGTAAAAACAGGTAGGCCATTACCAGCTGATTTGGAAGAGCCAATGCGTGTAGCTAATTCAGTAAAATTGATGACAGTGAAGCATTGTGTAATTACTTCTGTTGATAGAGATGATTTGAAGGATGGAGGATCTATTATATGGGTAGAGACTGTAAATGCAGTTAGAAAACTTAGTCCAACAACAACAATGGAAACATTAATTCCTGACTTTAAAGGAGATTGGGATAATTTACAACGCATTATTGATGTTGCTCCAGAAATTGTTTCTCACAACCTAGAAACTGTAAGGAGGTTGACTAAACAAGTTAGAATTCAGGCAAAGTATGATAGAAGTCTTGAGGCATTAAGAAGGTTAAAAGAAGGTGGTATGAAAACTAAATCTGGGATCATGCTCGGTTTGGGTGAGACAGAAGAGGAAGTATTTGAATCTATGGCTGACTTAAGAGCAGTTGGATGTGATATTTTGACCTTAGGACAATATTTACAGCCTACACCAAAACACCTTCCAGTTGTTGACTTTATTACTCCAGAACAATTTAAAAAGTACAAAGATGTTGGTTTAAATGAGATGGGATTCCGATTTGTAGAGAGCGGCCCTTTAGTTAGGTCTTCTTATCATGCAGAAAAACACTTATTTTAATATTTTTCTATTACCGTAAGTTGAGTTAGGTAAGACAAAAAAAACACAAATTGAACCGTTTCTTAAATGGTGTTTTCCCTCAATTGAAATTATTCTTAAATTTAGACTTAAATTCGATCTGGATTATTTGGTATGTTTTAAATTATATGTATCTTGTAACCCATTTCAAACACTACACTAATTATATAAAATTTTTAATATGAATATCAAATCTATTATTGTTGGATCGTTAGCACTTGGGTTGGCTTTAGGCGGTACACTTTTGAATCTATCTTCAGAGGATGATAAGCAATCTGCTTACACACCACTTAGCTTAAATAATGCTACTTCAGGTCAAAAAGATTATGCAGAGTATATGCATTCTATGAAAGAAGATCCTGCAACAGGAAAGATAGACCTTAATTTGGTTAGTCAGGTACGAAATGAAATTGCTGCTAGAGGAAAGCAAAGCAATAAATCAGCTTTAGGAATTAATTGGACTCAAATGGGGCCTGATAATGTTGGTGGTAGAACACGTGCAGTTTTAGTAGATAGAAATAATCCGAATATTGTATATGCTGGTAGTGTTGCTGGTGGTTTATTCGTTTCTACAGATGGAACACAGAATTGGACTCCAGTTGCTGGTCATCAAGGTGTATTAGGCGAAAATTTAGCAGTGTCGTGTATTGCTCAAACTGATGATGGAAGAATATTTTTTGGAACAGGTTCAACATTTGAAACCCCTACTGGTAATCAAGGAAGTACTCCTGGTTTTATTGGTAATGGTGTTTATGAATATGTTCCTGCAACAGGAGCTGTTTTACCTATAATTACAAACACTGGTTCAATTCCTAATAATAGCATTGGATCTCAATGGAGTTATTGTAATGCAATTGCGGCTAAAGGAACTAGATTGTATTTAGGTACTAGAGATGGTTTAATTTATGCAGATCCAGTTGGCGGAAATTATCCTACACTTTTAACTGGGTGGACAAATCCAATTGATATTACACCTGTAATTAAGGAAAAAGGTACAGTTCAAGACATTGATATAGCTTCTGATGGATCTATGACAGTATGTTTAGCTAATAAATTATACACTTCTAATACTGGAAATACTGGTAGTTTTGTTTCTAGAACTTTACTTGGTTCTTCAAGAGTAATGTCGGCTATTGCACCTTCAGATCCTAACTGGATTTATTTGGTAAGAATTACTGGTACTGGTACATTAAATAGTTTTGAAATTTCAAGAGATAAAGGTCAAAACTGGGAAGTTATAGTTCCTGGAGGAGCGAATTGTTTTGATCCATTTTTACAAAACGATTGTGATCCAACAGGTGGACAAGGAGGTTATGATGCTTGTATAGCAGTAGATCCTTCAGATAGAGGGCATGTATTGGTTGGTGGAATCCAATTGTTTGAATGGCAATACAACGCTTCATCTAACCCAATAGGTGGATCTTGGTTAAAAGCTGCTAACTTATTTGAATCTGCTTCTAATCCTTTTTATGTTCATGCTGATAAGCATACTATTGTTTGGCCTACTGCAGGAACAGTTTATATTGGTGGTGATGGAGGTGTATTTAGATCTATTGATGGTGGAAACACTTGGCAAGAGAGAAATTTAGGATACAACGTAACTACTTTCTTTGATGTAGCAACATCGGCTAACGGATGGTTTGTTGGTGGAGCTCAAGATAATGGCTGCCAAATGTTTACTTATGGTGCTACCGGAGAAGTTTCTCCTTTAGGAGCAACAGAAGTAAGTGGTGGAGATGGATTTGATTGTTCTTTTTCTAGATTGGGAGGAGGAATTGTTTTCACTACATCTCAATATGGTACTCTTTATAGAAGTAATGGTGGAGCTCTTGGACAGTTTTATGATCAAGAATTAACAGGTGTAGTTTCTGCAGGACAACCATTCCATACAGTTATTGAAAACTGGGAATCAACGAATGATTTAACAAGTGTTGATTCTGTTAAAATAATGATTGATTCTACTGGATTAGTTACTGCTCAAGATTCTGTTTTACCTGGTGGAACTATTATGGCAGGTGATACTATATATTATTCTAGCTTAACTAATGGTGAGCCTTTAATGTATGTAGTTCCTTCTAATATTGTTTTAGGAACACCAAATGATAGTATTGTACTTCAAGATCCAATACAAAGTCGTTTTGTATTAAATACTTCTTCTGGAGTTTACTTAACTAAAGATGCTACTAGATTTAATGCTATTAATACTGAATGGTTTAGAGTAACCCCTAATCAAGGAGCAAACTGCTTTGAGTTTTCTCCTGATGGAAGTCATTTGTTTATTGGTACAAACGGAGGTGTAAAACGATTAAGTGGACTTAACCTAGCAAATGATTCATTAGGATTAGATCATAGAAGTGGTTCTGAAGTAACTACATTAACCCCTACATTTGCTACTGGTACAAGTGGAAGAATTACAGGTATTGCTTGTGATCCTAATAATGCTGATAATATGATTGTTGTTGTATCTGGATACACAACAGGTAATCACGTTTTCCGATCTACTAATGCAACTACTGCTTTAACATTTACTCCAATTCAAGGAATAGGAGCTGGTGCTTTACCTAAAATGCCAGTTTTTGATTGTGAGATTGATTTTACTGATAACAATAAAGTTATTATTGGAACAGAATGGGGAGTTTGGACAACGGACAATGCATTTGCTACAATCCCAACACAAGTTGCTTGGAATGATGAAAGTGGAAATGCTGGTCACGTTCCTGTTTGGGCTGTTGAACAACAACATTTAAGAAGTCATCAAGCGACTAATGCGGGTGCTATATATTTAGGTACACATGGTAGAGGTTTCTATATGTCAACAGATTTAGTAACATCAATTGATGAATCAGAATTTGAAGAATTAGCAGACAATGGATTTGTTTCTAACTTAACTGTTTATCCTAACCCTATGAACAATGTTGGTTCTGTAGAATTTACTTTAGCTGATAGAGGAAATACTTCAATTAAGATTTACAATCTATCTGGAGCTATTGTTAAAGAAATAGAATTAGGAGCTAAAGCTAAAGGTGCTCATAAAGAACAAATTGATGTTAGCGCATTGAGTATTGGTTCTTACATTGTTTCTTTAGAATCTGGTTCTGAAAGAAGCATTGCAAAATTTGTTGTAACGAGATAAGAATTTATTTATTACATAAAAAAGCTCCTGTATTAATACAGGAGCTTTTTTTATATAGCTTATTTATGGATAACAAATACCAACACATTTTTTTTGATTTAGATAGAACACTTTGGCATTTTGATGAGAATTCGAGAAAGGTTTTGAGCGATCTTTTTACCACTTTTAATTTGAGTAAGTTTATATTTTCTAAAGAAGACTTTATTGCAAAGTATGAAGAGGTAAATGATGCCTTGTGGAAATTGTATCGAGTTGATAAGTTAACCAAAGAAGACTTGCGGTGGAGACGCTTTTCCGAGACCTTACTTTTTTTTGATTTGAATGATACTGACTTAGCAAGTAGAATGGGAGACTATTATGTTTACAATTCACCTCGACAAACGATACTTTTTCCAAATACTATAGAAGTACTTGAGTATCTATCAAAAAAATATACTTTACATATCATTACGAATGGTTTTGAAGAGGTTCAGGAAATTAAGTTAAAGGAATCTGGTATTGCTTCATACTTTAATGAATTGATTCTATCAGAAAGAGTTGGAGTAAAAAAGCCGCATCCTTATATTTTTAAAAAAGCGATGAATTTAGCGAAAGCAAAAAAGGAGAATTCAATTATGATTGGGGACGATTTGTATGCTGATATTTATGGAGCTCAGCGGGTATCTATGGATCATATCTATTTTAATTATTACAAACAAGTACATGATAAGACAATACAGCACGAAATAAGTTGTTTGAGTGAGTTGATGACTATATTATAGTTAAAATAAAAAAAAGGCCTCAATTGAGGCCTTTTTTTTATTGTTGAACTGAATAAAAACCCTATTTCTTTTCAGTTGTTTCTTTCTTTTTCTTGCTACAAGTTTTAGCACCAGCTTTTCCTGCGCAACATTTTTTTGCAGTAGCTTTATCTGTTTTTGTACATGCTTTTTTCTTGTGTTTGCAATTCTTTTTATCGCATTTTTTGTCGTCTTCACAAAATTCAATAGTAGTATCAGTTGCTAAAGTACTTGCAGAAACAACAGAAGTTGCTAAAAAACTAAATAAGGCAACAATTAAGAGTAATTTTTTCATAATAATAGGTTTGTTAATTTGAAGTACTAAGATAAGCATTGTTTTCTTAGTGGTGAAAAACAATGCTAATTAAACTGGGCAATAGTTGTAATCCCACCTTTTACCTTTTGGTTAAGTTTTACATTCAACTTAGTACCTAAAGGAAGGTATAAATCAACTCGAGATCCAAATTTAATGAAACCACACTCATCTGTTTGGGTTACTTTATCTTGTTCTTTACCAAAAAACACAATTCTTCGTGCTAAAGCACCAGCTACTTGGCGGAATAAGATACTTCGTCCTTTATTGTCTTCAACAACAATAGTAGTTCTTTCATTTTCGGTAGATGATTTTGGATGCCAAGCTACTAGATATAATCCTGGGTGATATTTGTAGTATTTTAAATTTCCTGCTATAGGATAACGATTTAAGTGTACGTTAACAGGCGACATAAATACCGATACTTGTAGTCTTTTATCTTTAAAATATTCTGTTTCTTCAACCTCTTCAATAACAACAACTTTACCATCTGCTGGCGAAATTATATCTCCTTCACGAGGCGAAAAATTTCTTATAGGGCTTCTAAAGAATTGTAAAATAACAATCAATAAAAAAGCAGAAAGTGAATAACCAATTACTTTAATAAGCATGAAGTCATTTAAGAAAAAATAAATCAGTCCATTAAGAACGGCTGCAAAAAGCAAAGTTATTATAAGAGATGGTATTCCTTCTTTATGAAATTTCATATTTTGATTTAAGGTTGAACAAAAATAATAATTCTAATGAATCAATTGCAAATAAGCGTAAACAAATGGCAATCCTATTAAAAGACCATCAAACCGATCTAAAATACCGCCATGGCCAGGTAATATGTTCCCTGAATCTTTAATTTTTAAACTTCTTTTAAGCATAGACTCTACTAAGTCACCCAATCCACCAAAGATTGAGGTTAAAAGGCCTACAACTATCCAATTGGAAAGTGTTAAGTCTGTAAAGTAGATGGATAATACATAAGCTATAACTATAACTAATACAGCTCCACCAATAGAGCCTTCCCATGTCTTTTTTGGAGAAATCCGTTCAAATAACTTGTGCTTGCCTAAAAATTTTCCAGCTAAATAAGCTCCAGTGTCACTGGTCCATAGCAATAAAAAGAAACCTAATATTACTTGGTAGCTGTAAGTGTCGTTTTGTGCATAGAACCCAAGATGGTAGAGCATAGCAAATGGAATAACAATGTAAATGTTACCCATTATGGTGTAAGCGAGGTTAACAAAAGGAGCTTCATTTGTTCTAAAAAGTTCAATTAAAAATGTAATGAATACCATTATTAAAGGAATAAGCACATATTTAAGTTGAATTGAACCGTTTATAATTAAACAAAGAACTACCATTAGTAGTGCGCCAGTTAAAGTTCCCCAAAAACGGATTGGTTTAACAGTTTTTGATTTTTTAACTAAACCATAAAACTCATCTAAACCGACTAGGGTAATAATGGAGAGTAAGATTAATGCAATTGTTTCATTGAAGTAAACTCCTGCAATGAGAGCCGCTACAAATAGTATTCCGGTAATTGCTCTGGTTAACATTATAAGTCGTTTTTTTCTATGATATATTTGGCTTTCACAGCATCTTCTGGTTTAACGTGTAATTCAATATTCCCGTTCATAAGGTGTTTGTGCATCGAATCCATTTTGTTAATTATCACCACTGCAATACCATTGTCTTCTAATACAGACTTTACAATTTCACTATTGTTAGCGTTGTTAACCGTATGTATGATGACCCAATTAGACATTTTTGTTTTCTTCGGTTGGGCTAGTAGGAGTTTCTTCAGAAGTTGTTTCTTTATCTGCTATATCTTCGTTTTTTTCTTGATTGTTTTCTGGACTAGGAATTATTTTCTTTGGAGATATCTTTTTCTCTTCCTTAAGTTCTTCAGCAAATTTGCTTTTTCCAAAAATAGCTTCTAAATCATCTTGAAAAATCACTTCTTTTTCAAGCAGTTTATCAGCCAACAACGTTAGCTTGTCTTTATTTTCTTCTAATATTTTTAGTGTTCTTTTGTAAGCTCCATCAACCAATGTTCTAACTTCACTGTCAATTAATTCGGCTGTTTTATCACTATAGGGTTTAGAGAATGAATAATCGCTTTGTCCGCTTGAATCATAAAAACTAAGGTTACCTACCTTGTCATTTAACCCATAAATACTAACCATAGCATAGGCTTGTTTGGTTACTTTTTCCAAATCACTTAATGCCCCTGTAGAAATTTTTCCAAATATAATTTCTTCTGCAGCACGTCCACCAAGGGCAGCACACATTTCATCCATTAATTGTTCGGTAGTAGTTATTTGTCTTTCTTCGGGCAAGTACCAGGCTGCTCCTAAAGATCTACCTCTAGGAATAATGGTAACTTTAATAAGAGGAGAGGCATATTTTACTAGCCAACTAACTGATGCATGTCCAGCTTCATGGTATGCGATTGCTTTTCGTTCATGATCAGAAACAATTTTGTTTTTCTTTTCTAATCCTCCAATTATTCTATCAACAGCATCTAAAAAGTCTTGTTTTGCTACTTTCTTTTTGTTTTTACGGGCAGCAATTAAGGCAGCTTCGTTACAAATATTAGCAATATCGGCTCCTGCAAAACCTGGAGTTTGACGTGCTAAAAATTTAACATC
Source organism: uncultured Flavobacteriales bacterium (assembly GCA_905479995.1). Lineage (GTDB taxonomy): Bacteria > Bacteroidota > Bacteroidia > Flavobacteriales_E > Vicingaceae. The sequence goes on along the minus strand of CAJQON010000003.1, from coordinate 115,502 downwards.
TACACTCTCTTCAGTTTTTAAAGGTTTAAGATGAACTTCAAATATTTCTTCCCGTTCATTTAGTTCAGGTAAATCAACATGAATTTGTCTATCAAATCTTCCAGGTCTAACTAACGCTCTATCCAAAACATCTGCTCTGTTAGTTGCAGCTAATACTATAACACCAGTATTGGTTCCAAAACCATCCATTTCGGTTAATAGTTGGTTTAAGGTGTTTTCTCTTTCATCATTTCCACCTTGCATAGCACCTTTTCCTCTGGCTCTACCAATGGCATCAATTTCATCAATAAAAATAATAGATGGTGCTTTTTCTTTAGCTTGTTTAAATAAATCTCTAACCCTTGAAGCTCCTACACCAACAAACATTTCTACAAAGTCAGATCCAGATAGTGAATAAAAAGGAACTTTTGCTTCTCCTGCTACTGCTCTTGCTAGTAATGTTTTACCAGTTCCAGGAGGACCAACTAATAGTGCTCCTCTAGGAATTTTTGCTCCTATGGCTGTGTATTTTTGAGGTTTCTTTAAAAAATCTACAATTTCTTGTACCTCTTCTTTCGCTCCTTCTAATCCTGCAACGTCTTTAAAGGTAGTTTTGTTAGCATTGTCTTTATCAAACAGTTGAGCTTTAGATTTTCCAATGCTAAATATTTGGCCAGCACCTCCACCACCTCCAGACATTCTTTTCATTAAGAATAGCCAGATTACAACAATAATAGCGATGGGAAGTAATAAGCCTATAATACTGCCAAACCAATCTTCTTCAGTGGTAACGTTATATTTTAATTGATCTTCGCTGGCATATTTTTTTAATTCTTCATAAAAACCGTCTTGAGAAAGGAATTCAAAGGTAAAATGAGGTCCTTTTTTAGAATTTGAAATAAGTGGGTCTTTAATTCTTCCACTAAACTCATCTAAAGCCAATGCTTCATCAGTAAGCGTAACTCGGGCAACGTTTTTGTTTTTTACAACTTCTACATTTTCCACTTGCTTTCGACTTACCATCTGCTCAAACTCAGATTCTGTAATTGTGGAAGTACCACCATCGTAGCTAAATAGCTGTAATGCAATTATTGCAACACCAACTACTGCGTAGATCCAGTAAAAATTAGATGGTTTTTTAGACCCACCAGAACCTGTTGGAGTGAATTTATTCTTAGGTTTTTTTTGTTCAGCCATTATTTTTAGTCTTCTATTTTAGTAATGGAGGCATCTGCCCATAATCCTTCTATATTGTAAAATGTTCTAGCCTCTTCCTGGAAAATATGTACAACTGTATTAACATAGTCAAGTATAATCCATTCTGCGTTTCCAAACCCTTCAGAATGCCAAGGGCGTTCGGTAAGTGTATTTTTTAACTCGTCTTTAACGGATGCAGCTAGTGCATTTACGTGTGTATTTGAGGATCCTGTACAAACAATGAAGTGGTCGCAAACAGCGTTATCTAAGCTTGTTAAATCTAAGCTAACTATATTTTCTCCTTTAACTTCTTGTAATCCTTTAATCGCGACATCTAATATCATTTGCGATTCTTTAACTTCTTTCTTTTTTGCCATTAAAAATATTGTGGTTTAATCTCTGCAAAATAACGAAATATCTACGATGTAACTTATTTTATTGTAAGATTTCATCTATTCTTTTTTATTGATATTTTTGATTGATATGCGAGAGAGATTAATAATCGGAAATAAATTGATTCAATTGGATGAAATTGATTCAACAAATGTGTTTTTAAAAGGATTGCTGGAGCATAGAAATCAAGTTTATGAAGGTTTGGTAGTAAGCGCAAAAACACAGTTAGTTGGAAAAGGGCAGCGAGGCACTACATGGTTAGCTGAAGGAGGGAAGAACCTTACTTTTTCCTTGTATTTGCAACCTAATTTAGCGGTTAAAAACCAATTTTTGATTAGTAAAATGATTGCTATAGCTATTGCTAAGTTTTTAGAATTTAAAGGAATTGAAAATGTAAAAATTAAATGGCCTAATGATATTTACTGTGGAAATAAGAAGATTGCTGGAATATTAATTGAAAATACTTTAAAAAACGCAATGGTTTTTGATTCTGTAATAGGTCTTGGACTTAATGTTAATCAAACTGTTTTTGATGAGGAATTGTTAAATCCTACTTCGGTAAAATTAGAATTATTGGGAAGTGAGTTGGAATTAGAGAAGGCTCTGGATGAGTTGTTAAGTTATATTGATGTTGAATATTTACAGCTAAAAAGAGGTGAGTTCGAGAAAATTAACCAAGATTATTTAAAATATCTTTATCGTTATAATAAACGTGCAAATTTTGAAGTGAATGGAGAGGAAGTATCAGCTAAAATTGTTGGGATTTCTGAAATTGGAAGATTAGTAATGGAATTGGAAGATGGTAAACGTGAATTTGACTTAAAGGAAGTAAAGTTTAAATAAAAAAAGCCTCGCATTAGCGAGGCTTTTTTGATAGTATTTTTAAACAAAAGTGAATTAGTGAATAATTACTTTTTCTGTTGTTGAAGCATTTTCTGTTGAAACCTTAACAAAATAAATTCCATTACTTGTAAAAGTTGTTTCATTTAATACTACTTTTTGATTGATAGTATTGTTTAATACTTGGGTGTAAACAGTTTCTCCTAAAACATTGTAAACCTCTAATTTGTTAGAAGCATCTTTAATGTTAACCGATACTTGTCCGTTTGAAGGATTAGGGAAAACATTAAAATCAACAGCGTTCGCAATTTCGTCAACACTTGTAAAAACTCCTGTAGAAGCTTGCCCACCATCAGCTTCTACGCTAATTCCAGTATAAATTTCTTTGTTTGAAGAATTGTTATCAGTAACAAATGCTGTAACATGAGCCTTAGCTATGTTAATAGGATCTTGAGCTCCAGCTAAATTAAACACAAATTGCTTGGTGTATAAACTACCTTGAGTTGTTGATCCAGTCATAGCATCTCCCCATTGACCAGTTGTAACATTTTCTCTAAATAAATGCTTATAAACATAAGGGTTTGCAGCTGATGCACTAGATCCAGATTGATAATCAGATGTCAAATCATCTTCAGTAATAGCTACATGAATATTGTTAGCTACTGAAACTGTTGATGTATAGAAAACTTCAACATCAATTGTTAATGTTTGAGCAGAAGTGCTATAAGTAGATTTTATTCCAATATTCATTGGAGAAGACTCTGTAAGTGTTGTGTTTACTTGTGATGTCCATGAACCTGAGCTTTGTAAAATGTTTCCTCCAGTTAACTTTCTATTGATAAATGCTGAAGGCATAAATCTTGAACCACTAGAAGGGGAACAGTAAGCTGCGCTATAAAAAGCATTTGCAAAAGTTCTTCTAAAATCTGTTCCTTGTGTACCTGCAGGGTCTGTATAGCTTGAGTTTGATGGGCCATAAGCAATAACATGAACTGTACCTGGATTATTAGTTACTAGGTTGTTAGCAATGGTATGTCCGCCTGGGCAGTTCCCACATTTAATACCTGTAAATTCTTCTAAAACAGCGTGCTTGTTGCCTGCGCCAGTGTTTACAATTGTTTGTGCACTTAGTGCAAATGCAAAGCCAAGAAAGCCTGCAAAGAATAAAGTAGATTTTTTCATAGTGATAGGTTTAGTTTATAACATAAAGTTAAAAAAAATATATAAAGTGACATTCTTTAAATGAAGTATTATTGGACTCGTAAAACCTCGAAGGACTACTGATACTTGTTTGATAGGTTATTGACCAAGTTATTGAAAAACGCTGTTAGAGGTTTCTCAAGCATCATTTTCATGAATGGATTTATGTCTCCATCAAACTCCAAATGAGCTAAACAACTATTGGGTTCTTTATCTTCTATAAAAAGATTAAGTGTGAATTTAAAAGGAGTTTTTCCAAAAGAGTCTAAATAAATTAAAGTGTTAGGCGTAGAAGCTACTCGTTTAAGTTCAATCGCTCCAAGGCTTTTAATTTTACAGGAACAACTTTCGTTCGTTGCTTGCCAATGTTCAATTTTATCTATGGGGAATAATTCTTTAAAATTACTCATGTCCATTAAAAAGTCAAAGACTTCTTTTTGAGAGGTGTTTATTGTTTTTTGTGGTGTCTCTATTTTCAAATTGCAATAATTTCTTAAGATTTACTGACAGTTGGAGACCATTTGTGTGGTGCTTCTCTCCATTGAGTTAAAGAATCTAAATCATCAGGAGATATAAAGTTTGAATCGACAGCTAAGTTAATTAATGCGTTATAGTCGCTTAGTGTAATTAATTTGCAATTGTGATCGACAAAGTTTTTAACCGATAATTCAAAACCATAGGTAAATATTGCAACCATTCCCAAAACATTAAAATCACTATCTCTTAATGCATCTACAGCTTTTAGACTACTTCCACCTGTTGAAATTAGATCTTCAATAACCACTACGTTTTGATCTTTAAAGATGTCACCTTCAATTAAGTTTTGCATTCCATGACCTTTAGATGAAGAGCGAATATAAGCAAAAGGCAATCCCATAGCTTCTGCTACAAGAGCTCCATGCGCAATTCCACCTGTTGCTACTCCAGCAATTACGTCAACATTTGGAAAGTGTTCGCGTATTGCTTCTACAAATTGCTGACGAATATAAGTTCTGACAGGAGGGTAGGATAACGATTTTCTGTTGTCACAGTAAATTGGAGACTTCCAACCTGAAGCCCAATTAAATGGATTTGTAGGTTGTAATTTAATAGCTTTAATTTGCAGTAATGATTCTGCTATTTTTGTTGCGGTCTCTTGGTTTAAAATCATACGGCAAATGTATAAAGTTTTTATAAATGACAAGGTAATTTGTTTTACGAATAATTCAAATGTTGTTAACGAATTTACTAGCGTATTAAAATTGAATTTTTATTGTGCTAACCTAACGACTACTTTTTTAAGAGTTTTAGGAGAAGATAATTCTACATCGGCAATTGTTATTAATGTAGATGATTTTGAAAATGCTTTTGAGGAATTTAAAAAAGATTTTAACTTAATTGATGCTGCAGGTGGATTGGTGGAGAATGAGAACGGAAAGAAACTTTTTATTTATAGGTTAGATAAATGGGACTTACCCAAAGGGAAGATAGAGAGAGGTGAAGGTGTTGAAGAGGCTGCAGTAAGGGAAGTTGAAGAGGAGTGTGGTATTGATGGATTGGTTGTTGAAAAGAAATTAATAGACACTTATCATATTTATAAAATGAAAAGTGGTTTTGTATTAAAGCAAACATATTGGTTTATGATGACGACCAATTTTTGTGGTGAGTTAGTTCCTCAGTTAGAGGAAGATATTACTAGGGTGGAGTGGCTTGATCAAAATGAAATTGATAAGAAAGTGTTATCAAATACATACCCTTCTATTTTGGAATTATTGAGGGTTAGTTAATTCGTAAAATTCCTTTTCTATATTTTGTTCCGTAGCTCTTTCTGCTGTTCCTCCTGGTCTTCCTGCCGGAAATTTGTAAATGTTTAATTCTTGATCTAACAAAACATAAGTCGGAAATGTTCTAATGTGGTATTTTTTCAAGAGTTTTTTGTTGTTTCCTATGTGCAAAAAGTTCCATTTGTAAGTGGTGTTTTTGGAAAGAAAATTGCTCATTTTATCAAATTCATTGTCGCAGCATATACTTATAAAATGAATTTTGTTTTTATACTTTTTGTGTAGCACTTGCATAATTTTCATTTCTTTCTGACTCGGTAAACTCCAGTTTGTCCAAAAGTTAATGTAAATAGGTTTTCCTTTAAATTGAGCTAAAGAAATTAATTCTTTGTCATTATTTTTTAATTCAAAAGCTGGAGCAATTGTGCCTGAGCCGAATACTGGAGTGTTTATTTTTTCTATAATATTATGTGCAATTATTTTATGTTCGGAAAATTTAGAAGACTTTTCTATTTGTTTTAAAATAGAATTAATGTTGCTTTTGGTGAAATAGCTGTCTTTACTCAATTCTAGTAGGCCATTTAAAATAAAGAAGTTTTTAAACTCTTCGTTTTGTAAAAAGGGATATTTGCTTAAAGCTAGAGAAAGTGCTTCGTAGCTACTTTTGTCGTTAATTGCCTGAGAGATATCAAACCCTTTTAGTTCAAGGCTTAAATCTTTGATTTCACCTTTAAAAAATTCTTTAAAAAACTTAACATAGTCGGGGTTGTTGTACAATACTGGTTTTTTATCTAAGTATGCTAAGTATCTATTTACCTTAGAACTAGATTTAATGCCTTCTTTTTTTGTGTATGAAATATCTAAAGAAGTTTCCATTATAGCCATGTTGTAACGAGAATAATTTTTTAGAAAACTATTTTTTTCAAGGTTTTTGTTGCCGTTCATTTTTGTTTTAAATTCATTCAATTTAGGCTGAATGGAACCATCTCTCTTTTTCAATGCTAAAATATTGTCATCAATAAATTGATCAAATTGAGTGTTTATCTTTTTTATTTGCTGGTTGAGCTCTTGTGGAACCGGGAAGTTAAATGCTAAGGAAAGTTCTTTGTCGTAAATTTTTTGTTTATTCAAATCTTTATCAAATAGCACATTTACATTATAGACTTTACCAGGTTCAACAAAAAACCATGTGGTTTTATCTTCAATTTTTAGAAATACCTTTTTTACTTTGTTTAAGTTGAATTCGAAATGATAAGCTCCGTTTTTTTCGATGTTGGTAAACCCTAAGTCTTTCTTTTGAAAAGTTAAATAGTCTTTATAGGTATAGAAACTAATTTCCTTTCCTTCAAAGTTTTTGGCATTTCCTTTAATTTTGGTTGTGCTAGTATATCCAGCGTAACCACTAAATAGAAAGGCAATTAAAATAGAGAGAAGCTTAAAGTTCATGAATAGTTTTACTTTACTAATGTTATAATTTCGGAAGGTAAAAATTTACTAGCATTACCACCATTAATTATAATATCACGTACAATTGTAGAATTTATTGCCGTATATTCTGGAATACATGGCATGTAAATGGTTTCTATACTATCATTTAAACTCTTATTCATTTGAGCGATAGGTGTTTCATAATTAAAATCGGTACTATTTCTAAGCCCTCTTAATATGTACTTTGCACCAACTTTCTTACAAAAATCAACAGTTAAACCTTCATAGAGTTTAATTTCAATATTGGGGTATTTGCTAAAGGTTTGAGTAACAAACGCTTTTCTATCTTCAAGACTAAAGTGGTATTTTTTGGCAGAATTTATTCCTATTGCCACTATTATTTTATCGAATAGCGGTAAAGCTCTTTCTATAATGTTTTGATGTCCAATGGTAATTGGATCGAAGGAACCTGGAAAAACAGCAATTTTCATACTTAGTTTAATTTATACAAATAAACCAAATTTAATTACTTCCTTAACAGTTTTGTGGAGTATTTGTGCACATCTCCAACTATAGAAACCAGATAAATTCCTGAGCTTATGTTAAGATTTCTACAATTAATAGAATTTTCTCCAGTTTGCAGCGTCTCTGAATTATTGTAGATCAATTTTCCAGTACTGTTATAAATGTTTACTCGAATGTTTTCGTTGTTGCCACTTTTTATAACAAGGTTAAGGTTGTTTTGAGTAAGGTGAGATTTAGTTACTTTAAAACCTTCGTTTTCGCAGTGTGAAGCGACAATTCTGTGGTATTTGGCATCACCATTAAAATCAATTTGAACTAATCTGTAGTAAGCTGTTTGCGCATTCGATTCAGGATCTATAAACTGGTATTCTTGAGTCATTGAAGAGCTTCCTGAGCCAAAAACTTTTCCAATTTCACTAAAAACAAAATCATCATTTGCTTTTTCAATAATAAAGAAATTGTTATTTATTTCTGAGGAAGTACTCCATTTTAATAAAGTTTTATTGTCTTGACAATGGCTAGTGTAACTTGTTAAAGTAACCGGAAGTGGTGGGTTACAATCTAAATTTGAATTAGTTAAAGACCAGTTTAATTGAAAACCAATACCAGTTGTCGACCAATTGTCTAGCATCATAATATAGATTTCACCAGCTAATACAGTTAATGGTTTACAGTCTGCATCAGTAACTTCTCCTGCCCAGTTCCCATTTTCTTCAATAGTATCAGTTGCTCCAGCAACTAATCCCGTATTTCCATTTGCTATTAATTGTGTTGCATTACATCGAATGGGTAAATCTGCTGTGAATACTGGACAATCTAATGTTGTATATGGACCCCAAATAGCCCAGTCATAATCAGTAGGTGAAGCAGGCACAATTTCAAATCCTATAGTACCTGGAGTGGTAGAAGAAAATACATACCATTGAGATTCGTTTTCACCATCAAAAAAGATACATGGAGCAAATACTTCAGCAGGTAATTCTTGTCTTCCAAAGCCAGTAGTTCCACCTGTTAGTGCTGCATCACTACAGATAACAGATGCTCCATGGCAATCTTCAATTCCAGGTGTTGCATATGGTGCTGCTGGTGTTCCGGTGCAAGTCACTAATGCTTCCCATCCAGCATCTGTGGTACCTGGATCAGCTAACATTCGGAAAGAGAGACATCCGGTGGTATTAGCAGAACTTGCTGTAATGGTTAATCCATTTAACATTGTTCCTGTATACGCCCCAATCAAATTTGAAGTTGTTGCGCTTCCGTCAAAAATGTATAAATAATCAAAGTTGTTTTCTAAGCTAAATGATGTGAAATCTACAGAAACATATTGTCCCACAGTTGAAGGGCAAATGATTGTCATTCCACTTTCATCATTGCTGTGGTTACTTCCAGAACCACCACTGTCGTAGAAGTTATACGAACCACCGCAGGAGATATTGGTTGTTACGGTAGTGCCGTTTACAGTTTGTATAATATCTGGACAGTTTACTGTGACAGAAACTGAATTAGATGTGGCTGTACAGCCATTTGTAACCAACGCTTGATACATAGAATTAACAGATACAGCTTGCACCCAAGGGTCGGTAGTTGCACCTGAAATGTTTGCCCAAGTAGAACCTCCATCTGTAGATACTTGCCATTGTATGGTTGCTGCTGGATCTTCACCAGAAAGTGATAAGCTGGTGTTTCCTGCGCACAATGATGTAACTGAAGCAGCAGCTGTTCCTGCAACGGTTGCGCATGGTGAAAAGCAAGAAATATAGGCATAATATCCGGCTCTACGCGTTCCTCCATCAGAGTCAAACTCTATTGTTAAAGAACCTGTGGTTGAAGTAATGACCCCGGGTTGATTTCCATCGCAATAAGTGTTAATTAAAGTAGCTCCAGTTGTTGTTCCGTCATAAATTTTTATCCAATCACAATCACATCCAGCTCCACCACAATCTTCAATACTATTCCATCCTGTTGTAAAATCTATTTCTACCATCTGCCCTACAGTTGAAGGGTTTAGAGTGAGTGTACTCAATTGATTGTTGCTATAATTTCCATATCCGCCTGGATCGTAATAAACATAGTTAGTACCACACGTAATTGTTTGTGATGTTGAACCTGATGTTGGCTGAAAAATAGCCGTTGGAGTTGTTGAGCTAGCTTCGCAGGTGACCTCAGCAACCCATCCAGATGCTGTAGTAAAGGCGTCTGAACTCCATTCTACCGTTAAACTACCTGTTGTAGATGTAATTATGCCAGGTCTATTGCCACTACAATATTTTCCAATTAGAGTTGCTCCAGTTGTTGTTCCATCATAAATCCTAATAAAGTCACATGTACAAGAAGCTCCACCACAAGTTTCAATATTAAAACCTCCTGTTCCAAAATTTATTCTAACGAATTGTCCAGCAACTGACGGATTTAAAGTGTAAACACTTGATTGGTTACTTCCGTAACTTGAGGTTCCTGCAGGGTCATAGTAAGTGTAGGTGGTTCCACAAGTTATTGTTGCAGAGGAAGTTCCAGAGGAAGGTTGCGTTATGGTTTGTCCAATAATATTGCTTGTGAAACACAAGCAAATTAATAATACCAATAGGTATTTGCATTTTGAAAGGTAGTAGTCAATCATTAATGTAGTAGTTGTAGTAGTAAAATAGGTTGTCAACCAATTCTAATGTAAAAATAACAGTTATCTTCGTAACCGTGAAATTTTAAACACTTTATTTTTAGGGTTCTAAAACGATGTAAAATGTTGAAAGCCTTAGTTTTGCATTAAACAGGCTTAATACGAGGGTTTGCTGGAGTAATGTGAATAATTGCTTCGATTAGTTAATTAGTTTTCTATCGTTTTTCCGAGGTCAAATCGGTAAATTAATCTCACTTTAAATATCATTCCGTTTTGAAAAGTTGTGTTGAGTAGTTTTCTATCATCTCCAAATTTAAAAGCAGAGACCGTAAGGTCATTCTTATCATTGTACTCATAAACGTTATATGCTCTTCCAATAGAGTAGCCTACTTTGTTTTGAATTATAAAACTATTCTTTATTTTAAATTGGAAGTAACCAAATAGTTCATTGGACTTTTTAACCACATAGGCATTGTTTAACCCTAGGTTATAACTACGTGCATATGCTTCGAAATTCATACCAACATTCATCCATTTATTAAGTTTATAGTTAATATCTGCCCATATTGGTAAGGTAAGGTTAGCTTCAAATTTTTGGTTGTTACTTTTGTAGTAAAACCCCAATAAAGGTACTACAAAAGGGCCAAATAACTCTTTGTTATAATAAACACCTGCATTGTATTTAAAAGTAGCACTTTTTTTAAATTTAAGTAATGCCAAACCTCCAAATTGATAGTCTCGAGAATTAATGTTTTTAAAGTCGGATCCAATTTTTGGTAAAAACAAATACGTTCCACTAACTTTTTCAGAGTGTTTAATTTGCATTCCTATTTTTAAACTTATAGATGTTAGGTTTGAACTGTTGGCGTTTGGGTTTAATTTAAGTGTTGTCTGATCGATTGCTAAGCCAGTAATTAATGCATTTTTATTTTTTAAAAGAATTGGTAAGGTTAAATCAAGTTTCAATTCTTTAATATCGGTTGATCCTCCAATGCTATCAAAATTATTTTGAGGAGTTATAGCGTAATGAGTTTTAAGTAAGTCTACATAGTCTTGTGCTAGCAATAAATTACTGCTAAGCACTAGAAGGAATATGATGTTGATCTTTTTCATTTATGCGAGGGTAAATACTGAAATTTCAGGCAATATACCAACTCTACCTGGGTATCCAAGAAAACCGATGCCCCTATTGACATAGATTTGTTGTTTGTTTTTGCGATACAATCCTGCCCATTGGTCGTAAATGTATTGTGAAGGGCTCCATTTAAATCCAGGAATTTCTATGCCAAATTGCATACCGTGCGTATGTCCAGAAAATGTAATAGCGATGTCTGAATGAGTAGGTAAAACTTTTGCTTCCCAGTGCGAAGGGTCGTGACTCAAAAGCAATTTAATGTCAGTAGGTGAGCAGTTTTCTTTTGCTTTATCTATGTCTCCATATTTTGGGAACCTTCCTTTGTCTCCCCAGTTTTCAACACCTAGTATAGCTAATTTATCTTCGCCTTTTTGGATGATGGAGCTGTCATTTAACAATAAATTCCACCCCATTTTTTGATGAATTTTTTTCATCAAATCATAATTGTGCGCTTTACCTATTTTGTCTTCTTGAGCATAAAAATAGTCGCCATAATCGTGGTTTCCCAATATAGAAAATATACCATGTTTGGCTTTTAATTGGCTCAAAACACTAATAAAAGGAATGGCTTCTTCACTAATTTCATTTACTAAATCGCCCGTAAAAAAAATAAGATCAGGATTTTCTTTGTTTACTATATCAACTACTTCTTGTAGGGGAGAGTCGGTCATAAAGCTACCTGTGTGGATGTCTGATAGTTGAACTATTTTTAAACCTTTAAAGGAGGTGGGAAGGTTACTTATTTCTAAATCAATACGGTGAATAGTATAATCAAAAGCTGATTTTAAAACGCCATATATCATGGTTCCAAAGGGAATGGCTGCTGTAATTAAAGCTGCTTTTTTTAAAAATTCAGCTCTTGATATTGCTGATTTACTTGCGCTTGGTTCAACTTTTCGGTAAATACTTTTATTGATGATAAAAAGAATAGCTCTAAATAAATCAAATAATAGTAAAAATACTGAACCGATTATTTTACAAACGGTAACAATAAGTATAAAACCCATGAGGTAGGTTCGAGCAAATTTAGGCGGTGGGGTTTTAGTAATAAAGTAAGATGCTGCTACCAACAAAAATAAAAATACAAAAGCTGTAATGCTCCAATAAGATATTTTAATGATTTGTTGAGCTCGAGGTTTTAAATTTCTGCTTACGTATTTTATAGATCGAAAAAAATAGAGGTCCATTAATAGGACAACAACTGTAAAAATTAATACAAAAATTAAATACATTAAGTAGTTTTCTTGATTGATGGAATAAAATAGGCTGTAAAAAATACAATGTTAAATAAAGAGTAAAAGGCAACACCAATTTGACGTTCTAACATTGATTCTGTTAAAAGATTGATTAAGATTAAGCTTAAAAAACCTATGTATATTATTTTTTTATGTTTTATAGCATAGTAAAGTGGAAGTAAAATCATTGCCAATAAAATAATTCCTCCAGATAAACCGATAGATAATGATGTTTGAATGAATTGGTTGTGGGCATTCAATTGTTTTTCGGCAAAATAAGTATAGTCATTTTTAATATATTCCTCTATTAATGCATCTTTACCATCTCCAGTACCATAGCCTAAAATAGGTTGTTGAATGATTAAGTGCAATGCCGATTTCCATATAGTTCCTCGGGCAGCTGTTGAAGTATTAGTATTGTCGTTTTTGGTAATGGAAGATAATTCATCTATTCGTGCTTTAAATACTGTAGAGCTTTTATATATAGTTAAAAATCCGCTAGCAATAATGAAAAATATTAATGCTCCAATTAAGTATTTTTTCTCTTTAATAATCCAATAGCCAATAAAGATTAAATGAGAAATTAACATTGTTATTAAGCCTGTTTTAGAAGCGAGTAGTAAAATGTAAATTGAAAACAGAGTCAACAAAAAAAGTGTAGTTAAGGGTTTGTAGATTCCTTTTTTACTGAGTGAAAAATAGTAGATACTAATTATGGCCATGCACAATAGCATTGACAAATAGCTACTGTGAGAGAATAATGCTATTCTTCCATAAAAAAATGCTGCAGCATCGTTGGTAAAAAAGTACTGAATAAGCGCATAAATTATTGCAATAACAGTAGATACAAAACAACCGTCAATAAACGATTTTAAGATGTTAATTAATTTATCTTTAATGTTAATTGTTGAAATAAAAAAGGCAATGGGAACAAGTATTAACGGGAGCTTGGTCATAATATCTTTCAATCCAAAATCGAGGTTGTTGGTATAAAATAAGCCAATTAAATATTGAACGAAGATTATGCCAAATAACAAAAGTTTTTTACGCTCTTTAAATTTATAAACTGCGTTAAACAAAGAACTAACAAGGAATAAAATGGTAATTGGGGCAATTAATTTTCGTTCTAAAGGAATAACAAAAGCCAAGAGCAATAACAGATAATAATTTGCCTTATATTTGAGGTTCTTGAAATTCATTTCATGTTTAAGGAGCTAAAGATAATAAAGTTGATTGTTTTAGTAGGATTGCTTGCCGCAATTCTGTTAAAAATGGATGTATTGGATTTATCTATAGACCAGTTTTGTGTGGACAAGACTTCTTATGTTGCAGGTGATGAGGTATTGATTTACGCTACAACCAAAGCTCCAATAAGTTCAAGTAAAACAGTTACTATTAAAGCTATTTCTGGTAATGAAGTTGGTAATGTAGACCTAAATTTAGAAAGAGATATAAAATTGCCTATCAATGTTTTAAAAGATGGAATTGAGAAACATTCGATGAGTCACTTTCAACTTCCTTTAACCTTAAAACCGGGTATTTATACCATTGCTGATCGCTATCCTATTGTGGTAAAAGGAAACAGTACTGTTGATATAACTGTTGTTTATCCTTTAATGAATAACTTGTTGTACCAGAAAGTAAAAGAGGCTTCAGTTTTTTCTGAGAAGATAGCATCAACTAGTTTTAGCAGAACAAATTACATAGATGAATATACTTTAGGTTTAGGTTCGTTTTTTAATGAGTTAGAAAATGTTTATAGTGTTAATTACACAACAGATTGTGATTTGGAAAATAATGATTTCCAAAATTCTAAGTTGTTAATTATTTATGGGAAGTCTTCTTTTTGGACACCAACAATGAGAAGTAATTTGCAAGCATATATTGCTAAAGGAGGAAATGTGTTGTTAATGTCAAGTTACGCGCTAAACAATGTATGTTGGTATAGTAAAGATAAGAATGAAGTGTTTTTGTATGATGAATTAAAATCTGATGCTATTGAGAGTTGGTTAGGTTATGATAACGCACCTCCTCGTGATATTTTCGGAACCTCGCTTCATTTTGGAGGAAAATCTGATTCGGTAGATTACCTTATAAAGGAAAAGAAACATACTATTTTTAATGGTGTTGAAGGTGTTCGTTTAAACGCAACTTTATATAATTCTCCACCAGTTACTTGGAATGGAAATGAGCCTATTATTGATTCTACATTGAACAAGTATTATATAAAGAATATTTTGGCGTACAACCAATCTATTACGCCAAGCGGTATAAAAGGGATTAAAGCTATTTTTGAATTTCAATCAGATTCAACTTCGGGTAAAATTATTAACTTAGGAGCTGAAGACTGGTGTTTGGAACAGAAAAACGATCCTTCTCTCCAGCAAATTACTAAAAATGCGATTGGGTATTTATTGAATTGATTTTAATATTTCGGTTGCAATGTTATTGCAAGCAATACCATTTCCATATAAATTAATTGAAAAATCAGGTTTGTTTTCAAGCATCTTTTCTACACCAGCTAAAATTGCTTTCTCATCTGCACCTACCAAAACATTAACATTGTTTTCTATTAGTTCTACCCATTCAGTTTGATCTCTCATGGTTACACAGTTTTTCTCAAAAAAGAAAGCTTCTTTTTGAAGACCTCCGCTGTCCGTCATTACTAATGAACAGTTTTTTAACAACTCAATCATGTCAAAATATCCAACTGGATCAATAATATTAACCTCCAGTTTTAAACCAGCATCCTTAATTTTATTTTTAGTTCTAGGGTGTAAAGGAAGAACGATAGGTGTTGTTTTGTTAATGGTATTTAAGGCATTTACAATAGAGGATAATCGGTCAATATCGTCTGTGTTTTCTGCACGGTGAAGCGTACAAAGGATAAAGTTGTTTAACTTAATATCTTTAATTACGGTAGATTTTTCTTCGCTTTTTTGAGCGTAAAAGTTGGCAGCATCTTGCATTACATCACCACAATTTACTATGGTGCAATCAATATTTTCGTAACCTTCCTTGTTTAAGTTGTTAATGGCAGTTGAAGTAGGGCAAAATAAATAATCAGAAATACGATCGGTTAAAATTCTATTTACTTCTTCTGGCATTTCCATGTTAAAACTTCTTAATCCTGCTTCAACGTGTGCAATTTTAATGTGCAATTTTTTTGCTGCTAAAGCACCAGCAATGGTAGAGTTGGTATCGCCATATACTAAAAGTAAATCAGGTTTTTCTTTTAAGAGAAGCTCTTCAATTCCTTCAAGCATCCTTCCTGTCATAGCACCATGACCAACACTGTTAATGTCTAAATTATATTTAGGTTGAGGAATTTCCATTTCCGTAAAAAATATGTCACTCATATTTTCATCAAAATGCTGTCCAGTGTGCACAATAATTTCTTCAATATTACTATGCTTTTTAAAAGCTCTACTCAGTGCTGCAGCTTTCACAAATTGTGGTCTGGCTCCTACTATGGTTAGTATTTTCATGGGTCTAAATATTTTATTTAATTGTCATAAACAATTAATAATGATGTCAATAATTTACAAATTTATCAAAATAGCAAGAGTATAGAGCATAATTACCTCGACATTCTTGTTTTGTTTTTATTCGGGTTTTTATTTAAGAGTAAAAAATCGACTAATCCTACCAAATACCCGAATCCATAGCTTAAATGCAAAAGGACAAAACTGTAAATTAATGGTAAGATGTAGCTGGTATTACTGGCTGTTTTTGCTGCCGAAAAACCTGCTAATATTAGATAGAAGCTTAAAACAGAAGAATAAGCAATTAGTAAATACCAATGAATAAATACGCAAAGTGGTCCGAGTGTTAAAAATAGTACAAAAAATAAAGGAATTAATTGTCTAATGCTTGTAACCGTTTTATGTTTTTTGTTAACGAAAACTTTCCAATAGCCGTATTGATAATATTGACGGAATAGTTTTTTGTAACTTCCACGAACGTAATATTTACATTTTATTGCTTTAGAAAGATAAATCTTGAATCCATTTTTAAGGATTCTAAAATTAAACTCATCATCTTGGTTTCTGGTTAGGCTCTCATCAAAATAGCCACTTTGTTCAAAAACTTCTTTTTTGTATGCTCCAAAAGCAACTGTGTCAACAAAACCATCTTTAGCTCCTGTTCTAAAGTGGGCATTACCAACGCCAAATGAAGACGACATGGCTAGCCCTATAATTTCAGAAGTTTTAGTTTCATAAACATTCTCCAAAACACCTCCGGTGCAACCAATTGCATCATCATTGCTAAAAGCCTTTACATTTTCAGAAATAAAATTTTCATCCATTTCTGAGTGTGCCCCTAGTATTATTTTTATAGCTGAATCCGATTTTCTCAATCCAATGTTCAGTGCAAATGGAGTAGTTTGTTTTTTATTGTCGAGTAAAACTACATTTGGATGTGCATTAGAAATTTCTGCAATAATTTCTCTCGTATTATCATCGCTTAACCCATCGCAAACGTAAATGGTGGTTAACTCAGATGGGTAGGTGTTATTTAGCAAAGAAAGAATACATTTTTCGATGTACTTTTCTTCGTTCCTTGCTGGAATAACGATTGATACAGAAGGTAAATTATTATTCATAATCCCAAGTTCTATAAACTCACAAGCTTATTATAAAAATCAATTAATTTATTTTCCTCAATGTTCCAATTAAACACTTTTTCAACTGAAGCTCTACCGTTTAATCCAAACTCTTCAACAAGTTCTTTATTTGAAGAAAGAAGTTCAATTGCATTGGCAATTTCTTGAGGAATAAGTGGATCAACGCAAATGCCACAATTGTTTTTTTCAATAATATTTTTCCACATTGGAAAATGAGAGCCTATAACTGGTAAGTTAGCACTCATGTATTCGAACATTTTGTTGGGTTGTGCATCAATATGGTTCGGTAAAGGGTGAAAAGTAACTATTCCGGCATTGGATTTATTTAAAACTTTAGCTACTTCAATACGATCTACTTTTCCTAAGTATTCAACATTTTTCCAGCCCTCTATGGTTTTAAGTTCATCAATGTAGCTGTCGGGAGATACTGGGCCAGCCAAAAGGAGCTTAGTGTTTTTGCATAAATTCATAGCAGCAATTAATTCACTAATACCTCTAATTTTAGAAATCCCTCCTACATAACAAACATAACTTTGATCTTCAGTAGTCTTAATTACCGAAGAATTCAGTTCGTCCATAAATGGAAAATTGTTAATTGTAACAGTGTTTTCATTTATTTTTTCAAATCTTTCACCAATAAATGGGGTAGCAGTAATAATACCGGAAAGCTTTTTTGCAATCCTATTTTCATAAAATTTAAATGCCAAAGACATCGATTTTCTTAGACTCTTATTAATCCAGTATTTTCCTAAAATTTGTTTGGGCAAATCTTCGTGAACATCATAAATTACTTTCTTATTTAATTTTAGCAATTTTTTAGCTATCCTTAATAATTCAGGATCATGAAAGTGGTAGATGTCGGCATCAATTTCTAAAGCTTTTTCGAACACCTCATTAACCGTTTTGGTCATTCGTTCTTTTCTGGTGGTATAATTGCTTTCAAAAGAAACAATATTAACCCCTTTATCTATTCGGGTGGTTGAGTTAGGGACAACAAGATAGGTGTCGAAACCAGCTTTTGCTAAGCTCACACATTCCTTCAGGAAAATCCTTATATCGCCATCAGGATGAGCAGAGGTTAAATGACAAACTTTAATTTTCTTTTTCATTAGAGTTTGCTTCGACCAGTAATTTTGTAATAAATTTTATAGATAAACTTTAATAAAGCTTCGTCATTTGGATATTCTTTGTAAGATTTAACCGGTAAATCCATAATGGCATCAAATTCTTTTTCAGACATTCCTAATTTCTTAGAAACGTACTCTTTATCAGATGCTAATAATTCTTCTGGGTAAGTGGGTTTCTCCATTTCTTTAAGCGCTTCTTCTCTTGAAATTTGTTTAGAACAAATCATGGTTGAATAATGCGCTCTTCTTTTATCTATATTGAATTTTACAGGCAAAATATATGCCTGAAAAAATCGGGTAAAGATTGATTCATAGTGCTTGCCTCCATAATAAACCCAATCCAATTTATCTTGAATAATTTCCATTGCTTCAGGTTTGTTGTATGGATAATAATTTAAAAGTCGCACCATTTTTATTTTGTGTACGTAAGTGTTAAAAATTTCCTTTTTTAAACCAAGAGTAGGGTAAGTTTTCAATTTTTTTGATCCAAATTGTTTTTGAATAGCCTTTAAATGTTTTAAATCTTTGGCATTGTATCCCCAACTTTTTGGTAAAATTCCCTCGGTAGCAAAGTTACTTCCACTAAGAGTATATTTAATGTTGTATTTTTTACAAATACCATATATAGCTGCCAAAAATGCATGATCTGAAGGTATTTCAATATTGGCTACAGAAGCTTTTAAAAAAGAAATTTGTAAATCTTTAAACTCTTCCCAATCTACAACGTTAGTTTGATAATCAAAACCAAGTTTATTAAGAATATTTTCAATGTTTTTAACGGCTAGTTTAGAGTTCCAACCATTGTCAAAATGGACGCATAAAGGACGTAAACCTAATTCTTTTGTAAGGTATGCTACATAGGAACTATCTACACCACCACTAACACCCACTACACAATCATATGGTTTGCCTTTACCATCAGCTTTAATTTGTTTAACTAATGTGGCCAGTTTTTCATCTGTTTCTTTACCATGATAGGCGTATAGAGGACTTAGTTTGATGTAATTATTACAATGGTTACAATTCCCTTCATCATCAAATACTATTTCGGTATCCGTAGTATCCATAATACAACGGTTGCAAATTTGGTATTCTCTTTCTTTATTCATTTTAATATTTTTTCCCTAAACTAAATCGGTAGGATAGGTATAATTCTATTATGTATTTAATGGAATAAGCTGCTGTAAATAGCTTTAAGCACGTTTCAACCTCACCAAAAACTTTGTACCCAACAAAGAAACATATAAATAGCGAGCTAAAAAGGTAAATCTGTAAAATTAGATCCATTCTCTGTTTTTCGGCAACTAAAAACATATTGCTTAAAGGGCTAACAACAAATTGAAGAAAAAACATAACGGTCATTATTTGTGTGTATTCTCCAGCAATCAACCATTCTTCACCAAAAACAAATTGGAATGCCCATGGAGCTATAAAAAACAGTATAGTAAATGGAATTATTGCAATTATAAGTAGTTTTTTAAACATGGATTTAAAGAGGTTGTGGCACTCTCCGTTTTTGGCAAATTGTTCGCTTGCTTTTTGACGAAATACATCTCCAAATGCACGAGCAATTATGGCTCCAGGAGCGCTTATAATACGTTGACTCAACGTAAAAAAACCAACTGTTGTAATTCCAAAAAATGCAGTAAGGAGTAAAACGGGCATTTGACCAGAGCCTTTTTCTAATAGGCCAGCAAAGACATTGTATTTTGGAAATTTATTGTAACGCTTTGCCATTTCTTTCATTTTAGAAAGGTTTATTTGGGTTATTTTATCTTTGTAGTTTTTTAAAAACCGAATAGCTAGAAACAAAGTAGCTGCAGCTTGGCCTATTAAATCACCGAGTATTAATCCACCAGATTTTGTTCCAAAAATTCCAATTATAATGCTAAAACTACTAGTGTTAAAAGATCGAGTAACACGGCTAATAGATAGAGCCTTGTATTTGCTTTTACGGTTAAACCAGTAGTTTAATGATTGGTATAAACCAATTAGCAATGTTGAAGCAGAAAATAAGTAGATCCAATTTCCAATTGCCTCGTTATCTATCATACTTTGAATTTGATCATAAAACACAAACGAAATAATAAAAAGGAGGATAGATGATATTGTTGTGGTTAAAATAGAAAGTCCTAAAACATTAATGGCATCCTCATCTTTTTCTGGAAGAATAATCGCCATTTCATATCTTCCAGTTATTGGAACTGTAAGAATAACAACAATACTAAAGTAGAGTCCAAATAGCCCAAAGTCATCTGGCGAAAAAACTCTGGTAAGTATTGGTGAAGCTATAACTGGTAGAGCTTGGGCGGTAATGGTGCCCAGCACAAGGGTAGCAATGTTTGCCGAAAAACTTCCCTTATTTGTGAATTTTGAGCGCATTTAAATGGTTACTTTTTTCAATTCAGGTTCAAATATCATATAAAGCCCAATAATTATAAACCATCCGCCAGAAAACATTAGGGTAGTATAAGAAGCAGAGCTTAGCCAAAAAACGTTTAAGAAATTTAAGCAAATAATCCATTTATAATCATTGTTAAATATTCGTTGAATAACTAGAAATATTATGGCTAAAATAAAACCTGAAATTCCAATTCCCCAGTAACCAAAGTTAGCGTAGTCGTATACAAAGCTTGCTACCGTTACAGTTCCTTCTAATCCTTTGGTCGCATTTTCAACATAAATTTCATCATAAATTATTCTACTGTAATTATAGTCATCATAATTACAGCCTAAAGCTGGAGCTAAAAAGTTATACCCACAACCATAAGAATAAGGGTATTTTGAAGGGATGTGTTCAAACCAATAAGTAGATACCATTCCAGTGGTATAAAAAACTCTTTCAAAAATTCCACTTGAAGCATTGGTAAACCGTCCAACAATGTCTTGGTTTTTGCCAATAGAAGGAGAGTTTCCATACATTTTTTCGTAGTAGTCTCTATCTAGTAAGCTTAATTCGTATTCAATTTCAGCTTCAGTAGCTCTAAGTATTGGGTTGGTAATGTAAACAAGTAAGTAAACACCACCTACAAAAAGTAAGAAATAGATAAAGACTTGTAGAAATCGTTTGGTTAAAAACATGTAAACTATTAATGGGAAAAGGATGGTGACAATTAAACTTTTTTGCATTAATGCAATAGCATAAAACACCCCAAAAAAGAGTAAGACATAAAACCATTTTCTTTTTTTGATATAAAAAAACAAGAGTAAAAACGGTAGTAAACCTTTTACTATAAAAGAGCTAATGTATTTTATTAAGGAGCTATCGTGCTCAATTATACTTTGCCTAATAAAGGCTATGCCGTAATAATCTAAAGATAAATAAGCTTTAAGAGCTGGTATGTAGCCAAGGAAAAATTGGTGAAAAATGATAAAACCAATTGTGAAATAAAATAATCCCCAAGTTAAATAATTGGAAAACTTTCCATTAAACTTCATAAAAAGAGCAATGTAACCTCGTATTGTATCAATGAAAAACAAGTTTTTAACTTTTGCCAATAAGAAATAACTTATAGTTAATACTCCAAAAAACAAAACAATTAGCCCAAGATATTTGGTTCCAGTTGCGATAAATATTCCATTACAAATAAGAGCTAAAACAGCGGTGTATAAATAATACAATGGATTTTTACAAAATAATTCTTTTATAAATTTTAGCCATTTTAGTGTCATAGGATGTATTCTCTGTTTTGTTTTAAACAAAGTTGATTAAATATCGATGTTAATTTAGCTAACTTTGGCTTAATTATCCTAATAAACATGTTAATAAAAAATAGAGGTAAAGAATTCTTTTTCTAATCCATAACATTGTTTTTTAATAAAAATCATTACATTTGCATCCGTTTTTACAAGAACAGAACAAAATAAGATAAGATGAAAAAAGATATACATCCAGAGAATTACCGATTTGTAGTATTTAAAGATATGAGTAACGAGTACTCGTTTTTAAGCAAGTCTTCAGCAGAAACAAAGGAAACTATTAAGTGGGAAGACGGAAACGAATACCCTTTAATTAAATTAGAGATTTCTCATAAATCTCATCCTTTTTATACTGGTAAAATGAATTTAGTTGATACGGCTGGTAGAATTGATAAATTCAAAAACCGTTACGCAAAGCATACGAAAAAATAATTTCGACATAATTTTTTTTAAAAAGTCCCGATATATATCGGGACTTTTTTATTTTAGTACTGTTCTAAACGATAAGAATTATGAATGTTATTTTATTTGACAATAATAGAGAATGTTTTTTGCCATTGGCTTACACTAAACCAATGGCCAAGTTTAGAGTTGGTATATTGACTATAGAGGAGAAGTGGCAGCATTTTTTTAGTCAAAAAGGAATAGAGAACACCATTTCCTTTCTTACAGAAGATTACTTAAGTGAAAAATTTCCTGTTATTATTGAAAATAACAACACCTATATCAATAGTCGATTTATACCTAACAAAACCATAGTTGATTTAACTGTTGAGTTAAAGAATAATATTGCAATATATTGTAACGATGAACTGGTTTTAGTTAAAGGCTCTCAAGAACAATTTGAAGCAAAAGAATTTGATAGATTAGATATAGAAGAAATCGGTTTTGTTTTGAATAAGCTTTCAGATTTGTTTTCTAAAAATGAAGCATGTTTAAATGCTGATTTTGATTTGTTGACCAATGGTCGGAAATCGGAAGCTTTATCTAAGACAAACACTATAATTGGAGATAGAATATTTTTAGAAGAAGGAGCAAAGGTAGAAGCTTCTATCCTTAACGCTGAAACAGGACCAATATATATCGGTAAAAATGCTGAGGTAATGGAAGGCAGTATTGTAAGAGGAGGTTTGGCTTTGTGTGAGGGAGGAGTTTTAAAAATGGGGGCTAAAATATATGGAGCTACTACAATAGGGAGATATTCTAAAGTTGGTGGAGAAGTAAATAATAGCGTTATACAAGATTATTCGAATAAAGGACATGATGGTTTTTTGGGTAACTCCGTAATTGGAGAATGGTGTAATTTGGGAGCAGATACCAATACATCAAACTTAAAAAATAACTACTCCAATGTAAAGGTTTGGTCTTACGCTTCTGAAGAACTTAAAAATACTGAAATGCAGTTTTGTGGGTTGCTAATGGGCGATCACTCCAAAAGTGGTATTAATACAATGTTTAATACAGCAACTACGGTTGGTGTATCTGCAAATATTTTCGGTAGCGGATTTCCAGCTAAGTTTATACCATCATTTAGTTGGGGAGAAAGTGATGGTTTTGTAGATGCTGATATGGCAAAAATGTGTGAAATTGCACGGATTGTTATGTTGCGTAGAAATGTTGAATTTACTACGAAAGATGAGCAAATTTTTTCTGCCATATTTGAACAAACAGTGAAATATCGTCAATAAATCAGTCATAATTTCAGTATAATTACATTGGCACGACACTTGAAAAAGAAGTGTTGTGGTAGTTATTCTTTCAATAAGAAAAAATAACTGTCAAATTGACTTAAAATATAAAGGGATGAAAGATAATTTTGATTTTGATAATTTGGTGATTGGTGATTCGTTGGAGGATGATGCGGAATTTATTCCCTTGTTATCACCAGATGATGAAGAGCAGATAAACGCTGAGGAAATACCGGATGAACTTCCAATATTACCGTTGAGAAATACGGTGTTGTTTCCAGGGGTTGTAATACCTATTACAGTAGGAAGAGATAAGTCAATTAAGCTAATTAAAGATGCACATAAAGGGAATAAAACCTTGGGTGTTGTTTCTCAAAAAAACGGAGAAGTTGAAGATCCTACAGAAGAAGATTTAAATGGTGTAGGTACTGTTGCTTTCATTCTTAAAATGTTAAGAATGCCAGATGGTAATACTACAGTTATTATTCAAGGAAAGAAGCGATTTAAAGTAAAAGAAATTACTCAAAAAGAGCCTTACTTAAAGGCAAAAATTGAAGCGTTTGATCAATTAGAAAAGCCAAAAGGAAAACCATTTAACGCATTGGTAAGTTCTATAAAAGATTTGGCTTCTCAAATAATAGAACAATCGCCAACAATACCTACCGAAGCTACATTTGCTATAAAGAACATAGAAAGTCCAACCTTTCTTATCAACTTTATTGCATCTAACATGAAGGCAGATGTTGGTATAAAGCAAAGCCTTTTGGAGACTCCAGAGTTAGTGGAGCGAGCAACAGCTTTATTGGAACATTTAACAAAGGAGTTACAACTTTTAGAGTTAAAAAATGACATTCAATCAAAGGTAAGAACAGATTTAGATCAGCAACAACGAGAATATTTTTTAAATCAACAAATTAAGCAAATACAAGAAGAGTTGGGCGGTGATCCGCAACAGCAAGATATTGAGGAATTTAGAGCTAAGGCAAAAAAGAAAAAATGGAGTAAATCTGTTGGAGAAAGATTTGAGAAGGAATTACAAAAATTTCAACGATTAAACCCACAAGCTGCGGAATATTCGGTTCAATTAAATTATTTAGAAACTTTAATAGAGTTGCCTTGGGATGATTTAACCAAAGATAATTTTGACTTAAAAAGAGCTCAAAAAGTACTGGATAATGATCATTTTGGACTAGAAAAAGTAAAAGAAAGAATTATTGAGTATTTGGCAGTTTTAAAGTTGAAAGGAGATATGAAATCTCCAATACTTTGTCTTTATGGTCCTCCGGGAGTTGGTAAAACATCATTGGGAAAATCGGTTGCAGAAGCATTAGATAGAAAGTATGTAAGAATGTCGTTAGGAGGAGTAAGAGACGAAGCAGAAATAAGAGGACATAGAAAAACATACATTGGTGCAATGCCAGGAAGAGTGGTTCAAAACATAAAAAAAGCGAGCTCGTCTAATCCTGTTTTTGTTTTAGATGAAATTGATAAACTTGGAACGAGTCATCAAGGAGATCCTTCTTCTGCACTTTTAGAAGTATTGGATCCAGAACAAAATGAGACCTTTTACGATAACTTTTTAGAGTTGGATTACGATTTGTCTAAAGTGTTATTTATCGCAACAGCAAACTCATTGTCTACCATTCAACCAGCTTTGCTGGATAGGATGGAGATAATAGAAATTAATGGATATACCGTTGAAGAAAAAATTGAAATAGCCAACAAGCATTTATTACCAAAGCTGCTTGAAAACCATGGACTAAAAAAAACGCAGTTAAAATTAAATAAAGCCGTAATTGAAAAAGTAATAACCGATTATACTAGAGAGTCTGGAGTTAGATCTTTAGAGAAAATGATGGCTAAAATTGTTAGAAATAGAGCCAAGCAGGTTGTGATGGAAGAAGAGGTTGATGTTCAGTTTGCTCCAGAAAACTTAATTAAAATATTAGGGCCAGGGCACTCAAAAGACAAGTACCAAGGAAATGAAGTTGCTGGTGTTGTAACAGGTTTAGCTTGGACATCTGTTGGAGGAGATATTTTGTTTATAGAAACAAGCTTAAGTAAAGGAAAAGGAAAGCTAACCTTAACCGGAAATTTAGGAGATGTAATGAAAGAGTCGGCAGTAATTGCTTTGGCCTATTTAAAAGCACATGCTAATAATTTGGGCTTAAAACCAGAAGTTTTTGATCAATGGGACATTAATATTCATGTGCCTGAAGGAGCAACACCTAAAGACGGACCTTCTGCAGGAATTACGATGTTAACCTCATTGGCTTCGGCTTATACACAACGAAAAGTAAAAAATAATTTAGCCATGACTGGTGAAATTACGTTGAGAGGAAGAGTATTGGCTGTTGGTGGAATTAAGGAAAAGATATTGGCAGCAAAACGAGCCAACATTAAAGAGATAATTCTTTCTAAAGAAAATGAGAAAGACATTAATGAAATTAATCCAAAATATTTAAAAGGATTGAAATTTTCTTACGTAGAAAAGATGTTGGATGTTGTTGATTTAGCGCTTACTAACCAAAAGGTTAAAGATGCTATTGATATTTCTGTGAAGAGCTAAATATTAAGGTTTTCTTGGGGAGATAATTCGCTATCAACAACTGTTAATAATTTATGAAAAATTAAAAATTTCAGCCTTCCTAAAACAATTACATTTGATAACAAAAAAAGATAGCAATGAAATTTATAGTATCCAGTGAAGTTTTACTAAAAAAACTACAATTAATTGGCGGAGTTTTAAATGCCAGCAATACACTTCCCATTTTAGATGATTTTTTATTTCAAATAAAAAAGGGTGAGTTAGTAATTACTGCTTCCGATTTGGAAACTACCATGACTACTCAAATATCAATTGAAGCAAAAGAAGATGGTGATATTGCTATTCCTGCTAAATTGTTGTTAGATACCTTAAAAACGTTTCCAGATCAGCCGCTTACGTTTACTGTTGATAAAGAAACTTTTGGAATTGAAATTTCTTCAGATTTTGGGAAATATAAATTAAACGGACACAACGGAAGTGAATTTCCAAAAACGCCAAAATTAGAAAAACCATCTGTTATAAAAGTTGAAGGCGCTTTATTATCGAATGCAGTAAATAAAACACTTTTTGCAACAGGTAATGATGAGTTGAGACCGGTAATGTCGGGTGTGTTTTTTGAAATTAATAACGATGATTTAACTTTTGTAGCTACTGATGCTCATAAGTTGGTGAAGTATAAAAGAACAGATTTAAAAGGCGATAAAGCATCTTCTTTTATATTGCCTAAAAAACCTTTAACCTTATTAAAAGCAATTTTAGGAAGTGTTGGTGAGGAAGTTGCCATTGAGTACAATGAAACAAATGCAATGTTTGTGTTCGGATCAACCAAAATGACAGCAAGACTGATTGATGGGAAATACCCAAACTACAATGCTGTGATTCCAACAGAAAACCCTAATAAATTGACAATTAGCAGAACATCTTTATTGAATTCAGTGAAGAGAGTTTCTATTTTTTCTAATAAAACTACACATCAGGTAAGGTTAAAAATGTCGGGTAGTGAATTGCATATTTCAGCAGAAGATTTAGACTTTGCCAATGAAGCAAATGAAAGGTTAACTTGTCAATATGAAGGAGAAGACATGGAAATTGGTTTTAACTCAAGATTTTTAGTTGAAATGTTAGCCAACCTAGAGTCGGAAGAAGTAAATATTGCAATGTCGGCACCAAATAGAGCAGGAATACTAACACCTTGTGAGAAAAACGATGAGGCAGAAGAAGTATTAATGTTAGTAATGCCAGTGATGTTAAACAATTAAGATAAAAACAATATATATAAAGCTGTCATGGTAAGTTAAACGAACCATTGGCAGCTTTTTTTTTAAGGGAA
This sequence comes from uncultured Flavobacteriales bacterium, assembly GCA_905479995.1. Lineage (GTDB taxonomy): Bacteria > Bacteroidota > Bacteroidia > Flavobacteriales_E > Vicingaceae. Next base: position 88,177 of record CAJQON010000003.1, on the reverse strand, counting down.
ATATGGAATTATTAAAAGAACTTTGTGCAATTGAAGCTCCTTCGGGAAGTGAATTGAACATGACAGAATACTTGTTGAATTTTATTGAACAACATAAAAGCAATTGGGCAGTTCAGCCTAAAATAGTTTTTGGAGATGGATTTCAAGAGAACATAATTTTAGTTTTTGGGAAACCAACTACAGCTATTTTTGCACACATAGACTCTATAGGTTATACGGTAGGTTATAAAAATAATCTCATTAAAATTGGTGGTCCAGGAGCAAAAAGAGGAACAAAGCTAGTTGGAGAAGATTCGCAAGGTAAAATAGAGGCTGTGTTAAAAGTGGAAGAAGATGAACATGAGTTTTTAAGCTATTCAGCCGACTTTAATAGAGAAATTGATAGGGCCACTACATTGACATATAAGCCAGATTTTAGAGAAACAGACGACTTTGTTCAATGTTGCTATATGGATAATCGTTTGGGTGTTTGGAATGCCTTAAAAGTAGCAGAAACCTTAGAAAACGGAGCTATAGTGTTTTCCACTTGGGAAGAACACGGAGGGGGAAGTGTTGGTTATTTGGCCAAGTATTTATACGAAAACTATCAAGTACAGCAGGCGTTAATTTCTGATATTACTTGGGTTACACCAGGTGTTCAACACGGAAATGGTGTAGCAGTTTCTATGCGAGATTCTGGAATTCCAAGAAGAACATATTTGAATAAAATTGTGGCATTGGCAAAAGAAAGTGGCGTTAAATTTCAGATAGAAGTGGAAAGTGCTGGAGGAAGTGATGGGAACTCATTACAACGTTCTCCTTTTCCTTTTGACTGGTGTTTTATTGGCGCACCAGAAGATAATGTGCATACACCCGATGAAAAAGTACACAAGCAAGACATTGAAAATATGGTAGCTTTATATAAATATTTAATGAATCATTTGTAGTTCTTTATTTATAAAGTTGCACTTTCAGTTCATCTATCTACGGAAATAGTTAATTTTGTTTTAATGAGGAAGTGGAAAGATTATAATATAAAACTTGAACTATTAGTTTTTACGATTTTTTTTAGCACTACTCTATCATTGAAATCACAAACAGTAGAATGCATTGGTATTGATATAGAATCGGGAATTAATATACCTAACGTATTCACGCCAAATTTGGATATGAATAATGATGGGTTTAATGTTCAGTCATATTGTATCACTAGTTTGAAAAAGGAAATATATAATCGATGGGGGCAGTTGTTGTTTCAATCTAATCAAATTAGTGAACCTTGGTATGGTAGAACTAATACTGGTGATAAAGTACCAGGAGGAGTGTATTTTTATATTTTTACAATAGGGTATTTTAACGATGGAGTTGAATTGATTGAAACTTATAAAGGATCAGTAACCCTATTAAGGTGAAACCCTAGTTAGTATCTAGCGCCTTTGGTTTATTATATATTTATACTACTTTTTTAGAAATAATTTTCATAACGAAGCTCTCAATCCTAATTCCTGCCTACAATGAGGCACAAACAATACACCAAATTCTTGATAAAATTAAATCTGTTTCTCTAATTGGAGGTATTACAAAGGAAGTAATTATTGTTAATGATTTTTCTTCAGATGATACAGTGGATGTAATAAAATTATACGTTAGTAAAAACCCCGAGCTAGGAATTACACTTTATAACCAAAAAAAAATATGGGGAAAGGTGCTGCTATTCATAAAGCAATTGAGAAAGCAACAGGTGATTACCTCATTATTCAGGATGCTGATTTAGAATATGATCCTGAAGAATATAATTTATTATTAAAGCCAATTGTGGACGGGTTTGCTGATGTTGTTTATGGCTCAAGGTTTATTGGTGGTAAGCCTCATCGAATATTGTTCTTTTGGCACTCTGTAGGTAATAAATTCTTAACCTTTCTGTCAAATATGTTTAATAATTTGAATATAACTGATATGGAAACATGTTATAAGCTTATGAAAGCAGATGTGGTTAAAAATCTTAAGCTCAAAGAGAAACGTTTTGGATTTGAACCAGAATTAACAGCAAAACTATCTAGGGTAAATAACATTAGAATTTACGAAGTAGGTATATCATACTTCGGTAGAACCTATGAGGAAGGGAAGAAAAATGGCTGGAACGATGCATTTCGAGCCTTTTCTTGTTTTGTAAAATCGGCTTGTTTGTAAAATAGATCTATTCATTAATTTTTCTATTGTATTTTTTTCTTAAAAATCTTATTATTTATTTAATCACTAGAAAAATTGATCTTAGTCATTTTAGAATTTTCTTATCTCAAAAAAATAGCGGATATTGAAGTCCGTTTTATAATTAACGCAATTGAATATTATGATAAAAGATTTTTTTAACAACAATTGGAAATATTTAGTTATCCTATTAGGATTTTTTGTAGTTGCAGCAATTTACTTTTTCCCTGTAATACAGGGGTTTAGTTTAGTACAAGGAGATATTTCTACTTGGAGAGCGACAGCCAAAGAAATGCAAGATTTTAGAACATTTTTTGGAGAAGAAACTGCTTGGACTAATTCAATTTTTGGAGGGATGCCTGGCTTTATAATTGATTTGAGTTACATGAATGGTTTTCTCATAATGTCTCAAATCCTTTCAATGAAAACACCCTTTCCAATAAATATGATGTTTATTGCGATGCTCTCTTTCTTTATACTTGCTAAGTCTTTAAAAATTGAGACTCTCATTGGTGTGTTAGGAGCTTTTGCTTATGGTTTTATGGCCTATCATATGCATATTCTTGCAGCAGGACATAATACTAAGATGGGAGCCTTATCCTATATGCCAGCAGTATTAGGTACATTTATTATGGTATATCAGAGCAAAAAAATCATTTTATCTGCTGCCTTATTTGCGTTCTTTATGGCCCTAGAGATACTCTCTGGTCACATACAAATGACATACTACTTAGGTTTTATCTTAATAGCAATAGGAATTTATCAATTCATTAAATCCTTAATTGACAAACAAGTTAAGTCATTTTTTATACGAACCGGTATGGTTCTTATTGCTCTTGTCTTTAGTCTATTGGCTAATTTTACTACCTCTTACTATACCTATTCGTATGGTCAAGAAACAATGAGGGGAGCCCCAGAGTTGACTATTAATCCTGACGGATCGGATAAAGTTGCATCACAATCTACAGGATTAGATAGAGATTATATTGTGAATTGGTGTTATGGTAAGCAAGAAACATTAAATCTACTAATACCTAACGTTAAAGGAGATAGTAAGAATTTGACAGGGGAATATTTTGATTATCTACGAGCAGAGAATCCAGCGCTATTTAATTTTTCAGTAGAGCAATACCAAAAAACGAATGGAAAAGTATTTGGTGGATACTGGGGAGATCAACCGTTTACTTCAGGGGCAAACTATTTAGGAGCAATAATAGTTTTATTTGCAATAATGTATTTAGTATTGGTTAAATCTTCGTTTAGATGGCCACTATTGGGGGTTATTATTTTAACCGTATTATTGAGCTGGGGTAAAAACTTAGGTGGTTCAATTGAAGAGATGTGGCTGACTAACTTTTTTATTGATTATGTACCGCTTTACAGTAAGTTTAGAACGGTATCTTCTATGATGATTGTACTCAACTTGCTGTTCCCTTTAATGGCAATGCTCTTTGTTAACCATGTTTACAATAATCAAGAATGGGCTAAGGAAAACATTAAAAAATTAATGTTAGTTGGAGGTTCTGTAGCTGGCTTTGTATTAATATTAGCTTTATTGCCAGGATTATTAGATTTTACTAGTGACATTGAAGATGCTACTTTAAATCAAATGTATGTAGCTCATAACTCAAATCCTGCTAGCATTAATCCTGCTGATGCAGAAGCTGCAGTTACAGACTTTAGAATTAGTGCCTTTAGAAGTGATGCTTATAGAACATTATTGTTTTTAATAATTGGCTTGGCAATTTTATTTCTTTGGATTACTAAAAAAATAAAATATAATGTAGCAATAATTTGTTTGTCAACAGTAGCACTTATTGATGTTTGGATGATTGATAAACGTTATTTGAGTAATACTAAAAATCCTCAAAATAAAAGAGAATACCTCTCATGGGAAAAGAATACAGGTTTTGGTAATACTCCAAATGCTACTCAAGGTGACTTTGATATTTACAACAAAGAAGTTGCTAAAAACCCTGCTATTGAGCAAGAGTTTCAGACTCGAAAGGCTGAGCCGGTAAAAGAAGACAGGAAAAATACAAGGAAGATAGAAGAAAGTATTCGATTTGCCACTTTAAACTTTAATTCAAATTATAGGGTTATGAATTTAGATAACCCTTTTAATAGTGCTTCTGTGTGTTACTTTCATAAATCTACTGGAGGATATCATGCTGCAAAAATGGCACGATACCAAGATCTGATTGATTTTTATATTTCTAAAGAAGTAAACATGTTACAAACACCAGAAAAAATTAAGGTGTTGAATATGTTAAACAATAAGTATTTTTTATATCAAGGTAATTTGGTGTTTGATAACCCTTACGCATATGGTAATGCATGGATTGTTAAAGCTGCTAAGTTAGTAAACAATCCTAATGAAGAAATAATCGCTTTAGGTGAAATCGATCCGAAAACTACAGCAGTTGTTCATCAAGAATACGCAGCATTGGTTTCAAATATATCTAACGACATTACTGGAGCATCAATTGTTATGGATGACTATAAACCTAACCATATAGCTTATACAGCGACTGCTAATACCAATGTTTTAGCAGTCTTTTCTGAATTGCATTACAAAGATGATTGGGTAGCTTATATTGATGGAAAAGAGGTGGAGCATTTAAGAGCTAATTATGTACTTAGAGCATTAAATATACCAGGAGGAACCCATAAAGTTGAATTCAAATTTGAACCAAAAATGTTAGCGACAGGTAATGTTATTAGTTTGTTAGCATTTGCTATAATTGCTATTACGTTATTGCTAACGGCCTTTCCAAAATTGTTGAAATTTAAAAAAGATTAATTGATTTAAGAATGAAAATGCTTGTTTCAAAAACAAAAGTATAGTATGAAAATATCGGCAATAGTATGCTCTTATAATCGAGACAAATATATTCGACAATCAATATTAAGTCTCATAAATCAATCGTTGGCCAAAACGGATTATGAAATAATAATAATAAACAACAATTCGTCCGATAATACAGACTCAATCTGTCAAGAAATCTTGAAAGAATATTCAAGTTCAGTAAATATTAAATACTTCATAGAATCTAATCAAGGGTTATCATTTGCTAGAAATAGAGGCGTAAAAGAAGCAAGTTCACCAATTATTACCTACATTGATGATGACGGAATTGCAGACAAAAAGTTATTGGAATTGACAATTGCTTGTTTTGAAAACAACCCCAGTTATCAAGGAGTAGGAGGTAAGGTAATACCGTTTTATGAATCTAAAGAACCAGCTTGGCTTTCTTATCATACAAGAATGATGGTAACTCATGTTGATTATGGTTCCGAAAAATTTAAATGTTACGGAAAAAAATACCCGCCAGGTTGTAACATGTCTTATAAAAAGGACATTTTACTTAAAGTTGGAGGTTTTAACAATGCTTTAAAGTGGAGAGTAGATGACAAGTACATTTTTTTAGAGGTAGAAAAAATAAGTACAGAAGTGTATTATATTCCTGAATTAAAGGTTGACCACCATATAGATGACGTTAGGATTTCTGATGAATCATTTGATGGGCTTAGCAGAAAATTAGGTGAAGAAGAGAAATTAAGAGTATTATCAATTAACAAATTATCATACTTGATTAAATTGGTTGAATATTTCTTAAAATATTGCGTTGTATATTTCTTTTACATACAATTTTTAATAAAAGGAGAAGCCATTAAAGGAAGATACCTAATAAGAATGAGAAGGCTTGCTTTTGTTGGTTTGATAAGTTGATTGGTATAATTCCATTCATAAATTTAGTACAATTAATAATACTTAAGTTTTATAGTTAGTTAAATTATGGGCATTGTAATTAGAAAAACCATATCGACCTCTATCATTAATTACTTTGGAGTATTGCTAGGTGTAGTAAATGTCTTGTGGCTTCAAACGACCATTATATCTGAGTTAGAAATAGGTATATTAAATTATATTTTTGATGTTTCTATTTTACTTTTTCCCTTTATATTGTTGGGAACAAGTGGTTTGCCTGCACGATTTTTGCATACATTCAAAGAAGGTCGCGAGCAAAATAGTTTTATTTCACTTTTGTTTTTGGTGCCATTAATAGCTTTACTATTGTTAGCGTTAGTTTTTCTAGGATTTAAAATGGAAATTATTGCTTGGCTTGGTGATGATGCACTTAAATATAGTAATTACTTAATTTATGTATTGCCAATTTTAGTTTGCTACATCTACCAATATTTAATAGAAGCAATTTTGGCTACTAAGTCTCTCACGGTGTTTTCTTCGTTCATGAAAAACATTTATAGGAGAGTTGTTTTGATTGGACTATTAGCTGTATTTCATTTTGGGTTTATCGATTTCTTTCAATTGATATTTTGGTATGTAGCAGCTCATTTTATTGAAGTAGTAATTTTGTTTATCTTTTTTAGATCTAGATGTAAATTTCAATTTTCAGCACCCAAAATGCTTACAACTAAAGCGAATAAAAAAGAAATTATTTCTTATGCTGCTTATTTAATTATTGGTGTAAGTGGAGTTGTAATGGTTGGTAAAATTGATTCTGTAATGATTAGTAGTATTACCGATGATTTTAAATTATTAGGGATTTATGCTATAGCTTTTTTCATTGCAACTATCATTGAGTTGCCTAAAAGGATTATACACCAATTGGTATTTCCTATTTTGACTAAAAAAATTACTGACAAAAAGAATGATGAAGTGGCTGATATGTTTAAGCAAACCGGAATTAATATGGCTATTATTAGTCTATTTTTATTTATGTTGGTATGGTTTAGTATTGATGAATTATTTTTAATAATTCCAAATGGAGAAATTTATTCTAAAGGAAAATGGGTGGTCTTTTTTATAGGTTTGGCAAAGGTTTTTGATGGAGTTTTTAGTACTTCGGATTTTATGATTAATGGAACTAAAAATTATAGGTGGAATGGTTTTTTGGCACCTTTATTAATAGTGGTAACATTAGTAAGTAATTATGTTTTTATAAATGCTTATGGAATTGTTGGAGCAGCCATTGCAACAAGTATTACAATATTTTCTTATTCTATAATAAAATACTTTTTAGTGTTTTTAAAGCTAAAAATGAATTTACTTTCACTAAATCATATTTTTATTTTAATAAATGCCGGAATTGTCGTGTTGCTGTTTGCGTTTAAACCAAGAGTGTTTGAGAACAATTTCTTAGAAATAATATTAAATAGCTTAATAATTACTATTGTTTTTATTGGAGGAAACCTTCTGATGAAATCTTCTGATGAGATGAATGAATTGATCAATCGTTTCTATCGAAAGCTGACTAAAACTGGGAAGTAATTTAATTAATTACATCAATAGAAAGTGGTTCTCCTTTTTCTATACTCGTATTAAATGTTTTACCCAATATTTCTTTGTAATGCTTAGGGTGTAAGCCGTATCCAGGACGTATAGAACGAATGTTATTCTCAGTTATTATGTCACCTTTTTTTACATCTTCAACTACAAAAAGAGAACGTGAAAATTCCCTGCTTTTTTTCTTTCCAGGAGTCATTTCATAATCTACGTTACCTATCATATGTTCAGCTTTTCTCACTGCTTTAACCATTTCAGAAAATGTATTTTCAGTTAATGAAAAATGAGCATCAGGTCCACCAATACTTTCGTTAAGTATAAAGTGTTTTTCAATAACCTTAGCACCCAAAGCAACTGCAACAATAGGCCCTTCAATTCCCATAGTATGATCAGAAAGTCCAGCTTCTACGTTAAATCTATTTTTAATGTCAGGTATTGTAATGAGGTTAGCATCCTTTGGGTCTGCAGGATATGCCGAGGTACATTTTAAGATGGTAATTTGATTGTTTCCAGCCTTTTTACATGTTTCTATGGCTAATTCAATGTCTTTTATATCAGCAATACCAGTAGAAATAATTATTGGTTTGTTCTTAGAGGCTACATATTCAATTAATGGAATATCGGTAATTTCAAATGATGCTATTTTATAGATGGGGCAATTAAGTCCTTCCAGTAAATCAACAGAAGTTTTATCGAAAGGCGATGAAAAACAAATTAAACCTTCTTGTGCTGCCAAATCAAATAATTCAGCATGCCATTCCCATGGAGTGAAGGCTCTTTGATATAAGTTGTAATAGTACTCTCCATCCCAAGCGGTACCATGCTCAATTCTAAAATAATCCTTCTTACTATCAATAGTCATTGTATCGGCAGTATAAGTTTGCATTTTTATTGCATCAGCACCAGCTCGTTTTGCAGCCTTTATTGTTTCTTTAGCAATTTCAATGTCACCATTATGGTTAGCAGACAATTCGGCAATAATAAATGTTTTCTCTTTTGTAAAGTTCATGGTTTAATCTTTAAGCCTAATAATCATAAATGCTTCGGCATAATTTACTCCAACTTGAATTCCATATCGTTGAGCAACAATTTTTAATGCTTCTGGTGACCTAGGATGAGGGAAAGGTCTTTTTTCAAAGTCGTAAAATTCCATACCTTTTATTTTGCTGGCTAAATTGGACTCTGAGATACTTATAAATACGTTGGGAATAAAGTGTTTAGGATCTGATGAGGCTCTCCATTCTGTTCCAGAAGGAGTTTCAAACGTAAAAATTCCTTTAACATTTTCATTTTCCATCGGTCTTGTAGCAGTAATTACGGCTTCAAAAGTTCGTTGATGATCAATGTTTAAATCTCCACCATGATGGGTAAATATATAGTCAGGAGAAAATTCTTTTTTTTCTTTTTCCACTATTTTAACAATGTCTAGTAAATCGACTGAATCAAATCGATTATCTGCTAATTGGTGAATGGATAATTCTTGATAGCCAATGGTTTGTTGTGCAGATTTAATATTTGACCGGTGTTTTTTCAATTCATTCTCCCACTTTTCAGGATTTCTTTCATCTGATCGTGAAGTAATACCTTCTCCAAGTATTACAACTTTTATAGTTGAATTGTACTGAGTAACTAACTTGTTTAATGTTCCACCAAGTCCTAATAACTCATCATCTGGATGAGCTACTACTACGAGTACTTTTTTATTTCTTAATAATTCTAACATTTGCTTCTATTATATCATTACCAAGCGTTTTTGCTTTAGTAAATTCAAATTTAAAAAATTCATTTTCAATGTATGCATGTGGATATCCTTCTGCGTCTAACATTCTAATATAGTCATATATTTTTTGTGTAGAATCTATGTCTTCAATATTACTCATTTCAGGGCTCCTTCTTTTAAAATAGGTAGGATCTCCATTTTGAGGTTTAGGGGTTATTTTTTCGACAATAATCTCTTCAATCATCAGATTAATTATCTCACTGGCATTTTTAAAAATATCTTGAGCAGTTCCACCTAGTCCTAAATCCTTTTTTAAATAAATTGGTCCAGCATCTATTTCTTGTTCTACTTTTAAAGCAGAAATTTTAGTAGTCTCATGTTCTAAAACGATAAGGTTTTGTAGTGGGCTCCCTCCTCTTCCAAAAGGTAAATCTGTCATGTGGAAAACAATGCATTCGTAGTGCTCAAAAATGACATTAGAAATAATGTGAGACCAATGTGGAATAAAGATTTTTGTTGGGTTAATTCGTTTTATATTTTCTAAAGTAAAATCATCTTTTTCATCAATTAAATGCCAATTATATTGAGGCAATTTTTTTGACATAGTATCAAAACCCTCTTTGTTCCATGATTTTTCGGAAAGAATAATATAGGTGTTATTTGGCATCGTAGCAGTAAGTTATTAGGTTATTTACTTCGTTAATTTTAATGAAGTCAAGTTTTTCAAAAACCTTTTGAGAAGCAATGTTGTTCAGCTTTACGATAGCTTTCAACTTTAGGGTGTTGTTTTCTTGCATAAATTGTTCTAGCATTATGCCGCCATATCCTTTACCTCTTTCTAAGAGATCAATAGAATAATCAATTAACCAATAATTTTCATCTTCTAATTTGTCTACTCTAATTTGTCCAATTGGTGTATGATTAATTTCAAAAATTGAGAGCATTGAGTTTTGTGAATTAATTTTTTTGTTGAACCATTTTACATGATCTTCCCATAGTATGAAATCAGAATTAAGTGCGTTGTTTCTTACCGAAGCTTCATTGCTCCAGTTGAAAAGTAAATGAACGTCACCTTCATTAACTACACGCATATGGTGTTGTTTGAGTTGATTTCTTTTTTCATGAATTATTACATCAATAAATTGATTATTAAAGAAGCAGTGTTCTTTTAATGTAGCTTCTTTATGGTAACCATTCATTTCCAGAGCTTCAAACAGTTGGGGTCTTAAATTATAGGCATAGGTGTATATCTTGTGTAAATTAAGTGTTGTAAAGGCTAATTTTTCAATTAAGGCTAAATATTTTGACCAATGAAACTGAAAATATTCATTTTCTAAAGATGTATTTAAAACGAATGAAATTTCAGCATTTTTATCTATCCAATTAATATGGACAAGCCCTCCATATCCAATACATATGTCGTTTTTTAAGTATGAAAACAACAGTTGATTGGGTTCTGGTGATGAAAATAGTTTTGAAACAATAGTATTAAAGTAGTTGTTTTGATCCACTTCAGTTAAAAGTTCTTTTTGCCTAAGATGAAACAGTTGCTCATTACGCCATTGCATAATATCTATTCTATCTTCATACCTAATAGGCACTAATTTATATTCACCTTCAGAAAAAATGTTATCCTCTAGAGCGTTATATGTTGTTGGAAACTTCATTCTTTTAGTAATTTAAACTTAAGTTCAGCTAATTTCCAATCGGTCTCAGTATCAATATCCTGTACCTCTAATTCATTTAAAGTAATATAGCTTGTATTATCTGTCCACATCTTTCCTTTGCCCAATATTGTTTTTACTTGAAAAAAATAAAATTGTCCAGAATCATGGTAACTTCCTTCTAAATCCTGAGACCTAGTATTAATATGTTCAGGATTAAACATCTCTACTTTATTGTCCTTTATCTTTAAAGCTCTTTGAATTGGAAAGCTGTACTTAATTATAGGAAATACAGAATCAAAATGATTTGAGATTAGTTTATTATATCCTAGTGATAATAAATTGGATGTTACAAAAGGAGCTGTTGCATATAAACAGCACGCAGTTTGATATTCTATTCCAATTGACTGATAGTGTTCTATTACTTCATTGATAACATCTAAAGTTGTAGCAAAATCATCTGAATTTTTACTACTTCTAATAAAGGGAACATTGGCGCCATATTCTTTGGCTATTTCAGCTATTTTTTCATCATCAGTTGATACCATTACTTCATCAAAAATGTTACTTTTTAAGGCAGCTTCTATAGAGTAGGCAATGATGGGTTTATCAATAAACTTTTTGATGTTTTTTTTCGGAATTCTTTTACTTCCTCCTCTTGCTGGTATAATACAAATGTTTTTCATTAGCTATGTCTCATTCATTTATTCAACTATATGCTCCTCTGCTCTTTTCGAGATGTAATTTATATATTATTTAAAACAGTTTGTATAACAAAGTCTAGTTCATCATTATTTAAACTAGGGTACATAGGTAAACTTATGCATTTGGAATAGTAATTTTCCGAATGTTCTAAAAGCGCCTCGATGTAACCAATTCTTTTGTAGTAAGGAAGGGTATGAACAGGTATGTAGTGTATTTGAGCAAATATGTTATTTTCTTTTAAAGCTTCGTAAAGTTTTTTTCGATTGTCTACTTCAATAATAAATAAGTGATGTGCATGATAGTAATTTTCAGGAACATGTTGAAATTTTATTTTTTCCTTAAACGCTTCTTTATATCGATCTGCAATTTCATTTCTTTTAATAACGCCTTTATCGTTTTTTTTCAATTGGGTTATACCTAGTGCAGATTGAATATCGGTTAGTCGGTAATTAAAACCAAGTTCTTTCATTTCATAAAACCAACCACCATCGTTTTGGCTCATTTCTTCTTTAGTTATTCCATGTGATCGAAGAAGGAGAAGCTTCTCATAAATTTCTTTAGAGTTGGTTGTCACCATTCCACCTTCTCCGCAAGCAATATGTTTTACAGGATGAAATGAAAAAACGGCAACATCAGCATAGTTTCCATTTCCACATTTTTGAATAGCATTTTTGCTGTTTTTAAAATGACCTCCAGGCGCATGACAGGCATCTTCAATTATCCAAAGATTGTGTTCGTTTGCAAGGCTTCTAAAATCTTCTAGATTGACTGGTAATCCAGCAAAATCTACTGGGATTATACCTTTAAAATAGCCTTTGGGTTTACTTTCTATTAGTAGTCTAGTTTTTTCTAATGATAAGATGTAAGTGTTAGGATCAATATCTGCAAACCAAACTTCAGCACCAGCATATCTTATGCAATTAGCAGAGGCAGCAAAAGTAATAGGTGTAGTAATTACTCTATCACCTGGTTTAACACCTAATGCTAAAACTGATAAATGTAACCCTGCTGTGGCATTACTAACCGCTACAGCATATTTAGCATCAACATAGTTAGAAAATTGATTTTCAAATTCTTTTACTTTAGGACCTTGTGTAAGAAAATCAGCAGTTAAGGTGTTTACCACTGCATCAACATCTTCCTGTTCAATATGTTGTCTTCCGTAAGGTATGGGTTTCATTATATCGTAAAATTTGAGTCAACATGTACCTTAATTTTTTCTCTTAGTCCATCCACAGTTTCCCAAAGTTCATTTTCACCAGAGTTGTATTTAAATCCAATTTCAACTTTTTTAGCTTTAAAAGTTTCAATAAAATCTTCTATACTCCAATTGGTTACACTTGGCAAAATAGCATAGTATTTACCTAAGTCATAAGTATAAAAAGAATCAGAAGTTGTAATCATTTCTTCATGTATTTTTTCTCCGGGTCTAATTCCAATTTCTTTGTGTTCAATTTCTGGGGCAATCGCGGTTGCAACATCAGTAATTTTGTAAGACGGAATTTTTGGAACAAATATTTCTCCTCCCCATGCCGATCCTAGCGCATGTAAAACCATGTCAACACCTTCATCGAGAGTAATGTTAAACCTGGTCATGGTATTATCGGTTATAGGTAAATAACCATCTTTCTTTTTGTTTAAGAAAAACGGAATTACAGAGCCATTAGAGCCCATTACATTTCCGTATCTTACAACCGAAAACTTAATAGGATTTTCTCCGGTAATATTATTTGCGGCAACAAATAATTTGTCAGAGGCTAATTTGGTTGCTCCATATAAATTTATTGGTGCGGCAGCCTTATCAGTTGATAAAGCAACAACTCTAGTAACACCTGTAGATAACGATGCGTTAATCACGTTTTCGGCACCAATAATATTTGTTTTGATGCATTCCATTGGGTTGTATTCTGCTAAATGGACATGCTTCATTGCGGCAGCATGAATCACATAGTCAATTCCTTTTAATGCTCTTTCCATTCGTTTTTCATCCCTAACATCTCCAATAAAATATCGAATTGCTTTGTATTCTTTTGTAGGAAATTCCTGGTCCATTACAAATTGCTTTTGTTCATCTCTTGAAAAGATAACCAATCGTTTTACATCAGGATAATTTTTGAAAATCCTTCTAGTTAAAGCTTTTCCTAAGGATCCGGTTCCTCCAGTAATTAGTATAGACTTATTATTTAAATCGAACATATATCGTATTTTATTCAAAACATAAACTTACGAATATGACAACAATAAATGTTGTTTTGTTTGAGGAAAATTAAAAATATATGACCTTAAATGAGTTGAGAAGTTTTTAAATAAAACTTCTCTTTTATAGCTGAAATTGGCTCTTAAATTAGCTGAATTTGAACAAAACAAAATTGAGATTTTCTATTTAGTGGCAATTATAATTACTTTAGGAGCAACTAAGTCTAACATAGTTAAGTTTGGGTAATGCACTTGAGTTTGTTCCAAAATTTCTTGGTTAACCATTCTTACATGCTGTTCTTTTGTAAATGGTAAAATGTTAATGTTTTGAAAACCAGCTTTTTTGTATTGAAATTTTAAGTCAGCAAGCGTCATTCTATTTAAGCCATTACTAAAATAGGAAACAGACCTTTCTTTTTCCAAAGGCCTTAAATGTGAAACATATTTCTCAAAATCAGCCACATTCAGTCGAGTATGTCCCCAAAGAAAATCTAGAGTACATAAACTATGACCACCATTTAAACAAAAGAAAGGATTGTAAAGATGCACAACAAATCCGTTGTCATTTAGTAAGTCATAAGTAGCTTGAAATGCTCTTTCTGTATCATGTAAATGCTCTAAAACTTCCCAGCTGCATATCATATCGTACGAATTCATCTCGAGTTTAGAATTGCAAATATCATCATCCACAAAATCAACTTTATTACCATTTGTAAATAAAGCAGAGAGGCCTTTTCTAATGTTTTTTAATTTTTCATCAACTTCATTTAGCTTTTTATCAAAAACTTGGTCTTTAGTTTGTGTTGATTGAACTTGGTATCCTGAAAAATCACTACCTGTAACACTTTTGGCTCCACTGTCTGCTAAAGCAAAAGAACTTGCTCCAGAGTGACAACCTATTTCTAATATTTTACTATTTTTTATTGTTTTGCCAATAGTTGCTATAATTGGTTTTATAGTTCCAACAGCAAGAGATCCATATAATTTTTGATTAGCTAAATATTCAGAATTTATAGTTACTTCTTTTTTGTTTAGCATGTTTTCCCAGCCGGGTTTTATTTTAGACCTTAACCCTTCTTTTAGTTCAAAACTATTACCTAATGAATCTTCAAATGAGCCCATTTTTGGATATTTATCTAATTCAAATGGGGCTTCAAACAAATTCTGAACAAATCTACTTTGTTTGGCTATCTTAATAGCGTATTTAATAATTGGAGTAAGTAATTTTTTCATAAGATTAAGGCAATATTTGATAAATATATCTATATGCTCAAAAGTATTAAATCTATTAGAATTATTTGCTGAAGTATAAAATTAAAAAAGGTGTTTCAAATTGCAATTATGAGTTAATGAAATCGGAGGTGTTCTTTCTTTCAAATGCATCTATAAATGAGTCTTCAGTAAGGTTGTAAATTTTAGCATTATGCCTACTAGCATATTCCTTAATTTCAAAGTAAGCTTTAAAAGCCAGATAAAACTTTCTTAATATTTCATGTAATTTACGTTGATCTTTTCCAGCTTTAGCCATTTTTTCTGCTTTTGCATTTAAGTCATAAAAATGTGGTTGTGCTAAAAGAGCTTCATTGTTTTTAGTAACAAATAATTCCTTTGTCCAGGAGTGTTCTACACCCATTATACCAATTGATTTATAATTTTTCCAGATAGAAATCATTAGCGCATAGCCAACAATATTATGACTTCTAGGCATTCCTAAGTTTCTATTGTATATTGCTCTGGACAAACCTTTAAAACCATCTATTGCTTGATTGTTGTAATACTCAATCGTTATATTTTTATTGGCAGAAATAATGGTAATCCAAAAGTTATAGTTTCGAGCATCAAAAGGCACTAAAAACGTCATTTTCCAAGTGGTTTTTTCAGCCAATGTTTTAAAAAGATCTAACCTGTTTTTTATATAGCTTTCGTCAACCCCATCACTCCATAACTCTAAACCAACAATAATGTAGTAATTAGGTTTTATTTGAAGGAAAAAATCAGATTTATGGAAATAGTTAACACACATTGTGTTAAGCTTCTTGATTTTTTCTAGATTTTCGGGTTTGCTTAATTCTTCATTTATAGAAGGTCCATTTGCAATAATTAATAGCTTGCTATTTTTAGCACTTTTAGCAATAGATTTAAATTTAGAACTAACTAAGACTTTTACCAAGCTCAAGCTACTGCTGGTTATATTCTGAATAAATTGACTGGCCTTATCGTTAAAACTCATTTTATTTTGCAAAAAATAGCAATTAAGTAAGTTGTTTCTTAATTGAGTATTTAAAAGTAATATTATTAAAATACTCTATCAATTATTATGTTTGTTTAATGAATAAAAAGTGGCACAAAATATTAGGGCCGGGATTATTGTATGCTGGCGCAGCTATTGGTGTATCTCATTTGGTACAATCTACTAGGGCTGGAGCAGATTTTGGCTATGGTTTGGTGTGGGCTATTTTGTTGGCTAACTTTTTAAAATATCCTTTTTTTGAGTTTGGGCCGCGTTATGCTGCAAGTACCGGAAATAGTTTGTTGCACGGTTATAAAGCAATTGGTAAATGGGCTGTTGGTCTGTTTATGGTGTTAACATTTGGGAGTATGTTTATTATTCAATCTGCTGTAACTGTTGTTACCGCTGGTTTAGCTTCAGAAATTACAGGGGTAAGTATTTCGCCTTGGATAATGTCGAGTATTTTATTGGCAAGCTGTACCGCAATTCTTTTAATTGGAAAATACAAGGTGCTTGATAAAGCCATGAAGATGATCATTCTGACATTATCCGTTAGTACTATAATCGCTTTAGTAGCTGCTGTAACAGGGCAAAATCAGCAATATGAGGAATACATGCAATCCTTTACTTTTGCTAAAACTAATCATGTATTATTTTTAATTGCATTAATGGGTTGGATGCCTGCTCCGTTAGATATTTCGGTGTGGCATTCGGTATGGACTTCAGCAAAAAATGAAGGAAAAAAAAGCAGTTTAAAAGAAGCTTTGCTCGATTTTAAAATTGGCTATTGGGGAACTCTCATTTTGGCATTGTGTTTTGTCTCATTAGGAGCAATTTCCATTTACGGGTCAGGAATTGAGTTAGAGGCTAGTGGAGGAGCTTTTGCTAAACAGCTAATTTCTATTTACACCAATAACATAGGGGCGTGGGCTTATGTAATTATTGCTGTTGCAGCTTTTACTACAATGCTAAGTACTACCTTAACTTGTTTAGATGCATCTCCAAGAGTATTGGCTGAGGCTACTAATTTAATCACATCCAAGCAGCTTAATACAAAGAAAACGTATTTGTTTTGGCTTGTTTTATTGCTCTTAGGTACGGTAGTTATTTTGGCATTTTTCTTAACCAATATGAAAGCTTTAATTGATTTTGCTACGGTTGTAGCTTTTGTGACTTCTCCAATTATTGCAATTCTAAATTATTTGGTGATTACTGGAAAAACCATGCCTCAAGAAAATAAACCTGGATTAATATTAAAAATTTTGAGCTGGTTAGGTATTGCTTATTTTATAGGATTTACAATTTATTTTATGCTTCAAATAAGTTAGTATAGTTCTGTTTTTTTTTAAAATCGGCATAGTTAAGAACTATGCCGATTTGATAAGGTAAAGCTAATTTTACCCTATTGGATCATCACTTTTTT
Source organism: uncultured Flavobacteriales bacterium (assembly GCA_905479995.1). GTDB lineage: Bacteria > Bacteroidota > Bacteroidia > Flavobacteriales_E > Vicingaceae. Next base: position 70,741 of record CAJQON010000003.1, on the reverse strand, counting down.
CATTGATGAAGCGCCATCTTTAGTTGTAATAGCAACCATATAGATTCCTTTCCCAAAAGGATTTAAATCGAGTTCAACTTTATTTTTAAGAGGTGTAAAATTGGCAACTTTAGCACCTAAATTATTGTAAATGGTTAGTTGAAAGTCTTTAATTAATGTTGCTGTTTGAATGGTAATAATGCCATTTGATGGGTTGGGATATACGTTAAAAGCATTGGTTTCTGTCAATTCAGCAACTCCAGCAGCTATACCTCCCATGTTTTTAATCACATAAACTGCTCCTTTTTCATATGAGGGACCAGTATCCCACCGAGGAGAACCAACTATTGCCACGCTATCCTGAAATGCAACACTTTCTATATGATCTTGTTCATATAAATACGATGGATCTATAAAAACTCTAGATTGGGTGTAGCTCCAGCTGCCATTGTCTTTTTCTAAAACATTGTAAATACCTGGTTCTTTAGTTCCTTTTTCAGCTGTTTCTCCAAGTGAAAAAATAATTTCTTTGCTAATGGCTACCGCATGTCCTGTTCGATCACTTTCTTCCCATGCTGGGGTAAAGTCGTTAAATTCCATACTCCAAGGATTGGTTCCACTTCCATTTTTTTCATAAACACTTACCTTTCCAAGGTTATTATATATATTGTTGCTTAGTTCAAGATCTTTTAGTGGAGAACCTATTGCTGTAATGTTCCCTTCTATAGCTACTGAATAACCAAACTGATCACCAGGAAAGCCATCATTTACTGGCGTTAAAATTTGTTCTTGTCCCCAATTGTCAGGTCCGCCTGTGTTTTTTTCATAAACATATGCCTTTCCATCCCCAGCTTCATCTGTATCAGTAAAAGGAGCACCAACAATAATATGATCACCAGAAATGGCTACTGAATAGCCAAACTTATCATTTGCTACCCAATTTGGGTTCCCACTTCCATCTTCTGGTTTAAGGTTTTTTATAAGCGCCCAACTACTTCCAGACCATTTGTAGACATAAGCAATTCCATTGCTAGTAGCCTGATTTCCTTGGTCATCGTAATGTATGGCCCCAACAACTAAATAATCGTCTTCGATGGCTACAGAATAGCCAAAACTAGTGCTATTTATATTTCCGTCTGAAAGAATGTGCTCGGTATTGGTGTTGTCATATAAAAATACTTTTCCAGCTTCTACAGCAGAACCTGTATGAGGAGCGCCTACAGCTAACCAATTGTTATCCATTGCCAATGAAGTTCCAAATTGTGCATTTTGTGCAACTGCATTTTGGGGTGTTAATTTTACATTTGAGGTTTGGTCAATAGTATCTCCAATCATATTAAATAAATAAACTGCTCCTTCATTCAGTGTGGGATTATCTTCAAGGTGGGCACTTATAGCCACTTTTTTTCCAAACATTGCCACTGCATGGCCAAACTTAGTGTCAGTGTTAGTTTGTTGATTAGGATGGAATACTTGTTGTGTTATTTGATAGTCTTGTGCTATAAATGAAGCAGAAGCTAACAAAAACACCGAAATCATAATTGTTTTCATTTTCTATTATCATTAAATAAATGCCTACTCTATAAGATTTTCAGCTTCCTCTTTTAAATAAAAAGGATAGGATTTAAGATAGGGATACGGATGAAGTGAAATGATTTTGCGCTACTCGACTGAACAGTAATCGCTAAAAGATTTTGTGTGTTTTGTTTCGATGTGTTTGCGTGTTGGGTAAAATTGGTTCACTAGTAAATTCGTAAGAAGCTAAGTTAGTTAAAAAAAATGTAAAATAACAGTATAAATGACTAAAGGTATTTAAATTAAGGTACTTTGTATTTCAAAAAAATGTTGGGTAGTTTAGTGGAATAATTAAATGTTCTGCATCTAAAGGACAAACTAATATGAACCAATAAATATGGTCCCATGAAAACCTTACAAAAACAAACAGTTTTAATATTAATAGCTACCGTTTTGTTTCAACCAGTTTGGAGTCAAAATGAAAAAATAACAAAGATAAAAACTGAAATAAATTCGGCAGTAATTTATTTAAATGGTGCAGAAATTCACCGAGTAAAAGAAGTTAGGTTGGAAAAGGGAAGAACTCGAGTTGTTTTTACTGGTTTGTCACCTAAATACAATGCAAATAACCTACAAGTTTCAACTACAAATAATGTTGATGTGCTAGCTATTTTACATAAAATAGACTATTTAACCAATGTAGAAGAACAGCCTAAAGTATTGATTTTAAAAGATTCTATTGAGTTGTTAAAAGATAATAATGTGGCCTTTAATAATGATAGAGATGCTTACAAAATAGAAAAGGCAATGCTTTTAGAGAACAAATCAATAGGAGGAACAACAAATGGTGTTTCTATGGAAGAATTAACAAAGGTGGCCAATTTATTTAGAGCTAGAATAATGGAAATTAACAAAGCCATTTCAAAGCTAGATAAAGGGGTAGAACAAAACAATGTGAAGATAAATAGATTGAATAGTGCATTGAATTTTTTAAATGCCAAAACAACTTATCCTCGAGGAGAAATTTCGTTGCTTTTAAATGCAGAAACAGCATCGAGTACTAAAATTGATTTGAAATATGTAGTAAGTGATGCAGGTTGGATTCCTTCTTATGATATAAAAGCAAAAGATGTCAATTTACCTATAGACATTAATTATAGAGCAAAAGTGTATAACAATACAGGAATAGATTGGAAAAACTTAAAATTTAAATTATCTACTGGTGACCCTACATTAAGTGCAACCCAACCAAAGCTTACACCATGGTATTTAAATTACAACTCACAATTAAGGAGAAGTAAAAATCGCTATAAAGCTCAAACCTACTCCAGTGATAAGTATCAACAATCTAACAACGAATTTAAAGGGGAAGGGTATTTAAACACAACAACTATTAATGGTGAAACTACTCTTGCTTTGAGCAAAGGAAAAAACAAGCAACAGAACTTTGTTGAAATTGCAGTTTCGGAACTGAGTGCTGAATTTGAAATTGAAAAGATGTATAGCATTCCTTCAGATAATCAGCCCTACATTATGGAGGTGATAAAATATAATGTGCCGGCATTGTTCAAGCATTACTCTGTGCCAAAATTAGATAGAGATGCTTTTTTAATTGCAAGAATTCCAAATTGGCAAGATTTAAATTTAATAGAAGGAAATGCTAACATCTATTTTGGAGGAACCTATGTTGGTCAATCATTTATTTCTACAAGAAGTGTGAGTGATACTTTAAATATATCTTTAGGTAGGGATAAAAAAGTAATAGTTACCAGAACAAAAATGGAAGATTTTAGTTCTAGGAAAGTTATTGGATCAAATAAAAAGGAAACACATGCGTATCAAATGATTGTGAAAAACAATAGAAAAGGACCTATTAATATTGATGTTTTTGGTCAAGTTCCAGTTTCTCAAGATAGTGATATTGAGGTATCTACAGTAGAATCTACCAATGCGATAAAAAATGACCTTACAGGGGAATTAAAGTGGTTTTATACCATTAATCCAAATGAAAATAAAACCATTGATTTAACTTTTACAGTAAAATACCCAAAGAGCAAGCCAGTAAAGGTTAAAAAGGAAATGTATAGGTCGGTTCGGTTTTTATAATTGATTAAAAACAAAATTGATGAAAAGATGCATTTCTTGAACCTTTTTTACGCACTTTTACGTAAAATTTGTGCATGCTATCTCGATTAAAATTTCTTATCACATTACTTGTTTTTGTGTTTTTGGGGCTCTCGTCCTCAAAAGCTCAATGCCCACAGGTGCTAGATGGTATAGGCGTTTTTTCCAATACTCCATTGTGGGTAAGTTGTACCGGTGGAACATATACTCTTTTTGTTCAGCCAGATATAGCTCTAGGTAATTATTCAATCGATTGGGGTGATGGCTCTCCCTTGGATGTTGGAGCCTCTATTGTTCCACCTGCATTTGTTAGTCATCTTTATGCAACTGCCATTGCAAATTATACGGTTACTATTACCGATATTTCAACAGGCTGCGTAATTGTTGGAACTGTAATTATGGAGCAGGTTCCTACTGCATCAATTGTTATTCCTATTGGTGATCCAGTAAATGGTTGTGCTCCAGCCTCATTTAACTTTAACAACAACACTCAAAATGTTTCTGCTAACACTAATTTTACTTGGGATTTTGGAGACGGATCTCCAATATTGAATTTAGGAAGTGCAAATGCAGGGCAAACTATTTCGCATGTTTATTTGCCCGGAACTGTAAATTGTGATGTTGCGGTTACCTTAACAGCAGAAAATTTTTGCAATCAAGGCAATCCTTCTACCAACACCTTTTTTCCTATTCAGGTTTGGGATATTGATGATGCTGAAATTACTGCTTCAGATGTATTGTTGTGTTATCCAGATACCATTGTTGATTTTACCAATACCACAACAAGAAATTGTTTTGCCAACGGAAACACTGCTCAACGATATGAATATTGGAACTTTGGCGACCATTGGGGGCTAGGACAAGATTCTATTGTAGGGTGGAGACCTTGGGGACCTCCTAATAACGCGCCATTAACAATTGCTTATCCAGGAATAGGAACTTACAATGTAATGCTAGTAGATAGTAGTTATTGTGGGTTAGACACTGCTTTTATTACAGTGCAAATTGTGCCACCTCCAACGGCAGGAATTATCATTAGTAAAGATACAATTTGCGAAGGGGAAACCGTAACATTTGGTAACCTGTCTACAGGAGGAGCAAATTCATATTTTTGGAATTTTGGTGATGGAACAGGTTGGATAGCATCTGGAGGAGGTGGAGTTTCTCATGTGTATAATTTTACGGGTAACTATGTTATTCAATTGGCTGCATTTATTGCGGGAGGAACTGCAAGTTGTACTGATACTATTGATATTCCTTTACACGTTTTACCTAGTCCAAGTGCAAACTTTAACATTGACAACAACAATGGTTGTGATAGTTTAACGGTTAATTTTACCGATTTTTCTACTGGTGCTATTGTTGGTTGGCAGTGGACTTTTGGAAACGGAAATTTTAGTACACTTCCTAATCCTCCAGCTCAATTTTACGCTACCCCCGGAAATTATAATGTTCAGTTGGATGTAACCAGTTCAAATAGTTGTGTAAACACACTTGTTCAAGTAATTAATGTTTATCAATCGCCAGTTCCAGCATTTACTCCAACCAGTATTTGTTTGAATGAATTGGCGCAGTTTAATGATTTATCTACTAGCTCTGTTGGCGACCCTATTTTAAATTGGAATTGGGATTTTGGTGATGGAAACTTTAGTACACAACAAAATCCTACACACATTTATACTACTCCAGGTTTAGTAAATGCAGTTTTAACAGTTAGCACTGCATTTTGTGCAGCTTCAGATACCATAGTGGTAACCATTGAAAATGCACCAACAGCTGGTTTTACTGCCGATAGACTGAATGGTTGTGCAGATTTAACGGTTAATTTCACCAATACATCTTCTGCAAATTCAGCAAGTTATTATTGGGATTTTGGAGATGGAGATACCAGTACTGCAACCAATCCAAGTCATGTATTCTTAAATAATTTTGGATTTGACACTACTTACCAAGTTATGTTAATAGCTCAAACTACTTTTGGCTGTGTAGATACTGTTTATGAATCTATTACGGTTTATCCAAATCCAGCTGCGTCATTTACCAATAATGCAAGTTTAGATTGTGCTCCTTTAATAGTCAATTTTACCAATACTTCTGTTGGCGCTGTTACCTATATTTGGGATTTTGGAGATGGATCACCGTTGGATAACTCTTTAAATCCATCACATACTTATCAAAATTTAACTCAGTTTATCGACAACAATATTGTTACGCTGATTGCAGTTAGCGCTAACGGATGTGCAGATACAATAATTGATAGTGTGCTTGTTTTTCCAGAGCCACAATTTGGGTTTAGTACCAATCCAGATTCTGGTTGTAGTCCGTTATTTGTACAATTTCCTTCGGTAATTGGAGCAGTTAATTATCAATGGGATTTTGGCGATGGAAATGTAGGTGTTGGTCCAACACCTACTCATACTTATGTAAACTCTACTACAAATGATGTAACGTATATTATTGAACTTATTGCAACCTCTCCTTTTGGATGTGTAGATACCTCCTATGGGCAAGTCTTAATATTTCCGAACCCTTCTGCTCAATTTTCTATAGATACCTTGGCAGGTTGTACGCCACATCCGATTAATGTTACCAACACTTCTACAGGAGGTTCCCTTTACCATTGGGATATGGGTAATACTGTTACTTTTGATACATTGGTTGCTAACTTTGGATATACTTTTTTTAACTTAACAGGAGTTTCACAAATTTATCCAGTAACCCTTGTTGCAGAAACAGCCAAAGGATGTTTAGATACAGCTTTCCAAAATGTAACTGTTTACCCTGAGGTAATAGCCGATTTTGTTTCTGATACGATTGGTTGTAGTCCTTTAGATATAAATTTTATAGACAATTCAACTGGAGCAGTTAATTATACATGGGATTTTGGTGATGGCTCTTCAATTGATATAACACCTAATCCAACACATCAATACACCAATACTACAGCTTTAGATGTAACTTATACTTTAACATTAATTGTTGAGTCTGCTTTTGGTTGTTTCGATACCATTCAACAAAACATTACTGTTTATGCTACGCCTGTCGCTTCATTTACTCCTTTTCCATTGCTCCAAACCTTTCCAAATACCACAGTAGGAGTAACCAATACATCCTCATTTGGAACTTGGCAATATTCATGGAATTTTGGAGATGGAACACCTTTGGATGTCAATCAAAATCCATTGGCTCATGTGTATGCTACTTGGGGAATTTATCCAATTACTTTAATTGTAAGTAATGTCAATTGCGCGGATACAGCTGTAAATAATATAGAAATTGTAGCTCCTATTCCGGTAGCTGATTTTACTGGTCCGGCTCAAGGTTGTCGTCCACTTGCTGTTGATTTTACAAACAACTCTCAATTTGCCGATACTTATCTTTGGGATTTTGGAGATGGAGGTACTTCAACACAATTTGAACCGAGTTACACTTATTTTAACCCTGGAGTTTACACTGTTACTTTAACAGTATTTGGATCTGGAGGGCAAGATACTCAAGTACAACAATTAATTATTGAGGTATACCAAATGCCAAGTGCTTTCTTCACGGTTAGTCCAACAACGGTATTTATACCCAATGAACCTGTAGCATTTTTTAACCTATCCAATTTTGCCTCGTCATATTTTTGGGATTTTGGCGATGGCAACACTTCCATTGATGAATATCCGCAACACTTTTATACACAAGTAGGTGTTTATGACATTATGTTAATTGCTACAACTGTAAACAATTGTATTGATACATTTATACTGTCGGCAGGAGTTGAGGCTTTGTCGGAGGGAGGAATTAAAATTCCAAATGCCTTTACACCTAGTCCTAATGGATCTAGTGGTGGGGTTTATGATCCGAATAGTGCCGACAACGATGTGTTTCATCCAATAATTATTGGAGCAGAAGAATATGAGTTGAACATTTTTAATAAATGGGGTGAGTTACTGTTTATTAGTACAGATGTAAACATTGGATGGGATGGTTATTACAGAAATGAATTAAGTAAACAAGATGTTTACGTATATAAAATAAAAGTAACCTATATAAACGGAACGTCAGAGTCGTTTTTAGGAGATATAACGTTACTAAGATAAAGGTTATGGTAAATAGATTATTGATAATACTACTGGTTTTTGGTACTTCCATGAGTGCTTTTGCTCAACTGGATTCTAAATCGTTTAATTTGGCTAATAAGAAATTTGACAATGGAGATTATTATGGAGCACTAAAACTATATGAAAATCTTTATACTCAAGATAGTACAGATATAACGTTAAATTTTAAGTTGGGAGTTTGTAACTATAATCTAACAAAATATAAAACAGCAGAAAAGCATTTTTTAAAAAGTAGTAGTAGTGTAAGTTTAGAGTTGTTTCGATACAAAGCTTCTATAGCCCATATTAGCATGAAATTTAAAAAAGCCATTAATTACTACAATGCTTATAAATTAATTGCTGGGAAAAAAGATTGGGACAATGAAACAGTAAATAGTCTGATTCAAAAAACAAAGTATGCCGAAACGGCTTTAAAAGATAAACGGAATGTTTTGGTACAAAATTTAGGGCCAAGTGTTAATACTGAACATCAAGAATATGTTCCGCTAATTTCGGCAGATGATGCACAATTATTTTTTACCTCTAGGCGACCAAGTAGTCCCGGTGGATTTTTAGACCCAAATGGTATTCCTTATGAAGACATTTATGTTGCGGAGAAAAGTTCAAATTCTTGGACAACTCCAAAAAAATTAAGAGAAGGTATAAATTCTGTAGGAAATGATGCTTGTGTAGGATTATCGCCCGATGGACAGATACTTTTTATATTTAAACCCAGTGAAGATTTAAGGTCGGGCGATATTTATGAAAGTAGAATGGGATTAGATGATTGGGAAAATCCAGTTAAGTTGGGATCAGACATTAATACAGAATATATTGAAGCGAGTGCCTCGATTACTTTAGATGATAAAGTGCTCTACTTTTCGAGCGATCGTCCGGGTGGTTTTGGAGGTAAAGATATTTATAGGGCGTTAAGGTTGCCAAATGGAAAATGGAGTAAGGCCATGAACATGGGACCAACAATAAATACCAAAGAAGATGAAGATGCACCTTTTATTTATACTGATAAAAAAACACTTTATTTTAGCTCAAAAGGGCATCAAAATATGGGTGGTTACGATGTGTTTAAAACAGTAAAGGAAAACGGGAAATGGAGTGAACCAACCAATTTAAAATACCCTATTAATACGGTTAGAGATGATATTTTTTACGTGCTCTCTGGAAATGGAAAAGTGGGCTATTATTCTTCATCAAGAGATGGTGGCTATGGTGGACAAGATATTTATAAAGTAGTTTTAAAAGATGAATTTTTTAAACAGCATGTATTAAAAGCACTAGTTAAAACTAGTGGTGGAAAAACTCCATTAGGGGCTAAAATTACGGTAATAGACAATGAATCAAAAAAAGTAAATGGAGTTTATAAATCCAATGAAAACACAGGTAAGTTTATAATGTTAGTTGATCCAGAAAAATCGTACAACATTATTGTTGAATCCAGAGAATACCATTCTTATACTGGAGAACTTAACTTTGATGTACATAGTAAAGATCTTATAGAATATAAACTAGAAAAGAAAAGTGGGGATAAATAAACTGAAAGCCATACTCCTAATAAGTATGCTTTCTTTAATTATTGAAAGCAATTGCCAGGACATGCAGTTTACCCAATTTAATGCCGCCCCACTTTACCTTAACCCCGGATTTGCTGGGGCTACCATGGAGCATCGGTTTGCCAGTAGCTACAGAAATCAATGGAGTGCAATACCCGGTCATTTTGTAAATTATGCCTTTGCTTATGATTACAATTTGTCGGAGTTTAATAGTGGACTAGGTTTATTGTTTGCTAAAGAACAAGCTGGGACTGGAAAAATGGGAACAACAGAATTAGGTTTGCTTTATTCTTATCATTTTCAAATTGACAAAAAAATATTCATTCAGCCTGGTATTAAATTTAATTATGTAACCAGAGGAGTTGATTTTTCAAATCTCATATTTAACGATCAACTTGCTCGTGGAGGTGCTTCAACTACTGCCGATAATATTGAAATTAACAATGTTAATTATATGGATCTTACAGCTGGTCTTTTGGTTTTTTCCGAAACATATTGGGCAGGTGTATCTTTTAGCCATATGAATGAACCCAACCAAAGTTTAATAAACGGAGAGAGTCCTTTGTATATGAAGTTTTCAGCGCATGGTGGGTATAAGTTTGACTTGTCTGAAGGAGGAAGAAAGAGCCTGAATACTTCATACTTTAATTTGGCCTTTCATTATAAATCTCAGCAAAAATTTGATCAATTGGACTTAGGGATGTATTACACAAGAGACCCTTTTGTTTTCGGTTTTTGGTACCGAGGTTTACCTGGTATAAAGTCCTATGAAAATACATTAAACAATGATGCATTAGCAGTTTTGTTGGGGTATAAGTTTACAGAATACAACCTAAACTTAGGTTATAGTTACGATGTGACAATTTCCAGATTAGCATTTAATTCTGGAGGATCTCATGAAATTTCTATTATTTACGAAATAGCAAGTAAACAAAAAAAGAGACGCGGTAAGCGCTTTTTTGTTCCTTGTGCTAAGTTTTAAATTATAAAGTTTTGGCTTTGTTCCAGTAAACATCCATTTCTTCTAAGCTCATATCGCTTAGTGTTTTCCCTTCTTTTTTTGTTTCATTTTCCATATACTGGAAACGTTTAATAAATTTTTTATTTGTTTTCTCCAACGCATCTTCAGGATTAATATTTAAAAACCTACCGTAATTAATTAAAGAGAAAAGGACATCACCAAATTCATCTTCTATTTGATCACTATTATCTTTTACTTCAGCCTTAAACTCACCAATTTCCTCTTCTACTTTTTCCCAAACTTGATCTTTGTTTTCCCAATCAAAGCCAATTCCTCGAGCTTTGTCCTGAATTCTTACTGCTTTAACTAAGGCCGGTAAAGATTTAGGAACACCTTCTAAAACAGAGATTTTTCCTTCTTTCAATTTTAATTTTTCCCAATTGGCTTTCACTTCCTCTTCATCAGCTACTTCCACATCTCCATATATATGCGGATGACGATGTATTAACTTTTCGCAAACTCCATTAAGCACATCGGACATATCAAAATCGTTTGTTTCGGAACCTATTTTGGCATAAAAAACCAAGTGAAGCATTAAATCGCCTAATTCGTTTTTAACTTCATTCAAGTCATTTTCAAGAATAGCATCAGTTAACTCATACGTTTCCTCAATGGTTAAATGTCTTAAACTTTGCATCGTTTGTTTTTTGTCCCAAGGGCATTTTTCCCTTAATTCATCCATTATGATTAATAACCGTTCAAAAGCTGCTAATTTTTCCTTCATTTTAAAAGAGTATTTTTGACTTAAATTAAAATTGTTAAGTGATAAAAGTACATCATATATATGGGTTATTATTTTGCTTGACGCTTAATTTTATTAACGGTTTTGCACAAGACTCTATCCGTTCTTTAGGCTTAAAACAAACCAATCATTTTGGAGCAATATTACCACATCGGCAAATTGTAAATGAAGTAATAGAAGGACATACTTTTGCTTCAGAAGTGTCTTTTTATAAAGCGACTTCTGGTAAAAACAACTGGCAACAGCAGTATAACTATCCTAGATTAGGCGTTTCTGCTTTGTACGTTAATTTTGGAAACCCTACTGAATTAGGTGAATCTATTGGGGTTTTTCCGTTTATAGAATTGCCTTTAAATCAACGAAAAATTCAGTTAAATTTTAAAGTAGGTTATGGTATAGGTTACATTTCCAAACCTTTCGATCGAGTAAATAATTATAAAAATGTAGTTATAGGTTCTTTTTTTAATGCCTTAATATATTTAAATTTAGGAGTAAGGCTTCCCTTATCCCAAAGGGTTAAGCTGTCTTCAGGGTTGTCTATAATCCATTTTTCTAATGGCTCTTTTGAAAGGCCAAACTTAGGGGTAAATATTGCTTCGATATCAACTGGGCTTAGTTATGAATTTGGAAACAAAATAACTCCATTAACAACAGAGATTGTTTCAAGGGAAAAGAAATGGACAAAGCAATTGATGGTTGGTTTTGGTGTTAAAGAAACTCCGCCAGTAGATGGACCAAAATATTTTGTCAATACATACTCGTTTAACATGATTAAATTAAAAAGAGACAAAAGTTCTTATGGTTTTGGAGCCGATTTATTTTACGATGCATCTCTTCAGAGTACTATTTTAAGAGGAGATGAGTTGGCTCAAACGAAGGAGAGCGACAACTTTAGGTTGGGAGTAATAGGTATTTATAGTTTTGATTTTGGCAAAATATCACTGCTTTTGGAAATAGGTGGTTACCTCTACACAAAATATGAAGAACAAGGATTTATTTATAATCGATTTACCTCTCGCTTTAATGTATCGGATAAAGTGTTTTTAAATTTAGGTTTAAAAACCCATTATGCAGTTGCTGATTTTGTTGAAGCAGGAATAGGAATTAATATTGGAAAATGATTAAGCGTAAACCATATCTACTTACCTTATCATTAATAATGGTAATTCTCAGCTCTTGCGGAAAAGAATCTGCTTGTTTTAAAGGAAGTGGAACCGATGTTTCTGAGTTAAGAACTATTGACAATGATGTTGAGGTTGTTTATTTAGAGGATGGAATTGATTTGGTTATTACACAAGATAGTGTGGCTAGTTTAACAATTGAAGGAGGAGAGAATTTATTGCCTTATATTAATACTGATATTTCAGGAAATGAATTAAGAATTTCTTCAGACAATAGATGTGGGTTTTTTAGAAATTACAACAGGCCAATAACTGCTTATTTAACTATTCCTAACCTCAATCATATTGAATACCTTGGCCAAGGAAATATTACCAGTACAAATAAACTTTACTTTCCAAATTTTAATTTTGAAACCAGAATGGGAACTGGTAGTGTAAACTTGGAGTTGTCTTCTAATAATATCTCAGTTCAACAGCATACAGGACCATCTGATATTACACTAACAGGAAACACCAATAAGGCTTATTTTTATGCAGGAGGAATAGGCTGGATGTATTTTGATGGATTGTTAGCAAATGATGTTCATGTAAGTAATGCAGGTTCTGGTGATATTACAACTGCCGTATCTAATTCTTTATTGGTTGAGTTAACTTCTTTGGGAAATATAGATTACTATGGAAGCCCTATCATTACTGTTAGTGTTAATTCCGGGAGGGGAGAGTTAAGGAGGAAATAAGCTTAGTTCGTATCTAATTTATCTTTTTGTTTGGACGATTTTGCATGAAGTATACTTGCATTGAGCTCAAACCCAATTAATAGAACAAGCGAATTAAAGTACAGCCAAAGCATTACCACAATTAGTGTTCCTATAGAGCCATAAAGCTTGTTGTATGAGGCGAAATTGTTGACGTAGAAAGCAAACCCAGTAGATAGAAGAATTGACAATAAAGTGGCTAAAGTAGAGCCTGCCGAAATAAACCTAAACTTATTCTGTTTTGCATTACCAAAGTAATACAATGAAGAAATTCCTAAGAAGAAAAGAACTAAGAGCAATGTGAATTTTAGAATTTTGAGTAAGAATATCATAATTCCATCCTCCAAATAACCTTCAGCGATAAAATAATCCATTATGGTTCCGCTAAAAATAGAAAGTCCAATTGCCACGAACATTAACGAGGTGAGAATAACTAAAATGAGTAAAGCCCTCAAATGATTTTCTATAAAACTGCTTTTCTTAATGGAGTGGTATGATTCATTAAAGGCAATTATCATAGAATTAACACCATCGCTAGCTAAGTAGAAAGCAAAAATAAACCCAAAAGAGAGTAAGGTGTTGTGTTTTTTATTTACCAAATCATTAATCGTTTCTTCAGCCATATCGTAGGCATTTCCGGGTAAAAATTGGTGCATCAAACCCATCAATTGATCATGAAAATTATCAATAGGGACATATGGAATAATAGAGACTAAAAAGATAATGAAAGGGAATAATGCTAAAAAGAAACGAAAAGCCAATGAAGATGCTCTTGTTGTTAAAGAGTTTTTTTGAATTCCGGTAATAAAAAAGTGAAGTACATCGTAAAGTGGCAAGCCATCAAATCCAGGAATAATAATTTTTTTGGATAAGCTTATTGGAGCTTGAACAAGTTTTGTGTTGTATATTTTTTCGATGTATTTGTTCATCAATTAGATTGCTTTCAAACTTAAATCTAAACTTTTAATCTGATGTGTCAATGCTCCAACAGAAATATAATCTACGCCACATTCGGCATAATTACGTATGGTTTTATCTGTTATTCCTCCAGATGCTTCAGTCTCATATTTTCCATCAATTAACTTTACGGCAGTTTTTAAATCGTCATAATTAAAATTATCGAGCATAATTCTATCTATCCCACCAGCACTTAAAATTTCGTTAAGCTCATTTAAGTTTCTTGCTTCAATTTCAATTTTTAAGTATTTACCTTCTTTAGAAAGGTATTGTTTAGTCGCTTCAATGGCATTTTTAATTCCTCCAGCATAATCAATATGATTGTCTTTAATCATTACCATGTCGTACAAGCCAATTCTATGATTTTCTCCACCTCCAATTTTAACCGCTTTCTTTTCTATCATTCTTAAGCCTGGAGTAGTTTTTCGGGTGTCGAGCACTTTTGTTGGTAGTCCAGTTAATAAATTAACATAGTAATTGGTAGCAGTAGCAATTCCGCTCATACGCTGCATAAAGTTTAAAACCAATCTTTCTGCTTGTAATATAGACCTGTTATTCCCTTCAATAGTAAAGGCAATGTTGCCAGTTTTTACCGATTCTCCATTTTTTAAAAGAGGGATGAAAATAAGGTTGGCATCAATTTTTGAAAATATTTTTTCGGCCAATTCCATTCCAGCCAAAATTCCATTTTCTTTTACCAATAATTGGGCCTTACCTGTTGCAGTATTCGGTATGCAACTCATAGAAGTATGATCTCCGTCACCAATATCTTCTTTAATTGCAATGTCAATTAACTCATCAATATAATCCATAAAATAGCAATACGTTGATGGCAAAAATAAGTAATAGGGAAAGGAAAACGAATATTATTCGTCAGATTCTATTTTAAGCTCAAGGATCAGTGTTTTCCCTGCTTGTTCTTGGTATAGAATATAAACTCGAAATGTTCCTTTATGTGTGTTTAAATTACCAATAGAATAATGCGAATCGTTTTTAGAATCACCATTATGAACCACTTTAAAATTAGAAGGCTTATGCTTTAAGAAAAAGGTCTTTAAAATTAATTTTGCCTGAATTTTACTATATACTCCTTCATTGTTTGGGATGCTCAGGTCAACGGAAGTTCCAAAATAGGTCGAAATTTTTTGGGCATTACCCGTTTTTATTGCAGCAGATAAATCGCTAGAAATATTAGGCGAGCCAAATAGCAGCGCAAATATAAAAGAGATGTTAATTAAAAAGGTACTCATTCATTTAGTTTTGTGCGAACATCACAACTATCACGCCAATAAATAGTTAAAATTGAGTAGTTATGATGTGTCAAAAATAATAATTTTTAATTTAGCAACATGAAGATTAAGTTAATAGCGATAGGAAAGACAGATGATGCATATTTAAAAGAAGGAATTGAAAAATTTTTGCAACGATTGAAGCATTATGTGAGTTTTGAAATGCTTGTAATTAACGATGTAAAAGTTGGTAATAAAACTTCTAAAGAGGTTCAAAAGACAGCTGAAGGAGATTTGATTTTATCGAAATTAGCACCCAACGACTTTTTAGTTTTATTAGATGAAAATGGAAAAGAGTTTAATTCTGTTGGCTTTGCTCAATACATGCAAAAGAGAATGAATACTGGTTTAGATATTGTTTTTGTGATTGGTGGTCCTTTTGGATTTTCTAATCGTATATATGAAAGAGCAAATGCTAAAATTGCCTTGTCTCAACTAACATTTTCGCACCAAATGGTAAGATTATTTTTTATAGAACAAATCTATCGTGCTTTTACTATTTTGAAAGGAGAGAAATATCATCATCAATAGTATTAGCGCTATTAATTGTTTAAACTTGCATACAACATTACATTATGAAAAAAGTAGCATTAATAACAGGAGTAACCGGACAAGATGGAGCTTATTTAGCTGAATTGTTGTTAGAAAAAGGTTATGAAGTGCACGGAATAAAACGAAGAAGTTCGTTGTTTAATACTGCACGGATTGATCATTTATACCAAGATTTACACGAGAATGATGTAAAGTTTAAATTACATTATGGTGACATGACCGATTCTACCAATTTGATTCGAATTGTACAAGAAGTTAAGCCAGATGAAATTTACAATTTGGCAGCAATGTCACATGTTCAGGTATCTTTTGATACTCCAGAATATACGGCAAATGCAGATGCAACTGGAACATTAAGATTGTTGGAAGCAATTAGAATTTTAGGGTTAGAAAAGAAAACAAAATTTTATCAAGCCTCAACTTCTGAATTGTACGGTAAAGTAATGGAAGTTCCTCAAACGGAAACGACACCATTTTATCCAAGAAGTCCTTATGCAGTTGCAAAACTATATGCTTATTGGATCGTAAAAAATTACCGAGAAGCCTATGGAATGTATGCTTGTAATGGTATCTTATTCAACCATGAAAGTCCTTTAAGAGGAGAAACTTTTGTAACTAGAAAAATTACAAGAGGAGTTGCTAAGATAAAATTAGGCTTACAGCAAAAAATATACTTAGGAAATATATCAGCCAAAAGAGATTGGGGTCATGCAAAGGATTATGTGGAGGGAATGTGGCGAATGTTGCAACAAGAAACTCCTGATGATTTTGTATTAGCAACTGGAGTTACCACAACAGTTAGAGATTTCGTTACCATGTCGTTTAAAGAAGCAGAAATTGAAGTAGAATGGAAGGGAGAAGGAATAGACGAACAAGGAATTAATAAAGCAAATGGAGAAGTGGTAGTTGAGATTGATCCAAAGTATTTTAGACCAACAGAAGTTGATTTGTTAATTGGAGATCCAACTAAAGCAAAAACAGAATTGGGTTGGGAGCCAACACACGATTTAGCTAGTTTATGTAGCGATATGGTGAAGTCAGATTTAGCCATATTTAGAAGAGATCAATATTTAAAAGAAGGTGGACACGATATATTAAATCAGCATGAATAAAACAGCTAAAATTTACATTGCTGGCCATCGAGGAATGGTTGGCTCTGCTATTGAACGGAAACTACGTAAAGACGGTTTTACCAATATTATTACACGTACTTCCAAAGAACTAGATTTAAGAAGTCAACAAGCTGTAAACGATTTTTTTGTAGCCGAAAAACCTGATTATGTTTTTATGAGTGCTGCTAAAGTTGGAGGTATTTTAGCCAACAATATTTATAGAGCAGAATTCATTTACGATAATTTAATGATTGAACTGAATGTCATTCATGCTTGTCATACTTCAAAAGTAAAGAAGATGTTGTTTTTAGGGTCATCTTGTATTTATCCTAAATTGGCGCCACAACCTTTAAAGGAAGAGTATTTACTGACTGGAGAATTAGAACCAACCAACGAGCCTTATGCCATTGCTAAGATTGCCGGAATTAAGTTGTGTGAATCTTATAGAAGACAATACGGAGATAATTTTATTTCTGTAATGCCTACTAACCTTTATGGTCCTAATGATAATTATGATCCGGAAAGCTCTCATTTGTTTGCTTCGTTTATAAGAAAGTTCTCATTAGCGAAAAGAGACAATCTACAAGAAATAGAAATTTGGGGAGATGGATCACCAATGCGAGAGTTTTTGCATGTAGATGATATGGCAGATGCTTGTGTTTTCTTAATGGAAAACTTCGATGGAGAGGAAATATTTAACATTGGAACAGGAACAGATGTTACCGTGTTAGAATTAGCTGAAGCAATGCGTGAGGCAAGTGGCTTTAAAGGAAGTTACAAATTTGATGCATCTAAACCCAACGGAACTCCTCGGAAATTAATGGATGTTTCTAAGTTAGAATCTCTAGGGTGGAAAGCAAAAATAGCCTTGAAAGAAGGTGTTGAAATGGTGTTTGAGGATGTGAAGGAGATGGAGTTTTAGCATTATTTCTTCACAAACTCCAATAGGCTTAGTAAGAATATTTAAACTACGCTTTTTCCCTGACGTAATGCAATGGAGATTAGGGTTCCATTTATTCGTGACTAGTTTTCTGGATTTCTTGTCTTCGTTGACGCTTCGCAAGGAAATAAATTAATACCAATCCACGGCTAGATCGTTCCAATTAGGATTGTCTTTTTCAATTAATTCTAATTTCCAAGAACGTTTCCATTTCTTAATTCTTTTTTCTCTTATGGCTGCTTCATGAACAGATTCATGCTCTTCAAAATAGACTAATAGATTTACATTGTATTTTGCAGTAAACCCCTTGACTACTTTCTGCTTATGTTCTAAAATTCGTCTTTCTAAGTCATTGGTTAGTCCAGTATATAAAGTTCCGTTTCTTTGGCTTGCAAGTATATAAATGTAGTATTTGTTCATAGAGTAAATTTAATGAACTTCTGGGATTCTTTATCTCCGCTGACGCTTCGTAAGGAAAGTGAAAACTATTTCTTCACAAACTGCAACACTTTAGAAAGAGGCTTAAAAATCAATGTAAAAGGCTTAGGTTTTAACCCATTTATTTCCCAGGCACGTTTATCTTCTCGGTTAGCTTTTAATCGGTTTTTAATACTTGAATTACTAACGCCACCAACGCGCATTTTTACAGTTACACGAGGTAAATAACTAATACTACATTCGTGTTTATGGATAAATCGTAGCATAATTTCATAATCTGCTGCAGATTTTAGTTCTAAGTTAAATTTACCATAGCTATCGTAAACTGATTTTCGAACAAAAAAAGTAGGGTGGGGTGGCATCCATCCTTTAAAGAATAGGCCTTTTTTGTATGCTCCAGACACCCAGTTACGAGTTACTTTGTTGGTGTCAACAGCATCTACATAATATAAATCAGCATAAAGAGTATCGCTTTTCTCTTCTAGCATTTTAGCCATAACATCAGTAATTACATTGTTGTCAATGTAAAAATCATCTGAGTTGAGGTTGGCAATAATATCACCTGTTGCTAATCCAATGCCTTTGTTTATTGCATCGTATAAACCAGCATCTTTTTCAGAAACTATTTTAGTGATTTTGTCTTTGTACTTGTCAACTATATCTAAAGTATTATCCGTAGAAAGTCCATCAACAATAATATATTCAATATTATCATAAGTCTGATTAATAACAGATTGAATCGTATCTTCAATAGTTTTAGCGCTATTGTAGCAAACGGTTATTATGGTAATTTTTGTGTTCATTTAAAATTGGAAGTATATAAATTGACTTATAGGTCGTAAAAAAGTGAGGTCGAGTATAGTTAATAGAGTTACTATTGAAATTATAATTATACAATAAACAAATATGTTTTTCTTAATGCTAACCAACAAATACCTATGAATTAGATAAGAAAATATAGTTAAAAGCATAAGGGTTAGGGCAATCAAATAAGTATTTTCACTGAATGTTCTTTGTGTAAAATTTTCAAAAAGAATTACTTTTTTTAGCATTAGAAAAACATTGGATAGTGAGTTGTCTCTAAAAGGTAACCAACTTAACATTGCCAATGGAAGTGTAATCCCCCAACCAAAAAAGGAGCGAATGTTAGCATTAATTCCCTTAGTGAGTTTAGAAACATAACGCTCAGTAAAAACTAGAGAAGCATGATACACTCCCCAGAATACAAAGGCCCAGCTTGCTCCATGCCAGAGACCCATAATGGCCCAGGTTAAGAATAATGCCGTGTTGGCTCTATTGGATTTTGGTTTTTCGGTAGATAAACCACCTGTACTTTTATCCATTACTTTTTCTCCCATTAAGGGTAAGTACAAGTAATCTCGGATCCAACTTGAGAGGGAGATATGCCATCTTTTCCAAAACGATTTGAAGGATTTGGCTAAGTAAGGATAATTAAAATTTTCTGGAAATGTGATACCCATTAAAAGGGCAGCACCAATAGCAATGTGTGAATAAGCTGAAAAATCAAAATAAATTTGAAAACCAAACATAAATGCTTTAGTCCAAACATCAATTGCTGACAGCCCTTCAATCGGCACGGAATATATTTGATCAACTATTGGTGAAATATTATCGGCAATAACAACCTTAAGAAATAGACCGAATAATATTCTTATAATCCCATCATTTATAAATTTGATAGAAAACTTGGCTCGAGTTTTTAATTGTTCAATTACTTCAGGTGCTCTTAAAATAGGACCAGCAACCAGTTGTGGAAAAAACGTTACATAACTACCATAAAGAATAAAGTTTTTATAAGGTTTTACAAACCCACGATAGACATCTACACTGTAAGATATTGTTTGAAATGTATAGAAACTAATTCCAAGTGGTAAAATAATAGAGAACTCCGGTGGAGGTAAATCAAGACCAAACAAGTTAAGCAAACCTATTCCGTTTTGAGCAAAAAAGAGTAGATATTTAAAGTAGAACAGTAGGCCTAAGTTTACTGTTAAGCTAACAATTAACAGGTGTTTTTTCTTTCGCTTATCTTCTGTTTTGGCAATTTGATTTGACACTACATAATCTACTACAGCAGAAAATAGCATTAGTAGGGTGTATTCATATCTCCAAAAACCATAAAAAACTAAACTAGATACAAATAACAGTAGTTGTCTAGGTTTGGCCGACAATACCCAATAAAGTATTACAACAACAAATAGAAACAATATGAAGGTGACCGAATTAAATATCATAAAGCTTCAAGTATATGAGGTTTTAATGTGTCGGCCATAATTTTATGAGCTTCTGATTGGAAATGCATAAAATCGTAATCTTTATCTTTAAAGAGTTGGGTAGGTGCAGAGTGTCCCCAAAATTTACCTTCAATGATGTTGTCAATGTCTATTAATGTGCAATTTTGAGTTGCAGCTAACTCAGAAAGCTCTGTTTTAAAGACTTTGTATTCGTTAAGGTCGTATGGGAATTTAATGTCTTGTCTTATTGGTGGAATCAATAGGATGGTCTTAATGCCTTTACTGTTTGCTTTTTCAATGGTAAGTTTAAGTGCTTTAAAATTCTTTTTATACCTGCTTTTAATCATCTTTCTTGTGGTTTGAGAAGATATGTTTAGCATAGAGTTTCTGCCCCGATATAGTACAGTGAAATAGTCACCTCTAATTTGTTTTCTATTACTCCAAAAAGAGAATTTTTTATTTAGAAAATTGTTAATTGAATATTCAACAATTTCTTGAGTTGTTTTTTCTAGAGCTTTAAAATCCGAATTAGTTTTTGTTGAGTCTGATGAAGATTTTCCAAACGAAGCCAATTTTTTATTGATTTCAATTTGAAGTTTGTTTTCTCCAGAAATATGAAAGCTACTATCGCTAAAGTTTTTGAAATAGTTTTCACGAATACCAGTCTCTCTTAAGTCATCCATAAACATTGGAATAAGAAGAACTTTTAAGTTCGGTATGTTTTTGCTGAAGTAATCAAAAAGAACATGGTGTTCTTGCATGTTTGCATTTGGAATGCTTGCCGTAATAAACGTGATGCTGTCCTTAATTAATTCATTAAAAAGGAAGCCAGACATTGTGTTATCGGTATCCTTTTTTTGATTAATACTATGCGATTGAGAGTTTCCTAAAAAAAGTATAGAAGGATTTTCTAAATGAGGTTGAATATCTGCAATAAAATTGGCAGGGTTTCTTTTAGGTAAAAAGTGGATTTTTTTACCTAAAACATCAGTTGCATAGTGAGATACAGTAGCTTTACCTAAAGCTGCATCTTCAAAATTACCAGTAGCCTTTTGGTTGCCCATAAAAATAATCCCAAGGGAAATTCCAATGAGAATGGATAGGAAAACGAATATTTCGTTTTTACTTTTCATAAGTTATTTTCTGGATACTACGCAGTTTTCTAATACTAGCATATCCATATCTGTTCTTAGGTAACACGCAAGCGCTTCTTTTGGAGTATTAACAATAGGCTCATTTTCATTAAAGGAAGTGTTTAGTAAAATTGGAGTTCCACTTTTTTGTCTGAAACGTTCAATCAAATCATAATATCGATCACCTTTTTCAACAGTTTGCAAACGGCCTGTACCATCCACATGTGTTACAGCAGGAATTTCGGCATGTTTTTCCTTTCTAATAGGATAAACTTTTTCCATAAACGGAACTTTGTCTGTTTTTTCGAAGTACTCAGAAACATATTCTTCCAATATAGATGGTGCAAAAGGTCTAAAACTTTCCCTACGTTTTATTTTGGAGTTTAATAATTCTTTAGCATCTGTTCTTCTTGGATCAACAATAATAGAACGGTGACCTAAAGCTCTAGGACCAAACTCAGCTCTTCCTTGAAACCATCCAATAACTTTACCATCGATTAAGGCATCAGAAACTTTTTCAATCAATTCGTTATCATCATATCGAGTGTATTCAACACCTTCTTCCTTTAGGCAAGATTCTATACTTTCGTTACTTGCTTTTGCTCCTGTGTAAGCATTGTAAATTGCAGGAAGTCTATCTTTTTCTAAAATATGATTGTATAGCCATAATGCTCCTCCAAGTGCAGTTCCAGCATCATGACCAGCTGAAGGAATATATACATTTTTAAATGTAGTTCGTTCTAATATTTTTCCGTTGGCAACAGAGTTTTGTGCTACACCTCCAGCAATACAAATATTATCTAATCCAGTTCTTTTTTGTAAATGATTTAGAATATGAAAAATTAACTCTTCAGTTACTCTTTGAACTGATGTAGCAATATCTTTATGCTTCTGTGTCAGCTCATCTCCTTTTTGTCGAGCAGGGCCAAGCAGGCTTTCTAATTCTTTTGAGAAAATCGATTCGATAAACGGATCACCATTTTCCCAACTCATACTAACACCTTCTTTAGCGTGAGTAAAATACTTTGTATCTAGTTCAAATAAACCATTGTCTTTAAATAGGATTATTTGTTTTAATTGATCTACATATTTGGGTTCGCCATATGGAGCCAAGCCCATTACTTTATACTCATCACCATAATGAGGGAAACCTAAGTATTGAGTTAATGATGTATAGAAAATACCTGCAGAATGCGGATAAATTACCTGATCGAGTACTTCAATTTTTTTATCTTTTCCTGTAGCAATCATTGTAGATGTAAAATCTCCAAAACCATCTATGGAAAGGATTGCAGACTCTTCAAAAGGAGATGCGAAAAAAGCACTAGCAAGGTGAGTTCTGTGGTGTTCAATGTTTTTTACTTCAGCCTTAATACTTTCTTCATCAATGTTAAATGCTTTTGCTAATTCTCCTTTAACACTAACTACTTTTTTAGAGTTGGCTAAACGATCTTTCAACGCTTTAACTGATACTAAGTTCTTAACTGAATGGATAATCTTTTTATGTAAGTTGGCAGAAGGATCACGTGATATTGTGATGTAATCAACCTGTGTAATGTCAATATTCGCCTCCCCTAAACAGAACTTTATAGCTTCTGTTGGGAAACCTGCCCAATGCTTAATTCTTCTAAATCTTTCCTCTTCAGATGCAGCAATAATTTCATCGTTATGCATTATACAAGCTGATGAATCTCCATGATATGCGTTTATTCCTAATATGTACATATTTATATTTTGAATGGTCTAAATTATGAATTCAATACGTTAGGTGAAAGTATAAATTCACTCTAAAAACATTTTCTTTGTTAAATCAATAGCATTTTGCTTATTCGTTTCATTAATTATAAACTGATAAGAATTATTTCTATAAGTATCATACTCTTCTTGACTCATTGCCAAACAAGTATTAATAGCATCAATAAATGCCTCTTTATTGTTTAAATCAATGTCCCAGCCTATACTACTACGATTTAAATTGCGCCAAGGTGTATTTGTACTAATAATTAATCCACAACCAGCAGTAAGTGCCTCAACTATTACATGCCCAAAGTTTTCGTGAAGGGTAGGGAAAAAGCAAAAATGGTATTTTGATAAAGTCTCTTGAACATTAGTTGGATTAAGCTGTCCAATATAATTAACCTTAATGCCATGATTAGAGATGTGCTTTTGACATTTATCCCAATACTCAGCATCCTCAACTGTTCCATAAATGTCCATTGAAACGTTTGGGTTATTTAATGTACTTAGAATTTCAAGGGCATAAAACAAATTCTTTTTAGGAGATATTCGTGAAAAGAAAACAAGTTTTAATTCATTTTTCTCTTTACTCAACTCAAATTTTTCAATTTTTATGATCGATATATTTGGGACCTGAAATGTCTTTACATTATTTCCGAAAATGAGATTAATGTCATTGACTTCCTCCTTGTCTGTGGCATGCCAGATAACATTTTTGAAGAACCCAGTTGTTTTGGTAGCCTTTAAAAATAATTTCTTTTTTAAAGGTTTAATTTTAAGTGCACCTTTCCCTAACATCCCTCTAGGAGCAATTACTATTCTTGGGTTTGTTTTTAATTTTTTAATAATACGAAAGGGTTCTATAGTGTAGTTCTTCGAGTATAAACTATTGAAGTAATATGAATCAAAGTCACCAGTACTTATGGCTTTAGTAATAAAATTTTTACGACTTTCTTCGGTTAAAAATGCGATGTTGTAATTATCTTTTTTTACCCATTTGTTTAGTTCCTCAGATGGATAAGGTTTAGAATCACCAATATCTCTATCAGAAGTAATAATGTGAAAATTAAAACTATCATGAAGAGAAGATACAATATTGGATACTGATTTAATAGGTCCTCCAGCCTTATAGCCTGGTAAAAACCAATCAATAAATATTAATATGTTCTTTTTTTTAGTGGTCAATTAGATTTTGTTACGTGCGTATTTATTACCAAGAGTCTAAATCAGCTCTAAATAATGTCCATTTTTCAGGATTCATTAATGTGTTGTTTTCAGATAGATCTTTAACTACAATATGGATTTTATTTTTGATTAGTCGAAAACCTAAATTTGAAATGTTATCAACCATTCTCTTATTCTTTGGGTTTACGGCAATCGAAACAATGGTAATTGATTTGAGTTGTTTTACTTTTTTCAATAACATCTCAAAACCTTCTTTAATAAATTGCGAGTCGTCTGAATTGGTGCTTATTTCACCAATAATTAGTTCTCTAATTATCTTTTTTCTCACATTCAGTTTTAGGCCAAACTGAATAGTCTTTTCACCCTTTTTATAGGAGATGTAAAACTTTTCTGTTCTATAGAAGTTTTTTCTCCATTGAACAAAATCAGGCTCATCACTTAATTGAAAATTATTCTTTAAAAGGTTAATTATATTAGGAGTCTTCTCTTCAGGTATAAATTGCTTGATTTTTTTAGTACTTAATGAGTGTAAAAAAGCCATCGGATTAATATTTTTTATATTCCAGTCTAAATCAATCAAATGTTTCCAGCCATTCTTTAGAAAACCATAAAAGGCAGCATCTAAAGGAGTAGCAATTAGAAAGTCTGCTTCTTTGTTTTTTAAAGTTTCATCAGCAAGATTTAATATGTTATTGAAGATTCCTTTACCTCTATAATTTGGGTCAACAATGGCGTTTACACCCTTGTACGAATACAATTTTTTACCTTCATAAAAATAAGGCCAAGTAAATAGTGCAAAAAACCCAACAACTTTACCCGATGATTTTTCTATAGCAACTGTTTTTATTGCATCCTTTTGGTATTCATGCTCATAAAAATTTTCAAAAAACTTAGCGTATTTCGATTTATCTCTATTGTACTCCTGACAAATAAGATCCATCACTTGTTCTCTATTTTCATGGGTATATACGAGTGTTTCAATTTCCATGACTTGGTGTTTTAATGTTTGTATATAATTCTTCGTATAAAGATGCTATTTTTTGTGGTGAAAATTGCTTTACATTTTCAAAACCATTACTTATAAGCGTGTTCCTATAGGTGTTATTCTCGATTAATTTCAATATCCCACCTTTGATATCATCAACATTATTGGGGTTAACCATGTGAGCTGCATTGTTTGCAACCTCAGGCATTGATGATATTGAAGATGTAATTATCGCTCTTCCAATAATATTTGCTTCTACTATTGGTAATCCAAAACCTTCGTGTAGGGAAACAAATGACACGATATCACAGTTTACATATTCATTATAAATTTCTGAATGGGTAAGATTTGTTTTATTAATAAAATTAACTCCGCTATCTTTCAAGGCTGTTTCTTGATCAGTATTTAGTTTACCTATTATTGTTAATTCAATTGGTATGTTTTTTATGGCTTCAACCAAACGGATAATGTTTTTATTCCTTTTTGTTCCTATTTGTAAAATTTTTGGAATTGGGTTTAGTTCTTCTTTAGAAGAAGGACTGAAATCAGAAGGATAACAATTCGGAACTACCTTTATTTTTGAAGGTTTAAAACCAAAAAGCTCAATTAGTCTTGATTTTGTATGTTCTGAAACGGTAGTTAAGTAAATAGTATTTTTATAAGGTAACTTATAAAATAAGTAGCTAAAAATCCATTTTTTTAATCCGGTTAGGTCATGCTCATAATGATTAGTATCGTGTATGGTTAGGATTGTTTTTTTCTTAGGTAGAAAGACTGAATAGTAACCTAGCCCACCAGTTAAATGTAAAATATCAGCACTTTTTTGAATTTTTCTAACAGCTTTAATATTAGCTATAAAACTAGGGTAAGATTTGTCGTAAAAATCTTCATAGGTACAACTAGTCAGACTTTTTTTTATATTCGAAAAAAGTTCTTCAAAACTGAATCTACCCTTGCTTTTGGCTCTATTTATAAAGAGAATTTTCATGATTCAATTTGAGTTTTTTCTTCAATATTGCTAATTGCGATAACTATACCCAGAGAAAACCAATAAATAAAATTATCTATATAACTAAAAGTAATACTATTTAAAAAGAATAAAGGTACCATTAATTGCAATGCAAAAGGTAGTTGTAATAGTGCCGAGTTAACCGATTTTGACTTAATAAGACAAGATAATCCATAGAGAAATATGAATAAACGCATTAACAAAACAATAATACCGCCAATTACCCCTAATTCTAAGATTATTCGTTCACCTTCTTCTTCAAACTTTATATCACTTCGTTTAGAGGATAAAAAGAAACCAGTTCCTTGGTAGGTCGTTCCGATACCAAATCCAAGCCATCCAGCCTCCTCTGAAAATTTGAATATTGTTAATCTATCAGTTATCCTGTCTTCCGCACTATATCCTTCTACACCTTGATCGGCTATATGTTCCGTCATATTAACCCTATATATAAAGCCATCTACCGATTGTTGAAACGTACTACTTATGGAATACAACAACGTTATAGAGGTTAAAGAAAAAAGTGAGATAATAATTATACTTTTTCGAAGTTGAGAAATTTGAAAAAGTATATATATAAAAATAATAACGATAAATATACCAGAAAGAAAAATTGGCAGTCTTGATGCTGTAATAAACATATTTAACATTCCTAACAGAATAAGAAGGGCATACCCTAATATACTTTTATTATGCCTAATTCTATAGAATACATATGTAATGAAAAGAGGGACAATTAGTAGTAGGTAAGAGTTATAATTTTTAACAAATGTGAATATAGAATTAGATCTAATAAAGGTCGTTACTTTCGCGAACCCTTGCTCATCATTTGCCAGTTTATTTAAGAAATGATCTGGCGGTAAATAATACTGTACTATTCCTAAAATGAAAATGGCTAATGATAACCATGCTACCAGGTTTATCAGTTTCTCAATTTGATTAAAGGAGGTGAAGTAATGAGGGATAATCATAAAAACGGGGATAAAAAACAGGTAATTAATATACCCAAAAACGGTTACTAATAATGGTGCTTTTAAAGGATTGTTTACAAGTTGAAAGAGACACCATAATATAAAGACGAGGATTAACAACTGGAAGGGGTGTTTGGCTTTTTTTAATGTTGGTTTATATAGAAAATATGTGAAGTAGAGTAGGCCGAATAATGCGTATTTTACAGCAAACAACTGAACCGTTAATGATGGCAATAGCCATTTCCTAAAAACACCTTCAAGTAGTAACCAAATCAGGGAAACGATTAGTAGTCTATTTATTATTTTATTTAAATTAAGAACCATTTTATGGAATTAACTACAAAGGTATTTAGGCTTCCCAGAAAGTTTAATGGCTTTAAAAAACGCAGCACAAAATCGATACATTGCTTGTGGTAATAAATAGAAACGCGACAATAGTTTCTTATGTAATATAAATCTTCTTGTCGTTAAATATGAATATTCCAACCAAACAGATTTAGGTAATTGCCGAAACATAAAGTACCAGGCTCCAAACATATGTTGAGGTGCATGTATAACTCCTGAACTGTTTTTCCATGAACGAGTTCCCCCTGTAGGGTTTCCTATATGAACTAAATATGCTGACGGATCATATGCTAACAAACCGTATTTTCCGGTGTAACGTAAACAAAAATCTGATTCTTCTCTATAGGCACCTTTATCATAATTTTCATCCATTCCACCAACTTCTATTGCCCAATCTTTTCTAACGGCTAAATTCCCAGCTCCACCATCACAAATTTTATTCTTTTTATTATAATTTCTAGGAAAATAAATCCAGCCAAGGTATTTTTTACTCGCTTTTTGTGGTAATTTTGTAGACCATTTTTCATCCAAGTTTAATATAGCTCCAGATACTCCTGATGTTTTTGGGTCTTCGAAGTGTTTTAAATGATTATCAAGGAAATTTTTATCCTTAATTATTACATCATCATCTAGGTATAATATAATTGGGGAGGATGCTTCCATTAATGCCACATTCCTTGCCTTGGAGGCACTTTTAAAATCTTTCCAAAAATACCTAGTTTTTGGAAAAACAACATTCTCAGCTTGGTCTTTGTTTGTCTGATCAATAATTAGAATTTCGTAATTCTGAAATTCCTGATTTTTTAAATCGTTCAATGTATTATACAAGTCATTGTACCTGTTAATTGTAGGGATTACTATGCTTATTTCTACACTCATTATTAATCAATTGAATTCAAAAGTAACTAACTTAATTGAGCAATTTAATTATTTTTAAGGCATTCTTAAAACCTATTATCGAAGCCATTTTTTTAAATTTTCCACCTCCTACAACCCATGGATTTCCAATGTTTAAATTATAAAAATATTCCCAAGCTCGATCCGACAGTTTTTTACTAATTCTATCATTGTGATAAATGAACTTTAAATATAAGTTTCCAATGGCCTTTATTGCTTCAATTTTTGAAGTTTTAAGTAATAAATGTTCTTCACAAAGCTTATATGACAGCAGTTGTGATTCGATTTTTTCAATTGATCTTTTTGATTGAGTAATACTACTATCGTTTCTTCTATAATGAGCCAACAACTCAGGAATAAAAACGATACTACTTGAGTTTAATATAACTCTACAGAAAAATTCTCCATCTTGATTTATAAGTAATTTTTCATTCCATACACCTGCTTTCTGTATAATGTTTTTTGGTGTTAACCAAGCTGATATTATACCCATCCCATTACCTAAAAAAGAGTCAATAAGCCAATAACCTGGGTTGTCATAATTTTTATTAATAGCTTGTTTAATATAGTTTTTTGCTAAATCATTGTCTTTAAAAAAATTCCATCCGCAATTCGCAATTGAATCTTCTTTTGTTAAGAGCTTGAGTTGTTTTTCAATCTTAGTTTTAGATAGTAAGTCATCAGCATCTAAATATTGGATGTATTCACCTTTGCTTAGCTCAAAACCTCTATTTCTGGCAGCACAAGCTCCTTTTTTTAGATTTTTATGAAGGAATATTTTTGGATTATTAATTGATTCGACTAATTGATAGGATGAGTCTGTAGAAAAATCATCAACAACAATTATTTCAATGTTAGTGTGTGTTTGTTCTAGAGCACTATTTATGGTCTCGAAAATATAATCTTCTGAATTATATAGAGGAATTATTATAGATACTAAAGGACTTGAGGTCATTTTTTTAGTTTAAGAATCTAATTCAACCAGTTTTGAATATTTTTAGTTGATTTTGGAATTAACAATAAATCGTTTAATCCTGCTTTAACCTTTTCTACTTTTTTAAATCCACCTTTATTCCTTTTTTCTTCTTGGTAAACTTCATATCCTAATGGTTCAATTACTTCCCATATATCCATAAAAGTAAATCCAAATTTACTCATAAAATAGGAATTAAATTCTCCATATATTATAGGAGTATATTTTTTCAAAAATTCAGTTCCTCCTTGAATAAAGAATATTTCAGCCCCTTCGATATCTATTTTGATAAAGTCACATTTGTTTAAGTTACAATCAATCATGTATTGATCTAATGTTGTAATTGGTATGATTTCTTTAGTGTTTTCTGCATAGTCATTTCCTTCAAAAGACAAAACTGCATTACTAGAGTTCCCAACTTCTGTTTTAATAATTTCTATATTTCCAATAGAGTTTCCTAGAGCAAATTTGTTGGAAGAGATATTAATAAGTTGGTTTTTTTCAATGCCTTTCATAAGGCTATTAAAGTTAGATTCTACGGGTTCAAAAGCGTGTACTTTTCCTCCTGAAGATTTTACATGTTCAGCAATTGGGATAGCATAATAACCAATGTTTGCACCGACATCAAAGAAAACTGCATCTGGACTAATATTCTTTTTAATTAGCTTTATAATGGATTCATCTCGCATACCTGTCCAAAATGGAACTTTATGTGTATTTGATCTTGCATCAATATATAAGTCAACGCCATTCTTCAGTTTTACAAAGAACTCTGGGTTTTGCCAAACATTTTTTTTCATCAAAACGTTTTGCAAGAATTTTCCTATTCTATATTTTCCTTTAAAGTGAGGTAGACCTCGCAGTGTCTTAGCGAAAAATTTTATTAAACTTTCATTCATTCTCTATTCAAATTCCTTATAAGTTAATATATAGTAATACGTTTAAGTTATAAATAAGTAAAATTAAACAGTATCAATAATAATTTTGTTTAAGGTTTCAATGTGTTTGGTCATTGAAAAATTAGCCAGTATATTTTCTTTTCCATATTTCCCCATCTCTTTAGCTAGTGTTTTATCCTCAAGAAATCTAAGCATGTTTTTTGCCATTCCATCAACATCATGTTCATTAACCAGAAGACCAGATTTTTCGTGTATAATTACATCAGGTATCCCAGCATGGTTAGTAGAAATTACCGGTACGCCTGCGCTACTAGCTTCCAATACGGCTAATGGAGTGCCTTCCATATCTCCATCTGCAGCAGTTACTGAGTGTTGAACAAAAGCTCTTGCTTTTAACAGGTAATTACGATATTCTTCAGGTGTAATTACACCTAAGAGCTGAACGTTCTTATCTAGGCTGTAAAGCTTAATAAGGTTTTCACAAGTGTTTTTTAAAGCACCATCACCAGCTAATTTTAACTGCGCATTTGGAAATTTTTTGACAACTTCTTTAAAAGCTAAAATTGTATAATACGGTGCTTTTTTATCAGTAAATCTTCCTATACCTATAAATAATTCTTCTTCACAGGAAGATTGGAGTTTATTGAATTCATCATTCGGTCCATATGTGTTCAAAATGAGTTTTTCTTCAGGACAACCTATGGATAGGAGTTGTTTGTACATTGCTTTAGAAACTGCAATTATTTTGCTTGCATAGGCAAACATTTCTTTATAATTATTGTTGTTCTTGAGTATTTCATAGGTGGTTGCATCGTAACCATGGAAATGAACTATTAAAGGTAGATTCAATTCTTGGCAAATAGGAAAAATTCTATTCCCAGCAGTTCCATATTCTGCTAAAACTATTTCAATATTTTCTTTCTTAAGTGAATCTTTAAGGGCTTTCTTAATATCCCATTCATTATCGTTTTTTTGGTTACCTATAAGCTTGTTTACACCTTTTTTAAATATAGGGTTTATGTTTCCTTTACCATCTAAATTACTTGGTATAGAGCCACCATAATAATAGCTAACATTAGCATTTATTA
Source organism: uncultured Flavobacteriales bacterium (assembly GCA_905479995.1). Classification (GTDB taxonomy): domain Bacteria; phylum Bacteroidota; class Bacteroidia; order Flavobacteriales_E; family Vicingaceae. The sequence continues at coordinate 39,066 of CAJQON010000003.1, read as the reverse complement.
AGTTTTTATGTGCCTGAATAAACGTTTCAGAATAAGCATTTTGAGCTGGCGATATTATGGCTAGGTTCTTTCTTTTCATGAAAAGTTATGTTTGATTTTCATTTTAATTCTAAACGCCAAAGATAGCCGCACTGGTGAATTAATTTCATATGCCCTGATCGTTTTTTTTATAACTTTAGTGTACTTGTAGTCAAAATATTTATCAAATAATTGTAGAATATGAATTTTGTTCTTTGCTAAGTATTGCATATGCTCTTGCGTTTTAGTTATTCCACCTGAGTGATCCCTATATACACTCATGAACTCAGGTATAACTCCAATAGCTCCATGTTGGGCAATTATGTTGAAAATTGTCATATCCCCACTTATAGCTTCCATTAATAGGTTAGGAAAACTAAGTAATTCAGTTCTAAACATAAAGGATGAGGTATGAAATAAAGAATACCTATTGGCTAATAAATCTTCTAAATAGAGTTTTTTAAAATTCAATTGGCAATATATTTTCTTTTCTGAAAAACTATAGTCGTTTTTGCTAAACACCTGATAAACATTATGAGTGCAAGAGGACATTTTATTGTTCTTTTCTAATAAGTCAAATTGCTTTTGCAGTTTTTGTTTATCAATCCAATAATCATCACCTTCACAAAAGGCAATATATTTTCCATTAGCTTCTTTGAGGTTAAATAAAAAGTTATATCGTCCGGTGGGTTTATCATTTATGTAAATTACGTTACTTCGATCATGTAAAAATAAACGAATTTTGTTTGGGTATTTTGTGGCGTATTCCATACAGATTTCACGTGTTCTATCGGAAGAATTATCTTCTCCAATTAGAATTTCAAAATCAAAATTCGTTTCCTGTTCAATGATGCTGTCGAGACACTGATGAATAAAGTTTTCGTGCATGTAAGCCTGAACACAAACACTAACAACTTGTGATTTTCCAACATGATTTGGAAACAACTCTATTTTTTCTTTACCCTTTAGTTCAATCATATTTTAATAGAGCAGTTGTAAATTTATTTAATTCGGACTCATTGAAATTATTTGCAGTACTTTTTGCGGTAAATTTTTCATTCTTGTTTTCTGGAATGTCCATTTTAAAACCAAGAGCTTCATATTTACTTTGAATCAGTTCTAATAATTGATAGGGATTTTCACAAAAATCTTCATAATTAATGTTAATCTGATTAGGATGAGGAATGTTGTTCAGGCCATTTTCAATAGCCCTTTGTGTATAATGTACTTGACCAACAACTTGTTCAATAGGCGATAATTCCTTTAAATTTTCAAATTCCAGAGGTTTGAACGAATACCAATTGTTTTCATTATTAAAGAAGGATTTCCTAGCTTGCAATAAAGATTGAGCATTCGCAATTGTATCTCGCTTTAGATTTATAAAAATAAATTTGGGGTAAATTTTATGAAGAAAAGGAATATTCCAGTTTAAAATCATTCCTTTCATCAAAAGCGGAAGCCCAGTATGAATTTCAAAAGATGCAAGTTGGTTGGTAAATACTGAGGTATTGATAGACTTTATTTCTTTATCAGTTAAATAATTGTATTTAGAAAATTGAAAATGTTCCCGCCAGAAATACCAAAATTCACTTGGTGCCAATATTCCCTTTGTTTTGCCTAAGTTGGAGTTATATGTAAACTCATTCGAATTTATTAAGTCTTTTAACGCTAATTGCGAAAGTATTCCTATTTCTGGGTTTTTGTAATACCTTGCAATGAGATTTGAAGGGTATGAAAAGATATTCTGAGAAGCGAGGTACTGCATCATTAAAGTTGAACCAGATCTGGGGCAGCCCATTATTAATACTATTGGCATTTTAGGTGTTAACTTATCGGAATGCTGAGGTTCAATTAGAGTATTTAATTTTTTTAAAATTAATTCTAATGACTCATCTTTTTTATGATGAATTGATCGCTTCGAGTTGTCGTACATTGCATCTTTATCCATAATTCAAGATTTTCTTTACAATAAGCTTCATATCCTCAATATTATATCTCTGATCAATAGGGATATTTATTAGATTGTTCGTTAAATAATATTCGTAACAGTCTTTGTTAACTAAACTCTTTACCTCGGGCCAATAGGTTGCAACAAAAATTTTCATTGAAATGAGGTGCGATTTCAATTGGTCTCCATTTGAAACTAAAAGTGGGTAAACTAAAGGAGAATTATTATCGTTTAATGGAATTTCGAATTCATTTAAATGATTTAACTTGTTATGCAAATAATTAAAATTTTCTTTTCTTTTCTTTTTAGATCCTTCATAATCTATTTTACCCATGGCCGACTTTGTATAATTCGACATTTCCATGATCGGCAAATTAATCAATTTTGCATCATTCTTAAGAAATTCAGAGTAACCTTTTTCTGCACCATATTTTTTTCTCAGAATTAAATGTGAACATCTATCCTGAGAATGATCTTGGGAATACTCCGTTAAATCAATCATTAAATCTGTGGATAATAACCCTCCATCTGGAAGACCAAAAAATTTTCTAGGAGAATATACAGTGTCTACCCCTGGTATAGACTTGGAATAAAAAGATTGAGCATTATCAATAATGAGGTTTTTGTACTTTTTTAGTATTTGCTGAATATATTCATCTTTCAATCCAAAATAATTAGTATAAATTAATCCTGCATCAGCTGGGATATCTGAAATAAGAGGTTCGAGATGCTGATTTATGTGATAATACTCAACTTTAACATTATTAGATTTCAGAACTTGAGCAACAACATTGCAAGTAAAATAGGGGATATAGACGGTACTATATTCACGTTTTATAATAATCAATAATAGAGCATTTCTACATGAATTCAGATGATATGAATCATCGTGGTATTGATTATCAGAACTTGCTAATATTAATCTTTCTTCTTCAAAATAACCTCCAATTACTTTCACTGTAGTTTAAATTTATCTAACATTAATTGAACTTGCTCCGTTGAATTAAATAACATAACATCAAGAATTGATAAAAAAGGTTCAAATGCATTCCCAAACTGGCTGTATTCAATTGACTCACTTTCCATGAAGAAAAGTTCTATATTGTTATTTTCATATTTAGTTTTATCAAAGAAAGATTTTCCACCAATTGGATTGTAATAAGAACTCGCATTCGTAGCCTTGCAAATTTCTAGTGCCCATTCATCTGGAGCATTAACCTCTCCTATGGGTTGATTCATTTTCGACCATATTTTAATGGGTGTATTTATCTTTAAGTAGTCGCAAATTTTTTGCAAAGCGTGTCCGTTTAACTCAACAATACTGGTGGTTTCTAACTCAAATATTTCATTAACAAGTTTTAAAATTGCCCAATAATTAGGGGCAATTTTTTTATACGGTACCAATTGAGCTAGAATTTTATTTTTCCAATTTTCAGAATAGTTAATTTCGACATCTTTAATTGCGGTTTCTCTTGGATGTTTTTTTAATGGAACTTTTACGTAAAGAGGTTCTCCATTTGCCTTTAGAATTCGATTTCTTTCAATCCATCCATGACGAATAAATTGAGGCGTATCAAACAGGATAAATAAATCAGTATGTTTAATCAATGAGAAATAACCTATATAAGGAAAAAAATAAGGTTGCATTATAGCTACTTTCATACTTTCAAAAACATTAACTATTAAAATCTCTAATTAAATCACAAATAAGGTTCACTTGTTTTTCGGTTAATTCTTCATACAAGGGTAAACATAGTACTTCCTCGGCCTTCATGTTGGCTATCGGTAAATTCCGTTTAGAAGCAGTGGGTAAATCGTTATATACCGGAAATTCTGTAATTAATGGATAAAAATACCTCCTTGATAAGATGTCTTTAGACTTTAAATAATCATAAAGATCATTTCTAGATTTTTTATAGCTTTCCTTAATGAAAACAGGCATATAACTATAGTTGTATGTTATGTTATCGTTAGAATTAATTAATTCAACCCCATCAATTTTCTCTAGCCTGGACTTATATAATTCAGTTAGCGATTTTCTTTTACTGATGTTATTATCGATAAATTTTAGTTGAAGTAAACCATATGCTGATTGTAATTCATTCATTTTAGAATTTATACCCGGAGCCACTACTGTAGTTTCGTTCTCGAAACCAAAATTTTTAAGGTAATCAATCATTTTTTTTGTTTCTGCATCCGGGCTAATAATTGCGCCTCCTTCAACTGTGTTGAATACCTTCGTAGCATGGAAACTTAAGATTGATAGGTCGCCAGAATTTAAAATTGTTTTGTTATCCTGCTTAACATTGAAGGCATGTGCGGCATCGTAAATTACTTTTAAGTTATACTTTTTGGCAATAGCATCGATTTTTTCAGTGTCGCACGGGTTTCCGTATACATGAACGGGCATAATAGCGGTTGTTTTATCAGTAATAGCGGCTTCAATTAAATCAGGGTTTAAATTACAATCTACCGGGTTAACATCAACAAATACAGGTGTAATTCCATTCCACCATAATGAGTGTGAGGTGGCTACGAAACTATAAGGGGTAGTAATTACTTCTCCCTCAATTTTTAAAACTTGTAAAGCAACCATTAGTGCCAATGTTCCATTAGAAAATAAAGATAGGTGTTCAACACCTAGATATTGAGACATTTTATGCTCAAGTTCTTGATGAAATCGGCCACCATTAGTAATCCATTTTTCTTCCCATATTTGTTCGAGATATTTTTGATATTCTTCGAGGGGAGGGAGAAAAGGTTGTGTAACTTTTATCATTTAAGTTCTTTTTTAAAACTGTCCAAAAGGTTTAATTTATCTTTTAAATCCGCCATCTTTTTATCAAAAAGATCTTTGTTCTTTTTTCTGGAAATAGCTGCTCTAATTTTTAGGCGAGTACCATAACCTCTATTTTTTTTCCATACCCAATTTGCAGCAGTATCTAAATCGTAACCAAGATATGACATATATTTTTTACATACAGATTCAACGATTAGTAAATCCTGTCCTTTCAAGTACTTTTCATATTTCTTTGTATTAGATTTCATTATAGGCTTAGAGAGGTTTTTCCAAAATTCATTTCTCTTAGACTCAATGTTTTTATTATCTGTGTTAAAACAATTTTCATCAACTTCAAGGTTCAGATCATTTAAGAGTTTCGTCATCGACTCTTGAGGGTTATCAATAAGGTCTTCATATTTAAGGTAACTCAAGTGAAGCCCATATGATTTCTCTAATGCTATTATTTTTTGCTGCTCCCTGTTCCATTTTCTTGCAATCGCTATTGGAGTGTGCATAAATAAAGGGGTTCGGAGCCATGATGCTATGTGGTCCCTAGGATCTCTATATAAATAAATGTAGTGTATCTCATCACCTTTATTTAAGGTCTCTAGTAAAAATGCGTGGTTAAACATGTGGTTATCCTTACAGGCATAATGCTTGCTGCTCTCAGATTCTGTTTTAATAGCATAAAGAGCATCAAATGCAGATTGTAATGAGTTTACATTGAATTTTTCTCTAATTGAACTTGCATTAGAATCTAGTTGCCAATCATTATATTTATGGTTTGACAATCTAATCATATGGTCTAACAATTTTTCTGCATTTGTTGCTTTATTCAAATCACCATATAAATGAATGTTAGGTCTGAAAGCATCAAAGAAATGCGGTGCAACAGGTGCACAAATATGTTTATGATTACCCAGTAGTGTTCTCAGTAAATTTGTTCCAGATCTTTCCGATGCCAGAATAATTATTTTTTTCATATATCTTCAGTTTTATTCTCCCATGGAAAATTTTCATACAATTGTTCGACTCCTAAAAATTCACAATATTTTTCATAAGCATCTTTATTTTTTAGATTAATAATCAATAAATTATCTTTAAATCTAAAATAATCCTTAACAATTCTATTATGATCATTATAGTATTGAATTAGCATCTTTTTCTCATAAGGACCATTATTTTCAAGATTATGTCTAATATTTAAATTATCCCAAACTGTTCTCTTAGAGGTTCGTTTAGCATTCTTCAATTCAAGTTCTGTAGGTTTTTTTCCATCTGTTCCAAATCTTTTTGAATGAAAATTAACAAATGATTCATACCATATTTCAGCAGAATCTCTGACAGTAAGAATAAATTTAGCATCATTAAATGCTTGGTCTAAAAACATAAAAGTATTATGCCAGCTAAAAGGGGCATCTTGAAATGCTTCAGCTGTTTTACAGAATTTAATAATAGTATTAAAATCCCTGTTTTTATAGCTTTCTATAAGGTCTTGAGCATTTCTTTGATTCCCCATTTTAAACCCATGATCAATTAAAGCGCGCTCAACAGAAGTCGTTCCAGTTTTGTTAGCACCAATGCAAAATATTTTTTTATTTTTTACTCTAAACATAATCCCTTAGGTTGATACATGTTTTTTATTAGATCTTCTAGCCCTTTATTTTGTTTCGTGTAAAAGTCGTTAAGTTTTTCTTGGAATTCAATATTAATGGAAGATTCGTAATTTCTTTTATGATGAGGATTTAGCTGGTGTGATTCCCATTGATATTCATCTACCCCAATAAACTTTAAAAGAAGTTGAAGGTTTTCTTCAAGGTTATTTTTTAAGCTAGAAGTGCTTGTGATATAGAATTGATTTTTAGGGAAGAGTTTTAACCAATTTTCTATTTGTTGTTTGTATAATCCCCGCTTCACTAAGCTTGGTTCGATTAGGTTTTTCTTTTTATCAAAGTAATCTAACTCCGCTGAGATTGCCTCTTCGAATGAAGTGAAACCATTTTTAACGTAAATTTCATACATTTTATGAGAAGAATCTAATTCCGATTGTTTTTTCCATCTATTAACCTTTTGATCTTCTTTAACCATTTGGCTATACATGTTCCATGCAGAAAATGCTCTTTCGGTAGGATTTCTTAAAATAATAATTAATTTGATATTTGGATTGTAATCAAAAACTCTTTTGGGCACATATTCTGGATAAAGGTATCTTGGAGTGGCTTCTAAAAGTTTGCCTGACTTCTTTTTTTCAAAATGATTTAGATACCAAGAATTTCCTTTTTTATAATTTTCGTCATTATCAAAATAATGGATTTCCTTAGGTGAAGAACCAACAATTTGTGGGTGCATATTCAAATAATGGAATAAAGAGGTCGTAGCAGACTTTTGAGCTCCAATTATGAGAGTATCTACAATTTTAATATTTCTATTTTTTAAAAAAATTATGGCTAATTATTTAATTTACTAGTAAATACGAATTTAACTACTCATTAGTTGGTGTTCGTTTCTTTCTGTCAGAAATTGTTAATTGAATAGTTTTTAGTCCATCAAATTTGAATAGAATCGCCAATATAGAATAAGATACAATAAAGGTAAAAAATTTTATCAGTAATAGCAGGTATAGGTTCTCGAAATCTAGTCTGTTTATCAAACTCGTTATTCCTAAAACTAATAATGATGATGTTGCTAGGTTGGTGGTTATTGGTTTTAGTAACAGCCAGTAATTTGTGCCTAATTCTCTATTTACAAACAGTATATTAATAAATGTGTTAATGATGGAGGATAATATTAAGCCATATAAAAAGCCTGTAATTCCAAAATAAAACCCGAAGCAAAGTACTAGTCCTTTAGGTATCTTTTTTATCATATTAAGTTTGAGATAGTTTGTAGAGTTACCTCTACTGCTTATAATATTTATAAACAATGAATTAAATGGCATAACAAAACCGCTTAATAGGAGAAGTTTGAAATATTCAATAGACTCGTACCATTTTTTCGTAAACAAAATAATAATAATTTCATCTGCACACAGATATAAAGCTCCCGTAATTACAAATACTACGAGACTTAGTAGATGAGTGGCTCTATTTAGAATAGATTTTAATCGAGCTGTTTCATCTTGAATACTACTAAAAACTGGAAATAATACTTGTGACAAACTTGTTGATGTTAATTTGTACACCATTTGAGTAAGTGATTTCCCTCGTTGCAGAAACCCTAAACTACTTACAGGGAATATTTTACCAATAATTATTACATCTAATTGATTAAATAGGATGTTTAAAAAATTAGCTAAAAATATTTTAAATCCAAAACCCCACAATTGTTTTAGTGCTTTTAAAGAGAAATTAAATCCTGGAGTCCAATCCACAGTTATCCAAACCAAAAGCGTATAAATGAAACGATTTGATAAAATCTGAGTTAATAAACTCCAAACTCCAAATCCGTTTTTAGCCATTATTATACCTATTCCACCACTAATTACAACTCCAACTATTTGTAAACTAGTTATTTTTTTAAAATTTAATTGTTTTTTTAATTTAACATTTTGGACAATTCCAAATGAACTAATAACGAATGAAAGTGACATTGTTTTTGCTAAGTTTTCTAACTCAGGAATCTGATAAAATTCTGCAATATATTTCGCTACAAACAAAGTAATGATGGTAAGGATTAGCCCTACTGTAATGTTGAAATAAAATACAGACGAAAAGTGTATCGGTAATAATCTTTTCCTTTGAATCAATGAAGCTCCAAGTCCAACATCCATGAAGATGTTGGCAAACATAAAAATCACATTAATTATGGCAATAAGACCGAATTCATCTGGTAGAAGAATTCTTGCTAAGATAATAGAAACTAAGAAAGAGATTGCCTGGTTGGAAATTTTACCTAAAAAGTCCCATATGAAGGCATTAATACTTTTTGATTTTAAATTAGTCAATACTTAGCAAAGTTTCCAAATTAGATAAAAAATGTTATGTCCGTTTAAATACCGAGAGGATGGATTTTTTTTTCTGAGTATCACCATAATACCCGTAACCATAACCATAACCATAACCATAACCATATCCGTAGCCATATCCGTAGCCATATCCGTAGCCGTAACTATACTTTCCGTAGCCTAAACTTTGTTCTTTTATATCATTAACAATTATTCCTAAATCTGTGATCTTATCATTTACGAATAAATCATTTATTAAACTTAAGTGATTTTTTAAGGTATAGTTTTGCCTTACTAAGTATAGGTTCACATCCGAGAACTTAGCCAATATCATGGCGTCAGTTACCAAGCCAACCGGTGGCGAATCAATTATAATAATATCGTAGAGTGATTTTGCTTGTTCCATAAATTCTTTCATTTTTTCTGAGTCTATTAACTCAGATGGGTTTGGTGGTGTTGGACCAGAAGAAATAAGGTCAAGGTTATCAGTACTCGTGTTTTGAACTACTTCATCAAATGTGTTTCCACCAATTAAGAAATTAGTAAGGCCTATAGTATTATTTAATTTAAAATCATTAAAGATTTTAGGCTTCCTTAAATCTGCACCAATAAGTAATGTCTTTTTACCCGAAATGGCATATGCTAGAGCTAGGTTAATACTGGTAAAGGTTTTACCCTCACCACTAATAGAGGAGGTAATTAAGATGCAGAATGTTTTTTTCTGTTTTGTTAGGTAATTTATATTTGTCCTAATTGCTCTAAAAGATTCAGCAACAATTGATTTAGGCTTATTCACAAGAACTAAGTTTCCAGTATTTTTTATGTGACCAATGCTACCAATAATTGGAATGTCAGTTTGAGCTTCGATGTCTGATTTTTCAATTATTTTTGAATTTATTAGAAATTTTAATAATGTAAACAATAAGGGAAGAAATAATGCTATACCAAAATTTAAAAGGTAAATGTTTTTAGGGAAAGGCCCTGTGTATGATACAGTATATTCACTTGCATTTTCAATTATTTTTGCCTTAGGAACGTTGGATGCCTGTGCTAGGGATGCTTCACCTCTTTTTTCTAGTAAATAATTATAAAAATCATTATTAAGTTTATATAATCGTTGAATTCTAACATACTCAGACTCAGCATTTGGTTGCTGGCCTAACTTAGATTCATTCAGTTGGAGTTGTTCATTTAGTTGTTCAATTTGAAATTCATTCTTACTTAATCTTGCTCTTAAATTTTCAATTAGAATTTCTCGTTTAATTTTAATCTGTTGAATTAACTTTGAAGTAGTTAGACTACTATCTTCAATAGAGAACTTTAATGATGCTTTTTTAGAATATAATTCTGAAAGTTCAGATATGGTGCGATGAATTGGGTCCTGGACAGTAACTCCCAAAATCGTTGGGATTAAAACTTGTTCATGATCTGAAGTTTTTTCTAAGTAGTCAAGTGTATTCTTAAAATACTTTATGTTAAATTTTGCTTCAATTAATTGCCTTTCCAACTCGGTCGAATTTGGAATAAGTTTGGTTGTATTAATCTCTAATTTTTCAGTATTGATAGATTTTTTAAAATCTTCTAACTTCATTTCAACCAATACTAAAGTGTCAGCAACTTCATTTAACTGATTATTTATAAATTTTAAAGTACTTGTAGTGGTTTGATTATTTTCTTCTAAACCATCTAAAATGTAGCTGTTCATTATTTCGTTCAGATAATCAATTTGTTTGTCAATCCTTACCCCGTGCATTGTCAGTTTTAGAATTGACGACTCAGATGGTTCAGTCTCGGCAAACACACTTAACTGGTATACCTTAGCCAGAGAATTTAAATCATTAATTTTAAATTTAAATATATTCTTTTCGGTTCTTCCTTTTGCATAGTGTTCAGTAATATTAATAGTAATTTTTTTACCTCTTAATTTAAAGGGTTTACCGAATTGTTTTATATCTCCTTCTTCAATCTTTTCAGGATTCCTAGAGACATGGAATTTCTTTTTATCAATAAATTTTAAATGAAAACTGGGATAGCTTGCAAATTCTTCAGTTGTATCTATAACTACCCTAAACGGTGAGTCTTTATAAAGCTCAGTTGTTTTAATATTTCCTATACTGTAATAAAAAACATCAAAATCTAATTTGTCTAAAACCTTTCTATTTAGAGAATACGAATTCAATATCCCGACCTCATTGGACAGTCTGTTTTGTGTGCTTACAAGTTCCATTCCTTTAATAAAAGACTCTTGCCTCCAAGAGGAGTATTCATCCTTTAAAATTAACTTACCATAAGTACTATATTCAGAAACGCTGTACCTTACCTTATAAAAACTAGCAACGCCTGCAATAATTAAGCAAATTGCAAACAAGTACCAATATTTAATTATCCTAGAGCCAAAAGCCTTAAAATCAAAATTTTCAATTATGTTTTGTTGATTCTTTTTCTCCATAATTTTTTACTACAGCCAACAAAAATAGCTTTTTATTCGTATTTATATAAATAACTTTTACTAATGCTTTAAATAATATTAATAACTTCGTTTTTTCTTATTCTCATTGATTAAAAATATATTCAAACATATAGGTCCCCAAGATAAATTTTTGGCCAGTTTTATATTAAAAGCGGGCTTAATTTATATTGTTTGGTACGTTCTATACGAAAAGTGGCTGTTAGAGGATGGTTTTGTAGATCATTTTTTAATTAACCACTTAGTAAGTTCAACACAAAATGTTCTAAATCTGTTTGGTTTCGATACCTTTTCATATGCTGATGCTGTTGGTGTGGACGGTACTCATGGAGTTTTAATAGGGGCCCCATGTAACGGAATGGATCTTTTTGCATTATTTGCTGGATTTATTATTGCATTTCCTGGAAAAATAAAAAATAAGCTTGTTTTTATTCCAATAGGATTATTAGTAATTCACTGTTTAAATATAGTGAGGTTAGTTGCCTTGGCATTGGTCGTAGTTTATTATCCAGACAGTCTTCAATTCAACCATAAATACACTTTTACAATTTTTGTCTATTTCTGCATCTTTTTAATGTGGGTTATGTGGGTGAAAAAATATTCTGGTATTTCAAAGGAAAAGTGAGGAAAGGTAATAGGTTCATATTATTTTTGTTATTCCTTCTTATCTTTTTAATGGGCTATGTTAGAGAAACTATATTCTTAGTAATAAATAGTGTTTTGTATCAATATGATTTTCCCTATAATAGATCATATGTAACTCCACCAAATTTTATATATGATTGTTCAATTGATTATTTGGTAGGGTTGAAATGGGCTTTAACAGTTTTATTTTCATTAGCATTTATGGGGATGTTACTTTGGTTGATTAAAATATACTTTACTCAGAAACGATTGTATGCATATACTCTTTTAATCTATGGGATTTTCTTTTCTGTGTCTCTTATTTTTATTTCAATGGGATATGTTATTGGTGAAGTAAATTCTATTTACCCTATTGCTAGATTTTTCATGGGTTTAGCACAATCTCCACTAACAATTCTCATTCTTTTTGTTGTTTTTTATTTTTATGAAAAATATGAAGTAGATAAAACACTGTCCAATTAGGTAAGAACAAATTAATAGCCGCATAATTGGGAAAAACTTAATTTTTCTTAAACGAACCTTTTTTATTAGATTTACGTTCTTATTACAGAACCTAATTTTTTTGTTATGAAAACAATATTATTTTCCTTGTTAATTTTAATAGCTACTGCATCCTTCGGGCAAGATGGGCCAGCTGGAGTAGGAAGTTCTTCAAATAACCCTCTATGGCTTGATGCCGCAGATTTTATAGGTAATTCTAATGGTATTAGTATTTCGACTTGGTCTGATAAATCAGGAAATGGAAATGATTTCACACAAGGTTCAACTAGTTTGCAACCAAAATGGTACAATTATACTACCCCGATTTTGAGGTTTGATGGAGCAAATGATTTCATGAAAAATTCTGGAATTGCAGGCCTTAATACAAATACTCAAACTCAATTTATTGTTTTTGAAAGTACTAGTGCGAATCACTATGGAATTTTATGGGCATCTGCTTATTCTGAGCATAACTCATTATTGCAAACCTTTAGAACAAGTGGGGGATTAATGAGAAGTTGGGTAAAAAATAGTGCTGCAAGTTCAATTAAAATTGATGATGCGCATTCCACCAATACTCAAATATGGACGAGCACTTGGGATGGAGTTGGAGCACAAGAAATACAGGCTTTTAGAGATGGTAATGACTTGGGAACAACAACAAATGCCGGAAATACAGCAACAGGAAATTTTAAAAATAGAGTAGGTTCTGCAACAAATGGTAGTAATAAATTTAATGGAGATATAGCAGAAATTATTAGCTATTCTAAAGTGTTAAATAGTGCAGAAAGAAGAATAGTCGAAAATTATTTATCTACCAAGCATGGTATTGTTATAGCAACAGATTTATATGCTTATGATGCGACTGAAGGAGAGGAATTGTTTGGAATAGGAGAAGAAGTGGATGGGAACAATACTACAGCTCAAGGTACAGGAATTATTGAAATTAGTAATGCATCTACGCTTGGTGCTGGTGATTATATTCTTTCTGGGCATAATGGAAGTTCAATAGCTTTAACCAATAATGATGTTTCAGGTACAATTTCTGGAGGATCTAGAGTTAGAAGAAAGTGGAGGGCTGGAGTGACAGGTTCACCAGGAACAGTTACGGTAGCAGTTGATGTATCTTCATTACCATTAGCTTCAGGGTCTTATTATTTGATGGTAGAGACAGGTAATGGTGTTTTTAACGATGGTGGAGTTGTAGATTATGGTCCTGTTGTTGATGTTGGCGGTATTGCCACGTTTACAGGAGTTACTTTAAGTGATGGTGACTACTATACTATTGCATCAAGTGTGCCTAGCTCTATTTTTTCTGTAAAAAATGGTTTTTGGGATGATGCTTCCACTTGGAGTTGTAACTGTATTCCAGGTTCAGTTGATAATGTAACGATTAGTGCTGGAGATAAGGTAACAACTAGAGCGATAGAATCTATAAATGATATTGTGGTTGATGGAAATTTAGATACTGATGATAACCCAGGCTTTAATGTCGCAGGAGATTATACTGTAAGTGCTTCTGGTGTTGCTACTCATAAAGTTATTACATTTAACGGAGGTGCTTTAACCAGTCAATTTGTAAATAATAACTCGGCCACAGTAATCGATTTTAACAAACTATATATAGAATCTGTTAATGATGTTAATCTTGCGAGCGGAGATTTTGAAGTTTCAAATAGTGTTAAGGTAACTACAGGAACATTGATTAATACCGGTGCTGTTTTTACTTTTAAATCAACAGCTTCGAGAACAGCGGTAATATTAGAAAGTGGTGGTTTTGGATTTTTTGGTAATTTCATATTTGAGAGAAATTTCACGACAAGAAATGCTAACTGGGGAGATTTAAGTATGCCTGTAACAAGTGCAACTTTGGGACAATGGGATTCAGATAATACTAATACTGTTACTGAGCTTTTTATGTCTGATGTTAATGGGATTGATGGTCGAGTTGGAAACCCTGGTGATTTTTATTCTGTTTATGAATTTGATGCAGGTACGCAAGCATATGCGGAGGTAACCGATACTAATTTTGTAATGACTCCTGGTGAAGGTCTTGAAATTTGGTTAGGAGATGATTTTACTACCTTCAATGCAAAAACTATTGATATCTACGGGACACCAAATTTTGGTAACGTAGCAGTTTCTGTGGCAAACGATTTTAACTTAGTGGGTAATCCATATCAAGCATGGGTGCAATGGGGTTCTTTAACAAAGCCAACATTGAATAATACTTATTATATATGGAATACAAACAATGGTAACTATTCTGCAAGGACTTCAGGAACTATACCTCCACAACAGGGGTTTTGGGTTGAAAGTGTTGGAGCTGGTACTTTGATCTTTACGGAATCAGCGAAAAATAGTACAGGATCTAGTACATTCTATAGAACTACAGAGCTTATTGATTTTACTGAAGTAAAATTAATTGTGAATAGTGATGTTAATTCATACTCACATGAATTATTACTTAGAATGAATAATTTAGCCTTAGAAGAACGCGATGAGTTTGATGGTTCATTTTTGAAGAGTCCATTAACTGAAGCACCAAGTATTACAAGTTTTGCGAATAACTCTAATAAAGAGTTAGCGATTAATTCATTTAATTATAGTGAAGAGGTAATTATTCCGGTAAAAGTTAATGTTGGTATTACTGGAAAATATACTATTCTAGCAGAAAATTTTCAAGAATTAAGTGGAGATTTTGAATTTATAGAATTAAAAGCTAAGCATACGGGAAGAGTATTTGACCTTAAAAATATTGCTTTAGAAGGAATGAAGTTTGAGATTGATGCTAATGATGAGTCAGAAAGATTTCAATTGAGGCTTTCTAATATTGGAAATGGCGCAGGAGCTATTTTATCTGATAACATTGAGATATATAAAAATTCTATCGGAACTACAGTATTTAACTTTAATACACCTGATAATTATATAATTTCAGTTTTTAATGCTCTTGGGCAAAAGGTTGTTGAGGACATGCCTTATAACGGAGAAGGTATGTTGGAGATAGCTAACAGTAAGTTCCCTAAAGGAATTATGATGATTAGAGTTGAATCACAATCAGGAATCGTAACGAAAAAATTTAATTATTAATCAACCTTTTATTTAGCTAAAACGTATTAGTTGTATAAAAGAAAAATAATCCTAAATTTGCCACCGTTGATATACCTATGCAAAACTTGAAACGATTTATATTTACTACTATCTTTATTGTTGCGATGAGCATTGTTAATAATGCTTTTGCAGCTGGCCCTCCCGGTCCTCGCGGTGGTGGCGGTGGTGGACCTCCTTGTTGGCCTCCTCCTTGTGTACCAATAGATGGTGGGATTAGCTTCTTGCTTATAGCAGGGGTTGCTTACGGAGGAAAAAAAATTCATGATATTTCAAAAGATAAAAAAAAGGCTGAATAATCTTCAGCCTTTTTTTTATGGAATAAAATGGATTTGTCCTACCTTTGTTTTTTTCTAATCTTACACGTATTGAAATGAATAACGATAACGAAATTTTCGAATTAATAAATGATGAATACAACCGTCAAAAAGAAGGAGTAGAGCTCATAGCTTCTGAGAATTATGTAAGTGAAAACGTAATTAAAGCCATGGGAAGTATACTAACAAATAAGTATGCAGAAGGTTTGCCTTACAAAAGATATTACGGTGGGTGTGAAGTTGTAGATGAAATTGAAGACATTGCTAGAGATAGAGCTAAAGAATTATTTAATGCTGAGTGGGTAAATGTTCAGCCGCATTCTGGCTCTCAAGCCAATGCAGCAGTAATGTTGGCTATCTTAAAACCTGGAGAAAAGATTTTAGGTTTTGATCTCTCACACGGTGGACATTTAACGCACGGATCACCTGTTAACTTCTCTGGAAAATTATACGAAACTAGTTTTTATGGTGTTAACCAAGAAACAGGTTTAATAGATTATAGTATTATAGAAGAAACAGCACTAACCGAGAAGCCTCAATTAATTATTGCTGGAGCATCAGCTTACAGTAGAGATTGGGATTACGAAAAAATGAGAAATATAGCTGATAAAGTTGGAGCCTTACTAATGGCTGATATTGCGCATCCTGCTGGACTTATTGCAAGAGGTTTATTAAACGACCCTCTTCCACATTGTCATGTTGTTACAACTACAACCCATAAAACATTAAGAGGACCAAGAGGAGGGATGATTATGATGGGAAAAGACTTTGAAAACCCTTGGGGATTAACAACTCCAAAAGGAAATGTTAAAATGATGAGTCAACTATTAGATGCTGCTGTTTTTCCAGGAACTCAAGGAGGCCCTTTAGAACACGTTATAGCAGCTAAGGCTGTTGCTTTTAAAGAAGCATTGTCTGATGATTTTATGAACTACTGTGTTCAGTTAATGAAGAACGCCAAAGTAATGGCAGATGAGTTAGTAAAAAGAGGGTATGGTGTTATTTCTGGAGGCACAGAAAACCATTGTATGTTAATAGATTTAAGAAGTAAAGACATTACCGGAAAAGAAGCAGAGAATCTTTTAGTAGAAGCAGATATTACCGTAAATAAAAATATGGTTCCATTTGATGATAAATCACCTTTTGTAACTTCTGGTATTAGAGTTGGAACTGCAGCGATTACTACAAGAGGAGTAAAAGAAACTGATATTGTTAAGATTGTTGAATTAATGGATAAGGTAATTACCAATAAAGACAACGAAGCTGTGATCTCTGAAGTGAGAACTGAAGTAAATGAATTGATGGGTAAATTTCCATTGTTTGAAATGGGTGAATTAGTAATGAATTAAACTGAATAGAATGATAAGAGCAAATGATATAACAATAAAAAGCTGGATAGAAATACCTGATAATTCTGATTTCTCTATACAAAATATACCTTTTGGTGTAGTAAAGCACAATGGGAATGTTTTTGTAGCTACAAGAATTGGAAATACTGTCGTGAACCTATATGGAGTAGCGAAATTAGGTCATTTTAACATTGATGATGAAGTGTTTAACACTTCTCGATTAAATGACTTCATGTTGTTAGGCAAACAAGTAACTCGAGATGTAAGAAATGAAATTTCTAATATCTTTAACGCTCAAAATGAAACTGCTCAAAATAAACAAGAATTAAAAGCGCTTTTAATTGATGCTGATGCAGTAGAAATGTTAATGCCATTAGAAGTTGGTGATTACACCGATTTTTATTCAAGCGAGCAACATGCATATAATGTAGGTTGTATGTTTAGAGATCCTAACAATGCATTATTACCAAACTGGAAACATATTCCTGTTGGTTATCATGGAAGAGCATCTTCAATTATAGTTTCAGGTACACCTATTCATCGACCAAAAGGACAACAAAAGCCTAAAGATGATGAGCCACCTGTTTTTGGTCCTTGTAAATTATTGGATTTTGAATTGGAAATGGCTTTTGTTACCTATCAAGGTAAAGCTTTGGGAGATTCAATTTCTACCAAAGAAGCAGACGAGTATATTTTTGGAATGTGCTTGTTTAATGATTGGAGTGCCAGAGACATTCAAAAGTGGGAATACGTACCATTAGGGCCATTCTTGGCTAAGAACTTTGCATCAAGCATGGCGCCTTGGATTGTTACTTTAGATGCATTGGAACCTTTTAGAACAAATGGTTCAGTACAAGACCCTAAAGTTTTTGAATACTTAGAATTTGAAGGAAACAAACATGTTGATATTAATTTAGAGGTAGCCATTCAACCTGAAGGAACTGAAGAGAAAGTAGTGTCAAACTCTAATTATAAATACATGTACTGGAATATGAACCAACAATTGGCGCATCATACTATAAATGGGTGTGACATAAATGCTGGAGATATGATGGCTTCTGGAACTATTTCTGGAAACGATGAAACAGCTTATGGTTCTATGCTAGAAATTAGTTGGAAAGGAACCAAATCGGTTAAAATGGCAGATGGCTCTGAACGTAAATTTATTGCAGATAACGATACTGTAATTATGAGGGGGTATTCACAAAATGATGACGTAAGAGTTGGTTTTGGTGAAGTTTCTACCAAAGTGTTGCCTTCAAAATAATTGATCAATATATAGCATAAAAAAAAGTCCTGTAAAATGCATGACTTTTTTTTATGCTATAAAATACTTTACCAATTCATATTGGCAGAAGAATAAAATACTCCTAAAACTAGTGCATAAATAACAAAATAAATAAGTGCTATAGCAGAAAGGGAAACACCAATTATTCCACAAATTTTACCAGCATTCATGTTGTTGCATGAAGCTTCTGTAAAGCTATCTGGATAAGCTTCCTTTGTAATTCTAGCTTTTTTTGACATAACTAATGCCGTTATTCCTAGACCTAATCCCACCAATCCGGTGCACCAGCACGTTGCTATAGAGCAAATTCCTAACACCAAAATTGTAGTAGAATTTGGTAAAGCCTGCTTTTCAGCAATTTCATTGTTTTCCATACTTTTTTTTATTGATTCATCATTTCTTCCCATGGCATACTGCTTAGTAATGTTCCATAAAATGCAATAACGATAATGAAATAAATTAAATAAAGGCTTGATAAGCTTAAGCCAATAATTCCACAAATTCTTCCTGCTTTCATGTTTTTAAATGAACTAAGCGTGTAGGAATCTGGATTGGCTTGATATAATTTGTTTGCTTTACCTGCTAAAACTATTGCAATAATACCCAATATAGCACCTACAAAGCCATAGCAAAAGCAAAATACAATAGACAGTATCCCTAAAACTAAAACGCCTGTAGCATTTGGTAAAGATTGTTGGTTGATTTGTGGTGTTCCTTCTTGAATTTCCATAATTGAGTTTTAATTTTTAAAGATTTAAATATAGGATATTTAAATGGTTAAGGAATACTTGGTGAAAATTTATTTTGGATATAAATAAAAGTGCAAGCATAAAAAAAACTCCAATACATGTATTGGAGTTTTTTTATTAAGTGCTAAATTAAGTATTAGCTCATGTGCTTTACATTTAAGTAATAAAGTACAATAAATACGATAGGCATAATTAATGCTCCAATGCTAAACATATAGATTGACCCCATAATCATACCAGCAACATTAGCTCCAGCGTAAAGCATGAAACCTTGTTTTTTTAATTTCCACATTTTAAGTACACCAATTAAACCTACGATAGTTGTAAGTAATCCAACAACAAAGTAAGCCCAAGTCATTCCTGCACTAGGTCCCATTGATGCTGCTGCTGAAACACCTTCTAAACCTTCCACGCTTCCAACCATTGCTGTAGCTGCTCCCATTGCTGTAATCATTCCAACAAATGTTATAATTCCAAATCCAGCTGCGATAAATGATAAGATACATAGTACCGTTAAAAACACTGGTCTTTTTGCAGGCTCTGCTGCTGCAGTTTCAGTTGATTGTGTAGTTTCTTCACTCATAGTTTTAAATTTTAGTTAAACGTTAAATTAATTAGTTTGAATAACAATAATAGCCACATTATTTAAACGAAGCAAGTTTTGTCGAAGTAATCTTATTAACAATCACTTGTTATTTGTTAGTAGTCGAAAATTAATTGCATTATAATGTTGGTAATGAATAATTAGTTGAAACGCTAACAGTTTTAATCTACTTTTATTAAATTCGCAGTCTACTTAATGATATAAAAATTAAAATACTATAGATATGAGTTACGATATTATTGTTGTTGGAACAGGTCCTGGTGGTTACGTTGCTGCTATTAGAGCTTCTCAGTTAGGATTGAAGGTTGCCGTTGTTGAAAAAGCGGAATTAGGAGGTATTTGTTTAAATTGGGGATGTATTCCAACAAAAGCATTGTTAAAAAGTGCTAATGTATTTGAATACATTAACCATGCAGCAGATTATGGGATAACCATTAAAGATGCTAAAGCTGATTTTCCTGCAATTGTAAAGAGAAGTAGAGATGTTGCTGCAGGGATGAGTAATGGAGTTCAGTTTTTAATGAAAAAGAATAAAATTGATGTTATTGCTGGAATGGCTAAAGTGAAAGCTGGTAAAAAAGTGGATGTTACTGACGATAAAGGTAAAGTAACAGAATATGCTGCAAACAATATTATTATTGCAACAGGAGCAAGATCAAGAGAATTGCCAAACTTGCCTCAAGATGGAACTAAGGTTATTGGATATAGAGAAGCTTTGGTAATGCCAAAATTACCTAAGAAAATGGTTGTAGTTGGTTCTGGAGCAATTGGTGTTGAGTTCGCTTACTTTTACAATGCAATGGGTGTTGAGGTAACGATAGTGGAGTACATGTCTACTATTGTTCCTGTAGAAGATGAAGATGTATCGAAACAATTGGGTCGATCATTTAAAAAATCAGGAATTAAAATAATGACTGATTCTGCTGTGGAAAGTGTTGATACAGCAGGAGCAGGTTGTAAGGTTAAGGTTAAAACCAAAAAAGGGGAAGAAATCATTGAATGTGATGTAGTTCTTTCTGCTGTTGGTATTAAACGTAACATAGAAAATATTGGATTAGAAGAAGTTGGTATTGCAACAGATAAAGACATTATTATTACCAATGATTTTTACCAAACAAATATTCCTGGTTATTATGCGATTGGAGATGTGGCTAAAGGTCCAGCATTGGCGCACGTTGCTTCTGCTGAAGGTATTATTTGTGTAGAAAAAATTTCAGGAATGGATGTGGAAGCATTAGATTATGGAAACATTCCAGGGTGTACGTATTGTGCTCCAGAAGTTGCTTCGGTAGGAATGACTGAAAAAGCGGCTAAAGAGGCAGGTTTCGATATTAAAGTAGGTAAATTTCCATTCTCAGCATCTGGTAAAGCAAAAGCTGCTGGGCATAGTGATGGATTTATTAAGTTAATTTTTGATGCTAAATACGGAGAAATTCTTGGTGGCCATATGATTGGTGCTAACGTAACCGAAATGATTGCAGAAATTGTTGCCATTAGAAAATTAGAAACAACTGGTCATGAATTGATTAAAACAGTTCACCCTCATCCAACAATGAGTGAGGCTATTATGGAAGCTGCAGCTGCCGCTTATGATGAAGTGATTCATCTATAGAATATATTTAAAGTATAAAAAAATCCCGTTCGAAAGAGCGGGATTTTTTATTGCTAACAAAAAAACTATATTTACGTAAATACCAATTATATGTGTGGAATAGTAGGGATAATATCTAAAAATAAAGAGCAATTAGCTCATATAGATTCTGCTACCCAAACATTAGCTAAGCGAGGTCCAGATCACCAGGAAACAACCTCTTTTAAAAACTTGGCATTTGGTCATGCCAGACTTTCTATTATTGATACATCTGTTTCGGCAAACCAGCCTTTTACAGATCCTTCTGGACGCTATACTATTATTTTTAATGGTGAAATTTACAATTATCAAGAACTAAAAAGTGAATTGGTTAAAGAAGGTTTTGAGTTTTCAACTAATTCAGATACAGAAGTTTTATTAAACTTATTTATACACTATCGTAAAAAGTGTGTTGACCACCTCAATGGTTTTTTTGCATTTGCCATTTACGATACACAAGAAAATAGTCTCTTTATTGCACGAGATAGAATGGGGATTAAGCCTTTACTTTATTATTTTGATGGGACAGACTTTATCTTTGCTTCAGAATTAAAAGCCTTGTTTAAGTTTAAAATAAACAAAGAAATTGATCAGGTGAGCCTGTTTAACTATTTGCAGTTTAACTACATTCCAACTAGTAATTCTATATTAGAAAAAGTTAAAAAATTATTACCAGGTCATTTTATTTTCATCAAAAGCATTTCTCAATTAGAGAAAATAGAAGAAGAGAAATATTATGAAATACCATTTTTAGAAAAAGAAACCATTCAGAGTAGCGCTTTTAATTACGACAAATCGAAAGAAATGTTAAGGGATTTGCTTGATGAATCTGTTCAGAAAAGGCTGGTGTCTGATGTTCCTGTGGGTACATTTTTAAGCGGAGGTGTAGATTCATCAATTATTAGCATATTAGCAAAACAGCATAAGCCAGATTTAAATACTTTTAGTGTTGGTTATGCAGATGAGCCCTTTTATGATGAAACTAAGTATGCAAGCGCTGTAGCTAAAAAGATAGGGAGCAATCATCATGAGTTTAAATTAACCAATAATGAACTCTTTGAAAATCTCGATGATATTTTAGATTATATTGACGAGCCTTTTGCTGACTCTTCTGCAATTGCAGTTTATTTATTAAGTAAATATACGAAAGAACATGTAACGGTTGCTCTTTCAGGAGACGGTGCCGATGAGATGTTTAGTGGCTATAACAAGCATATGGCTGAGTACAAAGCTAGGCATCCTGGCATTAAAGAGTTATTAGTAAAGTCTGGATTTCCGTTGTGGAAGAAATTACCAAAATCAAGAAATTCATCGCTCTCTAATATTAATAGACAGCTTTATAAATTTAGTTTAGGTGCCAACTTATCAAATAAAGATCGTTATTGGAGGTGGGCCTCAATAATCAATGAAGAAAAGGCAAATTATTTGTTGAAAGAAGAGCTTATTTTTAATCCTCAACGAATTAGCGATACCGCTTTTACCTATAAAAAGAGGAAAGATGAATTGTTGCGATTTATAAGAAAAGAAGGTGATTTAAACGATGTACTTTATACCGATATGAATATGGTTTTAACCAATGATATGTTACGTAAAGTAGATAGCATGAGTATGGCAAATAGTTTAGAGGTTCGTACTCCGTTTTTAGATCACAACGTAGTAAATTTTGCATTTAATTTGCCTCGAGCATTTAAGATTAATGCTAATATGAAGAAGAAGATATTGCAAGATGCTTTTAAAGCTGAATTGCCGCAAGAAATTTATAAAAGACCAAAGCATGGTTTTGAAGTTCCTTTATTAAGTTGGTTTCAAAATGAATTAAGAGCAAAAATTGAAAACGATTTATTAAGTGCAGAATTAATAGAAGAACAAGGTATTTTTAATCCTTTAGCAGTTCAAACTTTAAAACAAGAATTGTTTTCAAATAACCCAGAAGATGCACAAGCAACAGTTTGGTCCCTAATTGTATTTAACAGTTGGTGGAAAAAATATATAAAAGAGTAGTGGAAGTTAAAAAAATAAAAGTATTAAGAATAATCAACCGATTTAATATAGGTGGACCAACTTATAATGCGGCCTACCTTACTAGGTACTTGTCGGATGATTTTGAAACCTTACTAGTAGGTGGAGCTAAATACGAAGAAGAAGAAAGTTCGGAATTTATATTAGATAAACTGGGTTTAGAAGCAATTGTGATTCCGGAAATGCAACGGAGTATAAATCGTAAAAATGATACGATAGCTTATAAAAAAATTAAAAAAATAATAGCTGAATTTAAACCCGACATTGTTCATACTCATGCTTCAAAAGCTGGTTTTTTAGGACGTATGGCTGCCAAAAAAATGAATGTTCCAGTTGTTGTTCATACTTTTCATGGCCATGTTTTTCACTCTTATTTTGGCGCGCTTAAAACTAAATTTTACAAAAACTTAGAACGGTATTTATCAAAAAAATCAACTAAAATTATTGCGATCAGCGAAATTCAGAAAGATGAATTATCGCTTACGCATAAAATATGCGATAAAGATAAAATTGAAGTAGTACCACTGGGTTTCGATTTGTCTAGATTTCAGGAGGATATGGAGGGGAAGAGGTCCTCATTTAGAGCAGAATATCAGTTGGATGAAGATGAAGTTGCTATTGGGATAATTGGTCGTTTGGTTGATATTAAAAATCATCAAATGTTTTTAAATGTAGTTTCTAAAGTGCTAAAAGAAACAACACAAAATGTTCGTTTTTTTATTATTGGAGATGGTGAAGAAAAAGATAGGTTAAAACAACTTTGTGATGAGTTAGATCTGGAATCTACAGAATGGAATAAAAACAAAAAGAAGTGCCATGTTACCTTTACTTCTTGGATAAAAAATATAGATTGGGCTAATGCTGGATTGGATGTAATTAGTTTAACCTCCTTAAATGAAGGTACTCCAGTTAGTCTTATAGAAGCACAAGCATGTAATAAACCAATAGTTACCACCAACGTTGGTGGGGTGAAAAACGTAACTATAGAAAATCAAACAGCATTTATAACCGAAGTGGGTGAAGAGATTAAGTTCTCAGCCTTATTGCTAAAATTAATTGAGGATAAAAGCTTAAGAGAAGAGATGGGAAATAGAGGATACCCTTTTGTTGAAAACAGGTTTAGTTATATTAGGCTGGTGAGAGATGTTGAAGAATTATATAAACGCTTATTAATTAACAATTAAGTGGCAGTATTTACTTAATTTTGATAGATTTGCTGCAATTAACAAGTATAAAAGATAATGACAATTAATAAACTAAAACAAATAGGAATACTTCTAATTCTTGTTTCACTGTTTTCATGTAAGTATAACTCTAGTGTTATGATGAGAACACCAAATAATTATCAATTTGATGAACCTCCTAAAGAAACAGAAGTTGAATATATCATATCAAATAGTGATATAATAGAATTTAGCCTTTATACTAATAGTGGGAGTGTCTTGGTTGATTTAACTGCAATTACAGAGCAATCTTCTAGGTTTTCACCTAATGCTCCAGTTCAGTACTTAGTTGATTTTAACGGAATAGCTAGATTTCCCATTATAGGTGAAACTGAAGTGAAAGGAAAAACAATAAGAGAGCTGGAAGCTATGTTAGAAGAACTTTATGCTAAATATTACATAAAGCCTTTTGTAAAGGCATTAGTAACAAATAAAAGAGTTACTGTTTTCCCAGGAGGAAGTGGTGCAGCCCAAATTGTACCATTAGCCAATAGTAATATGAGGTTAATTGAAGCTTTGGGTGCTGTTGGAGGACTTACCAAATTGGCAAAAGCTAAAAGAATTAAACTAATTAGAGGGGATTTGAAAGATCCTCAAGTGTTTTTATTTGATTTTAGTACAATTAATGGATTAACAAAATCAGATTTTGTATTGCAGGCAAATGATATAATTTACATTGAACCACGTTCTGATTATCTTCAAGAATTAATTAGAGATATTGCTCCTGTGATAAGTCTTGTAGCTAGTTCGATAACATTAATCGTTGTGATTCGTAATACTCAAAACCCATAAACTTTTTTAATGGAAGAAAGTTCTACAGTTCAGAAAATAAAAGACGAAAAATCACGTAAAAGATCAAATTTTAATACAGAATCTGATCCAATTTTATTCCTTCATTTATTAAGGAGAAATTTACTTTGGTTTATTGCTATTATTGCTATAACTGTTTCTTCAGTACTTGTTTACCTTAGGTATACTGAACCTGTATATGAGTCTAGCTTAACATTTCAAGTAGGGTCAGTCAATACTGCTAATCAGGTATTGAATATGAATGATTTTCATGAATCTAATGATTTGGCTAAAGACATAGAAGTATTGAAGTCTAAGCTTTTGTTTAGAAGAGCTTTACAAAGACTTCCTTTAGAGGTTACCTACTTTAATAAAGGGGAAATTTTGGACCATGAAATGTATAAATCCTCTCCGATAAAGATTGAATACGCCAATACTGATCATTCGCTATTCGGTAAAGTCTTTTTTATCAAATTTTTAGGTGATAACCGATTTAGCCTGATGCAAAACACCAAAAGTAAAGGAGAATATAAATTTGGTGAGGATGTGATTATAAATAAGGCGAAGTTTAAAGTGATTCAATTAGGGAGTTTTGATAAAGATGTTTTGATTAATGAAAAGGAAATGTATTTTGTTTTTAACAATATAGATGACTTGACTAATTCTTATATTGATAGACTCTCTGTTTTTTCAAGTAATCCGAGTGCAAAAACGATAAACATTTCTTTTCAAGACAATAACCCTGAAAAATGTGCAGATGTAGCTAGTGCAGTTGCAGAAGAATATATTGTTTATGACATTGAAGAGAGAAGAAAGAGTTCTAAAAAAGCCTTAGGCTTTATAGATGATCAATTAGATAAATACTATAACAAAGTAAAGAAGTCTGAAAACTCTATTCAAGATTTTCAAAAAGATAATAAATTTTCAAATATTGATAGATCTACAGTTTATTTTGATAGAAATAATAAGCTTGAAAATGAATTGATTGATTTGGATTTACAGATTTCAGTACTCTCTGAAGTAACTAAGAAAATTTCTCTAGATTCGGAAGATATAGATGTATATGATCTACTTCCAATATTGGCTGGTACAGATTATGCCGTAGGGATTATGTCTTTAATAACAAACCTTAAAGAGCTTTTAGTTATTAAAGAGAACATGAGGTACAATGTTACAAAAGATAGTGAAACGATTAAATTGCTAGACCATAAAATTGAAGTACAGAAAAAAATATTGGTCGAAAGTATAGCTTCTTCAACTAATAAGTTAATTGCTAAAAGAAATGACTTACTTGTTAAGGTTGAGAGCTTGGAGAAAGAATTCTTAGGCGTTCCTATTCAAGAATTAGAATATGCTAGATTGCAGCGTATTCTATCAATTGACGAAAAGTTTTTTACACTTTTAATGGAAAAACGAACAGAATACTCCATTTCTGATGCAGGTTTTGTTTCCCAGCATACAGTTTTATCTGAAGCAGTAGTGCCATCCTTATCAATATATCCAAACAAAAAACTGTTCATATTATTTGGAGTAATGGCAGGATTGGTACTTAGTCTTATAATGTTGTTAGTAATATATTTACTAAAGAATACAATTTCATCTATTGACGACATCATCTGGATGGCATATTCAGAGGTAACTATTTTAGGAATTGTACCACGATACAAGAAAAATATACCTGTATCTCAACTTGTTGTTAATAAAAACCCTAAATCTATTATAGCTGAGTCTTTTCGTGCCATACGTTCAAATATGCAATTTATATCAAATGAACCAGGGAAGAAAATATTAGCTGTTACTTCAACTATATCTGGTGAAGGAAAAACATTCTGTGCCATTAATATTGCAGGAATAGTTGCTTTCTCAGGAAAAAAGGTAGTAATCTTAGATTTAGATATGCGAAAACCTAAAATTCACTTAGGCTTTGGTGTAGAGAATAATGTTGGGATGAGTACTTTGCTTATAGATGAAGCAAAAATTGATGATTGTATTAAAAATAGTGAGCAAGAAGGATTGGACTTTATCACTTCAGGACCTGTTCCTCCCAATCCATCAGAGTTAATTATAAATGGGAAGCTTGATATAATTATTGAGGAATTAAAGCAGGTGTATGATTTTGTAATTATCGATAATCCACCAATTGGTCTAGTTTCTGATGCTATGGAGGTTTTGAAAAAAGCAGATTTCCCTATCTATGTTTTCAAAAATGAATATTCAAAAAAATACTTTGTATCAAATGTTGATCGATTAGTTTTAGATAATGGAATTAAAAAATTATCGCTTATTTTAAATAGTGTTGAAGTTGGAAGTAAATCTTATGGAGGCGGTTATGGTTATGGTTATGGTGGTGGTTATGGTTATGGTTATGGCTATGGTTATGGAGGCTACTATGATGATGGTCCAGACGTAGAAAAAAGTAGGTTAAGTAAAATATTCAATAGGTAATGAGGTTTTTAAAGACAGATATTGAAGGGTTAGTAGTTGTTGAACCAGTTGTTTTTACGGATGAGAGAGGTCATTTCTTTGAATCATATAATGAGCAATTATTTGAAAAAAATGGGATATCTACTAAGTTTGTTCAAGACAATCAATCGGTTTCCCATAAAAACGTATTACGAGGACTTCATTTTCAAAAACCGCCATATGCTCAAGCAAAACTTGTTAGGGTTTTAAGCGGAAGTGTACTTGATGTTGCAGTTGATATTAGAAAGGACTCGAAAACTTATGGCCAACATTATTCTATTTTATTGTCAGATAATAACGGTAAAATGTTTTATGTTCCCGAAGGGTTTGCACATGGTTTTTTAGCATTGGAAGAAAATACGGTGTTTTCTTATAAGTGTTCAAACTTTTATGAAAAAAACGCTGAAGACTGTTTGTCTTGGAAAGACAATGAATTGGATATTGATTGGGGAATAGATGCTCCAGTAATTTCTAATAAAGATAATATAGCAATAAGTTTTAATCAATTTAAATCCCCATTTTAAAAAATGTTTTCGTTAAAACATATATTATTTTTCTGTGGAGCTTTGTTTTTTTCCATTCTAATCAACAGCATAATGTTGAGGTTTGTTAAGAACCTTGGAATAAGAAACCAAGATGAGACAACAATAAGATGGAGTGATCAAGTTAAGCCTGCTGTTGGAGGATTGGGGTTTTATATCGTTTTTTTATTATCCATTAGCCTACATTCCTTTATCTTTTCATATGAAGGTACTGTGGTGGATTTAAGATTTACCGGAATAATTGGAGCAACTTCTTTAGGATTTTTAATGGGCTTAGCAGACGATGCTTACAATACAAGACCTGTTTTAAAATTCTTGACACAATTACTGTGTGGTGCTATTTTAATTTACTCAGGAACATATATTAATCTTTTTGAACACGACTTATTAAATTATGGACTTACAATGGTGTGGGTAGTTGGAATGATGAATTCTATAAACATGTTAGATAACATGGATGGAATTACTACAACAGTATCTTTAATTATTGCATTTACCATGATGTTTTTATTGTTGCTAAATGGTGAGGTTGATACCATTGGAATGACTATGCTATTAGGACTTATAGCTTCATTACTTGGCTTTTTATACTTTAATTGGCATCCATCTAAAATGTATATGGGCGACACCGGTAGTCAATATTTGGGCGTATTGTTGGCAGCATTAAGTGTAAACTATTTATGGAACCCTGTTACAACAAGTGAATTTGTAGTTTCGCGGCAAATTTTAATTCCAATAATTTCATTTATTATTCCTATAGTAGATACTACAACTGTTACAATTAAGAGATTAAGAAAAGGAAATTCACCTTTTGTTGGAGGAAAAGATCATACAACACATCACCTATCTTATCTCGGATTTTCCGAAAAACAAGTTGGTGCAATTATAGCATTAATTGGAATTGTTTCTTCGGTAATAGTAATTTACGTGATCTCTAGCGTTAAGGAATGGAACCATTTATACAGTGCGCTGTTTATCGGTTATTTTTTGTTGGTTTTTGGAGTTTTATTTACAATTGCTTTAAAAAACAATCCTAAAGATGAGTAAATAGATATGGATATTAGTAAGGATGAATTTATAGAAGTTATAGGGTCTAGGGTTCATAATCTTAAAGACATCTCTGTTGACATTCCTAGAAATAAATTAGTAGTTATTACCGGAGTTAGCGGAAGTGGAAAATCTTCATTGGCATTTGACACCATTTATGCCGAAGGTCAAAGACGTTATTTAGAAACTTTCTCGGCTTATGCTCGTCAGTTTCTGGGAAACATGGAGCGACCCGATGTGGATAAGATTAGTGGCCTTAGTCCAGTTATTGCCATAGAGCAAAAAACCATCAGTAAAAACCCAAGATCTACAGTAGGTACCATTACCGAAGTTTATGATTTCTTTCGTTTATTGTTTGCAAGAGCTTCAGAGGCTTTTTCATACAACACTGGAGAAAAGATGGTAAAATACACCACAGACCAAATTACCAACCAAATTATAGCTGAATATGCTAATAAGAAGCTAATGCTTTTAGCTCCAGTTGTTCGTGGAAGGAAAGGACATTATCAAGATTTATTTACGCAGATTTTAAAGCAAGGATTTTTAAAAGTTAGGATAGATGGGGAGTTGACAAATATTACTCAAGGTATGCGGGTAGACAGATACAAAACCCATAACATTGAAATTGTAATTGACCAAATAAAAGTAAAAGAAGAAGATAAAAAACGAATTTCAGATTCGGTTAATACTGCAGTTAAACACAGTAGTGGTTCCGTAATGGTTTATGATGTAGAAGCCAACAAAATTTCAATACTTAGTAAAAACCTAATGTGTCCTACAACTGGTATTTCTTATGATGATCCAGCTCCTAATTTATTTTCATTTAATTCACCCTATGGCGCATGCAGCAATTGTGGTGGTTTAGGATTGGTTTCAGAAATAGACTTAAACAAAATAATCCCAAACGATAAGCTCTCCATTAAAAAAGGAGGAATTATTCCTTTAGGAGAATATAAAAATAATTGGACATTTAAGCAGATAGAAGCAATTGGTGCAAAGTTTAATTTTAATTTAAATACGCCAATAAGCGATATTTCTGAAGAAGCTATCCAAGTGTTATTGAATGGATCATCCGACACCATTCATTTAACCCAAGAAGTTGCTGGAACAACTACAAATTATGACATTCAATTTGAAGGAATTGTAAACATTATCGTTAAACAATTTGAAGAAAATAAAAGTAAAACAGTTAGTCGTTGGGCTACCAGTTTTATGAATAAGGTAAAATGTTCAACTTGTAATGGTAGTAGATTGAAAAAAGAGTCATTGTATTTTTTGGTAGACAATAAATCCATTTCAGAAATTGCAGAAATGGACTTGTTGACTCTTAGTAATTGGACCAATACACTTTATGATAAATTATCTAAAAATCAGCAAGTTATTGCCAAAGAAGTGCTTAAAGAAATTAACACTCGAGTAAAATTTTTGTTGGATGTTGGGTTGACTTATTTGTCGCTCAACAGGAGCTCTAGAACGCTTTCGGGAGGTGAAGCACAACGAATACGATTGGCCACTCAAATTGGCTCACAGTTGGTAAATGTATTGTATATTTTAGATGAACCGAGTATAGGGCTGCATTCTAGAGATAATGATAAATTAATAACTTCACTAAAGGAGTTGAGAGATATTGGTAATTCTGTAATAGTGGTAGAGCATGATAAAGAAATTATGATGGCTTCAGATCATATTATAGATATTGGCCCTAAAGCTGGTATTAACGGTGGTAAAGTCGTTTCTGAAGGAAGTCCTAAAGAATTTTTAAAAGACTCCTCCGAAACGGCAAAATTTTTGAACGGAAAGTTTAAAATTGAGATCCCTAAAAAAGAGAGAGAAGGGAATGGTCAATTCATAGAATTAAAAGGAGCATCGGGAAACAACCTTAAAAATGTTAACTTAAAAATTCCGTTGGGTAAATTGATTTGTGTGACAGGAGTCTCTGGTAGTGGTAAATCCACACTAATTAACGAAACACTATATCCAATTTTGAACCATTTTGTCTATAAGGCAGTTAAGAAACCATTGGAGTATAAATCTATTCTTGGGTTAGAAAACATAGACAAAGTTATTGATATTGATCAGTCTCCAATTGGAAGAACACCACGTTCAAATCCTGCTACTTATACTGGAGTTCTTACTGAAATAAGAGCATTGTTTAGCAATTTGCCCGAAGCTAAAATTAGAGGTTATAAACCTGGTCGATTTTCATTTAATGTAAAAGGAGGCCGTTGCGAAACATGTAAGGGTGCAGGTTTAAAAACCATAGAAATGAACTTTTTGCCTGACGTTTATGTAGAGTGTAGCGAGTGCAATGGAAAGCGTTTTAATAGAGAAACTCTGGAGGTGAGGTATAAAGGAAAGTCGATTAGTGAAGTACTTAAATTGACGATTAATGATGCGGTTGAATTTTTTGAAAATATACCGCAAATCATTATTAAAATAAGAACCTTACAAGACGTTGGGTTGGGCTATGTCCATTTAGGACAACCATCAACAACATTATCTGGAGGAGAGGCTCAGAGGGTAAAATTAGCCGCAGAATTATCGAAAAAACAAACAGGAAAAACATTTTATATTTTAGATGAACCTTCTACGGGACTTCATTTTAGTGACATAAAAGTATTGTTAGGAGTAATAAATAAATTAGTTGATTTAGGTAACACGGTGTTGATTATTGAACATAATATGGATATAATAAAAGTAGCTGATCATATTGTGGATATTGGTCCAGAGGCTGGTAATGATGGTGGCGAAATTGTAGTAGAAGGAACCCTTAAGCAAATTTTACGTAATAAGAAAAGCCATACAGCGAAGTATTTAGCCGAAGAAATTTAAATTACAGATTTATGAGTGAAGATAAGATTAAGAGAAAATTTGAGAGTAAGGGGTGGAACGAGATAAAGTCAAACGATTCTTGGTCTATATTTAAAATAATGGCAGAACTTGTTGAAGGTTTTGAAAAAATGGCCAAAATTGGACCTTGCGTTTCTATTTTTGGATCGGCCAGAACAAAGCACGATAACAAATACTTCGGTATGGCTGAAGAAATTGGAAGAAAATTAGCTGAAAAAGGGTACGGAGTTATTACTGGAGGTGGTCCAGGTATTATGGAAGCAGGTAATAAAGGTGCTCACTCTGTAGGAGGAAAGTCGGTTGGATTGAATATTGATTTACCTTTTGAGCAGCATGAAAATCCCTATATCGATTCAGATAAATTCATCAACTTTGATTACTTTTTTGTAAGAAAAGTAATGTTTGTAAAATATTCTCAGGGTTTTGTTGTAATGCCTGGTGGATTTGGAACATTAGATGAACTATTTGAAGCAATGACGTTGATACAAACAGGTAAAATTGGCCGTTTTCCAATTGTTTTGGTTGGGAAAAAATATTGGGAAGGATTATTTTCCTGGATAAAATCAACAATGTTAGAAGTTGAACATAATATAAGTGAAAAGGATCTCGACCTTTTTTCTATTGTAGATGATGTAGATGGTGCCGTTAAGTGCATTGATGACTTCTATAATAACTATTTATTGAAACCTAACTTTTAGGCTTATTAACAATTAGTCGTTTATAATTGACTTGCGACATTTCCGTTAGAACCCCTCTATATTTTTAGATTTGTTATAGTAATGCTTCGTTAACATTTTGTTAGCTAGCCTTTTTACTTGTTCGGTATTCCGAATATTTGTTTTATTTTTATTGCATAAACGCAATAAACTAACGATATGAAAAAAGTTGCCCTAATATTCCCAATACTTCTAATTATTACAGGAGGTAGTTATGGTCAAAAAAAATCAAACGGATTAAGAAATATGCCATCAATTGGTGGTCATATTGGTACCTTATCTTATATAGGTGACATTGCTGGGTCTAAAAACGGATCAGCACTTACCGATTGGAAAGTAGGCTATGGTTTTTACTTAGAAAAGAAAATAGGCAATGTTTTCGGCATTTCCATGAATGGTACTTTTGGAAAAGTATCTAAAAGTCAATTGGATGAGAACGTGTTTTTAAATTTTGAGTCTGATATAATGGCCTTTGATTTAAATGCTTTGTTTGATTTTGATAATGGATTAATTTTCAAAAAAGAAACGGCTGTTGTGCCTTTTATTTCCGTTGGGGTCGGTTATTTAACCTTTAATTCTAAAGGAGATTTAATGGGTAATGGAAATACATATTACCATTGGTCTGATGGATCCTTACATGATCAATCTCAAACAATGCTTGGTTCTGACACTTCTTCTGTAGAAATTAAAAGAGACTATCATTACGAATCAGAACTACAAGATAGTCTTGTTGATTACGCTAAAAATTCATTTTTTATTCCACTTAGAGTAGGATTTAAATTTAAAGTAACAGATAATCTTGGGTTGAGAATGTCGGCAGCATACATGTTAACTTTTACCGATTATATAGATAATGTTGCGGGAGGAGCTAACGATAGATTGTTTAGTACGAACATAAGTTTACAGTATAACTTTGGCTCTCATTCTTCAACTAAACCTGATGACAAGTATAAAGACTTTGATTTTTCTACTATTGATGACAGTGATTTTGATGGCGATGGAGTAATTGATCGTAAAGATTTATGTCAGGGAACGCCAAAAGGAGTTGGAGTAGATAACAAAGGATGTCCTCTTGATGGAGATGGAGATGGAGTAGCAGATTATTTAGATAAAGAACTGGATACTCCTGGAGGGACGATAGTTAATGAGGAAGGTGTTACTTTAACTGATGAAATGATTGCGCTTCAAGAAAAAATGAAAGACTCTGTAGTAACAGAATATAAGGTGTTTACTGCCGAAGAGTTATCAAAAGATGAAATTGATGAAATTCAGAAGCAATACATGGAAGCAAACAATGCTTCAAGCAACACCGAACAAAAAATACCAGAAATATTTAAAGCACTAGATATTGATGGAGATAAATTTATATCTGCAAAAGAAGTTACTGGTGCTATTGATGGCTTTTTTGAAGGAGAAAATAACTTAACAGCAAAAAATTTAAATGAGCTCATTGATTATTACTTCGATCAATAGCTGTAAACAAATGAGAAATGGTTAAACAGTTTATGTTACTGATCCAATTAGTTGGATTGTTTTTTTATCAATTAATATTAACTGGTGACATCTCTGTCTCTCAAAAAGTGCCTGAAACGATACAGGTCGGTACCGAATCATTCGTTGAAATTACAATAAACAAAAGTGATGTTACAGGATTTGCAAAAGTGCAACAAGATATTCCTGAAGGTTTTACAGTAGAAGCTATTGAAACAAAAGGAGCTACGTTTTCTTACAAAGACAATAGAGTGAAGTTTATTTGGATGTCGCTACCTGTTGAGGAACAATTTTCTATTAAATATAAAATAAAGCCAAATGAAGGTGTAAGTGGGGAATTTAGCCTAGAAGGTAAGTTTTCGTTTATAGCAGATAGCGAACGTAAAAACATTGAGATTCCAGCAGCTAAATTTTCTGTTTCTGATGAATTGCTTAGTGTAAATACAACTGAAGAGGAGCCAGTAGTTGAAGATCCGGTTTTAGAAGAACCTGTGGTTGAGGAGCCTGAAGTAGTAGATCCAGTTGTAGAAGATCCAGTTGTCGTAGTAGAGAATGAAACACAAGAGAAAGTAACTGTAAGTGCTGAAAGAACAATTGAAGATGAAGGTGATGGTAATTATAAAGTAACTGTAAAAGTGAATAAGCAAGGAGTTGAAGGCTTTGCAAAATTTAGCGATGAAATTCCAGCTGGTTTTGTTGCTAAAGAAGGAGAAAGTGCTGGTGGTATTTTTTCTTTTAAAGATGGTGTTGCTAAAGTATTATGGATGGCAGTTCCCAAATCTGAAGATATCCTTGTCTCTTACCAATTAGTTGCTGAAACTGCCCCAAATCAAGATTACGATATTAAAGGAGCTTTTGCCTATTTAGAAAACGATGTTACTGCAAAGCAAACCATTGATGTTTCAACGTTAACTCTTAATATTAAAGCAGTAGAAGTAGAGCATTTAGCTTTAGTTCCTGATCCAGTTGTTGAGGATCCAGTTGTTGAGGATCCAGTTGTAGAAGAACCAGTTGTTGAGGATCCAATTATAGAAGAGCCTGAAGTAACTACTCCAGTTGTGAATACAGTTAGTACTATTCCTTCGCCAGAAAATGGAGTTTCTTACAAGGTTCAAGTTGCAGCAGGTCATAAAAAAGTAGCAAACAACTATTTTGCTGTTACTTTTAACTTAAAAGACAATGTAAGTACAGAAAATCATGAAGGTTGGATTAAGTATTTAGTTGGATCTTACCCAAGCTATAAAGAGGCTAGAGATAAAAGAAATGTAGTGAGAAATAATGTAAAAAGAGCATTTGTAACAGCCTATAATTCAGGTACAAGAATTACGGTACAAGAAGCTCTTATGATTTCGAACCAAAAATGGTTTAAATAATTGTATCTTTAGCCAGAATAAATCGTATTAGGGATAGAATAAGGGGGTTATGTTTAAACAACTAGTTGTATTAATGCTTACATTATTGTTTTCGGCAGCTGTATTTGCCAAAGATGATAATGATTCTATTCCAAAAGAAAAAGAACCCACACCCAAAGAAATGTTTTATGGTCCTACCATTGGTTTAGGTGTAGGAATGTTGAAGTTTTATGGTGATATTTTAGATGCCAATTATGGGAATCCATTTGTTAGTAATATAGGTTACGACCTACACATTAAACAACAGTTAAATTCTTACTTAAAAATAAAGTTTTATGTGCTTTTTGGAAAAGTTAGTGCCAATGAGCGATCAACTGAACGGAATTTAAATTTCGAATCTGAACTTAGAGCAGGAGGATTTTCTTTAATGTATAATTTCGATCATTTTTTACCTAAAAAGAGAACAGTTAATCCTTTTATATCATTGGGCTTTGAGTCTGTTGAATTTCTTTCTAAAACAGATTTGTACGACCAGTTTGGTAGTGAATACAACTATTGGTCAGATGGATCTATTAGAGATTTAGCTGAGACCGATCCTAATGCTGCTGCTGCAACAGTTATTCAACGCGATTATGTTTACGAAACGGACATGAGAGAGCTAAATGCTGATGGATATGGAAAATATGCAGAAAGAACATGGTCGGTTCCGTTAGGAGTAGGTTTTGTTACTCACATGACAAAAAACATTGACTTTACACTGGGTTCTACTATGCATTTTACTTTTACAGACTTTATAGACAATATTACGAATGAAAGTGATGGCGATAGAATTGGAACTCAAGTAGGAAATGGTGGAAACGATAAGTTTTTAATGACTTCTTTTTCATTGAGTTATAATTTCTTAAAGCATAAAAAAGGGGAATCAATTAATGAGTTTGAAGAAGAAATTGATTACTTAGCATTTGATGATGAAGATGAGGATGGAGATGGTGTTGGCGATTTTATTGATGAATGTCCTTGGACTCCTGCAGGAGTTGAAGTAGATAAAAATGGTTGTCCATTAGATAAGGATAAAGATTTTGTTCCGAATTATAAAGATGATGAACTGGAAACTAGAGATGGCGCTCCAGTAAATAGAACAGGAGTTGAAATGACTGATGACATGATTTTTGAAGCCTACCAACGTTACATGGATTCTACAGGAATGTTTGCTGAAACGGAAACAAGAATTATTGCTGCTGAAATGCCAAAAACGAAAAAGAAATACAGAGTACAAGTAGGAGAATTTTCTGGTGCAATAGATGCAGCCTTGGTTGATAAGTTTTTAAGTATTCCAGATGTTGAAATTAAAACAGTAGGTGATTTAACTGTTATTGCAGTTGGTGAATACGATAACTTGCCTGATGCAGTAAAACGTAAAGTTGATTTAACTGAGCAAGGTTTTGATGCTGCAATTGTAGTTGAGGAAGAAAAAGATGGTACGTTTAAATCTGTTGGTGATGCTGCAAACAATATGACAGTTGACAGTGAAGCTGGAACTCATCCTATTACCAATGAAGTGGTATTTAGAGTTCAATTAGGTGCATTTGCGACTAAGCTTACAGAAAAAGACCTTCATGGTTTAAAGAATGTAATGGAAATTAAAGGAACCGATGGATTGTATAAGTACTTGTATTCTAAATCATTTAAAACGGTAGAGGACGCTTCTAACACTAGAATTGGCTTAGCTTTAGATTACGGTGTTAAAGATGCCTTTGTGGTAGCTTATAAGGGAGGTAAACGTATTGCATTAGAGTCTGCAGGAGTTGAAGTAATGGTTAAGGAGGATATTAAAAATGCTCCAGAAAAAACGTATGATAAAGCGGAGATTAAATTTAAAATTCAAATAGGGACGTATAAAAACCAATTACCTACAGAAGTGCTTAGTAAGTTTATGGAATTACAAGATGTAGATCAAGCATCTATTGAAAATGGATTAACACGTTATTCTGCAGGTAACTTTACGAGTTACGAAGAGGCAGAAAAATACAAGCAAACGGTAATTGATTCTGGAATTGGTGGAGCATTTATAATTGCTACACACAAAGAAGAGCTAATACCAGTTAGCAAAGCCAAAGAACTTATTGCTGAATAGTTTCGGAATAACAATCTATTTTATCGAGCGATAGCATAATGTCTAATTATGAGGCAACTCTCTAAATCAAACAATTTATTTATAGTTGATTTTTGGTTATACCTGAAGAATCTATACTGGTATTCAAAAACAAAAAATATAAGCGATATTTTCATTTTTACTTTAAAGATGGAAATAAGGGTAAGAAGAGTTTGGAGCTTTACTTCTGGTAAGCGACTTTTATAGTGCCTATTAGATAGTTTAATATGTAAGTTAATAACGTAGATACATACAGAATCTTAAACGTCCTTATTTTTTTGTAATTCTATATCGATAATCTTTTAAGCTAAATTTGCATAGGAAATGAAACTCTTTTCCATCAATTTTAATTAAACAATAGTGCTTTAAATTTCTATAGTTACCTCCTAAATGGTCTACAACTTCTCTAATGTGTTTTTCAACACTATTACAGCTAACAAACTTAATGTCATCTTCATTTTCCAATAGGTATTGAAAATCCTTTTTAAGATCATCACTATTTGTTTCAAGCTTATAACTGTTAACGTAGGTTATTTCTGCTGTAACAGCAATATCATTATGGGTTAGAATTAAACTATCACACATTAAGCTGTTAGTATTTCCATTTTTGTAAGTGATTTGTGTTGAATGTCCATTCATGTGTTTAGTTTGTGGCTAAACTAATCATTATTTGATTTATTATTATACCAAACTCTGAACTTAGAAAGAAGAATGACTGGGATTACTTTTGGTAAGCAATTTTAAAGGAGCTTATATTTCCGTTATTGTCACTAAGGTTAAGAATGTAAATGCCAGCACTGTATTGACTTAGATTAACGTTAATAAGGTCTCTGTTAATGGTTCGATTATAAATTGATTGGCCTAAAATTGAAGTTACTTCTAAGGCTTTAAATTTTTGGCCATCTAAAATGATTGACAAACGATCTTTACTCACCCAAGTTTTTATTTTATCTTCGTTCAATTGATTAGTTCCAACGAGCGCATTTTGAACGGTTATTGTTTTGCTATAACTGTTGAAACATGCACTACTTTGATTGGCTTTTAAACTCACTACATAAATACCAGGAAAACCAAAAGTATGGTTGGGGTTA
>CAJQON010000002.1 GCA_905479995.1 uncultured Flavobacteriales bacterium | reverse complement strand
AATGGTCTCGAGCCTAATTTTTATTTGAACAATTTGTGGTTATTTAATTACAAATTGGTGAGTAGATTTTTCATTGTTTAATGAGAATTCTATAAAGTAGTTTCCTTTAGCAAAACCAGAAGTATTGAAGGTTTCTCTGTAAGTACCAGTTTCAATATTCCCTAAAGATCGTGTTGTAAATTCTTGACCTAAAGCATTTAATATTCTAATGTTTACATCGCTAGCATTTTTTAACTCAAATCTAATTTTAATCTGATCGGTAGTTGGATTTGGATAAGCAACTAACTGATCTACAGTTAAATTTTCAGTTACTCCAACTGGGAAAGAAAAAACAAACTGATCTACTATTAATTGGCTTCCTGGGTTTTCACCTGAAAAGAATCCGAAAAGTAAGGTGTCAGGAGTCATTGATAATGAAAGTGCTTGGCTGTAAAGCGTATAATTTGCAGCTGGAGTCAATTCAGCTCCTGCTTGTAAAAATACTGATCCACCGTTTTTAAATTCAATGCTTGCCCAAGAAGTATCAACTCCAGAGAGCGTGTTTTTGTAGTAAAACTCAACACCTGTAGGATTTGAAGAGTATGGTGCGCCACCCATAAAACCATCATCATCAAAATCGCCATTGGTAGCTAAACCTCCAATAGTATCTCCATCAGCAATAGTATTTAGCTCTAAAGCAAAAGAACCTCCGTATTTATCAGTTGATTTAACAACAGTTAAAATAGGCTCATCTAAAGCGAAAGGAAGAGAAGTTTTCCAATCAGTTGGCTCTTCCCAACTTAATGGAGTCCAGTTTTCAAAACCGCCATTTACAATACTAGATACTTGAGATCCTTTTTTCAATTCAATGTCATCAAATTGTATCCAAGTACCAGCAATTCCATTGAAGTTGTTTAATGGATCTCCTGTTGCTGCAGCTAACAATAATGAATCTGAAGCAATAGAATTAATTGGGTAAGAAAATCTTTTCCATGTAGATTGAACTCCTGATGAGATGTAGAAGGTTCCACCTCCAGTTGGAGTGCCCATAAAAGAAGTTCCTACTATGAAACTACATGAGTCACCAACTTGAATATCGTATTTATAATAACCGATAATACTGTCAACACCATTAAAGGGAGTAGTAGATTGTCCTGGGGTTAATGATTGTGCATCTCCGCTTGCGTAAAATCCAAATATAGTATCTCCAACCATTGGAGAAATTACAGTTTCTAATCGAACTGAAAAAGAACCAGTTCGTGCATCGTTTGAAGGATAAATTGCTAAAGCACCTTCTAAGCCTCTTTCTTCGGCCATGTTGTCATAATCATCTAGCCAGTCTATTGAGCTGGTAGTCCAGTTCTCAAAGCCTTGGTATTGGGCATATGAACTTGCTCCAATGGCCAAAGCAGAAATAAAAAGTAAAGTTTTTTTCATAGTAATAGGTTTTAGTTTATACTGCAATTATAAACTAAAAAGAAACATAAGTCAATGATTTTTAGGTTTTTGTTAGAGGATACTTAGGTCGCCAAGACCTTCTCTAATGATGATGGGATCATTATCAGTACAATCAATTATGGTAGAAGCTTCATTTTGACCATATCCACCATCAATCACAATCTCAACACTGTTTTCATATTTTTCATGAATCAGTTCTGGATCGGTAATGTATTCTAGAATTTCATCGTCATCGTGCACAGAAGTAGAAATTAAAGGATTGCCAAGTTGTTGAACTATGGTTCGGGCAATGTTGTTGTTA
The DNA here is from genome assembly GCA_905479995.1 of uncultured Flavobacteriales bacterium. Taxonomy (GTDB): domain Bacteria; phylum Bacteroidota; class Bacteroidia; order Flavobacteriales_E; family Vicingaceae. The sequence goes on along the minus strand of CAJQON010000002.1, from coordinate 119,544 downwards.
GGAACTCTTATTCCTATGGTTTTCTTTTTAGATTTAAACAGCTTTGGAACTGCAGTGTTTGCGTTTAAAATAAATGTATAAGGGCCTGGTAGAGCTCTGTTCATCAATTTATATATTCCACTACTAAATTGAACGGTATAATCTGATATGCCACTTAAGTCATTACAAATTAAGGAGAAATTGGCTTTTTCAACTTTAATTCCTTTCAATTGTGCCATCCGTTCTACTGCTTTACGATTCATTAAATCGCAAGCCATACTGTAAACTGTATCGGTAGGATAAATAATTACGGCACCTTTTCTAAGAGCTGTAATTACTTGGTCAATTTTTCGTTGATCCGGATTGTCGGGATGAATGGCTATTAACATTTGTTAAGCGTTGCTTTTGGCATGATCGGCTAAAAATTGAGCTAAACCACTATCTGTTAAAGGATGTTTTAATAAGCCTAAAATTACGCTTAAAGGTCCGGTCATTACATCGGCTCCAATTTCGGCACATTGCAATAAGTGCATGGTATGGCGAACAGATGCTGCCAATATTTGAGTGTCGTAAGTATAGTTATCAAAAATTAAGCGAATGTCTTCAATTAACCTTAAACCATCTGTTGAGATGTCATCTAATCGTCCAATAAAAGGAGAAACATAAGTTGCGCCAGCTTTGGCAGCCAACAATGCTTGTCCTGAAGAAAAAATTAAAGTGCAGTTGGTTTTGATTCCTTTGTCAGAAAAATATTTAATGGCTTTAATACCATCTTTTATCATAGGTATTTTTACCACTATTTGAGGGTGTAAAGCAGCTAAAGCTTCTCCTTCTTTTACCATACCTTCAAAATCTGTAGCAATAACTTCAGCGCTAACATCACCATCTACAATTTCGCAAATGGTTTTATAATGCTCAATTACATTGGCTTGTCCACTAATTCCTTCTTTGGCCATTAATGATGGGTTGGTTGTAACTCCATCTAAAACCCCAAGGTCTTGAGCTTCTTTAATTTGAGCTAAGTTTGCTGTGTCTATAAAAAATTTCATTGTGCTTATTTTGAAAGTTGTTCAAAGGTAAATACTCGGGTTGGTTTGATGAAATAAAGATGTGAACAGGTGTTGATAAGGGGGTTACCTAAATTTTTCTAACAATTCTTTTTTACGTGTTGCAGATACATCAACAATGCTTTCGTCACTCATGCGTACTTGTCCGCCTTTTCCTTTAATATATTTTGTAATGTATTGTAGGTTTACCAAATGCGATTTATGTATTCTAATAAAGTCAAACTCACTCAATAATTCATTAAAGTGTTTGAGGGTTTTAGATACCAAAAACTTCTTTCCACCTACTAAGTAAAAGTTAGTGTAATTATCATTGGCTTCAGCTCTTATAATGTCATTTACATTTACTACTTCAAAGCCATCCATTTGTGGCAACACAATTTTTTTATGTTGAATGGCATTCGATTTAATGTTGTCCATTAAAATTTTGGTATGAAAAACATCTTCTCCTTCTTTTTTTCGAGCGCTAATCTTTTCCACTGCCGAAACCAGTTCATCAATATCAATGGGTTTTAAAATGTAGTAAGCAGCACTTAGGTTAAGCGCTTTTATAGCATAATCTCTATAAGCCGTAACAAATATTATTTCAAACGCTATGTCATCTAACGATTCTAATAAGTCAAAGGCATTGCCATAAGGCATCTCAATGTCTAAAAAAACAACATCGGGTTTATGCTTATCAATTGCAGCTAATCCAGTTTGAACAGATTCGGCCATTTCGAGTAGCTCAACATTCGGACAATACTTGGTTAAATAATTATTAAGCGTTTCTCTACTCGCTTCTTCATCTTCAACAATTATAGCTTTTAATTTTGTGCTCATAGTTCTGTTTTAGAAAAGTTTTCTTGATGTATTTTAACAGTTACTATTGTTCCGGATTGGTTGGCAAGATCGGCATCCTCAATTGCAACATTGAGTTTTGTTTTGTAAATATCTGCAATAATTTTTAGTCGAGAATCGATGTTTTTTATTCCTGTCGATTTCATTATTTTTTGATTTTCTGTTTTCAATTCTTGTGATTTTTTCCGACCTATTCCATCATCTTCAATGCTAACAATAATGGATTTTTCTTCTTTTTTAATGTTAACTTTTAAAAACCCTTTTTCCTTTTTGTAGCGTAACCCATGCCAAACCGCATTTTCAATATAGGGTTGAATTAGCATGGGCGGAATTAAAAAATCTTCCGTATTAATGCTTTCCTCTACATTAAAGGAATAATCAAATTTGTCTTTAAAACGATGGTTTTCTAGTTTAATGTACATCGCTAAAATGTCGATTTCTTTGGTGAGCGAAATAAATTCTTCTTGTGAATTTTCCATCACATCACGCATTAGTTGAGAAAAATCAGCCAAGTATCTATTGGCTGCACGTTCATCATTTTTAGAAATAAAGCTGTTAACAGAATTAAGCGCATTAAATATAAAGTGTGGATTCATTTGCGCTCGGAGCGATTTGAGTACTAATAATTGATTGGCTTTGTTCTTGGCTTTATTGCTTCGGTAAACCAAATACGATGTAATGAGTAAAATAATAATTCCTAAAATTAAGGAGTAGGTAATTATTTTTTGATTGGTAATGGCTTCTTGGTTAATAATCTTTTCTTGCCTTAATAATTCAATTGTTTTCTCGCTAAGTTGCTTGTCTTTTTCCAATAACGATAATTTGTTTTGGGCATTTTCCAACATTTCACCTTTTTTATTTTGAACCAAAAGCTGGTTGTTTTTAAGTTGGTACAATGAGTCTTCAAAAACCAAGTACTCCTTATATTTTTTCATGGCCTCTTCAGATAAACCTGTTTTATCATAAGCCTCAGATAATACTTGAGTTGCTCTACTTAAGTTGTAAAGATCTCCGGTTTCATCGGCTATTTGTATAGAATTTTGAAGTTGCTCAATAGCTTGGTCATCTTTGTTTTGTTGTAAATATAAATTGGCCAAATTAAAATTGTTGTTGGCACTCTCGGTTTTGTTATCTCTTTTGTTGTTATACTCGAGCGCTTCTTGGTTAATTTCAATTCCATCATCAATGTTGTTTTGAGTTTGATGGATTTCCGAGATGTCATTGAAAGCATTGTTTACCCCTTCATCATCATTAATTTGAATAGCGGTACTTTGCGAAGACCTGAAATATTCAATGGCTTTTTCAGTGTTGTTTTTTTCATTTTCTAGTTGTCCTAATTTTTGGTTCACCAGCACAATTCCTTTTTTATTGGTCCTATTTTTTTCTATTGTTAATGCTTTATTGTAATTAACTTGGGCACCTTTTAATTCTTTAGGTTCTAATTTTAGGTAACAGTCACCCAAAGCAATGTGAGTTTTTACGGTAGCATTTACATCCTTTCTTTTAATGGTTTCTTTAAGGTTGGTGTTGTAATATTTAATGGCCGACTCAATATTTCCAATTAGTTCAGCAGACTTTCCGGTGTTGTAGTATATTTTATACAATTGGTTGGTGGCAAAATAATTTAAATTAGACACCAACTTCATCTTGTCATAAATAGCAATGGCTTTCTTGTAGTTTCTATACGAAAGATTGTATTCGTTGAGATCAAAATTAAATCGCCCCAAAATCTGGTAGGCCTTAGCTTCCGTTTGGTCATAATCATCTTTAATGGCAATTAATAGGGCGTCATGAACCAGGTCTAATGCTTTTTCTGGTTCAGTATCAAATATCTTTTCGGCTTCGTTTAACTTGAGATCGGCTTCGCTTACCTTATTAAAAGAAGATCGGCTAAATTTCGATTTCTTTTGTTGTTGTTTCTGAGTAGTGTTGGGAATGGAAATCTTGGAGCTTTGGGCAAGAAGTGGTTGAGCAATTAGAAGTAAAACAACTGCAAGAAGGCTGTATGTTAGTTTTTTGTACAAATGAGTTTGAGTTAATAATGCTAAATGTACTAACTTTTTTAGAACATGAAGGATAGGGAGTCGCTATAAACCTTGTTTTTATTGAGCTTTAGTTGGCTTGTTTCTGTTTAACTCAATTAAATGATGCGTTAACTCATTCAACTGTCTTATTCCCTAATTCTAGATTGATTTGGCTGAAATACACCAGTAGTTTAGTCAAATATTAACCCACTAAAACAAAAAAGTATGTTTGCAAAAAAAATCTCTTATATCGCCTTAATTTTTCTCTTTTTTGTTGGTGTAGTGTCCTGTGGAGAAGAAGAATATAACGAGGAAGGTCGCTTGAATGAACCCGAAGATGTGCTTACTGCAGAGGTGCTAGATTCACAAAATGGTAAGGGCGAATTAAGAGGTTTTGCCATTTCTAAGCCGATTAATTATAAAAACCTACAAATTTTTGCAATTAATGGAACGGCCACTGCCGAGAATATATCTTATGTGACCCTAAAAATGGCAATGGAAAATAAGTGGGTCAAAATTATAGAGACCTCCAATGTAAATGAGTTGGAAATTTCTAATCTATCTGATAAAGTCATTTTTATTAATGCTGGTGACATTGTAAAAGGAGGGAAGCAAGACAGAACCTTAACGTACGACATGATTATTGGACCAAATTCCAAACATGAAAAGATATCGAGTTTTTGTGTAGAATCGCAACGATGGAGTAAGAGGGATGGAGAAAGTGCTCAGGCATTTGGATCTAATACTAAAATGTTGACTTCACGGAAATTGAAAATTGCATCAAAAAAGGAAAATAACCAGCAAAAGGTTTGGGAGTCGGTAACAGATCAAACAGAAAAACTGAATTATAATGTGAGCAAATATGCTGATAAAAATGTAGATGTTAAATCGCAACATTCTCAATCGAGTTTAGAATTGGCACTCGACAATAAAGAATTAAATGTGATGCGAGAAGAGTACAAAAAGCAATTCATCAATTTAATTGATGAGGAGACTATAGGGTTTGCTTATGCCATTAATGGTGAGCTATACACTGTAGATATTTACAATAATAAAAAATTGTTTGGATATCTATATGAAAAGTTGTTGGATGCGGCTATTGTAGAAGCTATTGCGGAGTTAGATACTAAGAAATCGGATTACGAATATTTGGAACGCCCAGGTTTTCTCATGCTTTTTGAAAAAATAGAAAAAGTTGAGGAAGCTATAAAAGATTTAAATGGAAGAACTAGATGGTTGACAAAAGAAGAATCCGACAAAATGATTTTCATTTCTCAAGACCGAAAAAACGATTTAATATGGGTGCACCAAAACATCATTATTAAAGATACCTCAGAAGTTGTTGGTGCTATAAGTATGCCGATACAACAAATTAATTTTAACGATAATCGAGTATTAAATATTGACTCTCAATAACGATAAACATGAAAAAAACAGCAATAATAATAGTAGTATTTTTTGCCTCATTGAGCGCAAATGCAATAGAAGTTAGCCAGCCAATTAATCGAATAATAACCGTAACCGGAAGTGCTGAAATGGTGATTCCTCCAGATGAAATTGAGTTAGAAATTACCTTAACCGAACGAGGAAGTTGGAGTACACTTTCTAAAATAGAAAAAGCGTTTATGGACTTGCTTGAAGGGAATAATGTTTCGAAAGAGAACATCATATTTAATAGTGCCAATGCCTCATTTTATTGGTATTACTGGTGGTATCATAGAAACGATTCTAGAAAGTCTAAAAAGTATGTGCTGAAATTAAGCACTAATACAGATTTTATGAAGCTGGTGAAATCGCTGGATAAAGAATATGTGACCAGTATTAGAATAAAAAAAACGAGCAATAAAAATTTACAACAATTTAGAAAAGATGTGAAAATTGAGGCTATTAAAGCGGCAAAAAGTAAAGCAAAATATTTGTTGGAAGCAGTAGATCAAGAAGTAGGAGAATTAATGCAGGTAGATGAATTAAATGTTGTAGATAATAACTCCGTTTCGGGATATTGGAATCAAAATAAAACATCTTCAATAAGTAACATGATGATGAGCTACAGCAAAACAAGAGGGACATACATTGAAAATGTACCAGAAATTAGATTGCGTTATGAAATCAAAACAAAATTTGAAATAAAATAATTAATCAACCTTTAAACTAAAAATTATGAAAACAATTAATTTAATAATAGTAGTGTTAATTACTGCATCAGGGTTTTCACAGAACAAAAAAAATATAGCATCAGATGTAGACTTTGCCAATTTTACAGAACTCACTAAAAAGACAGAAGAATATCGAAAATCACGCATGGTGTCTTTAGACAAATTTAAAACAATGGCCAAAGAAAAAGGCACACTTGTTTTAGATACTAGGTCAAAATTAGCATATGATAAAAAGCACATTAGAGGGGCAGTTCATCTAAATTTCTCAGATTTTACCAAAGGAAAATTAGCCAAAGTAATTCCTGCTAAAACTACCAGAGTGTTAATTTATTGCAACAATAACATTGACAAAGATGAAATGTATTTTGCTCGAAAGATGACTCCTTTGGCCTTGAATATACCAACTTTTATAAACCTGTATGGCTATGGTTATAAAAATGTTTACGAACTGGATGCGTTAGTTCAAACTCAAAGTTTGGAGTTTGCAGGGACTTCTGTTAAAAATAACTAATGTTGAGGCTCATATTTATAATGTTATTGGGGGTAACTGCTTTTGGATTTTCTGGTGCTACTAAAACCGATAGGCTAAGAAATAAAGCTTTAGAGGCCAAAAACTATAGTGAAGAGAACAATATGAATACTAATGTTTGTGTGCTCATTGACATGAGCATACATTCAGGTAAAAAGCGATTGATTCTTTGGGATTTTAATGGAGACTCTGTTATAACATCTGCAGTTTGTAGTCATGGAGCTTGCGATAATTTATTGAATTTAGATGAATTGAAAGAGCCAAACTTTAGTAATAAACCAGAAAGCCATTGTTCATCTAAAGGCAAATACAAAATTGGTAAGCGCGGTTATAGTAGTTGGGGAGTACATTTTAATTACAAACTACACGGATTAGAAAAAACAAACACAAATGCCTATAAACGTTATATTGTGTTTCATTCGTGGGGTGCAATTGAAGATAAAGAGATTTACCCAAGAAAGCTTGCTCAAAGTTGGGGATGCCCAGCAGTATCGAATAATTTTATGAAAGAAATTGACGCAAAACTTAAAAAACAAGAAGGTTCCGTATTGTTATGGATTTACGACTAGTTTATGGTGATGTTTTGGCTGTAAATTTGATTTTCTGAAGAAGCAGTAATTAAATAGTCTCCTTTAGGAATTTCATTTTCAATTGGCAAAGCAACTAAATGTTCATTTTCAATGTTAATGAAAACTTTAGAGTAAAATTCTTTTCCTTTAATATCTCTCATTACCAATAAAATTTCTTTTTCAAAAACCTCTTCAAAAGCAATGGTAATTACTGTTTGTTCTTCACTTATTGCTAGTGCTGGAAAAAGGTTTGTTCCTGCAGTATTGAAATCAGCTAAAATATAGTTAACAGGCATAACGTTAGAGTAACTTTCAGCACCGTTTTTATCAACCTCAACTATTCTATAATAGGATAAGTTTTCTAGTGGCATATAGTCTAAGTGGAAATATTCGAATGGCTCATTTTTGTGAGAAGCACCAAATACAGTAGAAACCTCTAGCCAAGTGTTTTTATCGGCACTTTTTTCAATAATAAATTTTTCAGCTGAATTGTTCGTGTTAGATTCCCATTTTATTTGAACAGCTTTTTGAGAAATATCTGCGTTTGCTTCAAGGCTATTTAATGCTTCTTTTGTTTCGGTTTTAGCATCTTTATTTAATGCGTTATTTAATGATTCTTGGAGCGAAAGTCCTTTTTGATCTTGAGCGTTTATAGCTATGCAAACAAATAGTGATAGAGACAGGCTAATTAATTTCATTGTGTTCTCATTTGGTTGATGAATGATAAAAATAAAAAAAATAATCGATTAGTAATCAATCGTTTAGGAAGTGATGTAGTGATGTTATTGTTAATAACCCTAAAGTGTCAGTTACTGTAAGGGGTTAGAGGTGTTTTATTGTGAATAATTATTAATTAAACAATTATAAATCAGCTAGTTTAAACTTTATTTGGCTGGAATTAATATTAAAGTAGAGGTAATTAAGTCTCCGTTTTGATACTCAACAACTAATTTATTTTGAGTTACAGATTTTACTTTTGTCCAAAATACTTCAAGTTTAGAATTGGCTTTGTTTACCGTTAGAATAGCTTTGTTGCTAATTGACCATTTGCCTTCAATGTGGAGGCCTTCTATAGTACCAATAAATTTGTTGTCTGAAGTAAATTCTAACGCATCGCTTTGCTGATTTTCTAACGGAGCATACTCCTGACCAAACTCTTCAATTTTTTCTAGTTTCCATTTCTTTACTAAAGTTTCTTTTTTTACTTGACTAAAAGCAGCAGAGCTTATAATTAAGAAGACAATTAGAATGTAATTTTTCATGGTAGAATATTTAGAATAACCAAAATAGTTAATTTATTGGTAAGGAGTTTCGGAAAAAGGACTCATTTTTTTCTTGCGAATTACTGCTCTAATTAAATTGCCGTTAATGTCAAACTCAAAGTTTAAAACACTTTTAATGCGGTCGTTTACCGTGTTGGCATAATCAAATTCAATGCTAATGTCATAAACAACTAATCTCAATTCTTCAATTATTTTAAAAGCAGCTTCAGTATCAACCTCTTTCTTTTTTTTACAAAGTAAAGCATCTATTTGATCCCATTTGATGGCCTCTTTTTTTTCAGTTTTATATTTTAGTTTAGAAGGTTTTAAATCAGTTGGAAGATTTAAAGAGGCCATGTGCTCGTTCAACCATTTTAGAGCAATTTTCTTCGTTTTCTTTTTAACCTTCTTTTTTTGCTTATTCATTACCTTGTACTCATAGTCACATGTGTACTGACCAATGGCTTGATTTTGGTGTAAACAAAAGGTGAAAAAGAGGGAGAGATATATGAGTATTTTGTAGTTTAATTGCATGATAGTTGAAGTAAATACGAATATTTAAAACAATGGTTACAAAATAAAGGAGGGAAAAAAGTGGGCAAGCTACTTATATCGCACCGCTACAACCTCCTATCCTTGCTCTGTTCCCAGCCTGGGGAAGTTCAGAAGGAGCTGGTCGTATAAGACTTGCCCAGCGCAAAAGTAGAATTATCTTTTAATTTACAGCTAAAACGCAGTAAAAAATATTCTTTTATTATCTTTGGGTCTCTATGAAAGATGCTTTAGACATATCAATTGTAATTCCTTTATTTAATGAAGAGGAGTCGCTTAAAGAATTAAGTGACTGGATTGGAAAGGTAATGCACGACAATAAATTCACTTACGAAGTTATTTTTGTTGATGACGGAAGTGATGATTCTTCATGGGAAGTAATTGAGCAATTAAAAACTCAAAACAGTAACATTAAGGGTATTAAATTTAGACGGAACTATGGGAAATCAGCAGGTTTAAATGTTGGATTTGCTGCAACTACTGGTAATGTTGTGTTTACGATGGATGCAGATTTGCAAGATAGTCCGGATGAATTGCCAGATATGTACCGCATGATAAAGGAAGAAGGATGGGATTTGGTTTCTGGCTGGAAAAAAAAGCGTTACGATCCTTTAATGAAAACAATACCTACTAAATTTTTTAACGCTGCAACAAGAAGAATGTCTGGCATTAAAAACTTGCACGATTTTAATTGTGGTTTAAAGGCCTACCGATCTGAAGTTATTAAAACAGTTGAGGTTTATGGTGAAATGCATCGTTATATTCCTGTAATAGCAAAGTGGGCAGGGTTTTCAAAAATTACCGAAAAAGTAGTTATACATCAAGAAAGAAAATACGGAGAAACCAAATTTGGTTTAGAACGCTTTGTTAATGGATTTTTAGATTTATTATCCATTACGTTTATTTCTAAATTTGGAAAAAGGCCAATGCACCTTTTTGGATCATTAGGGTCAATAATGTTTTTAATTGGATTTTTAAGCGCTGCATACATTGGTATAATGAAAATTTACCATTTGAGTCAAGATGTAAAAACAATTTTGGTAACCGATAATCCCTACTTTTATATTGCTTTAACTTCAATGGTTTTAGGATCACTGCTGTTTGTTGCAGGATTTTTAGGAGAGCTAATTTCGAGAAGTTCTGTGAATAGAAATCAATACAACATTGAAAAGGAAATCTAATCCTTTAAATAAAATTACCTTATTAAATAGATGAAAATTACCATCATAGGCCCTGCTTACCCTTATCGAGGAGGAATTGCTCTATTTAGTAATCGCTTGGCTGAAGCTCTAATGGATGCTGGTCATGAAGTGAAAATTGTCACTTTTAAAATGCAATACCCTTCCTTTTTGTTCCCAGGAAAAACGCAGTTTTCTTCTGGAGCTTTAACTCAAAAATTAAACATTGTTAGAAGCATCAACTCTATCAATCCCTTTAATTGGATTAAAGTGGGTAAACAACTTAAAAAGGACGAAGCTGATTTGGTTATATTTAAATATTGGATGCCCTTTATGGCTCCTTGTTTTGGTTTTATTGCTAAACAGCTAAGGTCAACAAAAAAAACAAAAATATTGGCTTTGTTGCACAACCTTGTTCCACATGAAAAACGAATTGGAGACGAGAAATTGACGCGCTTTTTTTTAAAAAGAATGGATGGGTGTGTGGTGATGTCGAAAAGTGTAATGGCTGATTTAATTCGGGTTGATCCTGAAAAGCCTCATGTGTTTTCACCTCATCCTTTGTACGATAATTTTGGGGTTTCAATTTCAAGATCTACTGCGCTTAAAGCATTGAATCTTGATCCAAAATTTAATTATTTATTGTTTTTTGGAATCATTAGAAAATACAAAGGATTGGATCTGTTGTTAGAAGCTTTTGGAGATAGTCGGTTAAATAATGGATCAATAAAATTGATTGTTGCCGGTGAGTTTTATGAAGACGATGCTCCTTATATGGGAATTATTGAAAAACATGGATTAAAAGATAATGTGATTTTGAATGGTTCTTTTATTCCAGATGAGGAAGTAGTCAATTATTTTTGTGGGGTCGATATGGTTGTTCAACCTTATAGAAATGCAACCCAAAGTGGAGTTACTCAAATCGCTTACCATTTTAATAAACCAATGTTGGTAACCGATGTAGGAGGGTTAAATGAAATTGTACCACACAATAAAGTGGGCTACGTGGTGAAGCCAAAAGCAGAAGCAGTAGCAGATGCCTTGGTAGATTTTTATGCCAACTCTAGAGCAGCTGAATTTATTGTTGGTGTTGAAGATGAAAAGAAAAAATATGCATGGGAGAAAATGGTAGGAACAATTGAAATGCTGTATAAAGATGTTTAAAAGTAAAGCACCTTTAAGGTTAGGTTTAGCGGGAGGCGGAACAGATGTGAGTCCTTATTCGGACTACTTTGGTGGTGCAGTTTTAAATGCCACAATAAACCTATTTACTTATGCTACTATTAAAGTGAGAACAGACGGTAAAATTATATTTACGGCAGAAGATAGAGACGAATATTTTGAAACCGATTCTACTACTAAAATTGCAACTGATGGCTTATTGGATTTACATAAAGGAGTTTACAATAGAATTGTAAAACAATTTACCAATAAACCACTTTCGTTTGAGCTAATAACACATTCAGATGCGCCTGCAGGTTCAGGTTTGGGAACATCATCAACTATGGTAGTTGCTATTTTAGGCGCTTTTGTTGAATGGTTAAAATTACCTTTAAGCGAATACGATATTGCCAAGTTAGCACATGAAATAGAACGAGAAGATTTGGCAATGGCTGGAGGAAAGCAAGATCAATATGCTGCTACTTTTGGAGGTGTAAATTTTATGGAATTTTCAGACAACAATAAAGTAATTGTAAATCCTTTGCGAATAAAAAAAGAGGTGATGGATGAGTTAGAAAATAACTTGGTGTTGTACAATACAGCAACTAGTAGAGTTTCTGCAGAAATTATAAAATGTCAAACCGAAAACATAAAAAAGAACAAAACTGGATCTGTTGAGGCAATGGATAAGCTGAAAGAACAAGCTTTTAGAATGAAAGAGGTTTTGCTAAAAGGAAGTTTGGATGAAATAGGAGAGATTTTAGATTTCGGATGGAAGTATAAAAAAAACTTGGCCGAAGGAATTACCAATCCACAAATAGATGAAATTTATGAATCAGCCAAAAAAAATGGCGCTTCAGGAGGTAAAATTTCTGGCGCTGGTGGAGGAGGGTTCTTTTTCTTCTATTGTCCAAATAATACACGAGATAAAGTAATTATGGGGTTAGAGCAGTTTGGAGGGAAGGTGAGAAAATACCATTTTACCAACGAAGGTTTAATGACTTGGAATACGGCAAATAAATGACCAATGAAGCAATCATATTAGCAGGAGGATTCGGAACAAGGTTAGCCAGTGTGGTTGATGTTCCTAAACCAATGGCTCCAATTAATGATATCCCATTTTTAGAATACTTACTTAATTATTTATCGAAGTATAACATCACTAAAGTTCATTTGGCTTTAGGGTATAAGCACGAAGTAATTTCAACCTATTTTGGTGCTACTTTTAAAGCAATTAAATTAAATTATGTAATAGAAGATACTCCTTTAGGAACAGGAGGAGCCATTAAAAAAGCATTGATTCATGTTGAGTCTGAAGCGGTATTTATCATTAATGGGGATACTTTTTTTGATGTAGATTTACTTGAAATGGGTCACTATTTTGATCAAAAAGAGGCAAGCGTAATGTTGGCTTTAAAACCCATGCAAAATTTTGATCGCTATGGAGTGGTGGAGTTGAATGAGGAGGATGGTATTGTGGCTTTTAAGGAGAAAAAATTTTGTGAGGAAGGCGCAATTAATGGTGGAATTTACCTCTTTAAAAAGAACATATTTAATAGCTTGAGTTTTCCTGAACAGTTTTCTTTAGAGCAAGGATACTTCGATAAACATTTTGCTACATCTCAATTCTATGGTTTTGTAAGCGATACTTATTTTATTGACATTGGTATTCCAACCGATTATGCTAGAGCTCAGAAAGAGTTGCCAAACTTGTTTCTTTAAACAAATTTTCATCAATTAGTTGATTTACCTGGTGTTGCAATTCATCTTTAGATGTTGCCGTTACATTAATTAAACGATAAGGCTCATCGCCAATCGCTGTTTTCCAACGCCAATGGATTTGACTAATTGTTTTGTCTTTTCCGTTATCAAACCACCATGCAGTTTGCAAGATTTCACCTTCTTTTTGTAATTCGGCAGTATAATAAACATAAGCACCTTTGTGTTCTAACTTAATGTTTATGAATTCGTATCCGCTACCTTTCCAGCAAATTGTAGGGCTATGATCAGGTCCAAAAAAATGACAAGAAGGCTTGATGTAGATGAGTGCATCATCATTAATGAATTTAATCACGTTGTGATTAGTTGTTGTTTTATCAAACCCTGCTAAGTGCACTTTTCCACTCTTACTATCTACTTGAATGTGGCGGTAATTATCTCTATTAAAATTATAATAAGCCAAACAACCAATAATTGTTATCGTAAAAAAGATGTTGAGGTATTTCTTCGAATCTTTAACTTTAGATGATATTGTATGCGATTCTTTTGTGCGTTTTATAATCCATTTAGTAACGAAATACATCGGAAGTATAAAGTAAATTCCGAAACAAAGTAAACCTACTAGCTCATGTGTAACTGTTTCTGGAGGCGATTGTAGTATTACAATTACTACGATTCTAAAAAGATTTACCGTAATAATAAAAACCGTTGCTAAAATTAGAATTCCGAACACTTTATGAAGTTTGACTTTCTTGTTAAACTTTCGTTCTAAAGAATTAATAAAAAGTAAAGTAGTAGCATAACCATAACCTACCATTGTTAAGCCCATACATTCAGGATCAACAGAAAAAACATTGTGATTAATAAGAATATTGTTCCCATTAGAAACCACATCATCCATAATAAAAGAAAGAAGATAGGCAGCAACTTCTGTGATTAATAATCGAGCAGGAAATCCAAATACATCAAATATAAAAGCGGAATAAGGCGATATTAAAAGGATGATGAATAAGGGCAGTGCATTTACTTTTCCCAAATTACTTTCTATGAGAAAAAGAAGGAATGTAGCAAAAGCCATAAAGTAGACCAACTGCATTTTAAAGAAAAAATACAGCACTACAAAAGTTAAGCTAAGCCAACCATATCGTGCACTTTTTTGATTTTTGTTGAGGCGAAACAAAAATGGAGAAATGGCCAAAAACACAAAAAATGAAGTGCTTGGTTGTAAATAGAAAACAAGGTTTTGAATGCTTAAAGCTGAAACTACTAAAGCCAAAAGCAGGGTCAAAAGAACCTTGTTTTCTAATGTATTTTTTAATGTTATCATTATGAAATATGAATATTCGTTCTTCTTTTGTAATACAAATAACCTAGCGTTATTGCCAATAGAATAATTAATGCCCATTCATGTGGTTCTGGAACTGCGCCAGATGATTGAGTAGAGGCATTGTTTAAACTGTCTTCATTTTTATCAATGCCAAATCGTTCATAATCTTTAAGTGTTTCCAACACAATTAAGCTCGAAACTGGTGAAACAATATAAGCTTCATTGGCAATGTCAATGAGTTGTTCTTCAATAAAATTACCTGAAGTAAAATAGTTTTTTCCACATTCTTGCATAATTTTATTGTAGGCAAATAAGCGTAATAAATGATCGGGAGCTGTTGATTTAGCCTCATTCGTATCTCTAATAATAAGTGTGTTTGAAGCACTTAGTTTAACTGTATTGTCGTTTTGTTGGTCGCTTACAAAAACTCCTTTTTCTAAATAGGGTTTTAGTGATGCTGTATTTCCATGCATGTAATTAAACACCTGAAACTCCTTTAATGTTTTTAGGTAAGGAGAAAGCTCATTGGATAAACAATAAAGGTTTATTCTGTTGGTTCTATCGCTCAAATATAATTTTAACTCAGTAATAAATTCTGCTTCTTCTAAATCCTTAAGCATTGGTGCAACAGTGTTCGATTTGCTTACCAACAAGGAGTTTTTATCATCTTTAATTTTATTCAGTGGAAATAAAGTGAAATTTAAACCACTCAGCATATCAAAGAGTTTGTCTTTATTTCCGGTATTAATTTTATACAATTTATCGTAATAAACATAAGCATCTTTATTAGCCGATAAAGAGAGTACTTGTTCAAACTCTTCTTTGCTCCATGTTTTGTTCACGTCCAAGTAAACCGAATTAATCGAAGTCTTTTTTATTTTGGGTTTAGCTTCAGCTAATCGGTAACTTTTACCATTAAACGAAAACAGATCATTTGAAAGTTTACCAGTGTCACAGTTTATTTCCCAATATGCTTTATAACTTCCTGTATATTGGTATTTGTTGGGTAACATTTCACTAAAACCAGCTGGCAAATATGGATTTACATTGTCATCGGTTTTAAATTCTACTACAGTGGTTTCAAGTGCGTCAGAAGCATTGGGTCCTTCAAAATAAATGTTCTCTAGTACCAGCTTTTTTCCAATGCTTTTTAGCGGAGAAGTAATGCCGATTTTAAACATTCGTTCTTCTTCTGGAGTACATGGAAACACATAAACCGTAATGGTATTTCCTTCTTGCCAATGTAAAATAGAAGGGTCTCTTTGTTCAACCCCAACAATAGTTGTATAGGCGCTGTCGGCTTTGCTTTTTGTTGTTAAGCGAGATTTCTCTTCCTTTCCATCTATCCATAATGAAAGAGATGTTGCCACAGATCCTTCAGGTAAATGAAAAGTGTATAGCGCTTCTTCCTGTCTATTCCACCTATTACGCTTAAAGTTATTTTTTATTCGAATAATTTTTTCGGTATATGCCAATCGATACGCTGGAAATACTTGGATATTTGATAGTACGCTCGAGGTGGAAAGGTGCTTTCCTGACCATAGTTTTCGTTTCGTATGATGCCTTAAATCATACTTAGATTCAAGAATTTTTATTCGTTCTTCTTTGCTGAGGTTGATTTTCCCCATTAATTCAGAACCAATAACCACCAGTGGATCATGTTCTTTTGTTTCATTTAGAGAATTACTTCCTCCAAAACCAAAATCACTTACCATGTTAGTTTCATAGGTTAAATCGCCTTTTAAAATTTGTTCCGTAAAAAAATCGTTTTCTAATTCCTGACTCATTAATACCCAGTTTGGGAGGTTGTTGTCTGGTCGTGTTATAATAGAAGCTTGTGTTTTATGAATCAATTCTTTGGTGTCTTCCCATTTAATGCAATACACCGTTATGATTAATAACGGAACAACAATTCCGGTGTAGAACGCAATTTTTTCACTTAAAGATTTTGCTCTTTTTACAAATTGAACCAATATGGTGCTAAACATAATTGCTGGCACCAAAAGATGGAGTGTTATGCCGAAAAAGATGGCTCCAACAATAGCAATAATAGAAAAAAGAATGAGGTAAATAGAAAAGTAAAAGGCCATCATGGCGCCTAATCCTAGCATAAAAAAATTGAACATTCTTACCGTTTTAGGAAGTATATCATTAAAACATAGTGCTAAAATTGAAATATGCATGATTAAGAGGTAAACATTTACCCATGTTCCAAACTTTAAAAAGATGGCAAATGGAATGTTGATGGTGAAACAGCTAATTGAAAAGAGGATAAGTGCACATAAGAAATGGCGGTAATTGTACTTCGAAAATTTGAATCGGTTTTTAACTATGGACATAAACATGGTTCCTAAAAAGTAAACAATAGCGATGGCATAGTTGACAAAGTATACACCCTCATCATTAAAAGCTGGTCCACTAAAGTTTTCATTTTTAGAATCGAGTAGGAGGTAAAGTAAAAAGCAAATTGACATGAGTATCAGACCGATGACAAAGCCTTTATCTTTAAATATTGATGTTTGATTTTTCATAATAATTGTTTTTAAAAGAGTTGATTTTATGTTGTTGGAATTAATTTTTGTGTGTTTTTATGGATCATTAATAATGGAATTAAACCTAAGGCTCCGAAACTACAGTCAATGAGTTGCCAGAACAAAGGAATGCCTCTTACCCATCCAGCAATAAAAGCTACTGGAAATATTAACAAGCAAGCAATAACGCCAGTTTTGGTTACCCAAATATTCTTTACAGGATCGATGTAAACACCTATAAAGAATATGCTAATGATGATGTGTGCAAAGGCTAACCAATCGGTGCCATAGGCTAAAAACGGATAATCAGTGCTCACAAAGTTAATGGCATCGCTCACTTCTATAATCCAATTGCCAAGCAAACCTGGTGTTTCAGCATCAACAGAATTGGCTAAAAAATTAAGCTCTGTTTGCAATGGAAAAGCTGTTACTCCACTTAAAACGAGAAGTGAAATAAAAATAAGAACGGTTTGTTTAATGCGTTTTAACACATATTTTTTTTGAATTGTTTTCATAATTAATTGTTTTAAACGTTAATATTTGAAGTATTGGCTTGCTCAAATAAATTACTTTGAATTTTATGGAGTGGTGTATTGAGTAGTGCTTTTATGCTCCATTTGTAAAGGTCGTTGCAAGACTTTCCGTGTAAATAAGCGGTGTAATAATTTTTATAATATTCGGGCAGCAACATAAAACCAATAGTAATCACAGCAAATAAATAAAGACTAGTTTTCCCATTTCCTAAAAAGAAAAATTGCAGAGCAATCTCCTCTTCCACAGTTGTTCCATAATTGGTAATTACATGGTAAGCATCGTGTCTTTCCAGTTTCGGAATAAGGTGAAAATCATTGGTAATTAAGAATTGACCTAAAGCATAACCGAGGCTTTGAATAGGGAAATGGCACAGTTCTGTTCTGGTAATATTCCAAGGTTCATTCTTTTTAAAGTAATTGGCATAAGGCATTTTTGTAATGTCGAATAACCAAATGCATATTTTTTTTCTTACTTCTCTCATTTTAATTTAAAAGTACTTTGAATTACAAAGTATGTGTATAAAAAAAATTAGGTGTTCTTCTTTAGTAAATTTTCAAGGGCAGTCAAATGTTCTTTAAATGCTTTTTTTCCCAATTTGGAAGCTCCAAAAGAGGTTTTTGGTTTCTTACCAACAAACTCTTTTCGCACTTCAATAAATTCATTTTTTTCAAGCCCAGCAATATGACTAGCTAAATTTCCATCGGTTACGGCAAGCAGTTCTTTTAATGTATTAAAGTCTACCCAATCGTTTACCATCAATACAGACATAATGCCCAATCGAACCCTACTCTCAAATATTTTATTTAAACCCTCAATCATCTTTAAACTAGTTTCTATTGTATTTAAAGTGCATTAAAGTACCGTAAATAATGTGCAATACACCAAAACCAATCGACCAAAATAACAAGCCTTGCCCTACAAAAACAGCACTAATTAATCCTAATACAATTTCTAAAATACCCAAATACCTAATGTCGTTAAGTGTGTATTTAGATGCGTTGATTAAAGCTAAACCGTAAAAAATTAACGTAATTGGAGCAACTAAAACAAACAATTGATGGTACAGCAAAATTAATCCGAAAATTCCACCAGCAGCTAAAGGAATCATCAAGTTAAATAAAACCAACTTACTATTCTTGTCCCAAATGCTTTGATTGTTTTTCTTCGTTTCTTTAATCGTTAGCAAAATTCCGGCAGTAACCGATAGCACTAAAACACCAATTGCAATGGCAATCAATTCTAGTGTTAAATCAAACAAGTCACCATAAGTTATACTTCTACTTGTCATGTAATCAAAAGAGGTAGCACCCAAATAAGAGGTTAGTCTAAAATAGGCAATTGTTGCGCCTATTAAAGCCGTTAGTCCAGCAAAAATACCAGACAGACCACTCAATGAAATAAATTTGGAAGATCGTTCCATCAGGTTTTTAATTTCTGATAAAGACTCTAGGTGTTGTTTTGTTGTTTCCATATTAAAAGTACTTTGAAATACAAAGTAAGTAAAAATATATTTAGCAACAGGCTTTTATTTTAAAAAATATTTTTTGAGTTGGTTTACTCGAGTGACTTTTATAGATAATTGGCTGCCTGTCCAAGTACTTTGTATTCAGGCCAAAAGAATAGCTGTTATTATTTATTTTAAGTGAACTGTAGCCATTGCTTATATTCTTGGTATTAAATTATACTCCTAAGTTATGGTAAATCGAACGAGGCATAAAATGTTGATATAACAAAAGCAGTTTTTTATTCGTTATTAAATTGAGCTTAGGTACAATAATTGTAAAAGTAGCTTAGTTATTTACTAATTTTGTAAGGATTATGAAACACATTTTAGCAGTTATATTATTGATGATTAGTTTTTTGAGTTTTGCTCAAGAAACCAATAAAACTGATTCCAATGGAAAAAAACAAGGTCTTTGGAAACAATACCATAAAAACGGAATGCTCCGATATACAGGAACCTTTAAAGATGATAAACCAACTGGTGTTTTTAAGTATTATTATAATACAGGTAAGTTTCAAGTGGAAATAGACAATAAAGGAAGCAATGCATATGCTACAGTTTATTACGAAACAGGCGAAATTAAAGCTGCCGGGAAATATGAAAATCAGAAAAAAGACAGCACTTGGAAACATTTTGATAAAGCAGGTTATACCATTTCTGTTGAATTTTATTTGAGCGGGAAAAGAGAAGGTACCTGGAAAACTTATTACAATACTGGAGTGGTAGCAGAAGAAAAAGAATATACCAACGATCAAGAAAATGGGATATGGAACAGGTATTATAAAACGGGTAAGCTAAAAATGACGGCTCTTTATGAAAATGGAGCGCTAGAAGGACGAGCAACTTATTATGGAGCGAATTATAAAAAGGCTGTTTCGGGTCCTTTTAGACATGATGTAAGGCATGGGTTTTGGACGTATTATGAAGGAGACGGAAGAACCGTAAGAAAAAAGGAAGAATACAAGAACGGAATTAGAGTTGATGCGAATAAGGATGATGATGTGATTGACGATAGAGAAATTGAATATATTCCGGAAGATGTAGTAACTCCAGAGAATTTTATAACACCTAGATAAAGGAAAACGTGAGTAGTAAAGGGAAAGTATTGGTTGCCATGAGTGGCGGAATTGACAGTTCAGTAGCAGCAATGTTGTTACACGAAGAAGGGTATGAAGTAATTGGCTTAACCATGAAAACTTGGGATTATGCCTCTTCTGGCGGAACTCGAAAAACAACAGGTTGTTGCAGTTTAGATGACATTAATGATGCTCGAATTTTAGCTGTAAATATGGGGTTTCATCATATTATACTAGATATTAGAGAAGAATTTGGAGATTCTATCATTGATAATTTTGTAGACGAATATTTAGCAGGAAGAACACCAAACCCTTGTGTGTTGTGTAATACACACATTAAATGGGATGCCTTGTTAAGACGTGCAGATCAGTTGGGTTGTGAATTTATTGCAACTGGACATTATGCTCAGGTGAGACAAGAAAATGATCGTTACGTAATTTCTAAAGGTAAAGATGAAAACAAAGATCAATCTTATGTGCTTTGGGGATTAACTCAAAGTGCTTTGGCAAGAACTTTATTTCCATTAGGTGGGTTTTCTAAACCGGCCATTCGTAAAATGGCATTTGATAGAGGTTATGAAGACTTGTCTAAAAAAGGAGAAAGCTTTGAAATTTGTTTTGTGCCCGACAATGATTATCGAGGTTTTTTAAAGCGTAGAGTAGAGGGATTAGAAGAGCGCGTGAAAGGAGGAAACTTTGTGGACATGGAAGGAAATGTTATTGGTACACACCAAGGATATCCTTTTTATACTGTTGGCCAGCGAAGAGGCCTAGAGGTTGCTTATGGTGATCCGCGTTATGTTATAAAAATTGATCCCAAAGAAAATATAGTAGTGCTGGGGACCAAAGAAGACTTAAATAAAAAAGAAGTATTTGTTCGTGATCCTAATATTATTAAATATGATCATTTACCAGAGCAAATGGAAGCGTTGAGTAAGATTCGCTACAAAGACAAAGGAAAAAACAGTTCCATTGCAAAGTTGGCAGATGGTAGAATTAAAATAGAATTTTATGAAGATGTTCAAGGTGTTGCACCTGGACAGTCGGCCGTTTTTTATGATGGTAATGACCTGATTGGTGGTGGGTTTATAGACAATTAATCCATTTCGCTCAATTTTAGTAACTTTAACTAATGAGAAATTTTACCCTATTCATATTATGTGTTACCATTTGCTGTTTTTCATGTAAAAAAGATAGTGAAGAAGTTACGCCTGCAGATATAGGTCATGGATATGCTGCGTTGGAGTTAGGAAAGTATGTGGTTTATGATGTAGACTCAATTGTTTACGATGATTTTACTAACTCTATTGATACTTTTTCTTTTCAAATTAAAGAATTGGTTGCCGAAAGTTATACTGATTTAGAAGGGGAAGAAGCCTTTAAAATAAACCGTTACAAAAAAACAGATACAACTTCTTGGGAATTAAAAGATGTTTGGAATGCCAAATTAATTCGAACCAATTACCAAAAAGTAGAAGAGAATGTGCGCTTTGTTAAATTAATTTTTCCGGTAAGAGAAAATGCTACTTGGAATAGCAATTCTATGAACCATCTAGCGCTTTTTGATAATAATTACGAAAGTGTTGATGTTGCTGAAAGTATTGGTGGATTTAACTTGTTATTGGTACTTACTGTGGCACAACTAGAAGAAATTAATTTGATTGAACAGCGGCTTTTTCAAGAAAAGTATGCATCGGGAATAGGCTTGGTTTATAAGAAAAGTATGGATTTAGTTCGAAACGATCTTTCCTCTCCTTGGCGTGGTTATGATGTTACCATGACTTTGAATTCTTACGGAGGGTAAAAACCTTTAGTTCATAAAAAAAAATCTAGGAATCGAAACGTTTTATAGTGTTGTTGTTAATTACAGCAAGTACAGCTCCTGTTAGGGTTTTTCCCAGCAATGGTGTGTTGTAAGATTTTGATACAACCTGTTCTTTTTCTAAGGTCCATTCTTGAGTAGGATTAAATACTGTTAAGTTGGCTATTTCTCCTTCTGCTATGCTTGGGTTTTCTAATCCTAATATTTTTCTAGGGTTAGTGGTCAGTTTGGAGATTAAATCACCCAATTCCAATTTGTTTGATGTTGCCATATTGGCTAGTGCAAATGAGGTTTGAAGGTTAACCATTCCAAAAGCAGCATGATCAAATTCGCATTGCTTCTCTTCAATATCTTCTGGTGTATGGTCTGAACAAATGGCGTCTATAGTTCCGTCTTTTAATCCTGCAATAAGTGCTTTACTATCTTCTTTTGTTCTAAGTGGTGGATTTACCTTAAAGTTAGTGTCAAACCCAATCAATTCATCTTCGTTTAATAAAAGGTGGTAAGAATTAACATCGGCAGTTATATTTAGTCCTTTCTTTTTGGCATCTTTTATTAGTTTAACCGATTGTTTGGTACTTATATTTGTGAGGTGAATTCTGGCGTTGCAGTATTCTGCTAAAAAAATATCTCTACTTACAATTAGTTCTTCGGCTAGTGAAGGAATTCCTTTTAAACCAAGTTGTGTGCTTATGGCACCTTCGTTTATTTGTCCTCCTTTACTCAGTTCTCCTGAGCTAGGGAAGTTCATAATTAATCCGTTAAAAGATTGGGAGTAGAGTAGAGCTCTGTTCAGTAAACCAACACTTCCTACGCTTTTTTTATTGTCGGTAAAAGCTACTGCCCCAGCTGAATGCATATCGTACAATTCAGCTATTTCTTTTCCCTCGCAATTGTGCGATAAGCTTCCCGCAGGTAAAGCATCAACTAAATTGTTTTTAGTATTGTTTAGCACATACTCAATTCCGCTTTTTCCATCGTTAACCGGTTGAGTGTCGGGCATTACCAAAACCCCAGTAAAACCACCTTTTGCAGCTGCTTCTAATCCGGTTGTCAAATCTTCTTTGTATTCGTTCCCAGGATCGCAGAAGTTAGCGCGCATATCAAACCATCCTGCAGATACATGTAAGTTTTTAGCGTTAATTTCAGTACAGTTTTTTTGTGCAGAAATTCCTTTTCCTATCTGTTTAATGGAACCGTTTTGAATTAATATGTCAACGATTTTACCATTTAGCTTTGATAGTTTGTCTACAATTTTTGCCGATTTTATTAAAACATTCATCTTACTTGTAAATTTTAATGAGCGCAATTTCAGTTGCTAAAAAAAGCAGGACTAAAATAATACAATATTTCCAATATTTTTTTCCAATGTTTAATTCACCAATTACCGTTTTAACTTCATCCGAATAGGTGTTTATTAATTCGGCATTTAATTGTTGGGTATGAATAAATTCGGTGATTTGTTCGGGAGAAAAATAAGTTAGTTTAGATTCAGAACGGTTGTAGTTGTAAGCTAAGCCAACTTTATTTTGCTCGCTTACTAAAGTGTAGTTTCCTGCAGCAGTTATTCCAGCATTAACAAATACCGTTGTTTGGTTTTCGGTGTTTCGTGTTCTTGGAATAAAATCTATCAAGTCGTTTTTAATGTGAAAAACAGTTTTACTTGCCATTCTGTTTAAACTTAGTGTTGAGTTAGAGCCTATGGTGTGAAACAGGGGGTATTGTTTTTGACTGAGTAAGGCAATATTGTAAATTGTAGGAACAAAAATAGCATGATTGCTAAAGTTACTGGCTTCTTTACTTAGGCTAACTGAACTCAGGTAAATGGTTCCGTTGTTTACTTTATATTCGTTTAAGAAAGGTGCTCCATTTTTTAATGAAAGTAATGGACTTTTAAAAGCGGTTGTACTTTTTGAAATGTTATAGTGACTAAATACTTTGGGTAAGTTGATGTTGTTTTTCGGTTTACCTTCAAAAACATTTCTAAACAAAGGATGTGAATAGTTAATTGCTTTAATGCTGTTTTCTGATGTGTCTTTTTCTGTAAAATAATTAATGTTAAGCAAGCTTAAAAATTCTTGGTAGCTAGCAAAATCAATCTGATTAGAAGGAATAATAAACAAATGTCCCCCATTGTTTGTAAAGTCATTTATCGCATTTGCTAAGCCAGAGCTTACTAGGTTTAGTTCATTTATAATAACCAGGTTACTCTTTTTTATTAACGAATAATCGAGTTGGTTTACGTTAAAGGTTTGAAATTTAAATAAACTGTCTGCTTCGTAAATGGTTTGCAGTGGTGATGGCTCATCACGCTCATTAATATTCAAAACAGAAATCTCTTCGGCTACTTGGTAAGCAAAGTAAAAGATGTTGTCCATGGTAATCGGATTATCTCTCAACTCAATTCTCCCCAATTGGGTGCCTTTTGTTTTATTTCTATACTTTAGTTGGAGTACCACTTCTGAATTTGCTTCTACCGAAAAACTAGCCGGAACAACATTAGTGTTGTTTAAGTAAAGCTTTACAGGAATGTTTTCTAGGGCTGTATTTCCACTGTTTTTAATACGTACATTCAGTTCTTCCGTCTCATTTTGTAAGTGGGTGGGAGCACTAAACCAGCAACTATCAATGTAAATGTTGTTTGCTTCAGCACCATTAAGTTTGGCTAAGTAGCTAGTTATTGAAGAGTCGGTATTGAGGTTTTTAAAGTCGCTAGTAGATTGTTGGAAATCGGAAAGTACATAAAGAGATTTGTTTTTTATTTCAGCAGCATGCAACGCCTCTTTGTTTCTAGAATAAATGGCCGATAAATTTCTGGTTGCAGTCGCCACTTCAATAGCTTCAATTTTATTAATAGCTTCTTCGTTGCTCAATAAGTGTTGATCTCCAGCATTAAAATTGTTAGTGGAGACAATAAATTTATCTGTACTAGGATAAGCATTAATAATGGCAATGGCTTTGGTCTTTGCTTCATTAATTAATGATCCTTTTTCGCCAACACTTTCCATGCTAAACGAATTGTCTATATGTAAGGCAGTTACACCTCGTTGGTTATTACTGTTTTCTGACGAAGGAATAAAAGGTTGTGCAAAAGCCAATACTAAAAAAGCGATGGCTAAAATTCTACTTAGTAAAATAAGTAGGTGTTTTAACTTTGACTTGGATTGGGTTTCTTGCTTAATGTCTTTTAAAAACTGGACATTAGAAAAATAGACCTTCTTAAATTTTCTGAAATTAAATAAATGAATGATGATAGGTATCGCTATGGCGAATAAGGCGTAAAGGAACTCTGGATATGCAAACTTCATTAAAGCCCAAAAGTAGGAAAACTAATTAACTTAATGCCTAAAAATCTTAATCGCTGTAAAATTCTTAAGTTTACTAAGTTGTCAACTTCAATGAGTAAAGCTATTTTCATATTAACTCTAGTCATCTTTGGAGCCTATACCAAAGGGTTTTCGCAATCTTTTAATGTGCGTAGTATTTTTAATTCGGGAGCTACTGTTGGGGTAGAGTATTTGGCTCCATCACAAATAGATGACACCACCAAATTTCAATTAAATAAATACAAAGTGCAATTTGTAAAAGTATTGCGAACCAAAGAGGTAGATATTGAAGATTTTGATATGGAATGTAGTGATTCTAGAGCTAATCAGCTTTTTTTAACCTCTAAGTTTAGTATGGCAACCCCACAATTAGTGCCAAATAACCAATACGATAATATTTATAGCGGTACTTTGCAATTAATGTATATCTCAGCTAGCAAACGTAGGGGCGTTTGGGTTCATTCTGCAGCAATTGGTGCTACAGAAAGTAGAGAAACTTTTAAAACCGATTTCTCCCCAAATTTTAGGGCCTTTTCAATATACGCTCATGCCAAAAACACAAAATTTGTTCCTTTTCTTGGTCCTGGAATAAGTTTTAATCAAGGTAAATTCTTTGTGTTACCAGTATTTGGGTTTTGGACGCAGCTTAATCGAAATTTATCGGTAGAATTAATTGCGCCCATTCATTTAAAGGTGAAATATAACTTAATGAATAAAGTAGAGCTCGAATTGGCTACTTCTTATAGTGGGATTCATCCAATATATCGAAATGGATCTTCGTATAAAGGAACCGACAATACCTTAAATTTGCAGCAATTTAAAAATCATTTGGGCATAAATACCCGATTAAGCGACTTATATAAAGTTAAATTAGAGTTGGGTTATGCCTTTTATCAAGAAATTGATGCTATTTCGAGCGATTATGTGTTAAAAATGGAGTCAAGACATTATTTTAATATTTCTTTTAATTACAATTTTGGAAATTCTATTTTGTACAAGTTTTTCAATCAAAAAGACAGAGGGGGATTTCGACCAAAAGATAAATAGTAAGTTTACAGTCGCGGTTAAATGAAAAGAAAGATTACTATAACATTATTTATTTATTTTGGATCAATAGCATCCTTAATAGCACAGTCGCTTAATGTGGGGTTTTTATTTAGCCCTGGAGTTACTTTTAGTACCGATTATTTAATGCCATCAGCCATTAACGATTCTACCGATTTTCAATTAACCCGATATAATTTCCAAGTTAGTCAGCCATTAAAAACCAAAATTGGAATAAAAGGACTAAGCTTAAAAGATTTTAGTTTTAAAAAACTTGATGCGAAAGCTAGTCAGTTGTTTTTAAACTACGGATTTACAGTTGTTCAGCCCAATGTAGATGAAAACGGAAATTTCGAAACCATTTACAAACCAAAAATTGGATTTACTGCCATAACAGCAAGCATAAGGAAAGGAATTTGGATTTATTCGGCCAATATTTATGCCGAAGAAAGTGCTGAATCTATAGGTAAAGATTTTACACCCAATGCACGAGGTTATATACTTAATGTAAAAACCAAAAACTTAAAAACGTTTTATTTTTATGGTGGAGGTCTTGCGGTTCATCAAGGAAGGGTTATTCCGTTTCCTATTTTAGGATTAAGGTCACGTTTGTCTAAAAAAATTAAAACAGAAATAATTTTACCAGTACAAATTGCATTTAACTATGAGTTTAATAAAAAAGTTAACATCGATTTAATGGCCCAATTTAGTGGTTTAAATTCAATTTACCGAAATGGGTCTGGGTATAGCGACAACCACCAAACCGTTAATTACCGTCAGCTTAAAACATTTTTATCTTTAAATGCAAAATTAGGTAAACACTATAAGGTTAGAATAGAGGGAGGTTATTCCAGTTTACAGCACCTTTACTCTTGGACAGCAAAAACATCTCAACAAATTGAATCGGCTCCTTATGTTGGGATAAGCTTAAACTACAATTTTGGAAAATCAGTCTTCGGAAATTTCATGAACCGAGCTGAATAATTCCTTACAATTATTATCTTTAGGCCTTCAAATAATTTACAACTATGAACAAAATATTAATTGCAAATAGAGGAGAGATAGCTTTACGTGTAATGCGTACCGCTAGAGAAATGGGAATAAAAACCGTTGCAATTTTTTCTGAAGCAGATCGAAAAGCACCCTTTGTAAAATATGCCGATGAAGCTGTTTGCGTGGGGCCGCCCCCATCTAGTGAATCGTATTTACAGGTAGATAAGATTTTAAAAATTTGTAAAGATTTAAATGTAGATGGCGTGCATCCAGGCTATGGTTTTTTATCTGAAAACGCAGAAGCAACCAGAAGATTTACTGAAGCAGGAGTTACCTTTATTGGACCATCACCCGAAGCCATGGAGCTAATGGGCGATAAGCTTAAAGCAAAAGATACGGTAAAGAGTTATAACATTCCTATGGTTCCCGGAACCGATGAGGCCATTGAAGATATACCTGCTGCCAAAGAAATAGCTAAAGGAATAGGGTTTCCTATTTTAATTAAGGCTGCTGCTGGAGGTGGAGGAAAAGGAATGCGAGTAGTAGAAAATGCTGATGAGTTTGAAGAACAAATGGATAGAGCAGTGAGTGAAGCTGTTAACTCTTTTGGTAATGGAGCCGTGTTTATTGAAAAATACGTAGGTTCTCCTCGTCACATAGAAATACAAATTATTGCCGATACACATGGAAACATTGTTTACTTGTTTGAGCGAGAATGTTCCATTCAAAGACGTCATCAAAAAGTAATTGAAGAAGCTCCTTCGGCTGTATTAACACCCGAAATTAGAGTCGCAATGGGTAAATGTGCAGTTGATGTTGCTCGATCTTGTAATTATGTTGGTGCAGGTACAGTAGAGTTTTTATTGGAAAACAACAAAGACTTTTATTTCTTAGAAATGAATACGCGTTTGCAAGTAGAGCATCCAGTTACTGAAATGATTACTGGAATGGATTTGGTAAAAGAGCAAATTAACATTGCTAGAGGTGAAAAATTAAGTGTTACTCAAGACAGCATTAAAATAAACGGACACTCTTTTGAAGTGAGAGTCTATGCTGAAGATCCTAGAAATAACTTTTTGCCAGACATTGGTACGTTAAATACCTACATCAGACCAGAGGGAATGGGAATACGTGTTGATGATGGTTTTGAAGAAGGTATGGAAATTCCGATTTATTATGATCCAATGATTTCTAAGTTAATTACGCATGGTAAAGATAGAGAAGAAGCAAGAACGAGAATGATACGTGCTATGGACGATTACATTATTAGCGGTGTAGAAACTACTATGCCCTTTTGTAAGTTTGCGTTAGAGCATGAAGCTTTTGTTAGTGGAAATTTTGATACTCACTTTGTAAGTAAGCATTTTTCACCTGAAATGTTGGATAAAGAAAATAACGATAAAGAAGAAGTTGCAGCCTTATTTGTAGCTAAAATGTATGAAGAAGGAAGCAGGAAGCAGGTTGAGGTATTGGATAACAAAGTAAAATCGAATTGGAAGAAAAATCGAATGTAAAAAATTCGTCATTACGAATCTTAATGTCATTCTGAGCTTGTCGAAGAATAAATTAAGGTAAAGTAATCTTCTAATTGGATTGCTTCGCCCCGATAGTTGTCGGAACTCGCAATGACGTTAAGAATATAAAAACTATGAGCAACATCAATTTTGAAATAGAAAACGGAGTTGGAATAATTACTTTAAACCGACCAGATAAATTTAACAGTTTTGTACGTGCAATGGCTTTTGATTTACATAAAGCCCTAGATGATTGTGAAAGCAATGCTGCGGTAAGAGCAATTTACTTAACCGGAACAGGTAAAGCATTTTGTGCAGGTCAAGATTTGGCTGAAGCAATAGATCCTAACCAAACGGAACTGCCTAAAATTGTTGAAGAACATTATAACCCAATTATTACTCGCTTGCGGAAAATAGAAAAACCAATTGTTTGTGCGGTTAATGGAGTTGCTGCGGGAGCGGGAGCAAACATTGCTTTAGCTTGCGACATTACTTTGGCTGGAGAATCTGCAGCTTTTATACAGGCATTTAGTAAAATTGGTTTAGTACCTGATAGTGGAGGAACCTACTATTTACCTCGATTGGTAGGTATGCAAAAAGCAGCAGCTTTAATGTTTTTAGGAGATAAAGTTATGGCTGCAGATGCTGAAAAAATGGGCATGATATACAGAGCTGTTCCTGATGAAAGTTTGCAAGAAGAAGCTATGGCTATGGCTAATAAATTGGCTAAAATGCCAACTAAAGGAATTGGTTTAACCAAAAGATTGTTAAACGAATCTTATGGTAACAATTTAGAACAACAACTTAACCTCGAAGGCGAGTTGCAAAACGAAGCAGGGCAAACGTATGATTACCAAGAAGGTGTAAGTGCATTTTTAGAAAAAAGAAAACCAGAATTTAAAGGAGAATAATTAAGATGAATAAAGAGGCAATAATAGGCGTACTAGGAGCAGGTTCAATGGGAAGTGGAATTGCTCAAATAGGAGCAACTCAACAACACAATGTGGTATTGGTAGACTTAAATTCGGAGGCATTGGCCAAAGCCGAAAAAAGTTTAAACAAAATTTTAGCCCGTTTAGTAGAGAAAGAAAAAATAGATGAAGCTACTGCAGCAGCTATTATTGGTAGAATTAAATTTTCTGAAAACATAAACGATTTTGCTGATTGTGGCGTTGTAATAGAAGCTATCGTAGAAAATGTAGACATTAAAAGAAAGGTGTTTGCTCAACTGGAAACCATTGTGAACGACAAATGTATTTTGGCTAGTAACACTTCTTCTTTATCCATTGCATCCATTGCTGCATCGTGCAATAACTCTGAAAGGGTGATAGGAATTCATTTCTTTAATCCAGCACCATTAATGCCATTGGTAGAAATTATACCTGCTGTACAAACTTCTGATGCAACTACAACTACTGCTAGAGCTTTAATAGATGGATGGAAAAAAGTAACTGTACAAACTAAAGATACTCCTGGATTTATTGTAAACCGAGTGGCACGACCATTTTACGGAGAAGCATTAAGGATTTATGAAGAAGGGGTTGCAGATTTTGCTACTATAGATTGGGCCATGACTGAGTTGGCAGGGTTCAGAATGGGGCCTTTTACCTTAATGGACTACATTGGAAATGATGTGAATTATACGGTTACAGAAACGGTTTTTGCTGCGTTCTATTTTGATCCAAGGTACAAGCCTTCTTTAACTCAAAAAAGACATTCAGAAGCAGGTTGGTATGGAAGGAAATCGGGTAGAGGGTACTTTGATTATTCTGAAAATGCAATAAATCTAGAACCAAACAAAGATGAGGTGTTGGGAAAACAAATTTACAAGCGAATTTTAGCGATGTTAATTAACGAAGCTGTAGATGCACTTTTCTTAAACATTGCCAGCAAAGAAGACATTGATTTAGCCATGACCAAAGGAGTTAATTACCCAAAAGGATTATTGGCTTGGGCAGATGAGGTAGGTTTGGATAATGTGTTGGCCAAGTTAGAAGACCTCTTTAACGAATATGGAGAAGACCGTTACCGACCAAGTCCTTTATTGAGAAGAATGGTGAAAGAAGGAAAAGCCTTTTACGTCAACTAGTATATAAAATCTGCCTCTTTGCATGTCATTGCTCAGGATGACAGTTATAAGTATTTCGTGTTCCCTGTTGTAAAGCAATGGAACACAAGAATCTTTTTTTAGCTTCCAGATAAATTAATTGCTGCGCAAAATTTTCTGGAATGACGTAAATGATGAGGGTTCTGCAGGATTTGCCCGTTCGAGTATTTTGAATTCTTCATTCAAAATGTATCGAGAACACAACAATACCAACAAACAATGCTTTACATTGATTAGTTCTGTTGTTTTTTTAAAACCAAAACCCCCAAGCGGAATTCCGCTTGGGGGGGTAGAAAGTGAAGCTTTTTAGTTTAAAAGATAAGTGTTTATAATCATTTACAAACTGTAATGCATCTTCGATATCTTGCTACAGCTGTGGCCAATCGAACCTTTAACCAGTCATGATCCCTTCCTAGGCAATCTAAACACTGAGGTATAGGGTCTCCATTTGTGTCTTCACAACTAAATCCAGATCCATACAGGTTTGTGCAATAATCTCTTTTTGGTATGTATTCTTCCCAAGCTTCTTGTGAGCTTCTATCAAAATCTTGCTTACAAGTAAAAATGCAAAAAACATAATCAAACACATTGGCAGGAACTGGAAAATATCCAGTCTCGGAAAAAGGAACTTGTCCAGTTGTAATAATGTATTCAGCAGTAGTCATAATGGTGTCTGACTCAGCGTCAGGCAAGTTATCTAAATCAGGGAAATCATCGTTAACATCCTCATTTGCTCTAGTAAAATTGGTGATAGCAATGCTAAGTTCTTCCTCATTTTGATAGCCGTACGCATTTGCTAAACAGCCTAGGTCTCTGTTATCGTAACAATTCTGCACAGTTTGTTTAAATGCTTCTTCATCTCCATTAAAATTGTCTGCTACACTTGCATCCATTGTTTCAAATATTTGATTGCGTTGTTCTAAATATGCGTTAAAACTGGAGCTTGTTGCCAATTCTTCTATAAGTGGATGTGCAGGTACATAAATAGTAGTTGTTCCATCTTCATCGCCTTCTTTTGCGCCACTCTTTTGGGTGTAGTTGTCAGCAGTTATTCCATCTTTAGAAGTTGGCAATGGATTTGTTTCGTTTTTGTTACAAGATGCAACAGACAAAATTGTTGCCAAAGCAACAAGTGTTAATTTAATTGTTTTCATTTTAAATTGTATTAAATAAATGCCTACTCTATAAGATTTTCAGCGTCCTCTTTAATTAAAAAAGGATAGGATTTTATGAGATAGGAGCTACGAATTGGGGTCCAGTTGTTTTGCGCTAGGCAACAATTGCTATAGGGTTACTTTTTTCTTTTTTGATGAGCCGGGCAAAAGGGAACAATTGGTTAAAAAGTAAATTCGTAAACTAAGTAAAGTACAAATATATTAAAAGGAAGTGTTCAAAACAATAGGTCAAATACTTAATTTAACTAGGTATTGTTGCGTGTAAATTTGCGTGAAATACGTAATTTTTTAAGCACAAAAAAGCCGAAGCATAATTCCGCTTCGGCTTTTGTTTGACCTAAAGGTTTGTTAATTTTTAACGATACGTTTTACTGTATAATTTCCATCGGAAATAACTTTTAAGAAATAAATTCCGTTAGGAGCATCTTTTAAATTAATAGAAGATTTTAAGATGTTATTGGAAACGTTATTGGTTTCATTGAAATACACTTCGCCAATTGCATTGTATACCTCAATTTGGACTGTTCCATTTTCAAAACCAAATAAACTCATGTTAAAAATATCATGACTAGGATTTGGGTAAACATCAATGGTTCTAACCTCCTCAAATTCATCCATTCCAACATTGTTGTCAATAATAAAGTGGTACTTAAAGAAACTACCAAACTCAGAATCAAATGATTTTACCCAAGTAAAAGGTGTAGGCCAAAATCGAAGGCTACCGTTACCATCATTATTTGCAAAGAAACTCATTCCATCATCATCACTATCCAAAAAGTCTAACACGTAGCAACCATCAGCTAAATTTAAGGTATCGTAATAAGTCGTGTTGCTGGCCATAGTTGATCTGCTCATTACTATATTTCCTTGGTCATCTTTTATCGTATAAGAGTTTTCATGCCCAGCTCCATTGGTTTGAATTCTAAAGTGAAACAAGCCATTGTAAACATCTGGTTTAACAAAAGTAGTACTAGCATAATCATTTTCAGGATATTCATCTTGTAATCCATTAGGAGAACGCACCGTTACTTCAAATCTATCTTCATTTGCCGTAGAGCTCCAGAAAAAACGTTGAGATTGAATCGGTAAGGTTACTTCTTCTTTTTCCATAAACTCAAGACTACCTGTCCATGTGTAGCTTTCTGAACTACCTCCTAAAATGTTGTAGAAAATAGTTAAGCTTGTTAGTGTGGTAGTTCCTGTGTTTTGAATAACAACTTGAGGATCTGCACAAATAGGGTTTAGCTTGCTTCTAAATTCCCAATCGTTTGGCGAAATAATTTCATCTACTCTAGCATCTAAATTAAAGCTATTAGGACCGTAAGTTACCAGTTGCATAGTAGTTCTGTAGTTTCCTTCCATACCACCAGCTGTAGTTTCCATACCATAATCTAAAGAAACTGTTGTTCCTGGAGTTACGTGAGGAGTTAATTCATGGTCATAAGTATCTGTAAATGTACCAGGACACCAACCAGCTCTGTCATATACCCATGTTCCGCCTTGAGCATTTACTGGGTTTCCTGCACATTTTTTCCAGTTTAACCATTCAAATTCTTTCACACCATCAACAAATACATTGTGGTATTTAGGGCAAAATTCTGCACAGTTTTGGAAACCACCAAACCAGTGTCCACTTGTTCTAGTTTTAATTCTAAATGAACTAGCATTTGGGTCTAAATCCACATCTACTGCTTTCATAACGTCATCGTTTGCAATATCTTTATGTTGGTAATCACCATTCCAAATAGACTCAACTTTTAAAGGCTCTCTTGGAGGTGTACCTTTAATCATAATAAACTTTACATCTATTAATTCTTGTTGATTCCCTGCAGATAGTTCAACTGTATCATGTAGTAATGGTTTGTAATCTGTTACATCATACACCCATCTAAATCCATTTGGACCTAAATCTAAACCTATTCCATATGGTGTTACATAGTTTTGTAATTGAAATGTTGTTTGTTGGTATTCATTTATTAATTGAGTCGTGTAATTAATAAAAGTTGAGTCTGAAACTACTCCATAAGGATCGTAGGTATAGCTCCATCCAGACTCCCATCCATAGGTGGTATCAACCACAGTCATTGTAATTCCACTTTGGCTAGTATCAATACTAGTAGTAGATTTGATAATACTAATTTGAGGATTTAACACTGAATCTAACACTAATACCGAATCAAGTGTCGTTGTGTAAACTCCTTGACTAAATGTAATATTTGGTCGTTCCATTACAGGAGTCATGTTTCTATATAAATCGCAACCTTCTATATATTTCCATGAAGGCATACCAATTAATTCTCCATCATGTCCGTTAGGCGATGAATCAACACTTTTCTTTCCTGTCATATCATCAAACTTATAGTAAGCTTGTAGGTTAGGGTAGTTAGGGTGTGATGCTGTTACATCTTTATACATCCATTCATTAATTGTAGCAGAATCTAACGCTACATTCCAAACCCTAAAATCATGAATAGAACCATCATATCTTCCTCCAGCATTTACTCCACCACCAATTTTAAAATCGGTAATTCCTGCCATTGTTTTTGTTTTTCCAGTGCCACTATTAAACAATTTACCGTTTAAGAAAACTTTCATTTCTCCAGTACTAACATCTTTGGTTAGTGCCCAGTGGCTCCATGAACCTTTAAAATCTGCTGGATTGGCAGCTAGTTGTATTCTATCGCTAGAATTGGTGGCTGAGTTTCCAGCATCCCAATAAACCTGGCTATTTCCCCATGGTAAATGAGAATTTAATACTCTATAACCATTAGCATCTCTA
This sequence comes from uncultured Flavobacteriales bacterium, assembly GCA_905479995.1. Taxonomy (GTDB): domain Bacteria; phylum Bacteroidota; class Bacteroidia; order Flavobacteriales_E; family Vicingaceae. The sequence goes on along the minus strand of CAJQON010000002.1, from coordinate 84,779 downwards.
CCCTCAAAAATGTAAGTGTTTTTTGGCAATTGAGCAGTGTCGCCATAGGCCCAAAATGAAACAGTTACAAAGCTATCCACAGCAGCAAATGCAGCTCCAGGTATTTCTACATAATTTCCCCAAGCAAATTTTAAATCTCCGTCATCTTGCGGTGAATATACACCTGAGTTAAATGCTGTCGCATCTCCATTTACCGAATTATTAGTACTTGGTGAAGCATTGCTAAAGCAAAATTCAATTACAATGTTAGAAGTTCCATCCCAGATAAATGGAGTGGTTAAGTTGATGGTATTAATTCCGGTAGATGCAAAAGTTGTATTGATTTTATACACTTCAGTTAATCCCGTTTTCTCATAAATAGTATCACCCAAGGCAGTTAAGCTAGTGTGCTTCATGTTAATGGTTAAGTTGTCTAAACTTCCACCTAAAGCAGTTAAATCTAACTTTAATTTATCTATTGTTCCACCACCTAATCCGGCAGTAATTAACTCGCTTGCTTGCCAAAGATATTGTGCCTTACCGTTTGCATTGCTCGATAGCGCAGTGTGTGTCATTGGTGTAGTTCCAGTTCCAACAGTATGATTTGTTTCTGAAGTCATACCAGTATGATTTAAAAAGTACTGGTAACTTTCAAAATACGTGTACATAGGATTGTTTACATAATTTATAGTGTCTGGGTATGCACCATTTACCATGTATCGAAATGCTCCGGCATTGTCATGTAAATACAAATTAGTGTAAGTTGTATAGTCCCATTCTCCACAAGCATAATTGTCTTGTGTTGTAGCTGCATCACACTTTAAGGTGTAATACATTAATATTTTTTGATAACTCGTGTCCTTTGGGAATACATACCATCCTCTTCGTTTGGTAATGTCATTAAAATCTAAAGTTTGAACCACCACAGTATCTTGGGCAGTAGCAATGTTGAAGCTAAATATTAGTAGTAATGCTCCTAGTAGTATTTTTCTCATCGTTTTCTTTTAATAGTTAAGTACAATTTATATTTACAAAGTAAATTAATAATCAGTTAAACATGACATTTAAGAGGTGTACAAAAGGGGGACAATGCAGTACAATCTGTTATCATACTCCTTTTTTGATAGCTCTGTAAGTTAAATTTTTGATTATTGTAGGAACTAAAAGTATATAAAATAAAGAGTTTTAACGGAAGAGATTCAGGTTTAAATTTTGTTAAATTTGGATTCATAATATTGACTTATAATGAAAGGAAAAACTACGGCAGAACAAATTGTTTTAAACATGCTAAGCAACGATGCTTTTAGCATTTGGTTGGGTATTGAGTTGTTGAGTATAGCAGAGGGTTCATGTGAGTTGAAAATGACAGTAAGAAGTGAGATGACTAATGGTTTTAGTATTGCACATGGTGGAATAACGTATAGTTTGGCAGATAGTGCTTTGGCTTTTGCTTCTAATTCTCACGGAAGAAAATCGGTTTCAGTAGAAACTTCTATATCACACACCAAACCTTGTGAAATTGGTGATGTGTTAATTGCTACTGCCACCGAAAAATCATTGACCAATAAAATTGCGGTGTACGACATTTCCATTTGCAATCAAAAAAAGGAAGTAGTTGCTTTATTTAAAGGCACGGTTTATCGAACTAGTAAGGTGTGGTAAATTATTTTTTAGGAGATTTCAAAACATGTTCATCTAGTAAGATTGCTTCATGTAAAATTTCATTGATTGCTGATTTTGGAATGTCTTTAAGCTTGTAAAAAGTAATACTAGCAATCAGTTTTCTATTTTTTATTTCCAATAATCCATTTTCATTAGACAGTTCATTGCCTCGGCAAAAAGCTAAATCTACTCCACCATCTTTTTTTGGATTTAGATAGCAGAGCCATCTGTTGCGGTAATAAAATGGAACGCGATAACTTATTTTAGAAGAAACCTTTGGTAAGTCTTTTATTAACTGATGAAAATAGTGTAGGATAGCCTGCTGGTCAGCGGTATAATCTGCTATAAAGTTTTCTATTGCATCCATACCATAAAAGTACCATTTTTATTACCTTTACTTTATCATAAAAATCTCAAAACTACATGAAAGAAGCATATATTATAGATGCCATAAGAACTCCAGTAGGAAACTTTGGTGGAACATTAGCAGCAGTTAGAACAGACGATTTAGGAGCCTTAGTTATTAAGGAGTTAATGAACAGAAACCCTTCAGTTATTCAAGAAGAAATTGAAGATGTATTATTTGGATGTGCCAATCAGGCTGGAGAAGACAATAGAAATGTTGCTCGAATGTCGGGGTTGTTAGCTGGTTTGCCTTGGCAAGTTGGTGGCGAAACAATTAATAGACTGTGTTCATCAGGAATGGCTTCGGCAATAAACGCATCTAGAGCAATTAAGTTGGGTGATGGAGATATTTACGTGACTGGAGGAGTAGAGAATATGTCGAGGGGACCTTATGTGATGTCTAAATCGGCACGACCTTACGGAACAGATTCAAAAATGTATGACTCTAGTTTTGGTTGGCGTTTTATCAACCCAAAAATGAAAGAGCTTTACGGAGTTCATGGAATGGGAGAAACAGCCGAGAACTTAGTAGAACTTTATAATATTAGTAGAGAAGATCAAGACCAGTTTGCTTATTGGAGTCAGATGAAAGCTACAGCTGCTCAACAAAATGGAAGATTGGCAGAAGAAATAATTTCAGTATCCATTCCTCAACGTAAAAAAGATCCCATCATTTTTGCTCTAGATGAATTTGTAAAATCAAATTCATCCTTAGAAGTTTTAGGAAAATTAAGAGGTGCATTTAAAAAAGAAGGGGGATCTGTTACTGCAGGAAACTCATCGGGATTAAATGATGGTGCTGCAGCAATGTTAATTGCATCAGAAGAAGCTGCAAACAGATATAACTTAACTCCAAAAGCAAGGATTGTGTCAAGCGCAGTTGCGGGAGTTGAACCACGAATTATGGGAATAGGTCCAGTTTATGCTTCAGAAAAAGCATTAAAAAGAGCTGGTTTAACCTTAGATGATATGGATGTAATAGAGCTAAATGAAGCTTTTGCAGCACAAGCTTTGGCTTGTACCCGTAAAATGGGATTGGACGATAATGACCCTCGAATTAATCCAAATGGTGGAGCAATTGCAATTGGTCACCCATTAGGAATGACAGGTTCTAGGATTTTGCAAAGTGCTGCATTAGAATTGCACAAACAAAATAAAAAATATGCCTTGGTAACAATGTGTATTGGTGTTGGTCAAGGTTATGCAACGGTAATAGAAAGAGTTTAAAAATTGTAAAAAGTATTCATGCCCGAGATTGATTTAGAACAGGAAAAACAAGATATATTAGCAGCCTATAAAGGGATGTTGAGGGCGGCAAAACATGCCAAAAAAGATACAGAAACAAAAAAGCGTATTAAAACTGCTTTTGATGTGGCGGCAGAAGCACACAAAGATGTAAGGCGAAAATCTGGAGAGCCATATATTTTTCATCCAATAGCTGTAGCACGAATTTGTGCTGAGGAAATTGGTTTAGGAGCAACTTCTATTGTGTGTGCTTTATTACACGATACAGTTGAAGACACCGAAATAACAGTTGAAGACATTGAGCGAATTTTTGGCTCAAAAGAAGCTAGGATCATAGAGGGTTTAACCAAAATTTCTGGAGTAGTAGATGCTACAGTTTCCTTACAAGCAGAAAATTTTAAAAAGGTTTTACTCACCTTATCTGAAGACGTTAGAGTTATTTTAATAAAGCTAGCCGACCGTTTGCACAACATGCGGACAATCGGTTCAATGCGTAGGGATAAACAATTAAAAATTGCATCCGAAACGTTGTTTTTGTACGCACCTTTGGCGCATCGATTAGGATTGCATGCCATTAAATCTGAATTAGAAGATTTGTCGTTAAAATGCACAGAACCAGAAGGTTTTGAGAGTATTCAAAATAACTTAAAGAAAACTGAAGAGGTAAGAAAACGATTTATTCGAAAATTCTCTTCTCCTATTAAAAAGGAATTAGAAGCGAAAGGAGTAAAGTTTGAAATAAAAGGAAGGTCAAAATCTATTCATTCCATTTGGAATAAAATGGTGAAAAAGGATGTTCCTTTTGAGGAGGTATTCGATTTGTTTGCCATTCGGATAATTATAGATAATGAAGAGTTAGATGAAAAAGCCTTGTGTTGGCAGGTGTATTCTGTTGTTACAGATTTTTACTCTCCCAATATTGATCGATTAAGAGATTGGGTTTCTGTTCCTAAAGCCAACGGCTACGAATCTTTGCATACCACCGTAATGAGTCCTACAGGAAAATGGGTAGAGGTGCAAATTAGAACCCGAAGAATGGACGATATTGCTGAAAAAGGCTTTGCGGCTCATTGGAAATACAAAGAGGGAAAAGGAGAAAGTCAGTTTGATGTTTGGATAGGTCAAGTGCGTGAATTATTAGAAAATCAGGAAGGTAATGCACTTGATTTTATGGATGATTTTAAATTGAATCTTTATTCAGATGAAATTTTTGCGTTTACTCCAAATGGTGATATGAAAAACCTGCCTAATGGAGCATCTGCTTTAGATTTTGCTTTTGCTGTGCATACTCAAGTTGGAGAAAAGTGCTTGGGAGCCAAAGTAAATAGTAAGCTAGTTCCGTTAAGCCATGTGTTGAGAAGTGGTGATCAAGTGGAAATTTTAACCTCTCAAAAACAACGACCTAAAGAAGATTGGTTGAGCTTTGTAATTACCCACCGCGCAAAAGCCAAAATAAAATCATCGTTAAAAGATGATAAAAGAGAGGTTGCTGCTGAAGGTAGGGCAATACTCGAAAAAGAATTTAAACGACTTAAAATTGCTTACGAAAATATTAGTTTGCGTCAGCTTCAAAAATACTATAAAGTACTTTCTGATTTAGATTTATACTACAAAGTTGCAACTGGAGATATTAACTTGACTCACTTAAAAGGGTTTGAAGTTAAGAAAGGAGTATTACAACCTAAAAAAACCATAAGAAAAAGAGTGACCAGTTATATTGGTCAGCGCAGATCTGGTGCAACTGATAAGCCCGCAAGCAAAAAGCAGGCGTTGTTAATTGGCGACAATATGGAAAAGCTAGATTATACCTTGGCAGTTTGTTGTAATCCAATTTCTGGCGATGAAGTGTTTGGTTTTGTTACCATTAGCGATGGAATTAAAATACATAAAGTAAATTGTAGCAACGCTACTCAGTTAATGTCTAATTATGCCTATAGGGTAATAAAAGCACGCTGGGTTGACGATAAAAACATTGCATTTTTAGCAGGAATTAGCATTACTGGTATTGATGATATGGGTATTGTAAATAATATCACTCAAATTATTAGCAACGAGTTAAACGTAAATATGCGTTCAATTAGTTTTGAAAGTGACGATGGTATATTTGAAGGAAGCGTAAAGTTGTATGTGCACGACACCGTTCACTTAACCGATTTAATTGCCAATCTTAAAAAGGTACAGGGAGTTACAAAAGTGGAGCGAAGAGACAACTAAACGCATCTTTACAACTTATGAACAAAGCATTAACATAGTGGTGATTGTAGCTAATTAATATTTATTTTTACTCCTTAATAAGCTCTAATGAATACAGGAGAAGAACTTCAACAGAAAGTAAAAAACATATTTACTGATTTTTTAGAAGAAAAAGGGCATCGTAAAACGCCAGAACGGTACGCCATACTGCAAGAGGTATATTCCAATGACGAACATTTTTTTATTGAAGAACTTTATATCTCTATGAAGAATAAAAAATATAGGGTAAGTAGAGCTACTTTATACAATACCATAGACTTATTAATGGACGCTAACTTGGTAAGAAAACACCAATTTGGCAACAATATGGCTCAATATGAAAAGTCTTTTGGTTCAAAACAACATGATCATATTATTTTAAGCAATGGAGAAGTGATTGAGTTTTGTGATCCACGTATTCAAAATATTAAAAAAACATTAGAAGAAATGTTTGACGTTAACATTATGCACCATTCACTAAATTTTTATGGTGTAAAAAACGAAACTAAAGAAGCATGAGTTTTTCCTACAAAATAGAACAGGCAGATCAAATTATATTTGTTGCTTTAGAAGGAGATTTGTTGAATAAGCAACAGGTTTCAGGATTAATGGAAGAATTAGAATTTTTGTTTACACAAGGATTAAAAAAAATTATAATAGACATGTCAGCAACACAGTACATGAACAGTACAGGATTAAGTGTGTTGATTAACATATTTACACAAACAAGAAATAAAGGCGGGGAAGTTGTGTTAGCAAATCTTCCAGAAAAAATTAATAAACTATTGATAATCACCAAACTGAATAGCATTTTTAACATTGAAGAAACAGTGGGAGATGCTAAAAAAATATTGATATAACAGATGAAAGTAGATGTATTATTAGGTCTTCAATGGGGAGACGAAGGTAAAGGTAAAATTGTAGATGTTTTAACTCCTAAATACGATATTATTGGTCGTTTTCAAGGTGGGCCAAACGCTGGTCATACTTTAGAATTTGACGGAATAAAGCACGTATTGCACACTATACCTTCAGGTATTTTTCATGATGACGTAGCAAATGTTGTTGGAAATGGAGTGGTAATAGATCCTGTTATCTTAAAAAAAGAAATTGACGCACTTGTGGCCATGAATGTGGACGTAAACAAAAAAATGTTCGTTTCTAAAAAAGCACATTTAATTTTACCAACGCATCGATTATTAGATGCTGCTTCTGAAAAGGCAAAAGGAAAAGAAAAAATTGGATCAACTTTAAAAGGAATTGGACCAACTTACATGGATAAAACAGGTCGTAATGGATTAAGAGTTGGTGATTTATTTATGTCAGATTTTGATGCTCGTTACAATCAATTGGTTGAAAAACACAAGCAGATTTTAAAATTTCACAATTACGAATACAATTTAGAAGAGTTACAAGCTGATTTTGATGAAGGCGTAAAATTGTTAAAATCTTTAACGGTTATTGATAGTGAGCATTTTGTAAATGAAGCAATGAATAATGGTCAATCAGTTTTGGCTGAAGGCGCTCAAGGAACATTGTTAGATGTCGATTTTGGATCTTACCCTTTTGTAACTTCTTCCAATACAACTGCTGCAGGAACTTGTACAGGATTAGGTATTGCACCCAATAAAATTGGTGAAGTTTTTGGAATATTTAAAGCGTACTGTACTAGAGTTGGTAGCGGTCCATTTCCTACAGAATTATTTGATGAGGATGGGGAGACTTTAGGTACTGTTGGACATGAATTTGGTGCTACAACAGGAAGACCTAGAAGATGTGGATGGATAGATTTACCAGCATTAAAATATGCTATAATGATTAATGGAGTAACTCAATTAATTATGATGAAAGCTGATGTTTTAGATGGTTTTGATACCATTAAAGTATGTACACATTATGATGTAGACGGAGAAATAATTGATTACATGCCGTATGATATTGTTTCTACAGAGGTTAAACCTATCTACAAAGAACTACAAGGTTGGAAGAAAGATTTAACACAACTGTCATCAATTGATGAAGTTCCAGCAGAATTAAATGGCTATGTGGAATACTTAGAACAAGAATTAAACGTTCCTATTACCATTGTATCAGTTGGACCAGACAGAAAACAAACCTTAATGAGAGAAAGCGTACTGGTATAATACTTGAAACAGATAGGATTTGATCTATTACTATTGTCCCGCTGAGCCTGTTGAAGCGTCATCAAAATATTTTTTATTACAATTGGAAAATAAACAACTAAAATATCAATTAAAAAAGTCCTCCTTCAAAGGAGGACTTTTTGCTTTGTTGTTCCTTTTAGTTACTTCTATTTCTTTTGCCCAATCTCCTAAAAAGGGAAAATCAACCAAAATAAAAATTTTAAATAGTGACGTATTACAGAATAAAACAACTAAAAACGGAGACGTACAAAAGTTAACAGGCAATGTACAGTTTCAGCATGATGATGCTTTAATGTTTTGTGATAGCGCAATTATGTATCCTGGAAATACCATGGATGCTTTTGGTCATGTAAGGATCAATCAAGGAGATTCGCTTAAAATTTTTGGAGATTCTTTAAAATACGATGCCAATACTAAAATTGCCATTTTGAGAGGAGACATAAGGCTAATTAATAGTGACGTTACCTTAACCACCAACTTTTTAGATTACAACAGAACAGATAATGTAGCCTATTATTATGGTGGTGGAAAAATGGTAAACCAAAAAGAAAATAACACCTTAACCAGCGATGAAGGCTATTACTATTCTAATGGAGAAGCATTTTACTTTAAGCGAAATGTTGTTTTAGTCAATCCAGAGTATACCATAGAGGCTGATACCTTAAACTATAATTCTGCATCAGAAATTGTGAATTTTTTGGGGCCAACAACTATAAAGAGTAAAGACAATTTTATTTATACCGAAGATGGATGGTATAATACCGTGAGCAATAAGTCTAAATTTTATAAAAACGCCTACCTCTTTTCTGAAGAAAAATTAATTGAAGGCGACACTTTGTTTTACGATAGAGAATTGGGGTTTGGGGAAATAATATGCAACGGAACAATTACCGATACCCTAGAAAATTTAATTCTTCAAGGTGATGTAATGCACATTTTTGAATTGCAAGACAGTGCTATGATTACGAGTGAAGCCATGATGCAGCAAATGTTTGAGGACGACACAATGTACATGCATGCCGATACCTTTAAAATTTCTACCCAATATGTATTGAAAGATTCATTGGCACTAGCGATTGATACTTTGGGTATAAAAGGAGATACTATTAGAACTTTATTTGCTTACAACCATGCTAAGTTTTTTAAAAGTGATATGCAAGGCAAAGCAGATTCTATTGTCTATAACTTTTCCGATTCTACCATCAATTTCCACTACGATCCTGTTATCTGGTCAATCGACAATCAAATTACGGCAGACTTTATATACTTGCTTATGGCAGATGAAGAAATTGACCGAATTTACATGGAAAACAATGCGTTTATTATTTCTAAAGTAGATTCCTTATCAGAAAATTACAATCAAATAAAAGGCATAGACATGATTGGTTATTTTGAAGAAGATGAATTGAGAAAAATTGATGTAAAGCAAAATGCTGAAACAATTTATTATCCTTTAGACGATGACGGAAAATACATCGGTGTAAATCATTTAAGCGGTAATGACATGTTAGCCTTCTTAAAGGAGAATGAAATAGAAACCTTAACGTTTATCAATACTCCAGAAGGAGAATTGAGCCCTATAAAAGATGTGCCTCCAAAAGAATTGTTATTAAAAGGCTTTAATTGGCGCAATGCCGAACGACCTTTTGAGATGTTTGATATTTTTATTTGGTAACCGCTCGTCCAACAACTTAGTTTTAAATATTATTCGGTAAATAAATAGCTAAGGGCGTAATAATTATGTTTTATTGATGCACAAAACTTGCACAAATTGACTATGGAGTCATTTTTTTAAATTTGGGGTTGTTATTACAAAAGTATTCTAGTTGAAAAAGCATTATATTTACATGAAATAGATGTTAGTATGGCCATTTTCGAATTCAATGGATTTAAACCTGTAGTGCACGAATCTTCTTTTGTGCATCCACAAGCAGCAGTTACTGGAAATGTAATTATTGGTAAAAATGTATACATAGGCCCAGGTGCTGCTATTAGAGGCGATTGGGGCCAAATAATTATAGAGGACGGATGTAATGTGCAAGAAAATTGCACGGTGCATATGTTTCCTGGAACAACAACTATTTTAAAAAAAGCAGCACACATTGGACATGGTGCAATTATTCATGGAGGAATAATTGGTGAAAATTGTTTAATAGGAATGAACAGTGTAATAATGGATGATGTTGTAATGGGAGATGAATGTATAGTAGGCGCCTTAAGTTTTGTTCCTGCTAAAATGGAAATTCCCAACAGAAGCTTATTGGTAGGAAACCCTGCAAAAATTGTGAAACAAGTGAGTGACGACATGATTGCATGGAAAACCAAAGGAACTGCCCTTTATCAAGCTTTACCCCAAGAATGTAAAGATACCTTAAAAGAATGCGAACCACTTCGAGAAATCGAACCGAATAGACCCCAACAAGAAGCCATGTATGCGACTTGGAATACCCTAAAAAATGAAAAGAAAATGCCATAGGTGTAAAACAGAAATCCTATGCAGCTGGGCCAAATATTTGGCTATATTTTACACAATTAGTTTTAGTATAATACCATTATATGGACAAGTAGCCAATGATGTTGTTGGTGCCAATTCCACTGGAATGGGTGGTTACAACGTTACCCTTTCCGACTGCTGGTCTACCAACAACAATCAAGCAGGTTTGGGTTTTGTAACATCAGTTTCGGGTGCACTATTTTATGAAAATCGATTTTTGTTGAAAGAAACAAGTTACCGTGCTGGCGTTTTTGTAATGCCAGTAAAAACAGGTGCTTTTGGTGTAAGTGTCGCTTCTTTTGGTTATGAATTATACGCAGAAACCAAAGCCGGATTGTCTTACGGACAAAGGTTTGGCGAACGTTTTGCCCTAGGCGTTCAATTGAATTATTTAAACACTAAACTGTCACAAGAATACGGTACTCAAAACTCAATAACAGGAGCAATAGGTCTTATTGCCAAACTAAACAATGAATTAAGTTTAGGGGTGCATGTGTATAATCCTACGCGAACTCCATTAGCAGAATATGACACTGAAAAAATTGCCACCATTATGAAATTGGGTTTGGCGTATCAGTTTTCGGATAAAGTAATGTTAGGTATAGCTACAGAAAAGAATTTAAATTATACGGCTATTGTTAAAGTAGGAGTTGAATATCACATTACTGAATTGCTTTATTTGCGTGGAGGAATTTCTACCAATCCTAGTCAATATTCTTTTGGGTTTGGAATGCAGCTCCAACATTTTAAAATTGATTTATCGTCTTCTTTTCATCAAACCTTGGGCACAACTCCGGGAATTTCTATTGTTTATTCCAAAGCAAAAAAGGAGAAATTGAACGCTAGCACTGATCCTTCTTTTTGATGAAATACCTTAGCTTCATAGTCGTTTTGCTTCCGTGTCAGTTCTTTTCACAAGAAATAACTAAAAAAGAAGAGATTAAAAATGCCATTATTGAAAAGCGAATAGAATATTTAATTGAAGATGCAGAGGATTCTGACGCAGATTATACAGCCATTTTCGATCAGCTTTCTTTTTACTATGATCACCCATTAAATTTAAATAGAGCCAGCTTAAGTGAGCTCGAAGCCTTGGGTTTGTTCAATGGTTTTCAGGTTAATAATTTATTAACGCATATAGAGAAAAATGGGAAATTAATGACTTTGGTTGAGTTGCAAACAATAGCCTTGTTTGATCTTGAGTTAATCAACTTGGTAGAACCTTTTGTAAAAGTTTCGGCTAATGTAGATAGTCCCCAATTGAACTTAAAAACCTTACTTAAAAATGGAGAGAATACCATTTTTTTTCGCTACCAACAAGTGTTAGAAGAAAAAAAAGGATTTAGTAATGCTTCAGATTCTGCTCTTTTTAAAAGTCCAAACTCGAGGTATTTGGGCGGTCCTGAGAAGTTATATGCACGTTATAGGTTTAAATATGGCAATCATTTAAGTGTTGGTTTTACGGCCGAAAAAGATGCTGGTGAGGAATTTTTTACTGGTACTCAATCGCGAGGATTTGATTATTATTCAGGTCATTTTTTTCTTAGAAATCAAGGGAAAGTATCGCAATTGGCTTTGGGCGATTATCAGGTGCAATTTGGACAAGGCTTAACCTACTGGACGGGAGCTGCTTTTGGGAAGTCGGCAGATATTTTACTCATTAAAAGAAGTGCTGTTGGACTAAAGCCTTATACCTCGGCAGATGAAAGTCGGTTTTTGAGAGGTGGAGGAATTGCGTTTCAGTTCAATAAAATTGAGGTCACTACATTTTATTCTTACCATCAAATGGATGGAAATATAAGTTTGGCAGATTCTACTAATGTCGATAATGAAGTGTTGGCGATTACGTCTTTGCAGCAAACTGGTTTTCATAGAACGGTAAATGAATTGGAAGATAAAGACGCAATTGTTCAGGAGCAAATAGGTGGGCACTTGGCATTTAAAACCAGAAGATTAAATCTTGGTGTTACAGGAATTCATAGTAATTTAAATGCAACATTTACACCTACTCTTTATTCGTATAGTCAATTTAGAAATAATGATAACCAACAAACAAATGTTGGGTTAGATTACAATTGGATTTACAAAAACTTCAACTTATTTGGTGAATATGCGCAAAGCATAGCCGCAGGAAGGGCATTTGTTTCAGGAGCATTAATTGTACTTGATCCTAGAATTTACTTGGCCATTTTGTATCGAGATTATGCACGTAATTTCCAACCAATTGCCAGTGCTGGAATCGGAGAAGGCTCTACTAATGAAAATGAAAAAGGAATGTATATGGGTTTTGTTGCTCATCCTATAAAAAAAATAACCATGTCAGCTTACTATGATCAATTTACTTTTCCATGGTTAAAATACCAAGTGAATGCACCTTCAAAAGGATATCAATACTTAGCTCAAATTACGTATAAGCCTTCTAAAAAATTAGAATTGTATGTTAGGATTAGAGAACGAAATAAAGGTGAAAATACTGCAGCAGAGTTGGGGGAGGGAATTGCCTATTTGGTTAATGAAAAACAAACTAACTATCGATTTCATTATGTACACAAAATATCTCCTTCTTTTACTTTAAAAGGAAGGGTAGAGTTAATAAATTTTGACAAGGAAGAATCTCCTTTTGAAACAGGGTATCTAGTTTATCAGGATGTTAAATACAAAGCGTTGAGTAGTCCGATTTCTTTTTCATTTCGTTATGGAATTTTTGATACAAAATCGTATAACAGTAGAATTTACGCATACGAAAATGACGTGTTGTATGCATTTTCAATTCCGGCATATTATAATAGAGGAGTGAGAACTTACTTAACGGTTAAGTATAAAATTCACAAAGGAATTGATTTGTGGTTGCGTTATGGTGCAACGTTTTATGACAATGTAAAAACGATTAGTGCAGGACTAGAAGAGATACAGGGCAGTACAAAATCTGAAGTAAAAATGCAGCTGAGGTTTAAGTTCTAGGCCTCTTATTTGTTGCTTTGAAAAACTTGGGTAGCTTGCAACATGGAAAAAGCATATTGTTTCATGCTGTTTACTTTAGCTGGAAATTCATTAATTCTATTTGTTTGGTCTAAGTTAGCATATTCGTAGAGTTGCTCTGGGTTTTCATTTTGAAGAATTAAGTAATGCGTATCATCCAAACAACCCAATTTATCGTCTGCAGAAAAATACATAAAAGGACGGTGTTGTTTTAATAAATCAATTCCCATGGTATTATTTTGATGTTTAATGTTTAGCATCCCTAATAAAGTAGGTGCAACATCAATTTGTCCACCAAGACAATTTAGGGTGTCTGTAATTGCCACATTTGGCGTGTAAATAATTAGTGGTGAAGCATGAAAAGATAAAGGCATGTTGTAAGTATGTCCTTTGTATAAACCGTGATCGGCAACAAAAACAAATATAGTATTGTTGTACCATTCTTTTTTTGATGCGTTGGCTAAAAATTGGCCAATAGACCAATCTGCATATTCAGTAATTTGGTTTTCAAGTTCTGTTGATTTGGGTTTAAAATCAATGTTTTCTGGAACAATAAATGGCTTGTGATCACTAGCGGTCATAAAAATAGCAAAAAATGGATTTTTGGAAGAATTACTTTTTGCATCTAAAATTGGGAGGGCAGTTTCGAACATCAAATGATCTGGAACTCCGTTGCTACTTAGTTCTTTTCCTATCGGATAATCGGAATAAATGTTCTCAATATCATTGGCCATTAAAAAACCTGCTACATTATCAAACTGTGGATCGTGGGTGGTAAAGTAAGAAGTAGAATAACTGTTTTGTTTTAAAATAGAAGCTATTCCATTGTGTTTTTTGTTAATGTGTTTGGTTAAAGGTTGTTGTTTGTAAATGGCAGGATATGAAAATAGGGTGGAGTAAATGCCATTAAAAGTGTGGATTCCAGCAGAATAAATGTTGTTAAAATAAATGGATTTTGGGATGAGTTGGTGCAATGTTGGAGTAATGTTTTTAGGACCATTGTATTTCCCAAGTTTATAAGAACCCATGCTTTCCATTAAAACAAGTACTACATTTTTATTTCTTTTGTTTGATGTTAGTTGAGCGTGCCACTTGTTGTTTAGTTTAATGATGGAAGAATCGGTAGTGAGTTGTGCTAAATAAGCTTGACTTAATTGCAGTGCTTTAGCATTGTCCATGAGTTTTATTTTGCCACCACTTTTTTTGTCTGCTAAGTAAGAATGACCAAAAGTAAAAACAGGGTTTAGCGCCAATTTATTAAGTGTTTGGTCATTTGAAAAATAAGCAGTACCTACTCGTATTGGTGATTTAATGGTGACTCTTCCTCTGGCAGAAAGCGCAAGGCTTAATCCAAATAGTAAAAACCAAGCAATTTTTGCGTACCATTTTTGTTGGTTGGTGGTTGTGTTAAATTGTTTGAAAAAGCGGTTAAAAAGAATGATTACTCCGATAATGAGTAGTATGAATAAGATGAAATAAAGGTAAAAAGACCATTCGCCAAGAATCATTTTAAACATGTAATCGGTATTGTCTGTCCAAAGTAAAGCGCCCGTATTTAGCCGAGAACCAAATTGCATGTAGTAAGGCATGTCGGCACATTGTATAAAAAGTATGGAGGCATAAAACAACGCTATGTATCCAAAAATAAGGTGGTGTATTTGTTTCATTTTTTTTGGTAGAAAAGAGGCGATTCCTAAAATAAAGGTAGGAACAAAAAGAGCATAGGCCGTAATGACTAAATCAAATCGAAAACCATATAAAAAGGAATTCATGATATCTGAAGTCAGGTGTACAGTATCTGCCGTTTCTTGATTTCGAATTAAGAAAAATAAAACAATTCTTAATAAGGACATTAGAATTAGAGAGGAAACTCCAATTTTAGCCAACAGTTTTATGTAGTTAGGAATGCTCCTCATGACATGAATTATTTGACGAAATTAATTAAAATTAAAGCAAATTAACGAGAACTACATGTCTAAAGCAAAGTCGATGTAAGTGTAAAAATCACTTGGATTACCATTAATAAAAGTGCTTGGTCGTTCATGTCCTAAACGAACAATTACTAAGTTTTTTTCTGGTATCATAATGGTGTATTGACCTAAAATTCCTCTAAAATAATAGATGTCTAGGTTTTTGTAATAATCTGTCCAAATTTGGTAGCCATAAAAATCTACTGGAAGGCCATCTTTTTTTAGGTGAAATGCTGGTGTTGTGGCTGCAGCTATGTAAGATTCAGGAATTACTCGTTCATTGTTCCACAGTCCTTTGTTTAAGAGTAATTGTCCAATTCTAGCATAATCACGAGCGTTGGAATAAAAACAGCAATAAGCTTTTTCATTTCCACCTTTTTTATCTAAAGTCCATAGTGCTGGATTTTTGGCACCAATTTTTTTCCATATTTTTTCACTGAAGTAGTCAGCAGTACTTTTTCCTGTTGCTTTTTCCAATATAAAGCTTAAAATAATGGTGTTTCCTCCTAAGTAAATCCACTCTTTTCCGGGAGTTGAGGTTACTTGGTATTCTTGGTTGAGTGTTTTTAAATCGGTGCCATAATATGCTTTGGCCATGTGTCCGAATGGGCTGTTATAACTTTCGTCAAAGTTAATGCCTGAGCTCATGGTAAGTAAATCTTTAATAGTCAATTCAGGATTGTCTTTGTATTGGTCGAGGTAATTTGCAGCAGGATCATCAACACTGTTAATGTGTCCTTCTTGAATGGCAATTCCGATGAGCAGACTGGTATAACTTTTTGCCATAGAAAAGGAGTTGGTTTGAGAATTTTCATTGTAATCATCCCAATATTCTTCGTAAATTAATTCGTTGTTTTTTATAACGGTGAGCGCTGCAGGATTGTATTTTTCTATTTCTGTATGAAGTGAGTCGTTGCTGTACTGGCCATATTTCCCTGCTAACTTCCATTCTTCGTGCTCGCTCGTTTCTATTTCTCTATTGTTAAAGTGTCTGTGGTCATCAATGGTTGGGCCAGTATTACCAATTAGGTAGGTTGAAGCTACGGCTTTAAATAAATGAGAATGTCCAGTTGCAACCGCCAGCAAAGAAGCAATAACGAGGAGGAGGGCGAAGTAAAGAAAAAACCGTTTAATAAATTTCATAGAATAAATTGGACTAAACCAATTCGGCTTCAAATAGCCGAACAAAGTGTTTTTTGAGTTTTTGTTTCACTTCGTTTACGTCAATTTTTTTATTTAGTTCCTTTTCCAAGGAGGTAACTTGTTTGTCGGAAATGCCACAAGGCACAATATTGTTGAAGTAGTCTAAATCGGTATTAATGTTAAAGGCAAAACCGTGCATGGTTACCCATCTACTACATCGAACACCCAAGGCACAAATTTTTCGAGCTTTTAAAGGATTGTCTGTATCAATCCACACTCCAGTAAAGCCATCAGATCGTTCACCTTTTATACCATATTCGGCTAGGGTTAGAATAACCATTTCTTCTAAAAAACGGAGGTATTTATGGATGTCGGTAAAAAAAAACTCTAAATCTAAAATGGGGTAACCTACAATTTGTCCAGGCCCATGGTAAGTAATGTCGCCACCTCTATTAATTTTGTAGTAAGTAGCCCCTTTTTGTTTTAATAACCCTTCTGATAAAAGTAAATGGCTTTCATCACCACTTTTACCCAATGTATATACGTGAGGATGTTCGCAAAAAAGTAAATGACTTTTAGTTGGTATTAACTCTTTTTCCTCTTTTCGATTAGAAATTTTGGCGTCAACATTAAATTTAAAAAGCTTTTCTTGAAAATCCCAAGCTTCTTTGTAGTCAATTAAACCTAAATCTTGAAAGTGGACTTTATTCATCAAAATCAAAAAAAAATTCAGTGGCGAATCGCCATTAGATTTTAGCTAACTCGTTTTTAAGAGCAGTAATTACATCAACTTCAACTACGTCAACGCCATTTTTTTCGGCTAAAATAAACGATATCCAATCTGTTAAATGAATTAGATAAAGTGAATTTTCTAGTCTTGAGTTTCCTTTTGACGCAATTTCAAGAACGGTTGACGTATATTTTTTAAATACTGTTTTATTTACCTCAATTCGTTTTTCATTTCGGTAATAATCATCATTGTTTCTCAATATAATTACCGCTAAATCTTCATTGGCTTTGGTCCATCCAACTAGTTCATTGTGATTCATTTCTGGTATCACATTGTGCCAGCAAAGCATTTTACTGTTTTCGTTTATTTGTTGTCTAAATCTAATGGCTACACCTTCATAATTGGCTGTAGAGTATATAACTGGTATTTTACCAAATAAACTATCGGCTATGTTTTTTGCTTCAGTTATAATATTGTTTTCTTCGGCATTTATTAATTTAATTGTAGCATTAAACTCTTGGGAAAAATCTTTTGAAATTACATTGTAATGATTTAATAATGTAAAAAGTGTTGGAAAAGCCAATCCAAATGCTGCTCTTGGAGGATGACCTCCTGGAATAACAATGTGATTGTAGTTGTTTTGTTTTGAAATTTCTAATAATTTTCCTCCAGAAGTTATACAGGCTATTTCTGCATTTTTTTCTTGTGCTTCAGCAATCATTTCTAAGCTTTCCTCTGTGTTTCCAGAGTATGAACAAACAATTACTAATGTATTTTCACTTACAAAAGAAGGGATGTTGTAATCTTTGTTAATGGAAATGGGGTAGTTGGTAGTTGTATTTACAATTTGTGATACAACAGTGGCTCCAATTCCAGAACCTCCTAAACCACATATCAATACGTTGTTAATGCTCTTCTTAGCAGGTGTTAGGCTATTATTATCTCCGATTGTTAATGCCTCAGATAGATGAAGGGTGAAATTTTCTATTAGCTCTTTCATTTAAAAAATTTAAAGCAGTAAATGTAAGAATTTCTATGGGTTTTTTAGTCTTGCTGTGAGTTTGGATAGTTATATTTGTGTCTCAATGGATCATAAGGTTAAAATATTGGTTATCCGGTTTAGTTCAATAGGCGATATTGTTTTAACTACTCCAGTTGTTCGTTGTTTAAAAAATCAGCTCGAAGGAGAAGTTCAGATTGACTATATTACAAAGAAGGCTTATGGTTTTATGTTGGAGAATAATCCCCATATTAATCGGGTTTATACCATTGAAAAAAGTACCAATGAAGTAATTAAGGAATTGAAGGATGAGTCTTATGATTATGTAATTGACTTACATAAAAACTTAAGGTCGAGAAGAATTATTAAGCAGCTAAAATGTTTAACGTTTAGTTTTGATAAACTTAATTACAAGAAATGGTTGTTAACTCGATTTAAAATCAACAAGCTACCAAAAATACATATTGTTGATAGATACATTGCTACAGCAAAAACTTTGGGAATAGAAAACGATCAAAAAGGATTGGATTATTTTATTCCTTCGAAAGACCTTGTAAAACTTTCAGAATTACCAGATAGTCATCAGAATGGTTTTGTAGGATTTGCAATTGGAGCGCAGCATGCTACTAAGTGTTTGCCTGAGCATAAAATTATTGAAATCTGTAAAAAATTAAACCAGCCCATTATTTTGTTGGGGGGTCCAGAGGATATTGAAAAAGCTAAAGTGATAGAAAAAAGTGTTGGGGAACCTATATTTGTAGCTTGTGGAAAATTTAATTTAAATCAATCAGCTTCTTTGGTTCAACAAGCCAATGTGTTAATTACGCATGATACAGGATTAATGCACATTGCTGCAGCCTTGGATGTTAAAACCATTTCTGTTTGGGGAAATACCTCTCCAGATTTTGGGATGTATCCTTATTTCGTTAACAATACTTCTACTTTTTCTATATTAGAAAATACGGATATTAACTGCAGGCCTTGCTCAAAAATAGGTTTTGATAAATGTCCTAAAAAGCATTTTAAATGCATGGAAGATATTTCTGTTGATGCAATAATAAAAGAAATTTAGATTGAAATTAAACCTTTGTTTATTGTAGAGGTCTAAACTTCAAAACAAAACTAATAACACTTACTATCATGAAAAGAACCTTACTTATTATTAGTGCTATGGCATTAACTACAATGATTAATGCACAAGCTGAATTGACCTCATGGATTATGTCTACGGGATTAGCTAGTTACTCCTATTCAATGCCTCCTCCTGGGGGAACAGTTAATATGACTGATTCTGGTGATGTACAAAAAGTTTGTTACAATACAACAGATGTTTATGTACAGGCAACAGGTATAGCTGGGACTTATGTGATGGGACCTTGGAGCAATCCTAATGTACCTGCAGCAAAATCTTATACCTTTAAATTAACAAGAAATCCTACAGAAGAGTTGGGAACTAAAACTTCAGTTCCATTAATGGGGTCTATTGGTGTAGCTGTAAATGGAGTTGTATTTTATGGATATGGAGATGCTAAATCTTATAAATCATCAACAGGAACAAATGAACCAAATGGAGATGGTAAGTGGTATTCTGATGCATGGGTAAGCGAAGGTTTAACAATGGATGTTAATGGAAATGGTCATGCCGATGGTATGAGTAACTACCATTATCATGCAAACCCAATTGCGTTATATGATGAAAATGCAACGACTACTCATTCACCAATTATTGGTTTTGCTTACGATGGTTTTCCGGTTTATGGCCCTTTTGGATATACCAACCCAACCAATTCATCAAGTCCAATTAAAAGAATACGTTCTGGTTATACACTTAGAGCTATCGCGAATAGAAATTCAACTTCTCCAGCTGGACCAACACTAGCAGTAGCAGCATTAGGAACTTATATTGAAGATTATGAACATACAGGATCAAATGGAGATTTAGATGAGTACAATGGTCGTTTTTGTCATACACCGGAATATCCAAGTGGCACTTATGCTTATTTTCTTGCTACAGATGCAAATGGAGATCCAGAATTTCCATATTTGTTTGCTTCGGAATACTATGGGGAAGTTGACAATACTAGTACCAATAATAACATGCCTGGGGGCTTAACATGTGGTGCTCCAACTGTAGGAGTTAATGAGGTGACTAACCTAGAACAGAAGTCAGTGCTTTACCCTAACCCAGCAAATAATGCAATTAGCTTTTCATTTAATGGTGAATTACCAAATCAATTAATAATTACCAATACAATGGGACAAGTTGTTATGGCTACAACTCAAATGGTAAACATTGACATTAGTAACTTACCAATAGGTATTTACAATGCAACGTTGTTATATAGCGATAACGCTGAAACAGTTAGATTTGTGAAAAATTAATTGAATAGATTACTTATCATATTACTAATCTTAAATCTCCAGGTGTTTAGTCAAACACCTGGAGATTTTGATTTAAGCTTTAATGGAAGCGGAAAGGTTATATTAGATTATGGTGATTTAGATCATTGTGAAGACTTATTGATAGATAGCTTGGATAATATCATGTTTGCTGGTTATACAACCACTTTTGGAACTATTACAAATACAGATTTTTTGGTAGGTAAACTAAAATCTTCAGGAGTTGTAGATTCTACTTTTGGAGTAAACGGTTTTTATACTGGAGATTACCCAAAAGCAAATGCGTCATTTATTCACAATATAGCACCACTTTCTGATGGGTTTTTATTATTTGGATCTGGGTTAAAATATGGAGTGGCAGATACCCAATATATTTATGTTCAAAAGATTGATTTAAATGGTTTTTTGGATACCACTTTTGCCGATTCAGGAACTTTTGCGGGTGTATTTTTAAGTACCTATAATTTTGCTGGTTCAATGGCTATTCAAGATGACGGTAAAATAGTGGTTTGTGGATCAGCTTACGATAGTTTAACAGTGCAAGATGTTCCTTTAATAGGAAGGTTAACAGCTAATGGTTTAGCAGACATCACGTTTAGTCCGTCAGGATTTAAATATTGGGATCTTTCTGGTGTTTTGCAAGATGCAGGAAACAATTTTCCTGACATGCCAGAGCATGGAGCAGGAGGTTTTTTGGATGATGTTATTGTAATGAAAAACGGAAACTACTTTTTTTCTGGTTTTTATGATAGTGGAACATCTATCCATTGTTTAATGATGATGATTGATAATACTGGAAATTTTGTTTCTTCATTCGCGCTTGGTGGTTATCAGGTGTTTCAAAACCATCCAGCCTTTGCTAATAAAATTGTGCGTTCCGTTTTATTTCAAGATCAAATATTGTTGGGTATTTATCTTTATGATAATGGCGCACCGCAAGATTTTTTAATTCAACCAATAGATACCTTTGGAGTTTTTAAAACACCTTTTACTACCGATTTTTCAGGTCAAAGAGATGTGTTAAAAGAAATGGTGATTGTAGATAATCAACTGTTTTTAACAGGACATTCAACACTTCAATCCAATATTTCCCCAGGATATTTTTCTGATTATTTTTCTATCGCAAAGTATGATATCGCTGGGTTTGTTAGTACGCCTTTTGGAAGTAATGGTCAGTTTTTAGCACATTATAATACGAATGATGAGGCTGGTTCGAATTGTTTGTTTGGGAGGAATAACAAAATTGTAATAGGCGGATATTTGAATAACCTTTCAGGAAATAATATAACTGATTTCGGGTTTATGCGACTTCATAATTCAAATACTGTAGGAATAGCTGAGGTTAAAACAACTAAAGAAGTCCAGTTGTTTCCCAATCCAACAACTGGGTTATTTAATATAGCTACTAAAAGTAATTTGATCAATATTGAAATTGTTAACTTGCTAGGGAAAAAGATTAAACCAAATGGCTCAACAAAACATGCTGTTGATGTTTCAAATTGTTCCAGAGGAATGTACCTTGTAAACCTTTATTTTGAAGATGGAACAAGTATACAGGAAAAGTTAATCGTTGAATAAACTACCAGTTGTTGGCTTTAATTTGTTCAATTAAAACAGTAGTAGGAATGTCGTGAGGTCCTTCAAAATCGATCATCTTTACGTTTAAATCCGAATTTTTCAAGCGTTCTTTTTGTCTTAGAATGTTTTTTTCAGAAGCAAACTCATCCTTATTGCCAACTAAAACAAAGCAGTTTTTCTTCATTAATGTTTTAAAACTGATGTCTTCAGGAAATGCACTTGACCATAAAATTAAATTGTTAAAGCTTACTTTTTCAGCTGCAGCCCATCTACTAACTGTTGCTCCACCTTGAGAAAATCCTAGTAAATTTATTTTAACATGACCTTCGTTATTCGTATTTACTATTTCTTGGTAAAGGGCATTGAGGTAATTGATGTAATCGGTTATTTCTTCGGTTCTATCTTGCTTAGTCATCCATGTAGCACCAACTCTACCGTTAAATCCTTGGGTATAAAATTTCGACAATCCTTCGGGAGCAATTACGCATGTTTCATCATCAATAATTCCATCAAACTTTTTAATAAAATACTCGGCTAACATTCCGTAACCGTGCAAAACAAACCAAATTTTTTTTGCTGTTTTTACATTGCCAGAAACGCAATACGAAGCCGTTTTCTTTATTTCAATAGATTTTTTATGGATAGACATTAGAACTTGACTTAACATTTAATGAAAGCCAAAGTGCTCTAGACATTTTAAAAACATAAGGTAATGATAATACTAGTGTCACAACATCAGCTATAATAAAACGGGCAATAGAAAATACATTTAGGATGGTCATTGCAACAAAAACGGCAACAGTAAGTCCAATTGTAATACCATAACTTACGTACATGGAACCATAATAAAAGCCAGGTTCAATCATAAAGTCTTGATTGCAATTGGTGCATCGATCTGGCATTTCAAAAAAGCCTTTAAATTGATAGGGATTTTTATTTTTAAATAAATCACCTTCACCACATTTTGGGCATTTCATTTTAACAACACTTGCTATTTGATTGGCCATAGAATTATTCAATTTTTAATATAACAAAGTTATGAAAAACGAGATGGTATAAAGTGACTAAAATCAGTTATCTTTTAATAATTTTGCAGCATGGTAGGAATTAATGAGTTGACTGTAAATTTTGGAGAGCGGTATTTATTTGATAAAATCTCTTTTATCATTAATAAGAATGATAGAGTAGGTTTGGTTGGTAAAAATGGTGCCGGAAAATCGTCACTATTAAAAATTATTGCTGGAGAAGCGGAATCGGATGGAGGAAATATATCTATGCCGATAGATTTTAGAGTGGGATACCTTCCTCAGGATATGGATTTTTCTTGTGGAAACACTGTAATGGAAGAAGCCAAATCGGTTTTTAAAGAGGTGAATGAAATTAATGAAGGGATAGATGAAATTAACCATCAATTAGCTACAAGAGAAGATTATGAATCGGATAGCTACATGGATTTACTGAATGATTTAAACGATTTTAACGAGCGTTTACAATTGTTAGGTGGATTTAATGTTGAAGCCAATATTGAAACAATTTTAAAAGGTTTAGGGTTTTCGAGTAAAGATTTTACACGTTTAACAGACGATTTTAGTGGGGGTTGGAGAATGCGAATTGAATTGGCCAAAATATTATTGTCCAATGCAGATGTGTTGTTGTTAGATGAACCTACCAATCACTTAGATATAGAATCTATCCAATGGTTAGAGGATTTTTTGAAAGTGTATGCAGGAGGTGTAGTTTTGGTTTCTCACGATAGGGCCTTTTTGGATAACGTAACCAATAGAACAATAGAAATTTCGTTGGGTCAAATTTATGATTACAAAGCACCTTATACCAAATACCTTAGTTTAAGACAAGAGCGAAGAGAACAACAAATTGCTGCTTATAACAATCAGCAAAAACAAATTCAAGATACCGAAAAGTTTATTGAGCGATTTAGATCTAAAGCATCTAAGGCTGTTCAGGTGCAGAGTAGAATAAAACAATTGGATAAGATAGATAGAATTGAAATTGAAGAAGAGGACAATTCAAGTATGCGTTTTTCATTTCCTCCAGCTCCTAGCTCAGGAAAAATTTCTATTGAAGCTGCTGGAGTAGGTAAAAGCTTTGGTGATAACCAAGTGTTTAGTGGGGTTGATTTTTTTGTTGAAAGAGGTAAAAAGATAGCCTTTGTTGGAAAGAATGGGGAAGGTAAAACAACAATGATTCGAAGTATTGTTGGAGAGTTAGAGCATGATGGATTGTTAAAGTTAGGACATAATGTAGAGTTGGCTTATTTTGCTCAAAACCAAGCTGAAACTTTAGATAAAGAAAAAACAGTTTTTGAAACAATTGATGAAGCTGCTCACGGAGAGATTAGGAAAAAGGTGCGTAACCTTTTAGGGTCTTTTATGTTTGGAGAAGAGGAGATTTCAAAAAAGGTTAAAGTACTTTCTGGTGGAGAAAGAGCAAGAGTTGCTTTGTGTAAACTATTATTGGAACCAGTTAACTTGTTAATTCTTGATGAGCCTACCAATCACTTAGACATTCGATCTAAAGATGTATTAAAAGATGCCTTAAAAAGTTACGATGGAACCTTAGTAGTTATTTCTCACGATAGAGATTTTTTAGATGGTTTAACCTCAGAAATGTATGAGTTTAGCGATGGAAACGTTAAACAATTTTTGGGTGGTGTTTACGAATTTTTAGAAACAAAAAAAGCCAATTCAATTAGAGAATTTGAGCATAAGGAGAAGAAAACAGAAAAAAAGGTAAAGCAAGATTCGTCTCATAAGTTAAGTTATGAAGAAAAGAAACAGCTCGATAAAGACATTCGTAAAACCCAAAATAGAATAGGTAAATTAGAGAAAGAGGTAGGCGAATATGAAGCTAAAATTGAAGAATTAAACAAGCAGTTGGCAGATCCAAGTTCTTATACAGATGAAGTTTTAGTAGAATACAATGAGGTGAAATCTAAGTTAGATCAGACCATGTTGGATTGGGAAAATAGTGAGCAACAACTTGAAGGTCTGACTCAATAGTTTACACTATACTAAAAAATTAATTGGCTTTCTTTATGCTTAAAGGTGTCGCTATAATATAGTGCGCACTCGATAAATGCTCTTTGCTTAAGTCATCAATAGATTCTTGTTCTACACAGTTTATAGTGGCAATTTTCAATTCTGGATTAGCTTGTTTTAAATACCAATAAATACCTTCATAATTTTTAGAATGATAAGCTCCGTTAAAATGAATAAAGGTTCTTTCCTTAATCATATTTTTTAGGATAAAATGAGCCATTGTTGCATCTTTAGAAGCTTGGGCTTTGGCTAAATTTTCTCCTGTTATTTTCCCATGGCTTTTCATTTTTTTTATATCAGTATAACATTTTAGTTTGTCATTATAAGTTAGAGGTAACGGTGCAATATATTTCTGTGCTTGTAACGATAGGTGGTTAAAGGCTTTAAAGCCTTGTTCACTCACCATGCCAGCGTATCTTCTAGGGATATTGGAAGCAACAAAGGTCAACTGGTGGTCACGTGCAAAGTCTAATAAGGGATGGAAATCGCTAAAGTTCTTCTCCCAGACCTCGGTTCTTCTTTTTAAGGTTTTATAGTCAATATGACCACCTAAATACTCGTTTATAATAAGCTGATTGTCAGATTCGTAACGTTGTGCTCCTAAGGCTAAGTAATCGTTGTAGTTTTCAAAAATGTCTATAGTAATTTCATATTTCATCCAATGATTAATTGGGTTGTCATACAATTCTCCAAAAAGAATAATATCTGCTTCGGCAATTTTTTTCACCATCTTATCATAGGCGATTCCTTTGCCGTTTTGATCGAAAACTTGGTAAGCTTTTTTATCGCTTTTAAATCCAAAAAATAAGAGCCCTATAAATAGAGTAGTGATTGTTTTGTTTAACATGTGCAGCAGATTTCGAGGCAAAACTAATCTAAAAAACATTGCTGGGCAATATTTTTGTCTGATAATCAGTCTTTTAACTTAACATTATTGCAGATAATTTAACAAATTTTTATATTGTTTAACAATCGAAAAATGAGTCGAGTTTTTAGCTAACCAACTCATATGTTTTTCAATAATTTCTATCACCTTTAATTTGTCATCTTCGGGTAATGATTTCAAGTTATAAGTTAAAGGTCTTTCTAAAAAATTGAGGTAAATGTTATCAATACTTATTAGATTTAGATTAACCAATGTTTGATGCAATTCAGGTAATTTAAAAATGTTAAGAGTGCTAATGGTAGGAGCAATTTCAAAATAAATTTCAGGACAACTGGCCTGCATTTGTTTTCTGTTATTGATAAATTGTTGCCAATCAAAACCTTCTCTAATTTCTGAGCCTAATTCAAAAGCAGCATCAATACTAGCGCTTACATGTACGTTGTTAAATTTTTTCCAAACATCTAAAATGTTTTTGTCTTTAAAATTTAAGTTAGAAAAATTGGTGTTGTATCGCAGTTGTATATCAAATAGCTCCCTCTTTTCAAGTTCTTCCAAAATCTGATAATGTTCTTCCATAATGAGTGGTTCACCACCGGCAAAATAAATCTCTTCAACATCATTTAGGTAATCAAAAAGCTCGTTAAAATTATTGGTAAACGCTTTAATTATCCTTTCATCAGAGGCGTTGCGTTTACTTCCTTCTTCATACCAAGCCGAACTGTTTCCATGCCAGCAGGTTTTGCATTTAAAATTACATATGTTAGAAAATCGTATATCTAAATAGATTGGTTGAGGGTTATTTTCTTCAACTCTTTGTAGTTCTTTAGTGTATTTCTTATTCGAAATTTGGCGCATACTTTGCTTACCAGATTTTTCTATATTGTAACAGTGGCTACACCTTTTGTCTGGTATATCATTTTGAAACTGCTCACGAATAGCTTCAAATTTCTTTCCTTTCCAAATGTCAGCTATTGTTTGTTCCTGAACATTTCCTAAATAGCGATTATTGTTACAACATGGGCTTACTCTTCCGTTTTGAGCAACATGTAAATGTATCCAAGGTAATATGCAAAAGTGCTGCTTATCCAATTTTAGCATCTTTAATAGAAAGTCCTATTCGTTTTTTAGCAACATCAACCGTAACCACTTTTACTTTTACATAATCGTTTAAATCGAGTTCTTCCATTGGGCTACTAATATATCGGTCGGTAATTTGAGAAATATGTACCAAACCATTTTCCTTAATGCCAATGTCTACAAAAGCTCCAAAGTTGGTCAAGTTAGTTACCAGTCCAGGCACAATCATACCTTCCTTTACATCTTTTATAGTTTTTAGACTTTCATCAAAGTTGAATTTGCGTATTTTTTTTCGTGGATCAAATCCAGGTTTAGCGAGTTCTTTTAAAATATCTTCTAACGTTAGTTTGCCAACTTGAGCAACTAGTGTTTCGTTCAATTCTGAATTAACAATGTTTTCGTCTTCAATTAAATCAGTTACTTTTTTGTTGAATGATTTGGCAATGGCTGTTACAGTTTTGTATTGTTCAGGATGAACAGAAGTGTTATCCAAAACATTGCTTCCTTTTACCCTTAAAAAACCAGCACATTGTTCAAAAACTTTAGCTCCCATTCTTGGCACTTTTTTGAGCGACTCTCGTGAATCAAAAGAACCATTTTCTGTACGGTAATCAATTATGTTTTGAGCCAAAACAGGTCCAACACCAGCTACATATTGCAATAAATATTTACTGGCTGTGTTTACATTTACCCCAATTTGGTTAACACATGATTCAACCACGTGATCCAATTCGTTCTTTAATAAACTTTGGTCTACATCATGCTGGTATTGTCCAGCACCAACAGATTTTGGGTCAATCTTTACCAATTCTGCCAAAGGATCCATTAAACGCCTGCCTATACTTACAGAACCTCTAACCGTTACATCATAATCAGGAAATTCTTCTCGTCCAATAGGTGAAGCCGAATAAATAGAAGCACCATTTTCGTTAACAGTATAAACTTCTACTTGTTTATTAAAATGAACATTCTTTACCAAATTTTCTGTTTCTCTTCCAGCGGTTCCGTTCCCAATGGCAATGGCTTCAATTTTATAGGCATTGGCCAAACCTGAAATTTTGCTGGCAGCTGCACTAAATTTATTTTGTGGTGGGTGAGGAAAAATAGTTTCGTTATGAACTAAGTTTCCTTGTTGATCTAGACAAACAACTTTGCAGCCTGTTTTAAACCCCGGATCTATGGCTAAAATATTTTTGCTACCCAATGGAGGAACCATTAACAATTGACGTATGTTTTTAGCAAAAACTTTAATCGCTTCTTCATCCGATTTTGCTTTAATGTCTTTTAAAAGTTCACTTTCAATGGTTGGTTTTAGTAATCGTTGGTAGGCATCTTTTACTGCTTGCTTTACAATGTCAGAAGCCGTTCCGTTTCCTTTTACAAAATATTGGTTCATCATTTCCAAAATTTTGCCTTTATCTACCTTAATCCCTGAAGTTAAAAGACCTTCTTCCGTTCCTCTTAAAATGGCCAATACCCTATGCGATGGCGCTTTAGTCGCTTTTTGAGAAAAATCGAAATACAGTTCATATTTTTCGGCAGCAGCCTCTTTTCCTTTTTTTAACTTGGAGTATAACTCGCCATCATAATTAAAGGTTCTTCTTATTCTATCTCTCGTGTTTTGTCGTTCACTAATCCATTCGGCAATAATATCTTTTGCACCATCAATAGCTTCTTCTTCAGTTTTAATGTTGCCTTTTATAAAGCGACTAATGCTGTTACCTAAATTTTGTTGTTCTTGTTTGATGATGATTTTGGCCAAGCCTTCTAAGCCATTTTTCCGAGCTACTTCTGCTTTGGTTTGACGTTTTGGTTTGTAAGGCAAATAAATGTCTTCCAGCATTTTTTCATCCCAGCAATTGTCTATTTTTTCTTTTAAATCGGATGATAGTTTTCCTTGTTCTTCAATTACCGAAGATATGTGAATTTTTCTTTTTTCTAGCACCTTAAATTTGGCCAATTGTTTTTCAACTTCAAAAACATTAATGTCTTCCATAGCGCCCGTAATGTCTTTTCGATAACGCGCAATAAACGGAACAGTAGCTCCACCTTCTAATAAGTTAATAACGGCTTTTACATCCTTTTCGGGTAAGTTAATGTGTTTTGAAATGTGGGTTGAAAACATAGGTGGAAAATATTGCTTATTAGAGTTTTTGGTTTTTTTAATGAAGTACGTTACATAATAATATGGTGCCCAAAGGCGTTCTTTAACTAATCATTTGATTTTCTCAAAAGTACCAATTGAACCTTTAAATTTTGGAGTATGAAGAACTTAAAATTAGTTATTACCGGATGTTGTTTTTTTATGGCTAACCTTTGTTTGGCTAATGTAGGAAATCAATTTCCTGATTTAACGGGAGAAACTTTAAAAGATGAAAAAGTGAATATCCCTAAAGCAACAAAAGGAAAGTTTACAATAATTGGTGTGGCTTCATCTAAAAAAGCAGACAAAGATTTACGCACCTGGATGCAGCCAGTTTACGATCAGTTTATCAATCAAAACACATTTATTCCAATAGATTATAATGTAAACATCTACTTCGTTCCGATGTTTAACGGGGCAAATAAAGTGGCTTATAATTCTATGAAAAAGAAAACCAAAAAGGAGTTGGATAAAGAGCTACATCCATATGTACTCTTTTATAAAGGGAATATTTCGTTGTACCAAGAAGAACTCAAGCTAAAAGAGAAAAGCAAACCTTACTTTTTTGTGTTAGATGAAAACGGAAAAATTGTTTATTCTACTTCCGGAAAATTTACGCAGAAGAAATTAGATAAAATTGAAGGTTTTGTATTGGAGTGATTTATTATTTGAGAGTAAAAGTAGCGGTTAATCCAACACAAAAGTTTCGAGGTAATTTTTCTACTCCAAAAATAGCTCTTGAGTGACCCCCTTTAGCTCCAAGTACCTTTACAAATAGATCTGAAGCTCCATTTACCACTTTAGGTGATTCATCCCAATTTTCAAAAGCTTGAAAATAGGCGTCAAAATGATTTAAACCGATAATATTTTCAAAACTTATTTTTTCATTCACTTGAGCTAAAACATTTAAAGCGCATAATTCCATAGCTTTATATCCATCCTCTGTAGAAATCCCATTACCTAACCTTCCTTGGTATAAATAATCACCATTGTTAATAGGGAATTGTATAGCAATGTAGGCAATATTTGCTCTAATGTTTACTGAAAGATAGGAACCTCCGGGGGTTGATACTTCAGGTAAACTAAGATTTAACTTTTTAATGTTTTCTAATGGATTCATTCTATTTCCTCGTATACTCATGCACAAACTTACATAGCTGTTTTACGTTCTCAACAGGAGTTCCTGGTAAAATACCGTGTCCTAAATTAAAAATATGCCCATCAATTCCTTTTACAGAATCTAAAATTCTTTTCGTTTTTGCTTCAATAATATCCCAATCAGCAAACAAAGCTGTAGGATCTAAGTTTCCCTGTACAGCCACTTCGTAGTTTAAATCTTTCCAAGTTTTTGCTAAGTCGGTTTTCCAATCAATTGCAATTACATCTGGGTTAGCTTTTCGCAAACTTGGTATTAAATGAGCAGAGTGTACGCCCATAGAAATTAAAGGTACAGTAGGGTTTTTTTCCTTTACTATTTGTATCATCTTTTCTACGTGAGGATAAACATATTCGTTGTAGTCAGCGATATCTAACGCACCCACCCAGCTGTCAAAAATTTGCACAACCATTGCACCACTTTCAATTTGAAAATTTAAGTAGTTGGCCATTACAGTTCCTAGCTTATCCATTAATAAGTGCCAAGCTTTTGTTTCGTTGTACATAAAAGCTTTCATGGTTTCGTAGTTCTTAGATGGACCGCCTTCTATCATGTAACTTGCTAATGTAAATGGAGCACCAACAAAGCCTATACAAGGTACATTCAATTCTTTTTTTAAGATACTTAAGGCTTTTCCTGTGTACCACATTTCTGTAGCAGGATCTACCACTTTTAATTTCTCAACATCAGCAACAGTTCTTACTGGATTATGAATTAACGGTCCATATCCTTTTTTGTATTCGAAGCTAATTCCCATTGGTCCCAAAGGAATTAAAATATCAGAAAATATAATAGCCGAATCCAACTCAAATTGGTTGATAGGCAATAAGGTTACTTCAGCAGAAACCTCAGGGATAGTACTAATATCTATGATGCTGTACTTTTCTTTAATCTTCATGTACTCTTTTTGGTATCTTCCTGCTTGTCGGGCTAACCAAAGTGGTGTGTAAGGAGTTTCTTCTCTTCTACAAGCTTTTAAAAAATTGTCGTTGAACTGTGTCATATCTATCTTTTTTTATGTCATACCGAGCGTAGTCGAGGTATCTTTTTATTTTTATGTGTTAAAAATTTCATCATTAAGAAAATGCCAGTTTGGATTTTCTTTTTCAATTATAAACTCATTCTTTTTTTTTTGCTCCAGTTTTTAATTTGCTTTTACCTATCAATTGCATGTTCAATAAATTGGAAACGTTCAAAATAAACTAAATTATAGCAATAATATTTACCTGCAAATGTCGTATTCTTTCCTTTATTTTCAATATGCTAAAGAGTCTTCTTTTTAAGTCATTTGTAGCACCTGAATATAAAACTGTTTTATCTGGATTTGTTGTTATATAGACAAAATAGTTATGCTGCATTTAATTTTTCGTTCATTTTAAAGAAGATTCCTCGACTCCATTACATTTCGCTCGGAATGACATCGCTCCCTACTTTGCTAATGCCATAGCCGAACTTATTGCGTTAGTAATTTTATTCATGTCCTCATCACTCAAAACCGAACATAAGAACCATGATTCAAATTGAGAAGGTGGAATGTAAACACCGTTTTCTATTAATCCCCAAAAGAATTTAGTGAACCTTGCAGTGTCACATTCTTGAGCTTCGGTAAAGTTGGTCACTTTTTTATTTGTGAAAAATGGGTTAACCATAGATCCAAATCGGCTAACGGTTAACTCAATTCCGTTTTCTTCAGCAGCAGCCAATAAAGCTTTTTCTAATTGTGCTGCTTGCGCATTAAATTTGTCGTAAGGGTTTTGAGCTTTTAATTCTTCTAGAGTAGAAATTCCGGCAGCCATTGCAACTGGATTTCCAGATAAAGTTCCTGCTTGGTACATTGCACCCAATGGCGCAACCATATTCATTATTTCGTTTCTTGCGCCATAAGCTCCAACAGGAAACCCTCCACCAACTACTTTGCCTAAACAAGTAATGTCGGCTTCAATTCCTAAAAGCTCTTGAGCTCCACCAAATTTAGAACGGAATCCAGTCATTACTTCATCAACAACTAAAAGTATTCCTGCTTCTTTTGTGATTACTCTTAATTCTTTAATAAAATCGTGAGACGGTACAACCGTTCCCATATTTCCAGCAATTGGTTCAATAAACACTGCAGCAATGTCATCACATTCAGTAATGTGTTTTTTTACAGATTCAATATCGTTGTATTCTGCTATCAAGGTGTTTTGCACGGCTTCTTTAGGTACTCCAGCACTTCCAGGAATACTTAAAGTGGCTAATCCAGAACCTGCAGCAACTAATAAAGCATCTGTATGTCCATGGTAACAACCAGCAAATTTTACAATGTGATTTTTGTTGGTGTAAGCTCTTGCCAAACGAATGGCACTTAAAATTGCTTCGGTACCAGAGTTGACAAATCTAACTTTGTCCATTCCAGGAAAAGCATCACAAACCATTTTGGCGAGTTTTATTTCACCTTCGGTACTTGCACCAAAAGTAAACCCAGTACAAACTTGTTTTTGAACAGCTTCAATAACTTTATTGTTTCCATGTCCAATTATCATTGGACCATAAGAAAGTACCAAATCGATGTATTCATTACCATCAACATCGTAAATTTTTGATCCGTGTGCTTTTTCCATAAACAATGGATTGCCACCAACGGAGTTAAATGCACGAACAGGAGAGTTAACTGCTCCAACTAAATGTTCTTGTCCTGCTTTATATAATTCTTGTGATTTTGTGTTATTCATTATTTTATAATTACAAATTGATAATGGAGAATTGAAAATTAATTATCCATTTAGTCATTTTCCATTTTTAATTGTTTAGCTGCTTCTTTAGCATGATAGGTAATTATAATATCAGCTCCTGCTCGTTTTATTGAAAGCAATGTTTCCATCATTACTTTTTTATCGTCTATCCAACCGTTATTTCCGGCTGCTTTTATCATTGCATACTCACCACTTACATTATAAGCAGCAATGGGTAAATCAAAATTATTTTTTAAGTCTCTTATAATATCTAAGTATGATAGTGCTGGTTTTACCATTAGTATTTCCGCACCTTCATCAACATCTGCCTGAGCTTCTTTCAGCGCTTCATTTCTGTTGGCAGGATCCATTTGGTAGGTTCTTCTATCTCCAAAACTTGGAGCAGAATCGGCAGCATCTCTAAACGGGCCGTAATACGATGAACAATACTTCACAGAATATCCCATAACAGGAATATTTTCGAATCCATTTTTATCCAACTCATCTCTAATCTCTCGAACAGCAAAGTCCATCATTCCCGATGGAGCAACCATGTCTACTCCAGCTTTTGCTTGAGCCAATACTTGTTTTCTAAGATTAACTAATGTTAAATCATTATCCACATCATGGTCGCACAAAACGCCACAATGGCCATGGTCGGTATATTCGCAAAAGCAAACATCTGCAATAACTTGTAAAGTGGGGTAGTGTGTCTTAATGTGTTTAATTCCTTTTTGAATAATGCCTTCATCATTCCAGCTTTCAGTTCCTTCAGCATCTTTTTTTATTGGAATTCCAAATAGAATAACCGATTGAATACCCAAGGCAACAACTTGATCTAATTCTTCATTTATTCTATCTAAAGAATAACGAAAGATGCCAGGCATAGAAACAATTTCTTGTTTAATGTTATTGGCTTCTTCAATAAATAAAGGGTATATAAAATCAGCTACTTCAAGAGTGGTCTCTCGAACTTTACTTCTAATTTCTTCCGTTTTTCTATTGTTGCGAAGTCTACCTGTCATTGATAAAAAATGTGAATACAAATATAAGTTTCTTGCGCTTATTTTGGTAATGATAAAGTCATTATTAATGGTGTTTTAAGAATTAATTAAAAATAAACTTTCAATATTTTCTGAAATTTCAGAAAGTTTGTTTTATATTTGAAGTATGGAATTAGATGAAGCAAAAGAAAAATTTATACAGCAATGGGGAAGTTTAGGTTCTAATTGGGGAATAAACAGAACGATGGCTCAAATACATGCTTTATTTTAATTAATGAGGACTTGTTAAGTGCTGAGGATGTGATGGATATTTTAAAAATTTCTAGAGGAAATGCCAACATGAACATCAGAACATTAATTGATTGGGGCTTGGTTTATAAAGAGCATAAATCAGGTGAGCGAAAAGAGTTTTTTAGAGGTGAAAAGGATATTTGGATTGTTACTCAACGAGTAATTAAGGCAAGACAAAGACAAGAGTTAGACCCAATGCTAAATGTACTTTCTCAGTTGCAAAATGTAGAGGCAGACAAAAAAAACAAAGCAGAAGTTGAAGCTTTTACAAAACAGATAAAAAACATAAAATCTTTTGCTGAATTGGCTGACAATTCACTTACAAAAATTAGCGAGTCTGAAGAAAATTGGTTTTTGAAAACGTTTATGAAGTTTATTAAATAACATATATTTTTTAATTTAAACTTTCAAAAATAATTGAAAGTATTGAAAACAAAAAAAGATGACTTATAATACATTGAGCTATATCATTTACCTGCCAATTGCAATTTACATTACAGTAATAGTTGGCTATAAGCTTTATAAAAATGGGTTGGTGTATGTTGAATCTATTTTTGGAGAAGTGAAATTGGCTCAGGCGATAAATAAAATACTGTTAGTAGGATATTACCTCACTAATGTTGGTTACGCTATTATTACAGTTAAAGATTTTAAACATGTAAGTAATGTATTTGAACTATTGAATGAAGTGAGTTTAAGATTAGCTTCTATCGTTCTCATATTGGCAGCATTGCATTATATAAACATTATAGTTTTATCGTTTGGGAGAAAATCATCAATAATAAAAATTAATTAATAACTAAATATATAAAGTCATGGAAAACAAACTAATCATCATCGCGTATTGTGTTTATTTACCAATAGCGCTTGGGCTAACTTATTATGTAGCCAAAACATTATTCAAAAATGCGAAAGTATTTATGTTAGATATTTTTCATGGTAAGGAAAATATCGCTTATGCTACAAATCGCTTATTCGAAATTGGTTTTTACCTAATGAATTTAGGGTTTGCTTTATTAATTTTAAAGATAAACGTAAGCCAGTATAACCCTTTTGAAACGTACCAAAAGTTAATTGAAACATTATCTTACAAGATTGGTGGGTTTTCAATTTACCTAGGTGTAATGTTATTTTTAAATTTGTTACTGTTTTTTAGAGGTCGTAGAAAATCGAAACAAGGAGACAAAAAAAAGTTTGTACCTCCAATTCAACCAGTAGCAACTCAAAAATAAAGACATGAAAAGGAAAGTAGTAATAGCAGGAGGTTCCGGGTTTATTGGACAAGCAATAGCTAAAGAACATATAGAAAAAGGGTATGAAGTAGTTGTTTTAACAAGAGGTTTATCCGAATTAAAAGAAGGTGTTTGTTACCAACAATGGGATGGAAAAACTATTGGAGAATGGAAACATTTTTTGGAAGATGCTGAACTGTTAATTAACCTAACTGGAAAATCTGTTGATTGCAGATATACCCATGAAAATCGAAAGCAGATAATATCCTCTAGGGTGGATTCAACTAAAGTTTTGGGAGAAGTGTTACATCATTTAAGTAACCCTCCTAAACTTTGGGTAAATGCCAGCACAGCTACAATTTATGAACATTCTATAGATCAACCAATGACCGAAAAAGATGGAGTTATTGGTAATGATTTTTCAATGGGCGTAGCAACAGCATGGGAAGATGCACTATTTAGTAGTAGTCATCCCAATATTCGGAAAGTGGCCTTTAGAATTTCATTGGTTTTAGGCAAAAAAGATGGCGTATTACCAGTTTTAAAGAAGTTGACTAAGTTTGGTTTAGGAGGATATCATGGTAATGGGAAGCAACGATTTGCATGGATTCATATTGACGATGTTTTAAGAGTTTTAGAATTCGTGAAAACAAGTGATGTAGAAGGTCCAATAAATTGTACTACCAATACAGGAATTAACAATAAGGAGTTTATGAAAGCCATAAGAAAATCGGAAGGTATATCTTTTGGAATTCCAACTCCAAAACTTATGTTAGAAATTGGCTCCTTCTTTATGGGAACAGAAGCCGAATTAATATTAAAAAGCAGGTATGCTGTTCCTGATAAATTATTGAACCTTGGATTTAAATTTAAGTTTACTAATATTGAAGAAGCATTAGAAGATTTAAAATAATGGGAGGCAAGTACCATATCATTTTATTCGATGGAGAATGCAATTTTTGTAGCTTCTGGGTGAAGTATGTGATTAAACGAGATAAAAAAAATGCATTTCGTTTTGCATCGCTTCAGTCGGAAATAGGGCAAAGTTATTTGTCGCAATATAATGTTGACCCTGCTTTAGATTCTGTTGTATTTCTAAAGGATGATACTGCTTTTACTAAATCTACTGCAAGCTTAAACATCTTAAAACTGCTTGGTGGTTTTAGATCAGTATTGTTTGGATTGATAATTATTCCAAAAGGGTTTCGCGATTTTTTTTATGATATAATGGCAAAGTACCGGTATAAATTATTCGGTTCAAAAACCTGTGAGTTACCCAAAAACCTTCAATACAAAGATAAATTTTTAAAATAATGTCAAAACCTTTTTTAACAGCAGAATGGCGAAAGCTTATCATAATTAACTACGAGGTTGATCCTAATTTGCTTGCTCCTTATTTGCCTTTTGGTACTGAGTTAGACTTGTATAATGGTAAATGCTATTTAAGTTTAGTTGGTTTTATGTTTGTTAATACTAAGGTTAAAGGATTTAAAATTCCTAAACATGTAAATTTTGAAGAGGTTAACTTAAGGCTTTATGTAAAACATAAAATGCAGAATGGAAAAATAAGAAGAGGAGTTGTTTTTATTAAAGAAATTGTGCCTAAACCCATGGTAACATTAGTTGCCAATAAACTGTTTAAAGAACATTATCAAACTTTAGCAATGAGCCACAATTGGAATCAAAATGACAATGAACTGGAAGTGAATTATGTTTGGTATGTAGGAAATAGGGAAAACTCAATTGCGGTAAATACGGAGAGTAATACTCAAAAAATAAAAGAGAATTCAGCGGAAGATTTCATTACAGAACATTACTGGGGATATACAAAATTAAAAAACAATAAAACTTCTGAATATGAGGTTAATCACCCGTCCTGGGAGGTTTACAAGGTGAAAAAAGCAGCCATAAATGTTGAGTTTGAATTAACTTATGGAGTAGATTTTAAATCACTTAATACCCAAAAACCAATTTCTGTAATGTTGGCTGAAGGTTCAGAAATTACGGTAGGGAATAAGAGAATAATCAGTTAATTGAGTACATTTACGGTGTGTATGCAGTAGTAGACATAGAAGCCACTGGAGGAAACCATATTAATGGAAAAATTATAGAAATTGCCATTTACATTTTTGATGGTGAAACTATTGTTGATGAATATGCTACATTGGTTAATCCTGAAGTAAAAATTGATTGGTACGTTTCCAAATTAACAGGTATTACCAACGATATGGTAAAAGATGCTCCTGTATTTTCCGAAGTAGCTCAGAAAATTGCATCTCTCGTTAATGGCAATATTTTTGTGGCTCATGATGTTGCATTCGATTTTAAATTTTTGGGAGCTGAGTTAGGAAGAGTTGGAATACAGTTAGATGAACCCAAAGTTTGTACCCTTAAATTGAGCGAGAAATATTTACCTGATGCCGAATCTTACAGCTTAGGAAAGTTATGTGACTCCTTAGAAATACCTATTCCGGAAGAAGATCGTCACCGAGCTGCTGGAGATGCATTAGCAACAACTAAATTGTTGAAAATACTTTTAACCCAAGGAAGTAGTTTGTCTGAATGAATTTAAGTGAATGGCTTAAATTTTTTTATTTTTCTAATGTTAATTATACCTGTTTTTTAAAGATATCAAGACTTTTTGTTGGTGGATTTGGTTGTGGTAGCGTAGTTGTAAAGTATTGGTATGTCAAATATTACCAATAAACATAACATCCTTGCCTCTTCTTTTTATATTTTAAATTATTTTTTTTAAATTTAGCATTCTAATATTTTCCTATCATGAAAAGTAAAGGGTTGTTGTTCGAGTTAATTCAGTCTTTAAGTAAATCTGAAAAGAGATACTTTAAGGTGTTTACCTCTAGTCATAAAGAAAACAACAACTATGTTAAGCTTTTTGATGCCATACATGCTCAAAAGGAGTATGATGAAACATTAATATTAAAGCAATTTGAAAATGAAGATTTTGTGCGACAGTTTTCTGTAGCCAAAAATTACTTATTGAGTTTAATTTTAAAGAGTTTATCAAATTTCCATAGTAAGGCTAAAAAAAGTATAGAGCTTAATGATTATCTTACTGAGATAGAGATTTTGTATTGGAAAGGCTTGTATAAACTATCATCGAAAAGAATAAAACAAGGAAAAAAAATTGCAGAAAAATACCAGATGACCCATTATTTATTATTGCTAAATTATTGGGAAAGAAGAGTAGAGGACTACGTTAATCCAGCTGTAATGGACGAAGAGATGGTAAATAAAGCTAAATCTTATTTAAAACAGTTTAATGAAGAGTTGGAAATGAATTTCTTACTCAAAAAGATGGAGAACTTCACCAAAGGATCACTAAAATTAAATAATGATGCTAAAGAAAAGGTAAGAGAAGTATTTGAAAATAGATTGTTGAAAATGTCTTTTGAAGAAATTTCAAGTTTTTCTGCAAAGTTGGATTATTTGTTTTTAAAAGGAACAGGGAATACGGTCTTGGTGAATAAGGAGGAGGAGTTGATTATTAAAAAGAAAATTGTTGAGTTTTTGGAAGATAATCCACATCAAATAAAGGAAAACCCATTAAAATATGGAGCAGCTTTAAATAATATTCTATTGTATTTTTATTATCAAAAATACACCCATGAATATCCAATTTATCTTGAAAAGATAGACAGTGTTGAATTGAAGTTTGATCATGCTAAAGGACAATTTTTAGATACCAAGTTTATATTTGAAATAGGATATTACATTCATGTGCGCGATAAAGAAAATGTTTCCAGGTCATTATTGGCAATGGAAGAATCTTATAGCAAATCAGGTGAGAGAAAAAATCCTCAAACAAAAATGATTTGTGAATTTAATATGGCGTTAACCAACTTTTTTGTAGACAATAGAAAAAAGTGCTTGCGATGGTGTAGTAGCTGTTTTAGTCTTTTTGATATGAAAACCAAAAAGTTTAGACACGATCTAGCAGTGTCGATTGTGGTGCTACAAATATTGGTGTATTTAGATCTGGGTTATTTTGATATGGCTCAAAAACATTTGTCCATTGCATTGGATATTGCTAAATCAAATAAATATGAAGAGTCTGAAATAGCCATTTTTGGAACAATAGAAAAGATGATTAAGTCACAAAATCCAAATGAATACCTCCAAGAATTTAAAATGGTAATTGATGAAAGTTCAGACCATTTTAGCCTTTTAGATAAAGATGTGTTGGTGTTGTGGTTAGAAAAACGTCTTAATCCCTCATGACAAATCGGGCAGTATTCCTACTTTTTTGCTCTACAATAATGGTTTTATTCCCAGTAACACGTTCTATCGTTTTGTCGTCATAATGTCTAATCGTAACCAGTTCTAAGTTTTCATTGTACAATACTTTATAATCTTTTCTAAGCAGTTCTATTAATGGAAGTGTTTTTTGTTGATCAAAATCTACACAAACAGAAAAGCTAATAGCAGCATTTTGCATTAAGTTAATTTTAACTCCAAGATCTGAGAATAACCCAAAAATGTGACTCAAATTATCTTCCATAACAAATGAATAATCTTTGGCTGATATAGAAATCAATACCTGTTCCATTTTAAAAATGAATGATGGAATTAAAGAGTCTTCAGTACTATTATCATTAATTATCGTTCCATCCTCTTTTGGGTTAACAAAAGATTTTACAAACAAAGGTATTTGCTTATTGTGTAAAGGCTTTATTGTTTTTGGGTGAATAACCGATGCGCCATAGTAGGCAAGTTCCACTGCTTCATGGTAAGAGATGTTATTCAATTTTTCGGTTACATCAAACCATTTAGGATCAGCATTTAACATTCCTGGAACATCTTTCCAAATGGTCACGCTTTCTGCATTTAAGCAATGTGCCAAAATTCCGGCACTAAAATCAGAACCTTCACGACCCAAGGTTGTAGTAAATAACTCTGAGCTTGAACCAATAAATCCCTGAGTAATAATAATGTTTTGAGCACCAGGTTTAATAAGAGGATCGATACACTGAGTAATTAGTTTTTCTGTTTGTTCCCAATCAACCTTAGCATTCCTGTAGGTGTTGTCGGTAAGAATCATGTTTCTACTGTCTGTCCAGTTGTTTTTAACACCAACTTCATTTAAGTAGGCACTCACAATTTTGGTAGATAGAAGTTCTCCTACAGACACAATTTGATCGTAAATGTAGTCATATTCTCGAACTGCTTCATCTTCAATTTCCCACTCTATTTCTACAAAAGTGTTGTGAATATCAGTAAATATGGAGTGACTTTTATTTGCAAATAAATCATTTAATATAGTCAAGTGAAAATCTTTTACAACTTGTAAGTTTTCTTGTGTTTTACCATCCTTGTTTAAATAAGATGAAACTACTTTTTCTAATCCATTGGTAGTTTTACCCATAGCAGAAATAACCACCACTAAATTTTCCTTAAAAAGATCAATAACCTCTTTTACATTCTTTACAGCATCAGCATTCTTAACCGAAGCACCTCCAAACTTAAAAACTTTCATAAAATTATTTTTCCGTTGATCCATTCCTCATCCAACATTGCATTGTATTTTTTGTAAAACGAAATGGCTGGTTCATTCCAATCTAATACTTGCCAATTCATCAATTTTGCGTTCATTTTTTTTGCTTCCTCAAGCGTGGCATCAAACAATAATTTTCCAATACCTTCTTTTCTCATGGTTTCTTTTACTACTAAATCTTCTAAGTATAAACACTTGCCTTTCCAAGTGGAATAACGAATGTAGTAAAAACTCATTCCTACAATTTGTGCAGAATCTTCTGCAATTATTATCCAAAACAGTGGCGATGTGCCAAATCCATCTTCCTCCAATTGTTTTAGTGAAATGGTTACTTGTTCTGGAGCATTTTCATAGGCAGCCAACTCCATAATTAAATCTAAAATTTCAGGGAGATCTTGTTTTGTGGCTTTTCGAATGTTAATATCCATTGAACAAATGTAGGTTAAAACTTACTAAAACCTAAAAGGATGTAAGCTTAAATTCTTTACTTTGCATCATCTAAAATAAGCATATGAGTAAAGTAACAACCTTAAACGAATTTATACACAACAGACAGGCAGATTTCCCTTTTGCTACCGGAGAATTAAGTCAATTGTTGAGTGATATTGGAGTAGCATCTAAAGTAATTAATAAAGAAATTAATAAAGCCGGATTAGTTGATATTCTGGGTGCTATTGGTAACACCAATGTACAGGGTGAGGAACAGCAAAAACTAGATGTTTATGCTGATAATCAGTTTATTGATGCTTTTAGGAATGGTGGTGAGGTTTGTGCCATAGCTTCTGAAGAGAATGATGATTATTTGCCATTTGATAATGAAGGTTCTAGAGACGCAAAATATGTGGTTACTTTCGATCCGTTGGATGGTTCTTCAAATATTGATGTAAATGTTTCGGTAGGAACAATTTTTTCAATTTACAGAAGACTTTCTACTGAAGGAGCTGGAACAAAAGAAGATTTTTTACAAAAAGGAACAGAGCAAGTAGCTGCTGGTTATGTAATTTATGGTTCGTCAACTATGTTGGTGTACACTACTGGTAAAGGAGTAAATGGTTTTACATTAGATCCAGGAATTGGAGAGTATTGTTTATCGCACCCTGACATGAAAGCTCCAGAAGATGGTCGCTTATATTCGTTTAATGAAGGAAACTACAATACGTTTACTGAAGGTTTGAAAAAATATTGCGACTGGGTAAAAGAAGATGATCCTTCTACAGGGAGACCTTATTCTTGTCGATATATTGCTTCAATGGTAGCCGATATTCATAGAAACTTAATAAAGGGAGGCGTTTTTTGTTATCCTGCAACCGCTGGATCGCCAGATGGTAAATTGCGTTTATTGTACGAATGTAATCCTATGGCATTTATTGTAGAGCAAGCTGGTGGAATTGCTACTACTGGTTACGAAAGAATTATGGAGATTCAACCTACTGAACTTCATCAAAGAGTTCCAGCTTTAATGGGTTCAAAAAATATGGTTGGCAAGGTTTTGGAGATGATAGAGAAATATGGCTAATCTTTAGAAGATTTAATAATTTGAAAAAGCTACTTACATTTATTGTCGTTTTACTACCATTTTTTACGCACGCTCAAGTGGTAAAAGAAGTTGTTCAGTTAGATACAATTACTGAAACTCTTAATGTGATATATCAACCGGTTATTTCTGCCGGTTATTACAAAAAAAATATAGCTGTATTTGCCAACGATACATCTCAAGTCGCTATTGAAAAAAATACAGCTAGAGGAGTTCAAAACGGAATTTACAAGGTTTATTATCCTTCTGGTAAGTTAAAAGTAAAAACGGTGTTTTCTAATGGTAAAATTAATGGAGAATGGACTTGGTATGGTGAAGATGGAATTATTTTGGTAAAAGGAGTTTATGAAGAAGGAATAAAAGAGGGGTATTGGGCATATAAATACTTAAAACGTTATGGCCGATATAAGGCAGGGAAACGAAATAAACAATGGTATACTCCAGATCAAAATAACAAAAAAATAAAATCGATCTATAAAAATGGAGTTTTGGTTAAAGGTGATGGTTTTGGTGATGAACCTATGTTGAATACTGATACCATTTACGCGAAAAATGATACTATAATTGTTGAGTCAGCAGAACTAATTAAGCATAACGAGTTGGATTCTAGTAAGCAGCACCATCAAAATTATTACATCCAGGCAGTTGACTATTTGGCCAGCAACTATTTGTTTAGAAAAAATGCAAAAGCTCATTTTGGAACTTCTTTTAAGTTGGCTCAACGTTTTAAAAAGAACTTCGATAAAAAAGATGTTTTTCAATTTAACATAAGCAAGACTTTTAATGGGTTAGAAATTTTTTCTTTTATTGAGAAAGCAAAAAATGAAGAGATTTCAGTTGCTATAATTGATTCAGTTTTAAAGTCTAACCCAACTGAAATTAAGTTGGCTTTTGAAGATACGTATCACTATTCTACAAACAAAGATGTAATTGATTTGTCTACTTCACCTAATAGTCTTGTAAAAGTTCAGTTCTCTGATTTGTTTAATAATTTAATAAGAATTGATGTGGAATGGAAGCCCGAGGGTTTAGAGGCTAAAGAAAATTTTAAGGTACTCCTTTATTACAACAACAATGGAATATTAAAAGGAGCTGAATACGGAACTCCCTAATACTCTCGTTCTATTATTTTATAGAGCGCCAACTGTTTATTTACTTTTTTTCTAACCCAGTTAGGCAGTTCTTTGGTTGACTTATATTCTAATAAGATTAGTACTAATTTCTTTTTTCTAAACTTAAGTAGGGTGTATAATCCATGTGCAAAAAGCGGAAGGCTTATTATCGCTGTTCCTACTCCAACTATTCTTGTTTGCGGTATTACAGCTAAAACAAGACTTATAGGCAGAAACGACATTTCACCTAGTGCTGCATTTTCACGCTTGTCAAAAAAAATGTCAATTATAGCATTTGCTGTATCGTTAATACCAAACTCT
Organism: uncultured Flavobacteriales bacterium; assembly: GCA_905479995.1. GTDB lineage: Bacteria > Bacteroidota > Bacteroidia > Flavobacteriales_E > Vicingaceae. The sequence continues at coordinate 40,756 of CAJQON010000002.1, read as the reverse complement.
GCTGTAAAATCGCTGTAAGTTAATTTTCGCGCTTTAGTATTATTAGAATTACTTTGGGTAAAGCAAGAAAATCCAATTAGAAGAAAGGAAGAAAGTAGTAGTAGTTTTTTCATCATTCAAAACTAAAATTAATAAAAATATAAAACATCAATCCCGCATTAAATGTTAATTTTATAAATCTATGAAAGCGTTAGATTTAAAGGCAGTTTTTGCTAACTCCTCTCGTACAAAACAAATTGTAACACAATTCGAAAACGTTGAATTGTCGCACATTCATGCCCAAGGTTTAGTAGGTTCTTCGGTTTCATTTTTAGGAAATGGCGTTTTTGAGCAATTTCCTGTTGACCAAGTTTTTATTTTAGACGATAAAGAAGAGGCTGCTTATTTTTACAATGATTTGCAACGTGTTGTGGGTGACGAAAAAGTGTTGTTTTTTCCAAGCTCTTACAGACGGCCTTATCAAATAGAAGAAACGGACAATTCTAATATTTTACTTCGTGCAGAAGTACTAAATGCTTTGGCTAAAAGGAGTAGTACAAAGTGTGTGGTAACCTACCCAGATGCCTTATCTGAAAAAGTAGTTACCAAACGTAATTTGGAAAAAAATACGACTAGAATAAACGTTGGAGATGAGCTGTCGTTAGACTTTATAAATGAAGTGCTTTACGAGTATGGGTTTTTTAGAGAAGATTTTGTTATTGAACCAGGTCAGTTTTCTATAAGGGGAGGAATAGTAGATGTCTTTTCCTTTTCGAATAATCATCCCTATCGAATAGAGTTTTTTGGCGATGAAGTAGAATCAATTAGAACCTTTGATCCGGTAACTCAATTGAGTATTAAAGAGTATAAAAAGATTGCGATAATACCGAATGTTCAAACCACATTAATTAAAGAGAATAGAGAAACATTTTTAGAGTTTTTACCTAAAACCAGCATCGTTTGGGCAAAAAATATAGAATTAACCAGTCAACAATTAAAAAAAGATTTTGATAAAGCCATAGAGGCTTACGAGGAGCAAGTAGAATCTCCTTTAAAGCACTTAAAGCCAGAGGAACTTTTTTGTTCGAAGGATTTGTTCTTAACAGAAATTGAAAAAAAGAATACCGTAGAATTTGGCTCTCAATTTTACTTAGTTAATGATCTTGAGGTAAAATTTAATCAGAAGCCACAACCGAGTTTCAACAAAAATTTCGATTTACTGTTTGAAGACATTGGAGCAAAAGTAAAAGAAGGTTTTACTAATGTTATTGTTGCAGATAGTAGTAAGCAAGTAGAACGACTACAAAATATATTTGAAGACAAAGAGCTTGAACTGGAAGCTAAATATATATTACTTCCTATACATGAAGGGTTTGTAGATTTAGATGAAAAAATAACAGTTTATACAGATCATCAAGTATTTAATCGTTACCAAAAGTTTAACCTAAAGAGTAGTTATAAAAAGAAAAATGAAGCTTTAACGCTTAAAGAAATTCATGGCTTATCACCTGGCGATTTTATTACTCATATTGACCATGGAGTAGGAAAGTTTTCAGGTCTTGAAAAAATTGATGTTCAAGGCAAAAAGCAAGAAACCATTCGTATTGTATATTCCAATAACGATTTGTTGTATGTGAGCATTCACTCGCTGCACAAAATATCAAAGTTTGTTGGTAAAGATGGAACTCCTCCAACCGTAAATCGATTGGGTTCTAATAAATGGCAAACGCTTAAAAAGAAAACCAAAACAAAAATTAAAGAGGTTGCTTTTGATTTAATTAAGCTTTATGCAGAACGAAAATCGAAAAAAGGCTTTCAATTTATGCCCGATACTTATTTGCAAAATGAGTTAGAGGCTTCTTTTATTTATGAAGATACTCCTGATCAGCTAAAAGCTACCAACGACATTAAAAAAGATATGGAAGCCGAATATCCGATGGATCGGTTGATTTGTGGTGATGTTGGTTTCGGTAAAACAGAGGTTGCCATTAGAGCTGCTTTTAAAGCAGTTAATGACAGTAAACAAGTTGCAGTATTGGTTCCCACAACAATTTTAGCTTTACAACATTATAAAACATTTAAAAAACGGTTGGAAGATTTTCCTTGTAAGGTAGATTACATCAATCGTTTTAAAACAGCTAAACAGCAAAAAGAAACTTTGGCAAAACTAGCTACTGGTGAAGTGGATATTTTAATTGGAACACATCGGATTGTAGGAAAAGATGTTTCCTTTAAAGATTTAGGCTTATTGATTATTGATGAAGAACAGAAGTTTGGTGTATCGGTAAAAGACAAGCTAAAAACCATTAAAACAAATGTAGATACATTGACTCTTACGGCTACTCCAATTCCAAGAACCTTACAGTTTTCGTTAATGGCTGCTAGAGATTTATCTAACATAAATACAGCACCGCCAAACAGGCAGCCAGTAGATACTAAGATGGTTAGCTTTAGCGAAGAAGTTTTTAGAGATGCCATTGCCTATGAAGTAGCTCGTGGAGGGCAAGTTTTTGTGGTAAATAATAGGATAGAAAACATAAAAGAAATTGCAGGGATGATTCAGCGATTATGTCCAGATGTAAAAACATTAATTGCCCACGGTCAAATGAAAGGCGATGAACTAGAGCAAAAAATGTCGGCCTTTGTAGAAGGAGAATATGATGTGTTAATTGCCACCACCATTATAGAGTCTGGTTTAGACATTCCGAATGCAAATACTATTATAATTAACAACGCCAATCATTTTGGATTAAGCGATTTGCACCAAATGAGAGGTAGAGTTGGTCGATCTAACAAAAAGGCATTTTGTTACTTAATGGCTCCACCTATGCATAACTTAACTCCAGAAGCTAGAAAAAGATTGACTGCAATAGAGCAGTTCTCTGATTTAGGAAGTGGGTTTCAAATTGCTATGAGAGATTTGGATATTAGAGGTGCTGGTAATTTATTGGGAGGTGAACAAAGTGGATTTATTTCGGAAATAGGTTTCGATATGTATCAGAAAATTCTACAAGAAGCCATTGAAGAGTTGAAAGAAACAGATTTTAAAAATTTGTATGCTGAGGAATTAAAGAATAAGGATTTTGTTAAAGACTGTCAGTTAGAAACAGACTTCGAGATTATGATCCCCGATCAATACATTGCTAATATTGGTGAACGTTTAAGCATTTATAGAGATTTGGATGAAGTTACAACTGATGAGGGACTGGATGAAATTAAGGAAGCATTAATTGATCGTTTTGGTGAAATACCAAAACCTACTCAAGAACTATTTAATGCTATTCGTTTAAGGTGGTTAGCCAAAGATATTGGATTGGAAAAATTGGTGCTAAAACAAAAAAAGTTAATTGGTTATTTTATTTCCAATCAAGATTCTCCGTATTATCAGTCATCAAAATTCACTAAAGTCCTAAACTACATTCAAAATAACCCTCATACATGTAAGATGAAAGAGCGTAATGAAAAATTGACATTGGTTTTCGAAAATGTAAACAATGTGCTACAAGCTATAGAATTGTTAGACCCTATTGTTGAGAAGAAGGTAGTTGCAGGTTAATTATAATCTTATTCAAGCAATGGTTCAATGTAAAACCCATTCGTCCTTATCATGTTAATTACATCGGCTTCAGTTAGATTTTTTGACCCCACTATTCTAATTACATTATCCCAGTCTTCATGATCGATTGACCAGTTTATCACATCTTTATGAGTGTCCAATAGAGGCTCTAAAGATTTAGTTTTTTCTTTTGATTCAATATTTGATCGAAATACTAATACTTGCATAATACAGTGTTTTATAAGGTTTACTTCTCTTCTATATTCAAATCATCAGAACCTGAAGGGTTAAATCTTTTTTCCAAGTATTTAGCGTAGAGTTCGTCTCCTTCATCTTTCCAGAATTCATCATAATGCTCCCATTTAGAAAAATCTGTTTTAGATTTATTTTTGCCTTTTTTATCCGACTCTTTACAAGATTTTTTACCACTTCTTCCGCAACCACCTACTAAAAATTTAAGTAGAATAAATAGCCCGACAGCTTGCCAATAAGTAAGTGTAGTTAGCCCAAAAATTTCTGGCATTAACCAATTCCAAAGCCACATAATTACAAAGCCAAATAAAATGGCTAATCCTGTTATAGCAACGACTCCAAATATTACCATTCCAACAATTTCTAGAGGAGATTTGTTTCGCATTTTATGCGTGAAAAAATTTTTCATAGTGTTAAATTTTATTGTTATTAATTTCTTTATTTAATTTTTTATATAATATTCCTATCGCCCTATGTCTTCTAGACATTAGTGTTCCTTGAGGGATTCCTGTTTCCGAAGCTATCTCCTTGTAGGTATATCCTTCAAAATCTATGGCAATAATTATATCTCTATATTGTGGTTTCAGTTCGTCAATAGAAGCTTTTAAAATACCTATCATCTTTTCAGAAGGATGATTATCTGCTGATTGATCTAGCATTTCTACCAAATCTGCTAATTCAGATTCACCTTCTATTGATTCTGTTGGTTTATTGGTTCGCATAACGTCAATGATTTTGTTTCTCATTGAGCGATATACAAAACCAGCTACATTATTAATAGGACCATATCTATCCGCTCCAGAAAATAGTTTCAATGCTACATCTTGAATAATATCCTCTGCACTTCTATTTGCAGTTTCCCTTATTCTAGAGTTAACATAATTTTTTAGCGAATTATACTCTTCGCCAAAAAATTCCTTAAGTTTTTTTCTATTCTCTGATTCTAAATTCATTTAAAACCTATTGTTAAGGGCTTTGATTAATAAGACGACACATTTAGAATCTATTGCATTTTTTTAATGATAAAAATGAATAGTAAAATTAAGTTCTTAAACATTAAAAGAATTGCAGATTTAAATTAGTTTTAAACGCCAAGAAGCCAATCTGTTTTTGTTAATTTTGAATTAAAATTAGACGAATGGATAATCCTTACGTAGTTATCATATTTGCGAGTTTGTTAATTATCTTCTCGTATATTTTTACTCAAATATCTAAGTACACCAAAATACCGGCAGTTATCTTTTTAATAGGTACGGGAATAGGTTTGCAGTTTGCCGTAAAATCGATGGACATTGCAATACCTGAATTGGAAAACTCTTTAGGTTTGTTAGGTATAGTAGGGTTAATGATGATTGTTTTAGAAGGGGCTTTAGATATTAAAATTCATCGGAACAAAATTAGAACTATAATAGCCGCTCTATTTACGTCAGTATTAATTTTAGGAATTACTAATTCATTAATTGCTTCTATACTTTACTTTACGCAGAGCATTGAATTTATGGATGCATTTTTATATGCAATACCACTTTCAGTAGTTAGTAGTGCCATTGTAATACCAAGTGTTCATACATTAATTCCTGCCAAAAAGGAATTTATGATTTTGGAAGCTACCCTGTCTGATATTTTTGGAATTATGCTCTTTGCATTCTGGATACATGAACCGCCAGCAGGACAAACATACTTTGAAGCTATCTCTTTAAATGTGGGTATTTCTGTTGTTTTATCTGTAGTGCTGAGTTATGTTTTGGTGTATGTTTTTCATAAAATTAAAACAGAAATTAAGTTCTTTTTGTTTTTGGCAATTTTGGCTTTGTTGTTTTCCGTAGGAGAGTATTTCCATTACTCGGCCTTACTCATTATTTTAATATTTGGTTTAGTTTTAAACAATACCCATGCATTTTTTAGAGGCTTTTTAAAGAAGCTGATTAATAAAGAAAAGGTAGAAGAAATTCGAGATGAGTTTGTAATTATTACCAACGAAACTTCATTTTTAATTCGAACGTTCTTTTTTGTAATGTTTGGATTAACCATGAATTTAGAAGGTTTGTTTGATGTTGAATCCATCATTATTGCTTGTTTGGTAATGATCGTGATTTTCTTAACTAGAGCGTTAAACTTAAAGGTGTTTTTAAAGAGCACAATATTTCCTCAAATGTTAATAGCACCAAGAGGTTTGGTAACCATATTGCTGTTTAGTAAAATAGTAGAACACTATGGTGTTTTACCTTTTAATGAGGCTATTTTAGCTTGGGTAATTATTGGTACCAATATTATTATGATGATAGGGTTGATATCTAGTGGTAGTTCAGAAGAAGATATGTTGAGAATAAATGTGGGTGATGCATCAGCTACAGAATTTGATTATGACGCTGAAGAAGACTCTTCTTCAGAAGAAAATATTCAGCCAGAATAACTACATTTGTTAGCCTATAAAATTTGACTTATGAAATATACAGCAATCGATAATTCGTTATACATTAATAACAGAAAAAACTTTGTAAAGCACTTAAAACCTAACTCGGTAGCAGTGTTTAATTCTAACGATTTAATGCCAACCAACGCAGATGGGCTTATGCCATTTCGCCAGAATAACGATTTGTTGTATTTAAGTGGAGTAGACCAGGAAGAATCTATTTTGGTTATTGCGCCAAACGCATCTAACCCAAAGCACAGAGAAATACTTTTTGTAAAAGAAACAAGTGAGCTAATTGCCATTTGGGAAGGAGCAAAGTTAGATAAGGAGGCAGCTACCAAACAATCTGGTGTTCAAACCATTTGTTGGTTAACCGATTTTGAAAACATATTTCATAGTTTAGTTACTGAAGCTGAGCATATTTATTTAAACCAAAATGAGCACTTAAGAGCAATTGTTACGGTTGAAACAAGAGACGGTAGATTTAGAAAAGATTGCAAAGCAAAATATCCTGACCATGAATACGAGCGTTTGGCTCCAATTATGAGAAAATTGAGACCAATCAAATCTCAACTGGAAATAGATACGATTCAGCATGCTTGTAACATTACCGAAAAAGGATTTAGAAGGTTGTTAAACTTTGTAAAGCCAGGTGTGAAAGAATACGAAATAGAAGCAGAGTTAGCCCATGAGTTTTTAATGAACCGATCAAGAGGATTTGCTTACGAACCTATTATTGCTTCAGGTGCAAGTGCTTGTGTTTTGCATTATGTAGATAATAATAAAGAGTGTAAGGCTGGAGATGTAATCTTATTAGACATTGGTGCGGAGTATGCAAATTATGCATCTGATATGACGCGATGTATACCAGTAAGCGGAAAATTTACACCGAGACAAAAAGACGTTTACAATGCTGTTTTAAGAGTAATGAAAGGAGCAACTGCTATGTTGGTTCCTGGAACTTTGCATAATGATTATCATGATGAAGTAGGTAGGTTGATGGAAAATGAGCTAATTGGATTAGGATTATTAGATAAGGATGCTGTAGCCAATCAAGATCCTAAAAGTCCTTTATATAAAAAGTACTTTATGCACGGAACATCTCACCATATGGGCTTAGATGTTCATGATGTAGAAGAACGTAATCGTCCGTTTGAAGTAGGAATGATATTAACAGTAGAGCCAGGTATTTATATTCCAGAAGAGGATTTGGGTATTCGTTTAGAAAATGATGTTCTTATTACCGAAAATGGGCAGTTGGATTTAATGGGAAACATTCCATTGGAAGCAGATGAGATTGAAGCTTTAATGGCTTAATTATCTTGTCATTTCGAACGCAGAAACTAGGAGTTGAGAAATCTTTAAATGGATAATAATAATAATGTTTTTAGTTCTTAACTAAAAAGATTCCTCCACAAGGTCGGAATGACAGTATAACTAAAAGGGAATTAAAATGATAAAATTAATACCTTAGTCATTTCGAGCTAAGAGCAGCGTAGTCGAGAAATCTTTTTTAATGGGCAGCAATTACTATGTTTATATAACTACTAATCCTGATAAAACAGTTTTATATATTGGAGTTACGAATGATTTGAAACGAAGATTATTTGAGCATCAAGAAAATAAAGGAAAACCAAAAACTTTTGCTGGGAGATATTATTGTTATAAACTTATTTACGTTGAACATTTTTATGATATAACACATGCAATTGAAAGAGAAAAACAATTAAAAAAGTGGAGTAGAAAAAAGAAAGAAAATTTACTAAGTGGTGAAAATCCAAATTGGGACTTTTTAAATGATCAAATTTTTAATTAAAAGATTCCTTCACAAGGTTGGAATGACAGTGTAACTATAATGAAAAACCAAACGATAACATTTAAGAGTATTAACGTTTCATATACAGATTCAGGTAAAGGAAAAACTGTGGTTTTTTTACACGGTTTTTTGGGTGATAAATCAGTTTGGGACTATTACCAAAAGCAGCTTGCATCATCAACCACTCGTGTTGTTACTATTGATTTATTAGGCCATGGAAAAACGGACAGTTTAAGTTACGTTCACACCATGGAAGAAATGAGTGAAGCTGTACTTGAAGTGATAAAGCACTTAAAGTTGCGAAAATACTACTTGGTTGGCCATTCTATGGGAGGTTATGTAAGTTTAGCTTTGGCTGAGCGTTTTCCTGATGAGGTAAGAGGTTTGTGTATGTTCCATTCTTCGGCAAAAGCTGATTTATTGCCCAAACAAAAAGACAGGGATAGGGCCATTAAAGTGGTAAAGAGAAATCCAAAAATATTTATAGATGAAGCCATTCCGAATTTGTTTAATACAGCAGTTAAGCCAAATACTTTAGCGATAGAAAAATCAAAAAAAATAGCTTTAAATACAACAAAACAAGGAGTTATTGCTTCTTTAGAAGGAATGAAGATTAGATTGGATAGAGAAATTGTATTGAAATTTGCACCTTATCCGGTATTGTTTATTGTTGGAAAAGAAGATAATATTTTGCCTTTCAAAGATTTAAAGGAACAGTCTAAACTGGCTGAAAAAGGTCAATTGGAATTGTTAGAAACTGTTGGGCATATGGGGTTTTTTGAAGAAAAGAAAAAGTGTTTGAATTTGATTAAGGAATTTATTTCCCATTAAATTCCGACATAGTTCTACCTAAGCCTATCGTTCCAAAGGCTTTAATTACAGCTGTAGTTTTTTCTAGTCGTTCACCCATTTCAATTTGTTCTTCAGGGGCAAAATTTCCAAGCACATGATTAATTTGTTTTCCTTGAACAAAATCACTTCCTACACCAAATCGTAATCGGGCATAATTGGCGTTGCCCAATACCTTAATAATGTCTTTTAATCCATTGTGTCCACCATCGCTTCCTTTACCTTTTAAACGAATGGTTCCGAAAGGTAGAGCAATATCATCAGTAATAACCAAAAGGTTTTCTTGCTTAATTTTTTCTGATTGCAGGTAATAGTTTACCGCTTTGCCACTTAGGTTCATAAAAGTGGTAGGTTTAACTAAAATAAAGGTACGTCCTTTAAATTTTAAAGTGGCCGTGCAGGCCAATCGATTGGGTTCAAAAAAAATATTGGATGCTTTAGCTAAAGCATCCAATATTTTAAACCCTATGTTATGTCTAGTATCTTCGTATTCTGGTCCAATGTTTCCAAGACCGACAACTAAGTACTTCATAATTTCAATAATTATTCTGCAGCAGCAGCTTCTGGTGCAGCTTCAGCTCCTTCAGCAGTAGCTTCTCCTTCAGCACCTTCTTCTTCTTCTTCAGCTACAGTTACTCTAGATCTCTTTACAGCAACAACTACTGCGTTAGATGCATCTAAGAATGTAAGGCCATCAACGTTAATCTCTTCTACTTTAATAGAGTCACCAATTTTTAATTCTGTAATGTCTATCTCAACATTTTCTGGCAATGCAGAAGGTAAACCGCTAACTTTAAGTTTTCTAGTTACCATTCTTAATTTACCACCATTTAAAACACCTTTTGAAGCTCCAGTTAAAACAACAGGTAACTTAATAGTTACAGCTTTCTTATCTGTTACTTCTAAAAAATCAACATGTATTGGTCTGTCAGTTACCGGGTGATATTGAACAGATTGAATGATTGCCTTAATAGCAGTACCATCAATATCTAAATCAACAAAATATACCTCAGGTGAGCTAACTATTTTTTCAAATTTAATTTCATTTACAGTGAAATGAATATTTTCCTTACCACCGTATATTACACATGGTATTTTCTCTTCTTTTCTAAGGGATTTAGCATTAGATGTTCCTCTTTCTGCTCTCTTGTTTCCGCTTAACGCTACTGATTTCATTATAGTTGGGTTTTAAATAATTTTTTAAACAATAAATACTTCGCTAATCGATTCGTGATTAGTTACTTTTTTCATAATATCAGAAAATAAATCAGCTACTGATAGTACTTTAATCTTTGGACTCGATTGAGTTAAAGGTATTGTATCTGTAACAATCAATTCTGTTAGTTTTGAATTTTCAATTCTTTGGTATGCTTCTCCTGATAATATTGGGTGAGTGGTCATAGCTCTAACACTATTTGCGCCATTTTCCATCATTAAATCAGCAGCTTTAGTTAATGTTCCGGCAGTATCTACCATATCATCAACAATAATTACATCTTTTCCTTCAACCTCTCCAATCAAAAACATATCGGAAATTACATTGGCTTTTTTACGTTGCTTGTAACAAACAACCACTCCACAATCTAAGTACTTTGCATAAGCATTAGCTCTTTTAGTACCTCCCATATCTGGCGAAGCCATCATAATGTTGGGAAGATTAAGATTCTTTAAATAAGGAATAAAAATAGTAGAAGCATAAAGATGATCAACTGGTACTTCAAAAAAGCCTTGTATTTGATCGGCATGAAGATCCATGGTCATAATACGTGTAACACCGGCAGCAGCTAACATGTTAGCAACCAGTTTTGCACCTATTGGAACTCTTGGTTTATCTTTCCTGTCTTGTCTGGCTAACCCAAAATAAGGCATAATGGCAACAATTCTTCGTGCTGAGGCTCGTTTTGCAGCATCAACCATCATCAATAATTCCATTAAGTTGTCTGCTGGAGGAATGGTAGATTGTATAATAAATACATCTGCACCACGAACAGACTCTTCAAATGATGGTTGAAATTCACCATCACTAAAAGTGTTAATAATTACATTACCCAAAGGTATACCGTGTTTAGCAGCGATTTTCTCTGCTAAATCCATGGATGCTAGCCCTGCGAATAATTTAATTTTTGACATTTTTTATACTTTACCCAAATAATTTAGGGGCTGCAAATGTATTAATTTATTAGTTTAAGCCAAATAAATGTTAAAAACATTATTGGTTTAAAATGCTCTTAATCAAGGCTGCAGAATTAATTTACTTGCTTGATGAGCATTCCTGGATAAAATTTACCAATTCCTTTAAATGTGGAGTATTGATTTTCGGTTAGTTTACCTTCTTTTTTTAGTTGTGCTGTTTCTTCTTGAGAAAGACTGTTGTCCCATACTTGGGTTGCCTTTATTATTCCAACTTTTTTGTAAATTGTTTTTCCTTCAGGAGTCAAAACTTGCTCTAAAACCGCAAATCGATCTCCTTTTTCTAAGCCTTCTTTAAGTCCAATTTTTGCGGTTAATGGATCTGTTGAATACAATGGAGTTTTAGTTCTAAACTCTTCATATTTTTTTTCAAGTTTAGCAATTGCTCTATCAGTTGCTTTAACTGTTGCCATTCTAATCAAATCCTCTTCATTTTTATCAGCAAATATTGATGATTGAACATCTGCTCCAGCTGTTTGAGAACCCACTAATTGAAGTTTAAAATTAGAAGAATTGTTAAAGCTTTCAACTTTTGTCGGGTCAAAATTATTTTCATCTGTCCAATAGTTATTGTAAAAAATTGCTGCAGTTTCTTCATCCCAAACAAGGCGATATAGATAGGATGTTGTTCTTACCCAGTAGCCTTTTCCAGCAATAGTTGCAGCCGTTTCGGCAGCAGTTATTCCTTTTTGAATGGCAGCTCCTGCACCCGGAATGTATCCTGCAGCGAACTTTGCAAATCCTGAAGCTTTTTTGCTTTTTGCAACAGCTTCTTCTTTGCTGGTAAATTTGTAATCATTAATAATAACAAAAGTGTTTCCAATTAACTCTTCACCAGCATCGGCTAATAATGCATTACCTCTTTGGCTAGAATTTGCAACAGCTTTATCAATAGCTGAAGCATCGTACATGCCTCGGGCTGCAATTAAATCTAAGTTAAATTTTCCTTCTTTATTTCTATTAAACCATTTAGAAATTAAATCTTTAGCAACATTGTTAGTGTTTAAGTATTCCGTAATAATAGCAGTTTGATCATCAGAATTTGCTTGACCATTAATTAAGTAAGGGCCAATATTGTGGCTGTTAAATTTTTGAGGCATTTTAGAATTACCAAAAGCATCTTTAATAATTGGAGCATGCATTCTTGCTGGATCATTTACCATTAATGTGTATAATGAACTTCTACGGTATTTTAATCCTTTAGCTGCTTCGTTTTCTCCAGTATGTTTTAGTTTACTTGCTTCCGGGGCATCGCTATTTAGTGTGATTGGTGCAGCTGGTGCTGGAATTGAAGCGTTTAGTACAGCATAATCATTTGATTTAATTTTTTGCAAAGCTGTTTCTCTACTATTTTTAGGAAGTGGTTCAAAGTTAACTTTAGTAGGAGGTACACTTGTTGTAATTCCTAAAGCAGCATTATTAGGTTGTCCAGCAGGGGCAATTTCAACAAGCCCTAAAGCTGCATTTTTTTCAGCTTTAATTGATTTTGCCAATGTCCAGTTTTCTTGTTCAACTGCCTGTTTTTGTTTTTCTTCTAATGCGATCACTTCAGAGCTTTTGGGTATGCTGTTTAGTGATACAGCTGCCGCTTCTCTTTTGGCTATTTCATCTTGAATTATTTTAACCAAACGATATTGAGAATTGCTAACAGCGGCTGCTTTTTGAGCTATTAATTCTTCATTAGATAAATAATCTTGAGCTTGTACATTACCAGCTAAAGTTATTATCGTTAAAATGATGAGTGAAATTATTCTTAATGTATTCATAATGTGTCTTTTATATCTGTGCTACTAAATTATCGTCTGTATTTTCTTTTTACACCACTCCAAGCTACTCCAAATCTCCATTTTGGAAGGTATTCATTCATTAAGTCTATATTAAATTCAGTGTAAAACCCGAATCCTCTATTTTTCTTTACAAAGATGTAGGTACCCAGTTTATAAACTAGTGGAGTGTAAAATTCTTCTTCATAACCATTTATTCCGAATCCAAAACCAAGAGAAGTATAAGGAAGAATTATGGCATCAAATTCTGCTAAAGCAGTCATTTGACCACCAATGGATAAGTTCAGCCCACCATCAATAATTCCGAAAGTTTCAAAAATACCACCTACTAAATATTTATTAATCCACCAGGCATTTGCGTTAAAGTCAAAAACTACACCTCCTGGAGAATAGTTGGGAGAGCTATAGTCGTAACTGTTTTCAGCATTGATTCCATAACCAATGTTGGCGATGGTTTTTTCATTAAAGCTGTATTTAGACAATGGGACAGTAGATTTTTTAAGGGATCCCGTGCTATTTGATTTTGCTGTAGAATTAGTACCATAAATTTCAGCGAGTATTAAGTTATTAGGTGTTTCTGAAGTTGTAGGGAGAACAGTAGTCGGAGGTGTAGCTTTTGGTTGTTTGCCTGTTCGTAAAGTGTTCATTTTTTGCTCAATGGCCATTACTTGGTCATAGTTTTCTTGAAAAATGGCAATTTTTCTATCTTCTTCAAGTGTAATATATGTTGCTTTGTCTGCTTCTAATTTTTTGATTTCCTTTTTGAGTAGTTCAGCTTTAGCGTAATCCTCATTTGCTAAAGCAGTTTTAAGTGCTTCATTTTTTTCTGCTAACTTATCATCAATCGATTTTCTAGAAGTTTGTTCTATTTTAATTTGCTTTGCCAATTCAAAATCTTCTTTAGCAATGGCTTCTGTTTTTTTTGTCTCAAGTTCTTCATCGCTTAGTTTTGATAAAGATTGACTATAAGATGACAACGAAATTAGACTGGAAATGAATATTGCCAGTAACTTTTTATTGATACGCATGATAAGGTTTAATTTATTTAGTAGTGGGCGAAAATATAAAATAATAGGGATAAATGCATATATGTAAAAAAGAATTTTGAGGAAGAGTCTAAATATTAGTGTTCTAATAATTTGAGCAATTAAAAATTGATGTTTACTTTCGCATTCCATTAAATGCCTGAGTGGCGGAACTGGTAGACGCGCACGACTCAAACTCGTGTTCCACTGGAGTGTGGGTTCGATTCCCACCTCAGGTACTAGAGCATCAAAAGCTCCAAACACAATTTAAGAGCAAGCTAATAGAGCTTGCTCTTTTTTGTTTGCGATAAATTGGGTTGAAATGCCACAAGCATTTCGTTTTTGATGTTGACCTCGACTAGTAGTTGGGAAAGACGAAGTCAATCCCAACTCAGGTTCAATTTAAGTTCTTCAATATTGAAGAGCTTTTTTGTTTGCATGATGTTGTGAAAAAAGGAGTTGAGTTGTAGGGATAGAATTTGGGACAATTCTAAATGAATTCTATGATAGTCATGACAAGAGATAATAAGAATATTGATAGGATTCCTAACCAGTGAAACAATGCTAACCTGTTGTATGTTAATATTTGGTTCAATGTTAAATTTGGCTCTAGTTCACTATGAAGTTTTGAAGGTAGCCATATATCGATCCTAGATACTTTTTTAAAGTCAACAAAAACACTCGATTTATCTCTTTGGGTTAAAATCCAAATTCTCCAAGAAAAGCAAATTAGCATATATACGAGGAATAGTTTTAAGTATATGGCAATAAACAACATTGTTAATTTCTTTTATCTCCAAATTACTAAATAAACACTCCACTAATGGAATGATAGACTTCTTTGTTAAGATAAGTAGGGGTGGGCGTGTTAGAATTTTTGATGGAGGCTTAGTTGAAGCTGATTTTTTCTCCAGCTATTGGTAACCTGCCGCATTATTCCCAATTGAACTTTAATCTTGTTACTCAATTTATAACCTAAGGCACTATAAAATCTATTTCTATCAAATATTTCAACTCGGCTTCCATTACCAATGTTTCGTTCTCCGTTAATAAATATTTCGTTGTATAAAGCTAAGTAAATGGTTCCTTTTTCCATGGCAGCTTTATTTAAGGCAACATTTACAAACAGGTTATACCTGTACCTCGTTCTCATGTTCTGATTTTTAGCAAAACGTTGTTCGTAGCGAAATCTGTGGTTCGTGTAAATTCTATTTCCGAATTGAGCTGGAAATAATGCTTCTTGGTAAATTCGGCTTTCTGATGTGGTAGAATTATCAGCTCCATAAGACCCAGTGGTTATGTTGCCATACCCCAAAGTGAATTTTATATCTGAATTTTTAGGCTTATAAGTTAATCCTCCACGAAGAAGTAGCTGTTCAAGATCTCCACCAGCATCCCAATTTCTGTATTGAATATCTCCTTGAATACCCCATGGACTTTCTTTTAAGGTGGTATTGAAAAAATACATGTACCATGCACCAACTTTATCTTCGTCAATCTGACTTAATCCTATTTTAGGAAGGCTCAACGAGATAAACAAAACGAACAAGAAAGTAACTTTTTTCATTTGAAATATTTATTAGAGACAAAGATATAAGTATTAAAAGAGTTGACATATAAAGTTTGCTATTTTTTGTTTAGCTTTTGTTAAAATAAAGGCTTATGCATTAAATTGATTTTCTATTGCGTAGCGTATCATTTCAGCGGTATTTCTAAGTTCAAGTTTGCCCAGTATATTTCTTGTTATCGTTAAATCATATGCCTTCCGGATTGTATGTGTTAAACGTAACTACCGAAAACGAAGTTTTACTCACTGAAAAACTTTACAGATAGATATTTTGAGGCAAACTAGTTGGAAAGATAAATTTTAGAAGGCTAAAAAAGAGCGTAATTTTTTAGTCTTTTACGCTTATAAAATTAATGTCCAATTTAGAAATTGAAGCTAGTTTTTGACCTAAATCTAACATTTCTTCATCATGTTCATCATATTTCCAATCAATTTCAGTGGCTAAACCATCTTGAGATTTTTCGGCAATTAATATAACAACTTGGGCCACATAAACCGATGAGGTGGAATTAAGTAAGTTGAAATAAAACGATACGGTTAACTTTTTTTGGAGGTCTAGGTTTTCTATAAACTTCTTAATAGGTTCATAAATTACGGAGCAATTTTCTGGATAAGAATTACCCACTATAGTTAATGTGTTGGAACTTTCGTTAAAGCGAATTTCGGGCTTGTCGTCCGTTGCAGTTCTTTCTATTGAGTTTTTCATGGGTAATTTTTATATTTTAAATTGAGGTCAAAATTTAGCACAGACATGTCGTTGGTAATTTCAATAATGTCGTAATTAAATTCTTTGCCTGTTTTGCTTACCATCGTGAGTAAGCCTATTCCAGCTCTACCGTTTTTATTAATTTTTCCAGATTTCATTTTCTTTTCAAAAAGTGCTTTTAAATGACTTATTTTTTCTTTTAAAAGAGCGTCCATTTTGGAAGAAAACTTATCTACTTGATTGTTTAGTATTGTGTTTGATGATTTTAATTGATAACCATCATTGTTTTTTATAATTAGCAAATAAGCCAATTGAGCATCATCTGGAAAGTTGTCGGAGTGTTGAATAATGTTCTGAATTGATTCAATGGTAATGTAACTTAATCTTTTAGACAAGCCTTTGGGTTCACAATTTTCAACTAAAGCATGGTCTAATAAAGAGATAATAGAAATTAGGATGTCTTGCTTAAAAGTACCAATATGCTGGCAGACGATTTTTTCGTCTTCTCCAAGATTGTCTTTAATGTTGTTGTACTCATTAAGAACAAATTCTTGGCAGTGTTCGTATTGTACTGTTTTTTCCAATTTTTAACTAATTTTTATTCCCATTACTAAAATGTCGTCAACCTGTTTTTGACCTTTTTTCCAGTCTTGTAAAAAGTCTTTCAAATTTTCTCGTTGAACATCCATCGGAAGGTGTAAATTTTCTTTTAAAACACTTTCGAAGCCCTTAAGGTACATTTTTTTTCCTTTTATCCCACCAAATTGATCAGGATATCCATCGCTAAATAAATATACGATGTCTCCAGGCTTTAGTTGAATTTTGGTTGTCTTGAACTCTTTTTCCATAAAATCGTTTCCGCCAATAGAAAAAGAAGAAGTCTTAAATCGTTCTAAAATACCGTCTTTATAGATAATAACGGGTCTATATGCTCCAGAAAAACTGAGCTCATTTGTTTTCAAATCAAATACACACAAAGAAAGATCTAGTCCATCATGAATTCTTTTTTCATCAGATTGAACCAATGTTTTATTAAGTAATTCATCAAGCTTAGTTAGAAAATTAGCAGGATTTGTTAGTCTGTATTGTTTGGCAATTTCCTTTAAGAGCGTACTGCTAATCATGCTCATAAATGCTCCGGGAACACCATGCCCTGTACAGTCTGCACAGGCAACTAAAAATTTATTGCCAATTTGTTGGTGCCAATAAAAATCACCACTTACTATGTCTCTTGGTTTGTATAAAATAAACGATTCAGGAAAATGTTCTTTTAGCAATTCATCACTTGGTAATATCGATTTTTGAATGCGAAGAGCATAATTTATACTGTCGGTAATGTTTTTGTTTTTTTCTTCGAGTAGTTCACTTTTCTTAACTACTTCAGTTGTTCTTAAATCTAGTTCATCTTCTAATCTTTTTTGAATGGCTTTTTGATTGGCTTCTCTCTTTTTTATAACATAAACAATTAGAACTAGTACTAGTAAAAACATTAAAGAAATAAACCACCAAGTTTTCCAGAAAGGGGTGGCAATAATTATGGTAAAACCAAGTGTTTCTTCAGAACAATATCCATCCGTATTACAAGCTTTTACTTTAAATGTATACTCTCCATCATTTAATCTTGGGTAAGTTACTGAGTTGTCAAATGTACTTTCCGACCAATCTAAATCGTAGCCCTCTAAAAAATACTGGTATTTAATTCCTTCAGGTTCTTTAAAACTCACGCCTATAAATTCTACTTTAATTTTGTACAATTTATATGGAAGTTCTATAATTGGATTGACTGCTGTTTTCTTTTCGGAAATCCATATGTTTTTAACACTAACAATAGGAGGTATGGTATTTTTAATGAATTTTTCTGGGTTAAATTTTATTGTTCTTTTGTTGGTTCCAAACCAAATAAAACCCGATTTATCTTTTAATGTAGCTCTAGCATTAAAGTCGTCTATAATTCCTTCCTTACTAGAAAATACATCAACCAAATTAGATTCTACACTTATTCTGCTTAATGCTCCTCTGTGCCCAACCCAAATCCCACCATTGTTGTCAGCAATTATACTATAGCAGTAATCTGAATTTAATCCACTGGCGGAATTTATTTGAATAAAACTATCCTTTACTTGTCTATAAACACCATTTCCTAAAGTGGCTAACCATAAGTTTTTTTCTGAATCAGTAGTCATGGCTATAACATCCATAATTTGAGCTTCATCAGAAATTAACTGGTGGGTAACTTCACCTTTTTTAATATAAGTAAGATGATTGCTGTGCGAAGAAATTACAGTTTGTTCTTTTAAAACAATAACATCATGAATGGAGTTGTGTTTTAATCCATTGTTGGTGTTGAATAATTGAGTTTCATCATTTAAAAGGTTTTTCTTTATTAAGCCACCTTCCGTTGCTATCCATAAATCGTTTTTGTATCCTTCAAACTTGTTTATTTTGTTAGCTAAATATGAGGTAATTAAATATTCTTTTTTAAATTTTTCTGTTGTTTGGTTAAATCGATATAAGCCTTCTCCATCTGTAGATAAAAATAACTCTTCGCCTTTGGCAATTATTTGTGTAACAGCTACATCTTTAAAGCCATTTTCTTTGCAGTAAAATTTATATTCATTTTTGTTTTTTGTGGATACGCGTAGTAAGCCGTTTGACATTCCGTACCATCGAATACTATCGGTTATAAGAAATGACCTTGTATCATTTGGAGCTTTATCAAAATCATGTTGGTAAAAGGTAAAAATTTCATCCTTTAACATGGCTAAACCTTCTCCATACATCCCTATCCAGGTATTTCCTTCTCGATCTGTTAAGGTTTTATTAATGAAATTTCCTAATCCATTTTTTGAGTTATAAAGAACAGATTTGGAGATTCCATCTATTTCTTTATTGTAAATTAACTTGAATAAACCATCAAATGTTGAAATCCAGATATTGTTAAATTTATCTTCTTCAATGTGTTTAACTGATGCTGAGTAAAGAAGAGAGTCATCGTTGTAATGACGCGCTTTATATTTAGCTTCTTGAGTATATTTTAGTTGGTAAAAACCTGAGGATTGAGTGCCTACCCAAAAATTATTTGTGATGGATTTACTCGATGTAATGCATTGTATGCTTTTCGTCTTAAAAGCTTCAATAGCTGTTTTATTTACAGGTTCAAGTTTTTGATTTAATTCGTAAGAGAATAAACCTTCATTGGTTCCAATTAATAAATTAGATTCTATTTTTCCGGTAATCGCGGTAATGTTTTTTTTGTCGTAAAATAAATCAAACCGAAAAACCTCAAGCTTTGGGCTTATTCTAATCAAGTACCCATTTTGTGAAGTAGCCCATACGTAATTATCTTGATCAACAATTATGGAAGTAATCTTACTGTTAACTAGTGTGTCTGATACAATCGAAGTAATTTCTCCATTTAAAATTCTACTTATGCTTCCTCGGTTATGCCCTAACCAAATTTGGTTTTGTTGACGTTGGGCTGAGCACGAAATAAAATTTTCTGACAGACCTTCTTCTTCTGTGTAAGGAGTAAAGTCTACACCATCAAATTTAGCAATTCCCTCACCAGTTCCTACCCAAATAAAGCCTTTGTTATCTTGGTTTATTGAGTAAACATATTGTTGTGGAAGACCTTGATCTACATTGTATTTTGAAAACTGATAGGATTGTCCAAATATGGGTATTGTACTTGAAAAAATGACAAGTAGACTGGCGATATACGTAATATAAAAACCCTTAAATTTCAATTGTTGACAATGATAAACTCAAATCTAATTAAAAAAAAGCCATAAAAAGAAAAATATTGTAGTTATGCAATCGTATTGTATAGTTCGCCAATTTGTACTATATTCGTGGGTTACGAGATTGTTTGTCCTATCATTGAAGTATTATTTTT
The DNA here is from genome assembly GCA_905479995.1 of uncultured Flavobacteriales bacterium. Lineage (GTDB taxonomy): Bacteria > Bacteroidota > Bacteroidia > Flavobacteriales_E > Vicingaceae. Next base: position 20,724 of record CAJQON010000002.1, on the reverse strand, counting down.
ACATATTATTTTTTCTATTGAGTGCTTCAAGTAGCACTGCTCAAATTAGTTGGGAATGGGCCAATGAGTTAAGATCTAACCTTGATGAGAAAACACTAGATATTACTACCAACCCAGTAAACGGAGAAACTTATGCTTGCGGTTATTTTGAAGGAGATTTTTCAGGAGAGTTTTCCATGGGGTTGAATGGAACTCCTAATATGTCTGCTTCATTAGGGCAAAGAGATGCTTTTGTAGCTAAATATGATATTTCAGGAAACGTAATTTGGGCTTTTAAAATTGGAGGAATAGGGGCAACAGTTGAAGCAGAAGCAATAACTATTGGTCCTTTGGGGAATATATATATTACCGGAGAATTTTATGATGCAACTGTAAATTTTCAAGGTGTTGCTACATCTGTTACTGCTACTGAAACACCAACCGGAGTTACAAGAGATATGTTTTTAGCCTCCTATAATTCTAGTGGAGAATTGTTGTGGGTTACTCGTTCTTCAGGACTTGGAAACAGTATAGGCTTTGGAATTACCACAGGTGCTAATGGTATTTATGTTGCTGGTAGATTTTCTGATGACATTACATTTCCTCCTTTAGCTCCAGTTATTTGGAGTGCGTCAGCCTCATATTTAGACGGTTATGTTGCAAAATTTGATTTTTCTGGAAACGCTATTAATGTAAAAACTATTGTTGGTTCTGGAGATGGATATGTTAAGGCTTTTAATCTTGTTGTAGATGCTACAACTATCTACGCAGTTGGATCTGCCGGAAGTACTACTTGGACTTTTGGACCTACAAGTATTAGCCCGCCCGATAACAATAATGGAGCTGCAGGAACAGTAGATATTTGGGTTGCTTCAATTGATGAGGCTACTTTTAATTTTAATTGGTCGCAAGCTATAGGGAGCGTTGAAAATGATTTGGCTAGAGGTATAGCAATTGATGCAACTGGTTTATATTTAACTGGAGGATTAGGAGGAGGATCTATTAATTTTCCAGGATTAGGAGTGGTACCTTCTGTTGGAACCGCAAAAGATATTTTTACATCTAAACTTTTTTTAGCGACTGGTCTGGGAGATTGGGTTACCCTTGAACAAAATAATACTGCCTTAGATTCTGAGGGAATGGGAATTGAAGTTGATGGAAGCGGAAACTTGATAACTATTGGATATCACAATGGTACTACATCATTTAATGGTGGCGCTAATTCTGTGACTAGTTCCGGTGGGACTGATGTTTTTGTGATGAGCAGAAAAAATACAGGAGTTTTTAATTGGGTAAAAACAGCAGGAAGTACTGGTGATGATCAAGGTTTGAGTATAGGTTTTGATAATTTTGGTGGAGTTTATTCAGGTGGATTTTACGATTTAGCCACTACTTTTGGAACCATTATTATAAACAGTGACTTGCAAAACAATGGTTTTGTTGCTAGGCTTAATTCATGTTCAATAAGTTTAAGTTGTCCAGCTAACCAAACCGATACGGCTAATGCTAGTTGTCAATTTGCATTGCCCGACTATACCGGATTAGCAACGCCCGTTGCTTCATGTGGAATAGTTAGTGTTAAACAATTACCAGTTGTTGGAACAATTGTGACTTCAGGCGTAACAACTATTTCACTTTACCTTACCGATGCAAATAATAATGTTGATTCTTGTAGTTTTAATTTACTTGTAGTAGATACTATAGCTCCATTTATTACATGTATCGGTAATCAGAATGATACAAATGACATTAATTTATGTACAGCAGTTATCAATGGAATTGCTCCTTTAACCTCTGGAGATAATTGTGGAGTAGATAGTATAAGTTATGTATTGACCGGAGCAACCCTTGGTTCAGGATTAAATGATGCCAGCGGAACCTCTTTTAACGTTGGTATAACTACAGTTAGATACTACATTTTTGATTTAGCAGGCAATTCAGATTCATCTTCATTTACTGTGACTGTAACAGATACTGAAAACCCAATTATAACTTGTCCCAACAACCAATCTTCTAGCACTTCAAATTTAACTTGTAACCAAATAATTACTGGAATTGCCCCTGTGGGAATAACAGAAAACTGTGCAATAGATAGCGTAAACTTTGTTGTATCTGGAGCTACAATAGCTTCAGGCTTAAACGATGCTAGTGGAACAGCTTTTAATTTAGGGGTAAGTACCGTAACCTACACCATACACGATTTGGCAGGAAATACAAATACCTGTTCATTTACTCAAACAATTATAGATTCTGTGGCTCCTACTATTACTTGTGCAGGTGCTGTTGTTTTATATACCGATGCAAATAGCTGTGGAACTTCAGCAATTGGAATTGGACCAACTACAGTAAATGATAATTGTGCAATTGACAGTGTGAGTTACCTTTTATCAGGAGCGACAACTGGTTCGGGAGCCAATGATGCTAGTGGAGTATATTTTAACTTGGGTATAACCGATGTAAAATATTATTTGTTCGACTTAGCTGGTAATGTAGATTCTTGTTCTTTTACAGTTCAAGTAAATGATAATAAAAGACCTATTGTAACATGTCCAGTTAATAGAACAGTTAATAACGATTTAAACAATTGTAGTGCAATTGTAACTGGAATTGCTCCTAGTGCAATTAACGATAATTGTGGAATTGATACTGTATATTACAAATTAACGGGAGCAACCATAGGATCTGGACCGAATGATGCAAGTGGAAATATGTTTAATGTTGGCATAACCACAATTAAATATTTTGCAATAGATCAATCTGGAAATATTGACTCTTGTAACTTTTTGGTAACAGTTATCGATAATCAAAAACCAACAATAAGTTGTGTCGGAAACTTAAGTATGAGCACATCTAATGCAGCTTGTAGTAATGTTATTAATAATATTGCTCCAATTAATTTTAGCGAAAACTGTATTATAGCTAGTATAAGTTATAAATTAAGTGGCGCTTCAACCGGTTCAGGGTTAAATGATGCAAGTGGTTCGGTGTTTTATTTAGGTTTAACAACCGTAACATATTTAATAACAGATAATTCTGGAAATGTAGATAGCTGTTCTTTTACTGTTAATATTATAGATAGTGTAGCTCCAAACATAAGCTGTTCAAGTAACCGTATTGTAAATAATGATACAGGGTTTTGTAGTGCTGTTGTTTCAGGGATACAACCCAATTCATTGAATGATAATTGCGGAGTAGATACTGTTTATTATAATTTAACGGGAGCAACCATAGGATCTGGTCCTAACAATGCCAGTAGCAATACTTTTAACCACGGTACAACATTAATAACATATTATATTTTAGATTTTGCTGGTAATATTGATAGCTGCTCTTTTACAATTGAAGTTATTGATGCTGAAGCTCCAAGTATTTTCTGTCCAAACAGTGTTTCTATATCAAACGATTTAGGGGTTTGTTCTTCAATTGTAAACAATATAGGTCCAATCTCTTCTTCCGATAATTGTGGTATTGATAGCATAAGCTATGTTTTTAGTGGCGCCACTATTGGGTCTGGTTTAAATGATGCTAGTGGAACGGCATTTAATGTTGGATATACTGGTGTAACCTACATAGTTTATGATTTAGCAGGAAATGCAGATTCTTGTAGTTTTGTTGTACGTGTTTTAGATACTGAAAACCCTACAATAACTTGTCCGAATGACATTGTTGTTTGCGATACAAGCGTTACAGTTCCTCTTCCTCTTTTTAGCGATAATTGCGTGGTTAGTTCAGTAGTAAACAATTACAATACCACTAATAATGCTTCAGATATATATCCTTATGGAACATCAACTGTTAATTGGATTGTAACAGATGTAGCTGGAAACAACAACACATGTACCATGACAATAACTGCTGAGATACCTCCAGCAGCCTATGCTGGTGAAGATCAAAAGTTGTATGGAGTTAATTCAACCAGCTTTGAAGCAAATATTCCTGCTGTTGGCTTGGGAGTTTGGTCTATTAGTGCAGGAAATGGATTTATTAAAACATATAACGATCCAAAGTCAATGGTAGAGAATTTGGAAGTTGGTACAAATATTTTTGAATGGCGAGTTGCTAATGGAACATGTATTGATGCCTATGATGATGTGATAATTACTATGGTTGATTTAAAAATACCCAATGGTTTTTCACCAAACAATGATGGCAATAATGATTATTTTGAAATTGAAGGATTGGACTTGTTAGAAAATGAGTTAATCATATTCAACAGATGGGGAGTAGAATTATATCAATCGCATAATTATCAAAATGATTGGAACGGAAAAAGTAAATCAGGAGACGATTTGCCCGAAGACACCTATTACTATACCCTCAAAATACCTAGTTTAAATAAAGACTTGAGTGGTTTTATTGTATTAAAGAAGTGAGAAAACTAATACTTATCATATCAATTTTAGTGTGTTGTCTACCAATGTTGGCTCAACAAGTTCCGCTGAATAGCAATTATATGATGAATAGACTCGCTATTAACCCAGCTTATGCAGGCGAATTAGGTTTTTACTCTGCCAGTTTATCCTATCGAAATCAATGGGTTGGAATTGAGGGAGCTCCAACTACTCAAAACTTAACCATTCATGGTCCTGCATTAAAAGGGAAGCTAGGTTTTGGAATTATATTTTTAAGAGATGTTTTGGGAGTGAGTAAAGAAAACAACATTTCAGGATCCTTTGCCTATAAATTAAAAGTAAAAGAAGAGCATCATTTATCATTTGGAATTTCGGCAAGCGCAGTTTTTGCTTCCAATCAATGGAGTCAAGTTGTAACGACTAATGCTAATGATGATGTCTTTTCAAAAGATTCACCACAATACATATTTCCTGATTTTAGTGCTGGAGTTTATTACAATACAAACAAGTATTTTGTTGGTTTTTCAATGCCTATGTTTTTACAGCATAATCTTGATGGCGCATCAAAAAATTATGCCATCAAAAATGACTTTAAGCAATACAATTACTTGCTAGAAGCTGGATTATCATTTGAAGTAAATAAAGTAAAAATTAAACCTTCCATCCTGTCTAGGTATTTGCCAAGCTCAACATTTCAAATGGATTTAAACTGTTTGGTTGATGTTAATAATTTTGTGGGTGTTGGAGTCTCCTATCGAACAAAAGATGCAATAGTTGGCTTGTTGCAATTCCATGCATCAGACCAACTTATTTTAGGGTACGCATACGATCACTCCATCTCAAAATTACAACAATACAATAATGGTAGCCATGAAATATTTTTGCGCTACGATTTTAGATATAATGTAAAAACATTTGATCCAAGATTTTTTTAATGAGAATAGTTAAACTTCCATACCTGCTTTTGGTGTTTTGTCTTTTGACAATTAACTTGACTTTTGGTCAAGATCAAATTACCATAGAAAGAGTTTCTTATAATTCTTCGAACAGAGCCTATGCTCCAGTATATTATAAAAACGGATTAGTATTTTGTGGCGTAAATCCTAAAAATGAGGCATTAACATTTGTAGATGAAAAATCCAAGAAACAAATGGATGATATTTTCTTTGTGCCTTTAAAAGGGGTTAAAGTAAAAAAAATTCAACTCTTTAGTACTGAATTAAAATCAAGCTTTCATGATGGCCCAATTACTTTTTCAACAGATGGTAATACAGCTTACTTTACAAGAAGCCAAAACATTAATAGAAAACTTAAAAACAGAACAGCTTCTTCCAATGGTTTTGGCGTATATAAAACAACTTTAAAAGATGGCGTTTGGTCGGATATTGAGCCTTGTTCATTTAATAGCATTGAGTACAATGTTGGTCAGCCTAGTTTATCTGCCAATGGTAAACAGCTTTTTGTAGTTAGCGATAAGCCAGGTAGCCAGGGAGGATTAGATGTGTATTACTCAAATATAGTAGGTGGAGTTTGTGGTCCTTTAATTAATTTAGGAACTCCTATTAATAGTGAATTCAATGATGTGTTTCCAACCATACAGGGCAATGGTAAACTTTATTTTTCTTCAGATAGAACAAGTGGTTATGGAGGGTTAGATATATATTCAAGCAACAACATTAATAATGATTGGACTACTCCAGTATTAATGGACACAACTGTTAATTCTTCTTTTGATGATTTTGGGTTGGTACACAATAGCACTGGAAATGAAGGCTATTTTTGTTCTAATAGAGCAGGATCAGACGATATTTATAAACTCAATATTAGTTATCCAGAATTTAGCGATTGCCAAGAATTAGTGAATGAATTGTTGTGTTACGAGTTTTTTGAAGAAGCTACTCTTAATGTAGATTCAGTGGCAATGATTTACGAATGGGATTTTGGAGATGGCCATAAAGAAAGATCACTAGAAACATACCACTGTTATGAGAAATCTGGTTTTTATACCGTTGAATTGAATATTAAAGATCCTTTTGTTGGTGCTACATTTGTAAATGAAGCGACTTACGAATTAGAAATTGAAGAAATTATTCAACCCAAAGTAATTAGTTTAGATACTATTTCTTCACATGAATTATTTACAGTTGAGGTACTTCAGGGTAAATGGAATGCATACGAAATACACGATTATTATATTGATTATGGAGATTCTACTGCAATTGTAAAAAATGATAAAAAGGGGCATAAATATTTAGAAGGTGGATTTAAAGAGCTCAAAATATTAATTTCTGGACAAGATAAAGAGCAGAATACAATACAAAAAAACTGTTTTTATAAAACTGTTTTTGTTTCATCAGAGAATACATTAATTACGCATCAACAAGAACAACAGGAGTTTTTAGAACAATTGAATTATGCAGGATTTAATGCCGAACAACTGCATGTTTTTGACGAATCATTTTATTCCTTAGAGTTATTATCCTCTAAAACATCTATTAAAAATAATAGAAAATTGCTAAAAGGGTATGTCAATAAAGTACAAGAGTTTTACGATTCTACAAGTAATCAATATACCTACTTACTGGCAAAAACAAATAACCCTTTTGATTTAATAGCACTGTTTAGATTGGCTCATAAAGATGGTTTCAATAATGCGGTAGTCAAGGTGTTTGAGGCTGGTAAAATTAACACACAAAATATTGACATGCTATACAGTGACTTATCTGGTGAAGTGAGTGTTGTTTTAGCCAATGTTAATTTTGCATTTAATGGATTTGAGTTAGATGAAGCATCTAAAAAGGAGTTAGGCCAATTGATAACTTTTTTAAAAAAACACCCAAGCAATGTTGTTGAAATTGGTGCGCATACTGATGGGTATAGAAATATTGAAAAAGCAAAACAAAGTTTTAAAGCAAGAAATGAAGTTTATACTCGGCAAAAACATGACAAAATGAGTAATAAATACAATTTAAAACTTTCTACAAAGAGAGCCAATAGTGTAGTGAAATATATGGTGAGCATGGGTGTAAATAAAAAACAAGTAATACCTAAAGGTTATGGAGAAACCAATCCGATAGCGCCAAACTTTAATAAAGACGGAAGCGATAATTCCGATGGAAGAACGAAAAATAGGAGGGTAGCGTTTAAAATTATTAAACAATAATATGATAGGGATTACCAAACTACTTAGTTCAAGAAAGCATTCTATTTTTAAATAGCTATATTGGCTCAAATTTTGATATAAAATCTACATGCAGAAAAACACCATTTTTATATTCGTAATTGTTATCTTGTTTAGTAACTATAAGGTAAAGGCCCAAGGTGTTCCTGCAAAAAATGAAAACATTCCTTTTTTAGTAACCTTTGGCAATAAGGCTAGTTTAAAATATGGTGATGATGATTTTAATCAAATGGTATTTTTCTCGGTACCCAAAGATCAAAAGGCTCCATTTTACATTAGAATTTTTGACCCAAACACTGGGGGAAAGCATGATGAGAATAGACAAGGATATAATACCAAAACAAAATTTTCGTTGTATGGTGCAGGCAGTTTTTCGACAAAAGATGAAGAAAATAAAGATCCCGTTGGGAATTATAAAAAGGGAAATTTAATAAGCACAAAAACCTTTGGAGCTGAAGCTGTTTTTGATGATAAGTGGTACTCTATTGGTCCTATTAATCCATTAGAAGGAGAATTGCTCCCAGATTTAGGTGGCTATGTTTTTAAATTGGTTGTTAATGGAGAAACTGGTGACGATGGTAATCTTTACCGTTTGTTTATGTCGGTTAGTAATACTGAAAATAAACCAGTAGAAGGTGGAAATGCATTCATGTACGAATATTCGTTTAGGTTAAATGCTCAAAAGCAAATTGCACACATTTACCCATATGTAGATGAATATACCATATCTGTAAAACAATATAATTTTGATTTTGATGCAGATGCTTATATAAAACTTATATCTATGTCTTCACCAGGCTTAAAAGTAAACGCGTCTAAAGATGGAGTTTGGGCAAACAGTTTACATGTAATGAAAGAGAAAGATAAAAAAACCTGTTTAGACATTCAGATTGTTAAAACAGGATCAAAAAGCAACAATAATGTCGTGTTTTATATTACCAACCAACGCGGTAAATTCATGCAATTTCACTCCATTCCAATAGGAGCTATTCCAAAAAAGAAAATAGGAATAAAACCAGTAAAACGTTAATTTAAATTAGTTGGAATCTTACTTTTTAGAAGAGCCTTCTTTTTTATCCTTTACAAAGCCATCCCAATCTTTTTCCACTTTTTTTTGTGTCGAAAAGCGATCTTTTTCATCCTTTAAATCTTGTTTAGCCTTTAAAACCTTCAGGTGGTTTTCATAAGCTTCATCTGCATTAACATTTTTTTTATTAATGTATCCAGTATAAGTACTGGCTTTTTTTCGGTACGATACTTTTACAAAATTAGAATCAGAAACATCCGATATCACAAAATCATCTCCAGGATTAACTTGAATAATAACACCACTAGAATCGTTGGCTTTGGATAGTATGTTGGCAGTGTGTTTTACGGTTCCACGTAAAGTTTGAGAGAAACTAAATAATGAGCTTAAAACAAGGCTAACTAAGATAAAAAATTTCATTGAGGTGTTTGGTTTGAGTGAGCAACAAAACTACTTAAAATTGTTTTAATGACTCCTCGGAAACAAAATATACAAAAAACGTTTCCTATTCATTAAATGTTTCTTACGTTTGTATTATAATAATATAAAATGGAAGATAAGGCTAAAGAAAAAGAAGTGGTTGCAGCAGCATTAGAGCTGTTTATGACTTTCGGAATTAAAAGTTTAACGATGGATGACATTTCACGCAAACTGCACATGTCTAAAAAATCACTCTATTTATATGTAAGCGATAAAAAAGACTTGGTAAATAAAGGGGTGCTATTAAGTATGGAGGATGAACGCGAAATGGTTGAATTGGCAATTGAAGCATCTAACAATGCAGTAGATGGATTAATTGCAATTACAAAATGTGTTAATACTAAACTAGGCAACATTCATCCAGCGGTAATTTACGACATTCAAAAATACCATCCTGAGGCATGGAAAATGTTACTCGATCATAAAACAGAATTTGTTTATGGCGTAATGTTAAATAATTTGAAGAGAGGGGTTAAAGAAGGTTATTATCGGAAAAATATCAATTCTGAAGTAGTAGCCTCGATCTACATGATTTTGGTAGAAAACATTATGAATACCGAAAGTGAATTAAGCAAAAAGATGAGCATGGATAAACTGCATCTTGAGGCTATAAACTATCACTTTAGTGGTATCTGTAATAAAAAAGGATTGGATTATTTAGAAACCATTATCAAAAATGAAAAGTTAGATATATTATCCATTGATTAAAATAGCGTTATGTGGAAGTGTAAGAATATGATACAGCTTAGTAAACAGTTTTTTAAAGAAAGAAAAGTTGATCAACCTAAAAAATGTATTAGTAATGTGTCATTATCAAAAGATGAGTTAGAGTCATCTCTTCATTTAACTTCAACAACTCTAAATTAATGGACATCATTAATTATATAAAGTAAACAAACACTGAAATGAAAAAAATTATTGTAGCCTTAAGTATACTCGGCATAAGTTTAAATGCCTTGGCTCAAGAGCAAGGTAACTTTACCTTAGAGCAGGCTAAAGCTTATGCTTTAGAAAACAACTATGGCAATAAAAAATCGGAACTAGACATTACTATTGCCAAAAGGAAAGTAGCTGAAACTAGAGCAATGGGTTTGCCTCAAGTGTCTGCTGAAGCTAAAGTGCAAAAGTTTTTAGATATTCCAGTAAGCTTAGCGCCAGCAAGTTCATTTAATCCTGCTGCACCAGCAGATGAATTAACAGAACTTCAATTTGGATTAGAATACAACAATACTTTCGGAATTACTGCATCTCAATTAATTTTTGATGGATCATACATAGTTGGTTTGCAAGCAGCAAAAACATACAAAGAATTGTCTATTAACAATCAAATTAAAACTGAGGTAGCACTAAAAGAAGCTGTTACTCAAGCTTACTTTACCGTATTAGTAGCAACAGAAAACACTGCTGTATTGGTCAAGTCTTACCAATCTACAGAGCAAATATTAAATGAGACGAAAGCATTGTATAATGAAGGATTAGTAGAAGAGCAAAATGTTGATCAGCTAACACTTACTGCCAACGAATTGAAAACAGCTGTAGCAATAGCAGAAGGACAAATTAGATTTGCTACCAAATTATTAAAGCTTCAAATGGGAATGGATATTGACAGTACCATTACCTTATCTGATGGAATAGAAACTTTTGTAAATGAAGTCTCATTAGAGCCCTTAAACAAAGAATTTAACGTTAACAATCATGTTGATTTTCAACTAATGGAAAGCAATTTAAGGTTGATGAAGCTGAGCTTGCGAAAAGAAAAATACTCCTTTTTACCATCTATGAATGTCTTTTTGAGTCATACTCAAACAAACATGAACAATCAGTTTGACATGTTTAGTGGAGGAAAATTTTATCCAACAACCGTTATTGGAGCATCATTAAACTTGCCTATACTAACGAGTGGATCACGTTTGGCTAAAATGAGTCAGGCAAAGTTAGAATATGAAAAAACAATGATAGATGCTGAGGAGGCAAAACAAAACTTAAACTACCAATCCCAAGTATCAAAATCCAATTACGAAACAGAATATGAAACCTACTTAAACCAAAAGGCAAACTTAGAGTTGGCCAAGAAAATTTACGATAAAACAATAATTAAATACAAAGAAGGAGTGGCTTCAAGTTTAGAATTGTCACAAGCTCAAAATCAATATTTAAATTCAGAAGGAAAATACATACAATCACTATTAAGTGTGCTTAAATCCAAATCAGAATTGCAAAAATCATTTGGAAACTTATAAATCATTATGACTAAAAACAATACACAATGAATAAAATTATTACAGCCTCAGTTATAGCACTCTTTTTAATAGGATGTGGTGGGGACGATAAAAAATCAATAGAAACTGTTTTAACTTCTACCGACTTAAAAGAGGTAAGAGCATTTAGAACAGAAATTGATAAAGAACAAAAGAAGTATGCTGAACAATTAAAGCAACTCGACAATAGAATTTCGGAATTAGATACTGATAAAAAGATAGAATTAATTTCTTCGAAAAAAGTTAAAGAAGAAGTATTTAACCATTACTTAGAGTTTCAAGGAAACGTAACCACCAAAAACTTGTTGGTGGTTTATCCAGAATATGCTGGTTTACTAAAACAAGTGTTTGTTAAAGAAGGAGACAAAGTAACTAAAGGACAAATATTGGCTAAAATTGATGATGGAGGACTAAGTCAGCAACTGTCTCAACTAGAAATACAACGTGATTTGGCCAAAACTACCTTTGAAAGACAAGAGCGTTTATGGAAAGAAAAAATTGGAAGTGAAATACAATTTTTACAAGCCAAAACTGCTTATGAAGGACAACAAAAAGCGGTAAACCAATTGCAAGAACAAATAGCAAAAACCAACGTTAAAGCACCTTTTACAGGAGTGGTTGATGAGGTAATTATTGAGCAGGGTGCTTTGGTAAGTCCTGGAGCTAACCCATTGTTTAGAGTAATTAACCTAAACAGCATGTACATAGAAACCAATGTGCCAGAAGGATACATTGCCAGTGTTACAACCAATAAAAACGTAGAAGTTTCATTTCCAGTAACTGGTCAAACAATACAAGCAAAAGTTGGTGCAGTGGGTAACTACATTAACCCAGCAAACAGAACCTTTAAAATTGAAATTCCACTAATTAATGAAGACCAAACATTAAAGCCTAACCTAACGGCAAGGCTAAGAATTAATGATTATACCAACGATACAGCATTATTAATACCGCAAAGTATAATTTCAGAAAACGCTAATGGTGAGCAATACATCTATGTTGTAAGAAATAAAAAAGGAGCATATGCAACAGCCGAACAAGTTATTATTACAACAGGTCAATCGCAAGGAGATATAGTAGAAGTGTTAAAAGGAATTACCAGTGGAGATGAAATAGTGATAGAAGGAGCAAGAAGTATTAGCAATGGACAAGCCATTAAAATTGACAAGAACTAATTAAGCCATGACAGAACAAAAGAAAAATACCGAGAAAGAATTTGGGTTGGCCTCATGGGCAATTAACAACAAAACCACCATTTATGTGGCTATGGCCATCATTCTTTTCTTAGGAGTAGGTGCTTATTCAAGTATGCCTCGTGAAAGCTTTCCGGAAATTAAAGAAACTAAAATATATGTGAGTTCTTTATATCCTGGTAACACGGCCGAAGACATAGAAAAGCTCATTACTGACCCATTAGAGAGTAAACTAAAAACGGTAAGTAATGTATCTAAAATAACCTCTACATCGCAAGAAGATTACTCCATGATAATTGTAGAGTTTGATGAGAAAGTTACTGTAGAGCAGGCCAAACAAAATGTAAAAGACAAAATCGATGCAGAAACATCGGGCGAAGATTGGCCAACCTTTAATGGAGCCAAAGTAGAGCCTAATGCTTTTGATTTAAGCATGTCTGAAGAAATACCCATCCTAAATATTAACATATCGGGTGACTATCCGGTAGAAAAACTAAAGGAGTTTGGCGAATACTTAGAAGATGAAATAGAAGGACTAGAAGAAATAAAACAAGTAGACATTCGAGGAGCACAAAACAAAGAAGTTGAAGTTGCTGTAGATATCTACAAAATGATGGCAGCAAAAGTAAGTTTTACTGATATTGTTAATGCCATTAACGGAGGTAACGTAACCATGTCGGCAGGTAACCTAGTGGCTAGTGGACAAAGACGTACTATTAGAATACTCGGTGAAATAGAAAACCCTAATGAGCTTAAAAACTTTGTAGTAAAAGCCGAAAACGGTAACCCTATTTACTTAGGAAGCTTAGCCGAAATTAAATTCAAAGAAAAAGAACGGACCACTTATGCTCGAGAGTTTGGCGAAAGAGTAGTAATGCTCGATGTTAAAAAGAGAGCTGGTAAAAACATGGTAGCTGCGGCCGAAAAAGTAGAACAAATATTAAAGGATGCAAAACTAGATGTTCTTCCTAATAACTTAAAAGTAACCGTTTCCAACGATCAATCTTCTAAAACAATAGGACAGGTTGATGACTTAGTAAACAACATTATTTTTGGGATAATACTCGTAGTTGCTGTACTTATGTTCTTTTTAGGATTTAAAAACGCTCTATTTGTTGGCTTTGCAATACCCATGTCCATGTTAATGTCCTTATTGATATTAGACATGCTAGGTTACACCTTAAACACCATGATATTATTTGGTTTAATAATGGGGCTTGGTATGCTAGTTGACAATGGTATTGTAGTAGTAGAAAACGTTTACCGACTCATGACCGAAGAAGGAATGGGAAGGGTAGAAGCTGCCAAAAAAGGAATTGGAGAAATTGCCTTTCCAATTATAATTAGTACCGCAACCACCGTAGCAGCATTTGTTCCTTTAGGCATGTGGCCGGGAGTAATGGGCGAATTTATGGTGTACTTTCCCATAACACTATCAGTGGTTCTAGGATCGTCATTAATAGTAGCCATATTTTTTAATTCCGTTTTAGTATCAGGTTTTATGACCACCGAAGAAAAAGAAATGCCCCTTAAAAAAGTATTCTATTTAACTTCTATAATAGGAGGGTTAGGTATTCTTATAATGGTATTTGGTGGCGACAATCGAGCATTGGGTAGCATTATGTTAGTTACCGCTATACTTTTATGGTTATACCGTTTAGGAATAAGAAAATCGGTACAATGGTTTCAAACAAAAGTACTCACCAAGTGGGAGCGTGGTTACGAAAAAATATTGCGTTGGGCCTTAAGAGGATGGAGACCATATGTAGTTAGTATCAGTACCGTAATTTTATTATTTGTTGCTTTTGGAGGTTTTGGAAGCTCTGTTTCCAGTCAACGAACCAAAGTAGAATTCTTTCCAGATAATACACCCAACCAAATTATTGTTTACATAGAATATCCAGAAGGTACAGCAATAGAAAAAACCAATAAAATAACCAAAGAAATAGAAACCAAAGTATATGCCTTGCTTAACGCAGACGAATACATGGATGGCGACTACAACTTTTTAGTGGAAAGTGCTGTATCACAAGTTGGTGAAGGAGCAGGTAACCCTCAAACAGATGGAGGGTCGGCAGCAGAAATGCCGCACAAAGGAAAAGTTACCGCATCCATGCGCGAGTATAAATTTAGAAGAGGCAAAGACAGTAAAGACTTGCAAAAAACAATTCAAGAAGCCTTAAAAGATGTATATCCTGGAGTAGCCATATCGGTAGAAAAAGAAGCCGTTGGGCCTCCTGCTGGTTATCCAATTAACATTGAGTTAAATGGAAAGGACTACAACGAACTTATACAAACTGCTGAGCGCATGAAAGAATTTATTAACACCAAAAACATACCAGGTATTGATGAATTAAAAATAGACGTAAACAAATCTAAACCTACCATGTTGGTAGACATAGACAGAGAAAAGGCGGGAGAACTTGGAGTAAATGCATCTCAAATAGGACAGCAGCTTCGTAACTCAATATTTGGTGCAAAAGCTGGAGTATACAAAGAAAACGGTGATGACTTTGATATTTACGTGCGTTTTAACGAGAAGGATAAGTACAACACGAGTGCTTTGTTTGATCAGAAAATTACATTTAGAGATATGGCTTCAGGTCAAATAAAAGAAATACCTGTTTCGGTAATAGCCAAACCTAAAAACAATTCGGGCTTTAGTTCCATTAAACACAAAAACTCCAAAAGAGTAGTAACCGTTTACTCTGCATTAAGTCCTGGCTTTACAGATGCAGGCGCCATCGTAAAACAAGTGCAAAGCGAAATGGAAAACTTTAAAGGCAAACCAGATCATGTAAACATAGATTATACTGGGCAAATAGAAGAACAAGAAAAACAAATGCTATTTTTAATGGGTGCTTTCTTTACTGGATTAGGATTAATCTTTCTAATACTAATCTTCCAGTTTAACTCCATATCCAAACCAACCATTATTATGTTGGCTATCTTTTTAAGTTTAATAGGAGTATTTGGTGGATTAATAATTACCGGTAAACCATTTGTTATTATGATGACTATGATGGGCATAATCTCACTAGCAGGAATAGTAGTAAACAATGGAGTAGTACTGTTAGATTATACTGAGCTATTAATAAACCGAATGAAGCAAACTAAAAACCTTGGACCAAAAGATAAGTTGGACATTGCTACCTTAAAAGAAATTATTGTAAAATCAGGTAAAGCACGTTTACGTCCAGTATTACTTACTGCAATTACAACTATACTAGGGTTAATTCCACTGGCTACTGGATTAAACATTAACTTTTACACCTTGTTTAGCGAATTTGATGCTCATATTTACTTTGGTGGAGACAACGTTATATTCTGGGGGCCATTGGCATGGACCGTTATCTATGGTTTATTCATAGCTACCTTCCTAACCTTAATAGTAGTTCCAGTATTGTTCCTATTGGTAGAGAAACTCAAGTATCGTTTCTTTAACAAGCAGCAAACTAAGGCGTAAGAATGACTGAGGATTACTAAACGAGTATAAAAAGCCGCTAACAAAAGTTAGCGGCTTTTTTAATTAATCAAAATTTAATTTCAATATTAAGCTTTAATCTCTTGCCCTAAACCTTTTAGCAATCTATAGTGTGATGCTACCGTTTTTGGCCAGCTAGAATACTCTCTATATCCAACCCCAAACTCCTTTGCAGTTTGCTTAACAATTGGCCCTATATTACGGTAATGAATGCTGCAAATGTTAGGAAAAAGGTGGTGTTCAATTTGCGTATTTAAACCACCTGTCATCCACGAAGCAAACCAGCTACGTGTAGCAAAATTTACCGCAGTAGAACATTGATGTTCTGTATAAGATTGGTTTAATACTCCATTTTCATCTGGCCAATCTTTAGGCATATCCTCTACCATATGACCCAACTGAAATACCAATGATAGGGTAAGACCTAAGCCTGCTTGCATTACTAAAAATCCAACAGGAATTCCCCACCAAGGCACATCTAATAACAAGGCCGGCCATAAAAACACATTGGCATAATAAATTAGCTTAGCAATTACCAGCTTTGTCATAGCACCTTTTTTAAGTGGTGGTTTTTGGTAAATTAAATGCTGTTTCTTTTTTAGCTGTTTTAAATCTCTAACCAATACCCATTCAATAGTAAAAATAGAATATAAAAACCAAACGTAAATGTGCTGAAATCGATGTATAGGTTTCCAAGCAGTATCCTCATGAAATCGTAAGATAGGAGCAGGAGTATAATCACCATCTGCACCCGGAATACTAGTGTAAGTATGATGACAAAGGTTGTGTGTAAACGCCCAATTAGGAGCATAAGCTCCAAAAGCAGTAAATGTTTGACCCAGTAAATTATTCACCCATTTCTTAGAGGAATAACCACCGTGTATAGCATCGTGCCCAACATTAAAACCTACTAAACCACAAGTAGAACCCAATAAAAATACTAAGCCCAATAAAGCCCAACCCGTAAAAGGGCCAAATAGAATGGTAAAATATACCGTAAATAACAACGCTAAATAAAAAATGGTTTTAAACACCATTTCTGTATTACAATGCTTAGAAATATTATTGTCTTTAAAATAGGCGTTTACCCTACTTTTTAAAACCTTAGCAAACTCTCCTTCCTTCTGAAATTTCGGTTGTGCTTGTTGAGTCTTTGTCATATGTTGATGTATAAAGCGCCAATATAAGTATAATTTTAAGGAGTTTAGAAAATGTTGCTTGGTCGTTTGATTTGTTTTGGACTAAAAAAATCCGTCTGACAGTGTTGTTGTTTGTGAGTTTTAGGAGTTGTAAACCTGATTTAGCCTGATTGTCATCATAAAGGAATATGATTTAAGTCATATCCGAATAGCTCCATTCGAGTGTTACTTTGTAAGGTGAAACATAATGGAATAATAGCTTGTTATCACTGTGGTGATTATTGTGAAAACCAATCAATTAAAGTTGAAGAAAAAAACTTTTGTTGCAATGGTTGTAAGTCAGTTTATGAAATTTTAAATAGTCATCATCTTAATCAGTTTTACAAGTTAGAAACTACTCCTGGTACTAAAAATCATAAACAAAATTCTAATCAATATAAATACTTAGATATAGATGAAATAGCCAATCCGTTATTTGATTTTATTGATGGGAATACCAGAGTTGTTAGACTGTTTTTGCCAAGTATCCATTGTACTTCTTGTATTTGGTTGTTAGAAAACTTGAATAAGATGGATAAGGGAATAATTTCATCTCAGGTTAATTTTTTAAAAAAAGAAGCCTTAATTACTTTTAATGTAGATG
This sequence comes from uncultured Flavobacteriales bacterium, assembly GCA_905479995.1. Taxonomy (GTDB): domain Bacteria; phylum Bacteroidota; class Bacteroidia; order Flavobacteriales_E; family Vicingaceae. The sequence continues at coordinate 2,988 of CAJQON010000002.1, read as the reverse complement.
AGATTAGTTTGCGTGATTTAGCTGTTTTGGTTGATAAGGTTGGATATACTGTTAAGTTTGATTCGGAGAATATTTCAAGGGCAAGTAACAAGAGTACTTACTTAAAACTTGGGCTAACTTTTTTTTGTTTCGGAAACATTATGCTCTTTAGTTTTCCTGAATATTTAAATCCCGATGAAACATTTTTAATTTCATATAGGCAGTTTTTTACCTCATTAACATTTGTATTTTCATTGCCTGTAATTCTTTATTCGGCTAATGATTATTTGTTTTCTGCACTTAAAGCTATTAAGCATAAAGTTGTAAATCTAGATGTTCCAATTTCATTAGGGATTGTAACGTTGTATTTAAAAAGTGTTTATGATATTTTTTCAGGAAATGGACCTGGTTATATGGATTCGTTTGCAGGGTTTATTTTGTTTTTATTAATAGGCAAATGGTTTCAAGATAAAACCTACCAAGCCTTATCTTTTGATAGAGATTATAAATCATATTTCCCTTTAGCTATAACCCTTTTAATAAGGGGTAAGGAAGTGATAAAGCCTGTTAAAGATGTTCTGGTTGGAGATAAACTTTTAATAAAAAATGATGAGGTAATTCCTGCAGATGCAATCATTATAAAAGGGGAAGCTAACATTGATTATAGCTTTGTAACAGGAGAATCAAAACATATTTCTAAAAAAAATGGAGATCAAGTTTATGCTGGAGGAAAACAAATTGGCAATAGTATAGAGGTTGAAGTAACCAATACCTTAAATCAAAGTTATTTAACACAGTTGTGGAACCAAAGTGTCTTTAAAAAGGAAGACAATAATAATTTAGAAAATATAAACACTAAGCTCAGTCATTACTTTATTCTCGTTGTTTTAGGAATAAGTTTAATAGCAGGAGTTGCTTGGAGTTTTATTGCTCCCGAACATATTTTTAATGTAATAGTTTCAGTGTTAATAGTTGCTTGTCCTTGTGCATTAGCACTATCAATTCCCTTTACATTTGGAAATGCCTTAAGGGTAATGGGGAAAAATAAGCTTTATTTAAAAAATGCTGATGTAGTAGAAAAACTAGGTAAAGTAACTGATATCGTTTTTGATAAAACAGGGACCCTAACTTTTCAAAATCAAGCATCCATAAAATTTATTGGTGAAACACTTCAAGAAAATGAAGAAGAATTAATAATGTCATTAGTAAGAAATTCCGCACATCCTTTGAGTAGAATACTTTATGATTACTTAAAAGAAAATGTTGCTTTTTTAGATGGAATTACCAATTTTAAAGAGGTTTCGGGTAAAGGGATTTGTGGTGAATTAGATGAGAAAGAAATTTATATTGGCTCTCAAGAATGGGTTAAAAATACAGTTGAACCAAATCAGTCATCAACACGGATTTATATTAAAATAGCTGGTGATGTAAAAGGCTATTATCAAATAGAGAATAAGTACAGAACGGGATTTGAAAGAACAATTCAGTGTTTAAATCATAATTACAACCTTCATGTGTTATCGGGTGATAATAATAATGAGAAAAAGAATTTATCTACTTATTTTCAAAATGCTTCAAATATTCATTTTAATCAACAACCAATTGATAAATTGAATTACATCAAGAATTTAAAAAATGAGCACAATATCATTATGATGGTGGGTGATGGGTTGAATGATGCTGGAGCTTTAAAGCAGAGCGATGTAGGGATTGTAATTTCTGAAGATGTGTACAATTTCACCCCGGCTTGCGATGGCATATTGGATGCAGGAATGTTTGCGAAAATTCCTGAATTTCTTCAATTTGGGAAGTACAGTTTGTCAGTTCTTAAAGTGAGTTATGTCATTTCTTTACTCTATAATATTATTGGATTGTCTTTTGCAATTACGAACCAATTATCGCCATTGGTTGCTGCTATTTTGATGCCACTAAGTTCTGTTTCGGTGGTTTTAATAGCAACTGTATTAATTCGATTTTATGGTAATAAGAATTTCTAATAAAAATAAATAAACTACGTCATTGCAATGAATGAAGTGTAACGAGGAACTAATCTTATTTTTATATGAGATTGCTTCAAGTTATAATTTTAGCGTTTATAATTTTTGCAATATCGTTTTGATAAAAAAACTGATGAAAATCAGTTTTAATGCTGACCTGCATTTCATCTTCTGTTTTCGTTGCATTTTACCTTTACCATATAATTTTAGATAGCGGTTAGTTCATAAAAAAATGGGAGTAATTTATTTGTTAATAGGAGTTAGTGTTGTTATTGCAATTGTATTTCTTTCATTTTTTTTATGGGCGTCAAAAAATGGTCAGTTTGATGATGATTACACACCATCCGTTAGAATTCTATTTGACGATGAACAGCTAAAAGACAATCAACTAAAAGATAATTTAAATGGAACTGGAAAAGTTTAAGTACGATAATGCCATCGTAAAAAAGTTTGCTTATGCAACAATAATTTGGGGAATTACCGGAATGGTTGTAGGACTAATTGTAGCTCTACAAATGTCGTTTCCGCTTTTTTTTAATGAGTATTTAGGGTTTAAATATATTTCTTTTGGAAGGTTAAGACCACTGCATACCAATGCAGTAATTTTTGCTTTTGTAGGGAATGGAATTTTTACTGGAGTTCATTATTCTTTACAGCGCTTATTAAAGACCAGAATGTGGAGTGATAAGTTGAGTAACATTAACTTTTGGGGCTGGCAATTAATAATTGTTTGTGCTGTAGCTACTTTACCATTAGGAATGACTTCTGGGAAAGAATATGCTGAATTAGAATGGTGGATTGATATTATGATAGCTGGTATATGGGTAGTGTTTGGATGGAACATGTTTGCGACCATTTTAGCCAGAAGAGTTCAACATTTATATGTAGCCATATGGTTTTTTATAGCAACGTTTGTTACAGTTGCAATGTTGCACATTTTTAACTCATTTGAGTTGCCAATTTCATTTATGAAAAGTTACTCTTGGTATGCAGGTGTGCAAGATGCGCTAGT
>CAJQON010000001.1 GCA_905479995.1 uncultured Flavobacteriales bacterium | reverse complement strand
ATAATAAGATCGGTTCCAATTTCTAAAATATAATCTACAGTTTCTTTTTTCATCAGTTTCAATATTAGACCAGTCGACTACAAAAGTAGTGCTTTTTTTTAATATAGAAACAATTACTTGGATTTTTTATTATTGCCAACGACAACTCTATGTTTTCGTTTTGTTTTTGGCTTTAGTCAAAAATAAGAAAACTAAAACATAATGAAATATAGAGATTGTTGTAGGTTGTTATTCTTTTTTCTTTTTATCTAATAAATTGAAATATTTATCTCTTCTAAACTCATTAATATCTTCAATTGCTATCTCTCCATTCTTCAGGTAACAATAAATAGAATCACAATCTTCGATTTTAGATACTGAATCTTCAGCCGTAATTATATCGAATAGATCTTTTGAGATGTGAATCTTACGGTAATCTTTCAGTAAAATATATCTTTCAGCTCGGGGATAGTCTCCAGCTTCTTTCTTTTTTAATACTAGCCCTTGGTATTCTTCATTTCTTATTTTTTCATATTCCTGTCTCACTCGGTCAAGGTCGTTTTCCTGGAAGTATAGAATAGGAATAATAATAGCAATTATTGGGAGGAAAACTTTAAGTAAAGATTTCTTAATGTTTTTTTCTTGCTTTTCTAATTCTTGGTCTGTGTCCATTTTCTATTACCTACAACGCCCAATCTATGTTTTTGTAGGGCGATTTAAAAGTACATATTTTCGTTTACCTAATTAGCCAAAGTTTTGTCTTTGGGGTTTAACTTTTTTCTGATAAAACGACAAAACAAAGTTTTGGCGGAGTTTATTAAATGCACTGACCTTCCGTTTAGCAGAAAACCCGCATTACGTTTAGCCATTGTTGGCGGTTCGTTTTTAGACCTTTATTGTACAGGAGAACTGAATATCTAGTTCTTGTATAAATTCAAAATCATCAATCCAGCGGACTCCCATGTTGCTACAAACATTTGGTATTCTGATAGTTTTAGAATTTGCTTGAGTGATTAATATTTCTTTCGTAACTACTATGGCATTTTCACTCATAGCATGAGCAATTAGCCATGGGTCAGCAAGAGAACGCCCCTTTCTATTGTCAACTAACAATTTGTGTTTTTCGTTCTTAGAATAAATATCTTTTAAGCATGAGGTAACACTTTCTGTTATTTTTACTTTTTTTATATCACTTTTCTTTAGCCAATCAGACAAATCGTCTTCTGTCCTTGAAATTTCTTCATAAACCATTTCAGGTAGTGATATAATACCTTTAGAACCTAATTCATTAAGTCTTTCCCAATAATCGGGGCATATCTTTGGTGAGTAATATTTTTGCCACGCTTGAATAAGTACATTAGCATCTAGGAAGTATTTATTTGATGCCATGATTATTTATATAATTGAGATTCAAGCTTATTAAACTTATTAATCGGTGTGTTTAAAAGAAAGCTAGCTTGGGTTGGTTCCACAAATCCACTTTTAAAACCGTCCAGTACAAATTGAGTAAATAATCTGCTATTTTTGTTGAGTCTTAAAAGGTATGGATTAGGTCCTCCTTTTTGTTTTTTTTGTTTCTCTTTTTTTAATTCTTCTCTTTTTAGAAAAGCTTTAAAATCAATAGTAGCTTGATTTTTTAAAGATTTATATTTATTTACATTAATAATAGAAAGGTTAAAAGCTCTATATAAAAGGGCAAAGGAACTAACGCCTAAGGTTTTTGCTATGCTAAAAATTTCTTTAGAATTATCGAATGTACTCGGGTCTAAACTGAGAATTACTTCTTTAGGCATTAAAATATTTGCAGCCACTTCGTTACTAAATATTTCAACGGGATGTGTTTTTGAATTTGTTTGCTCAAATTCAATCTCGTTTGAAATTCCTGTCTCAGCAATCCATAAATGTGCTATCTCATGAATTAAAGTAAATAGCTGTGGAGCAGCCCAATCTTTAGAATTTACAAAAACGAAAGGAGCATATGGGTCCGCAATAGCGAATCCTTGCACTTCATTTTTGTCAAGGGTTAGTCTTGAATGTATGAAACTAGTTCTAGATACATATATTCCATTAAGTTCAGCTTTGTTAACCCATTCTTTAATAGGGTTTGTTTCCGCATAATTATTAGGATTAATATTTAGAGTTGAAAGTATGTCTTTTGCAACCTCTTCAGGAGAGTTATTTATGGTGTATTTACCAATAAATGGCAATCTTTCTTCGCCATTTTCTTCAAGAACATCACTAAGCCAAGCTTGTTTTTGCTGAATTTCACGAATAATAAATATTGAACCTGTAGTTAGTTGAATTGAATCTGATTTTCTAAAGTCTTGTAAAGGGTGAAAGTCTTTAGGTATTTCGGGTAAGAAGAATAGTGCAAATGGTCTTTTGTAAATCTTCGCTAGTTTTTCTGCTTGTTTGATAGTTGGTTGACTAACTCCAGATTCCCATTCTTCTAATATTTCAATAGATTTTCCGATTTTTGAGGCAGCAACATCTAATGGCATTCTAGCGGATTCCCTAGCCCATGTTAAAATCTTAGGTGTTATGTATGCTTTTTCTGCCACAATTCTCTTTTAATACAAAGTTACGGATTATTCTTACAGTTTCTATTTGTGTATTTTATCTAATGACCGCCAACGGTTTGTATAAGATTAGTTGCGTGGTTTAAGCACTAAAGTTAGCAAATAAATCACAGATAGAAAGTCAGTGAGGACTTTCATAAGTAAGCTAAAACAAGCAATTAATTTTATACGGTGTTGTGCGTTCGCTTTACTATTCGATAGTTATACTTACAATCTCTTTAGGACAATTAAATCTAAAAGGGAATGTGTCCCCCAAGCCTTTACTTACGATTAATGTGGTATTATTAATTTGTTTTCTATCTACACAATGTTTGTACAAAATACAACCTGGAAAATTTGAACCGCTCTTTGTTTTGAAGAAAGTAAATTGTCCACCGTGTAAATGACCGGCAAGTATAAGTTGGATATTTGCTAGCTCTTTGATGTTGATTTTTTCAGGATTATGGATAAGTACAATGTTTTTTTCACTCTTGTTTTTGGGTAAACTATACCTATTACCCCAAGATGTGATATTGTAAGTATATCCTTGTTTTGATTTATATTTATAAAGTAAACTCTCTACAGAAAAACAATTTGGAATATTTGAAAGTATCTTTGATAATTTAGGCCCATATAAAGTGTCGTGATTTCCTTTGATAAAGACTACTGTAGTTGATAGAGAAATTTTGCAGAGAAATTTTTTAAAATTATATGCTCCTTTAGGAAAATCATAATAATCACCCGTTAAGACAATTAAATCAGGGCTATTTAACGTAATTATAGCTTCAATTTTATCTAATATAGCTGTTGAAAACCACAAGTGAATGTCGCTAATATGAAAAATGGAAAGATTTTCTATACCGCCAAATAAATTTATTTTCTCTTCTCGTTTCGCTATTTCCATACGTGAGATAAATAGACAATTAGATAACTTAATATACAGATAAAACTCTTGACGTTAAAAGGTGCGAGAATGTTTTGTCTTGTTTCTTTAAAAGGGATTAAATAATTAGCTATTACCCAAAAAATTATTGAAAATCCAATATCCCAAAAATCAAAACGTCCGTTTGTAAGGTTAATGAGCTGAAATAATTCTAATCCAATTGCAAAAATAAGTGGTACATAAAACAAGTTGATTTCTCGTTTCCCAACTTTAAGAAATAAGAATTTTGATGTCAATGTTATACAGAGGACCCACAATCCTTCTGGTAATGAATAAAAAATATATTCGTTTAGTGGTAATGCATTTTTGATACCGCTTTTCAATTCAGTATAACTATCAAATGATATTAATGATATAAATATTTCATTAACTATAGTTTTTTCTGTTCGATAAAACAAGTAAATGAATAAACTACATAACAAGCATAATAGTATTAAGAAATATTTCTTTTTCACGCCTTTGTATAAATTAAAAGTTTAAAATATGAAAGCTTGCCAAGGCTAATTTCTTTCAAAAGTTTGAACTTATTTATAGCGGTCAAGTTGTTGATTTGAAAGAGTGATTTATAATGAAATGTTTTTGAAATAAATTGAAAAGAATTATCAATATGCCTCAACCAATTATTTGGTGTAAAATGGTTAAGTATATAAACTTTTCCTTTAGGTTTTAACACTCTAAAACTTTCTTCCAATAGTTTTTCTGGATTATCAACTACTGTAATTACGTGAGATAAAACAATGTAATCAAAAGTATGCTCTTTAAACAAAAGGTTTTCCCCACTCATTTGTAAAACTTTAACATCCTTTAGTTTTTGTTTCCTTGCAATTTTGAGCATATTCTTGGAAGTGTCAATTCCAATGACTTTATGTGTATTATATAATGGCAAATGCGTACCGTTGCCTACACCTATTTCAAGCAGTTGTCCAAAGGGTAGGTTATTTATTTCTTGGAATAATTTCCTTTTTTGTGGTTTTAAAAATACATCAACTATGGGGTATAGAAATGAAAATTTATTGTAAAAACTAACTGTATTCTTACTCATATTGTCATTTGTAGGGCTGTTTTTTAGTGACGCACAACAACCGGATAAAGAACACTAGTGTTCTTTATCCGCATTATGTATTGTTTTAATTCTTTCTAATATTCGTCCAAAAAAAGCATTTAATGCAATTTATTACTTGCACAAATACTGCACAGCATAGTCTTGCGCCTTGTTGGTCCTTGAAAACAGGAGGTGTCTTCAATAAATAGTTGCCAAATACTGAAAAGCATTCTATGAATTTTATAGAATGTTCACTAAATTTTAGTGAAGCTCCCCTCGTTTTAATAGAAACCTCTAGCAGCACCTATAAAAAAGCCTTGTGTTTATAGGAGGCTTAACATTTTAAGTATCTATAGTTATTGACTTAAGGAGAGTATTTGTATAACAGTGTAAGAAACTTATATGGGTTAACTAATCCATTAAAATGATTACAGGTATAGCGATAAATAAACCAGAACCTGATGCTTCTGGGCAAAATGTTTTGGTAAACTGCATTTTATATTCTTTATAGGCAATGTTTATTCTGTTTTCACTATTTTTTCCATAGTAATTTTACTACAATATGGGCATCTAACACTAGCCCTTGGTTTGCCTTTCGCTTTGTAACGAATACCGCCAATATCCCAAATGTTAGATTTTCTTGAACAGGACGAGCATGTGAACGCCCATTTTTTCGATTCTTTTTGAATGGCAATAAATTTTTCTTTTGAAGAAAAGAACTTTGCTATTTTCTGAATTTTACTAAGTTGCATATTTCTATAAATTTGTCTAACAATCGAATAAGTAAGAGCATCTGTAATTTTTAGGTGATGTTATTGTTAAATGTAGAATTATAATTTCTTTTTAGCAGCAAAAGAGGTTTGCACAAAAACTGCACAGCATAGTTTTATGTGCCGTTTAATACACAAAAGGAGTGCTATTTGTAATTCGGGTTTTCCGTTCGAGTGATTCGCCAGTTGGCGAATAGTATCGAGAACTATTTTAAATGGGAATTTGTTAAGTTCTCGATACATTTTGAATGAAAAATTCAAAATACTCGAACGGACAAATTTAGAGGGGTGGCATCTAATTTTAGCTGAATTAAGGGAAGAAAAATAGTCTGTTTTATGGGATTAGTTGAATACTACTACTCTGTTTTCGACAAAGTCATTTCACCAAGAATCAATTGGGCTTTTAGTGCAAGTTCTGATTTACTGCTAATGTCATGATCACCATACAAGCCTTCAAATTCAATAGGCATAATATCTTCAGGATATGCTATGCTTCCAGTTATTTTTCGGTCTTCAAGATGTCCTTTTTGCCAGTTGATCATCCCAGAAAAATCCCATCCTAGTCCAAAGAAGGTAAAAGGTTTCCCATTTAATTCTTCTAATGTTTTAAGATTACTTCCAATGGTAATACCGTCTTTGGTTTTCCAATTTGTATTTTTACCATGTAGCTGAAAATAAAGTAAGCCACTAAACGTGAGGGAATCATCTGCCCAAACAAATTCAATTTCGTTTTTTGAATCTGGAAATAGTAAGGTGTTGTTGTATTCTCCCATACCTTCTGGATAATAACCCGTTGATCTTTTAATATTATCTCCAAAGACTCTTTTCAATTCATCTTCAGAGTTAAAAGAAAGCAGGCTATCTAAAGGAATGTCACCTGGTTCAATTTCTTCTACCGAAGAAACAGCTGTTTCCTCTTGATGGGGTGATGGGTTTAAAACAGAATCGGTATTTTCTTTTGGATTATCTATGTTTTTTGAGTCTGAGTTATTGTTGTTTGAGCAGCTTACTATAACGGATACAAGCAATAAAAGAGGGATTAATTTTGTCATTATTTATTTTCTTTGGTTTACAATGAATTTATTTTGACAATGTTCGGTTAAAATTTTTATTATCGCAGTATTTATGATTACACAAAAACTGCACAGCATAGTTTTATGTGCCGTTTAATACACAAAAGGAGTGCTATTTGTAATTCGGGTTTTCCGTTCGAGTGATTCGCCAGTTGGCGAATAGTATCGAGAACTATTTTAAATGGGAATTTGTTGAGTTCTCGATACATTTTGAATGAAAAATTCAAAAATACTCGAACGGACAAATTTGGAGGAATGATTAAGCGTAGAGATTTATTTTGCAAAAATTTGATCGCTGTTTTTAAAAGCTTTAAACTCTAATACATTTCCTTCGGGGTCGAGAAAAAACAGTGTTGCTTGCTCGCCAACTTCTCCTTTAAAAAGAATGGTAAACTTAACTAAATGTAAATAAAGCTTGTCATTTGTAATTAGTTTACTATATTTGTGTCAATAAAACTTTACAAAAAATCAAATATATTTTACAATGAAAGAAAAGAAATGGAATATGGAAGTTAGGTCTAATACTAAAAAACTAAAATTTTGGTCATTACTTTGGATGGTTTCTATGGCAATAGCGACATTTGGGCCTATGTTTGTTTGGCCCGAAAACACAGTGTTGAATGTTTTAGCAATATTAATAAACCTTGGATGTGGAGGCGGTATGATTTTGGTGAATCGAAAACTTATTAATTCTTTAGACGAACTTCAAAAGAAAATTCAAATGGATGCAATGGGCATTGCTTTAGGTGTCGGAGTGGTAGGGGGGTTAGGTTATTCACTTTTAGATCAAACTAATGTAATTACGCAAGATGCACAGATTTCTTTTTTGGTAATTTTGATAAGTTTGACCTATATGATTGGTTTATTCATTGGAAAAAAACGATACAAATGAAAAATCGATTAAAAGTTCTTCGCGCAGAAAGAGATATGACTCAGGCTGATTTAGCCAATGAGCTTTCTGTTTCAAGACAAACCATAAATGCCATAGAAAAAGGAAAATTTGATCCAAGTTTACCGTTAGCATTTAAAATGTCCAAATTATTTCACTTATCTATCGAATCAATTTTTGAAAATGATGAAGCGAAGGAATAAAAAACTATACTTAGAATAATTCTTAAAGAGTCAACGTTTTCTTTTTTTAGCCTACTGGCTAAAGTTTTCCAATCAGCCCAATTGAGCACCACACCAAAGTGAGGAACAGGAACATTTTTTCCATCCACAGGATTGCTTTTTGGTGTTGTTTTATGAAGTGTGTCGGTTTGATGAATAACGAATTGATGACCGAAAAAATTAAAGTCAACCCACTTTTCTGAAGACCTGCCTTCTTCACAGTTTAAAACATCTCTGTAAAATGTTCGGCATTTTTCGAGGTTTGAAACAGGTATTGCTAAATGAAAAGGAGTAACAGTCATTATTGGTTAATATAAGCCAAACACAAATCTATAGTTGCTTCAATTCCTTTAATGTGTGTTCGTTCAGTTCCGTGCGAAGCTGCAACACCCATTCCAATTAAAGCTACTCTAAAATCGTTTCCAGCTCGTAATGCTGCCGAGCCATCTGATCCGTAAAAAGGATAAACATCAACCTTGTAAGGGATGTTATTGTTTTGTGCTAAATCCACTAAAGTCTTTCTAAAATTATAATCGTAAGGCCCGCTACTGTCTTTAGCACAAATAGAACAACTTACCTCGTTTCCTTGGCAATCATCTCCTAAAACGCCCATGTCAATTACCAACAATTCTTCAATACTATTAGAATATCCAACAGTTCCACCATGCCCTACTTCCTCGTAGTTCGAAAAGAAAATTTCTACGGGAGCTTCTTTGCCTTCCTCTTTTAGTCTTCTTGCCAATTCAAACAATACATAACAACCAGCTTTATTGTCTAAAAACCGTGATTTGATATAACCACTTTTAAGTTCCTCATACTTCACATCAACACAAATAATATCACCTACCTCAATACCTAGTTTTTCTACATCTTCTTTGGTATACACCTCTTCATCTATTCTAATGTGCATACTTTTTATGCTCCGTTGTGTGTTTTCCTTCTCTCTGTTGGCATGAACAGAAGGGTTGTCTAACAAAATGGTTCCGGTAAATGTTTTGCCCGAATGAGTAACAATTTTAACATATTCTCCTTCGGCTCCGGTTAAAGATAAACCACCCAATAAAGAAAAAGCCAAAGTTCCATTTGGCTTAATGCCCGAAACAATTGCACCTAAAGTATCTACATGTCCTGCAATTGCCAAAGTAGGATTGGCTCCTAAAGCACATTTTACCGCACCTTTGTTGGTATATTCAGGAGAATATCCATAGTTGGTTAATAACTCAAAAATATATTTGCTCGCATTATCGGTATATCCCGTTGGCGAATCGATGGCAATTAATTCTTTTAAGGTGCTGTATTGTTCCATAGTGTTTGTTTGTAACGAAAGTACAATTTTTAGTGTTAGGCGCATAAAAAAAGCCTGCTAGAAAATAGCAGGCTTTTAAATACTGTTGAAATAAATTTATTTCCGATCTACGGCATTGTGCTTTTTAGTAGCAATTTTTTTTGCTGCAACGTTTTGCTTTTTATTAATGATGGCTCTTTCTTTTTTGGTCACTTTACCATCTGCTTTAGCAGCTCTTTTAGTAGCAGCAATGTCTTTTTGTTGGTGCCTTAAAACAGTAGCTTCTTTTTTGGTTAACTCACCAGTTTTAACGCCTTGGGTAATTTTTTTCTGCTGTACATTTTGGCGCTTGTTAACTTTTGCTTTTGTTGTTTGAGCGAATCCAGTGCTGCAAAATAATGCAACTGTTACTCCGAGTAATACTGTTTTTAAATTCATAGTAGTTTGTTTTATAGTTGGTGGTAAATTAGCAATTTGTGTGCCAAAGACTAGTGTTTAAAACGCAGGTTAAAATAATTTGGTAATTTTACTATCCCAATGTTACCCTTTTTAACCAATATCCCTCACAATGAAACCACTTTTTACCCTTTTAATACTTAGTACCCTTAACTTTTGTTTGTTTAGTCAATCAACCCAAAATTGCGACACCTCAATTTTAGGAGCAACTTGTGCTATAAATAAAAATCAACCTGAAGATGGAAATGGCACTTTAGGAATGAGCTATAGCAATACCGCCTGCGGCTTAAACTATGTGCAAGCTTCTGTAATGACAACTCAAAGATACATTAACCCTGGAACAGGATATCCAGCTACTTTAACTATTTCAGGAATTCCACCTTCTGCTACTGTTGAAAAAGCTTTTTTGTGGTGGGCTGGCAATGGAACAGCCAATAACCCAAATTTTATTTTTGATGGAAACCCATTGGTTGGAACATTAATTGGAACAAGTGGTTCAAAATGTTGGATTCCTGGCACAGAAACCTATCGAGCTGATCTTACTAATGAAGTGATTGGAAACGGAAGCTATACTTTTTCATCTCCTTTGGGAGATGACATGGATGGAGTTACATTAATGGTAATATATACCAATCCAATGGCAAGTTACCAAGGCACCATACAAATTAACGATGGAGCAATGTCCTCTTTGATTTCTATAAATCCACTTAGCCAAACTATGACAGGTTTAAGTGTTTCTGCCAACACTACTGCTGGGAATGCTTTTTTAATTGTTAGTGACATGCAAGATAATCTTGGCTTTCCAGGTCACAATGCTACGTTAAATGGGACAACTGGCTTTTTTTCCAATGATTTTTGGAATTTTAATTTAGTTAATACAACCTATACACAGGGACAAACCACGGCACCGTTTACTATTTCTCCTCTTGGAGGAGATTGTTATTTGTGGCTCATGATGGGAGTTTATTATCAAATATCAGGTTGTATAGCTTGTGCAACACCTTCAACTTCTTTAGTTGCTTCAACGTCTTTTACTGGAGACACCTGCTCGAATACTTGTGATAAAACAGCAACAGTTAATGTTACTGGTGGAACTGCACCTTTTACTTATAGTTGGAATACTATTCCGGAACAAACGACTCAAACAGCTACTAATTTATGCCCAGGCACTTACATTGTTACCGTTTATGATGCCAATTGTGAATTTGTTAAAGACACGATTGTTTTTAAAAACCCACCACCAAAACCAGTTATTAATGCTGTTGGTCCATTTTGTATTAATGATGCAGCCATAAATTTAACAGCATCAACACTTGGTGGGGTATGGAAAGGAATGGGCATTACAGATACGATTAATGGAACATTTGATCCTGCTACTGCTGGTGCAGGAACACATCAAATTATTAAGAACGACACAGGGTTTTGTATATTTAAAGATACTACGCTAATAACTGTAAATCCAATGCCAACACTAGCAGTAAGCAATTTAACTTTTTGTAATGGAGCTAACGTTTCTGCAAGTAATTTTGTGAGCAATCCTTTGGGAGCCACCTATTCTTGGACGAACACGAATACTGCAATTGGTTTGGCTGCATCTGGCACAGGAAATACGCCAGCTTTTAGTGCTACAAATACAACAAGTGCTCCTATTGTTGCCAATATTTCCGTTGTTCCTAGCGTAAATGGCTGTGCAGGAAATTCAGTAAGTTTTACCATAACGGTAAACCCTACTGCAATAGTTATAGGACTAAATAATCTTACTTTTTGCAGTGGAGAAACAGTCCCTTTATTAAATTTTAGTAGTGCGACACTCGGAACAACTTATACTTGGACCAATTCAAATTCAGCTATAGGCTTGCCTTCTGCAGGAACTGGAGTAATTTCTCCTTTTACAATTACCAATATAGGAACTATGGTAGCAACTGCTATTATAACAGTAATTCCGTCAGCCAATGGGTGTGTAGGATTTCCGGAAACGTTTACTTTGACAGTTTATCCCGACTACCTAGAGGCTGGACCCGACAGTTTAATTTGTTTAGGTGATTCTATAAGTCTAAATGCAGTTGGTAGTGGATTAGGAACAATAAATTGGTATGAGAAACCTGACACTTCAACTATTGTTGGTTCAGGAACTCCATTTTATCCCAATATAACTGATACAGGAACTCATGTGTTTTATGTTAAGGAGGTTGGCGGATGTGCTACTAACATAGATTCTGTTAAAGTGAAGGCAAATGCTGTAAATGCGTTTATTTATGCCACGCCAACAAAAGGATTAATTCCGTTAAATGTATTTTTTGGAAATGGCAGCACAACTGGCTCAGGAATAAACTATTCATGGAACTTTGGAACAGGAGACTTGAGTGCCATTTTTCAACCGACTTATACCTATTATGACCAAGATACATATACCGCAATGCTAGTGGTAACAGATGGTTTTTGTTTCGATACGGCCTATGTAACAATAGCGCCTAGACATAAATCTACGATAACGGTTCCAAATGTGTTTACACCAAATCAGGATGGAAGCAATGATTTGTTTAAGTGGTTAGGGGTGAACCTCAAAACAGTAGAAGTAGAAATTTATAACCGTTGGGGACAAAAACTTTACGCATCAAAAGAACTCAACCAATTTTGGGATGGAAAAACACCACATGGGCATTTGGCTCCTGAGGGCACCTATTTTTATAGCATAAAAGCCATAGGAGAAGACGATGACCGGTTTACTTTAAAAGGAGCCTTTAGTTTAATGCGGTAGTTTTATACCAACTTGTGTTCAACCAAATATTCCCCAATTTGAACTGCGTTTGTAGCTGCACCTTTTCTTAAATTGTCAGTAACAATCCAAAGGTTAAGTGTATTTGCTTGCGACTCATCTCTTCTAATTCTTCCCACAAAAACATCATCCTTTCCTTCCGCATAAAGTGGCATTGGATAGGTATTGGTATCGGTATTGTCTTGTAAAGTAATACCATCTGTTTCATGCAATATTTTACGTACTTCAGCTAAGTCAAAATCATTTTCAAACTCAATGTTTACAGACTCAGAATGCCCACCAACAACCGGAACTCTAACAGCAGTTGCACTTAATTTAATGCTGTCATCTCCCATAATCTTTTTGGGTTCATTCATTAACTTTAATTCCTCTTTGGTGTAACCATTGTCTTCAAAAACATCACAATGCGGAATGCAATTTTTATCTATTGCATAAGGATAGGCCATTTCACCTTCTGTTCCAGCTCTTTCATTGGCCAATTGTTCAACAGCCTTTACACCAGTTCCAGTAATGGACTGATAGGTAGAAATTACCGTTCTTTTAATTTTATATTTTTGGTGTAAAGGGTTCATCACCATTACTAATTGTATTGTAGAACAATTTGGATTAGCAATAATTTTATCTTCAGCAGTTAACACATTAGCATTAATTTCAGGAACCACTAACTTATTGTTTGGATTCATTCTCCATGCCGATGAATTATCGATAACCGTTGTCCCTGCTGCTGCAAATTTGGGCGCCCATTCTAAAGAAGTGTCTCCCCCAGCAGAAAATATAGCAATATCTGGAGTCATATCAACAGCCGTTTGAAGAGCCACAACTGAAAAAGATTTGTCGTTAAACACAATTTGTTTGCCTACCGATTTTGGCGAAGCCACAGGAATTAATTCTGTTATCGGAAAATTTCTTTCGGCCAATACTTTTAACATTACACTTCCTACCATTCCGGTAGCACCAACAACTGCTATTTTCATTTTATACAAATTAGTTTCGTGTAAAATTAAAGTAAAAAACTTCGATAAGTAAAAGGAAAGCGAAGAAACAATGCTGCCGTTAAATATTTAACTAGGTTACTGCATTTTTTGCGTTTTACACTTAGTAACTAGGTATTTATTCAAACGCGTAGTTTTAGCGGATGTTTAAAATAGCAATGGTTTTTATACTTACAATTTTTTGTCAACTACATTATGCTCAGGTGGTTGATGACTTTTCGGATGGTAATTTTACGACCAACCCAGTTTGGAGTGGCAATGTCGGATTGTTTACTGCAGCTGCCAACGAACTCAACTCGCAAAGTGCAATTGCTGGGAATTATTACCTCAGCACACCATCTACTTTAGGAGTAAATGCACAATGGGACTTTTATTTTAACTTAAAATTTAGCACTTCGGGTGCCAACTATGTTGATGTTTATTTAATGGCTGATGTTGCCGATCTTACCAGCGTTAACAATGGTTATTTTGTTAGAATTGGTGGAACACCCGATGAGGTTTCGCTATACAAAAGAGTAGCTGGAACGTCAATTATTCTAATAGATGGCCCAGATGGTAGTTTAAATAATAGTAGCAATAATCCTTTTAATGTGAGTGTAACAAGAGATATTGCCAATAATTGGACACTTTTTTACGATGATGGAGCAGCAAGTAGTTTGCTGGCAATCGGTTCTGTGGTTGATAATTCAGTGACTACTTCTTCTTTTTTTGGGGTGGCTATTAAGCAATCGGGAGCAGCAAGCCCTAAAAACAATCATTTTTTCGACAATTTTAGTGTTGGGACCATTGTTGGAGATACAGCTTCCCCAAACATTGATTCATTAGTGGTAGTAAATGCAACCAACCTGGATGTTTACTTTAATGAACCCGTAGAATTATTCTCTTCCCAAATGCTTGCTAATTATACTGGAGATTTTGGATTAGGAAATCCCAACAATGCATTGCGCGATGTGTTAGATTCTTCTATTGTTCACTTAACTTTTGCAACCCCTTTTGCCAATGGAAAATCGTATAATTTATCCGTCAAAAATATAGCAGATACCTTGGCTAATTCAATTGTCTCAAAAGCCGCGGCTTTTACTCGTATCTTAATAATTCCGCCCAACTCTGGAGATGTAATTATCAATGAAATTTTTGCGGATCCATCACCTCAAGTAGGTTTACCCACAGAAGAATTTGTAGAGCTTTACAATAATTCTAACACTACTTTTTTCCTTAAGAATTGGCAATTTATAAATACGGCCACGGCTAAATCACTTCCAAACTTCACTTTATTTCCAAACAAATATGTCATTCTTTGCGATGTAAATGATACTGCTCTTTATACTTCGTATGGAGATGTTATTGGAATTACTTCGTTTGCTGGCTTAACCAATGGAGGCGACAGTTTAACCTTAACAAACCCTTATGGGAATATAATTGACAAAGTGGTGTATGACGTTTCTTGGTATCAAGATGCCGTGAAAGATGCTGGCGGTTGGTCTTTAGAATTAATTAACCCAAAACATCCATGTACCAGCTCCATGAATTGGAAAGCCTCGACAAATGCAAGTGGAGGAACTCCGGGAAGTCAAAATGATGTGTATGATACGTTACCAGACCTTAAAAATCCTAATATTAGCAACATTTCGATTCAATCTACTTCATTGCTTACTGTGGTTTTCAACGAAATAATGGACAGTGCTAGTTTAATAAATGCGGTTTATACCATCAATAATGGAATTGTGGTTTCAGGAACAGTAATTCACTCAAACAAGAGAGCGGTTGACTTAACCTTGAGTTCTGCATTAGATTCTTCGAGTGTTTATACTTTAACTATTTCGGGAGGAAGGGATTGTTCAGGAAACTTAATCAATCAAAACAATTATAATTTTGGGATGGGAAAAGTTCCGTTAAGCTTGGATGTTTTATTTACAGAATTTTTCCCAGACCCATCCCCAAGCATTGGGTTACCAATGGAAGAATACCTTGAATTATTTAACAATACCACTAAAATTATAGATTTAGCCAATTGTTGGATTAGCGATAAAACGAAGGCCTTTCAAATTGATTCCGGGAAGTTATGGCCAGGCGAATATGCCATTATTTGCGATGATAATTTTGAAAACCAATATGCTCCTTTTGGGAAAGTGATTACAGTTTCTTCATTGCCCTCTTTAAGTAATAACGATGATGAAATAACTCTTTGGGATACCGATAGCAATCAAATTCATAGTGTTCACTATTTTGATACTTGGTACCAAGATGCCGATAAAAGTGATGGCGGATGGAGTCTCGAGATGATAGACCCTAACAATCCGTGTGGAGAATTGAATAATTGGAAAGCATCAACTAATACAAAGGGAGGAACACCCGGAACACAAAATTCAGTAAACCAATCGAATCCTGATGTTAATTTACCATTATTAAAACAAGCAAATGCATTGTCCGATTCGCTCGTTCAATTAACATTTAGCGAACAAATTGAAAGCGCCAGTTTGTTAGCAGCTAATTATTCTTTAAACAATGGAGTAAACATCAATAAGATTACTGTTTTAGATGGAAAAAATGTGTTGCTAAACTTAAGTAATAAATTAAAATTTTTAGTGCTATATACTGTTACAGTAAAAGGGGTTTCTGATTGCGCAGGGAATATCATGACGAGAAACAATACAGCAAATTTTGCATTACCAGAACAAGCGAAATTTGGCGACTTAGTGATTAACGAAGTGTTGTTTAATCCTTATACCGGAGGATCAGATTTTGTGGAATTATATAATAAGTCTAACAAATACATTAACCTACAAAATTGGAATTTGGCAAACATAGAGAATGATAGTATTAGCAATTATAAAGTCATTGCAACCTCTCCTTATTTACTCTATCCTGATCAGTTTGTATTGCTAACCAAAGACCCTCAAAATGTTGAAGAAGAATATATAAATGCAGTATCAAAAACCTTTTTACAAATGGAAACATTACCCAATTTCAGCAACGATAACGGGACTGTAGTTTTAATGAACGATTCTAATAAAGTAGTAGATAATTTTACTTACAATGAGGACATGCATTTTAGTTTATTAGATAATGTAAAAGGCGTTTCTTTAGAACGAATTGATTACAACCGGCCAAGCAATGATGTTACCAATTGGAATTCTGCTGCAGAAGGAGTTGGGTTTGCCACTCCGGGAATTGAAAACTCTCAATATCAAAGAGCAAATGAAGGCGAAGATGAAATTAATGTTTACCCTGAAACGTTTTCTCCAGACAATGACGGGATGGATGATGTATTAACCATTTTTTACCAATTTCCTGTTTCAGGTTTTGTTGCCAATAGCGTAATTTATGATGCTAAAGGAAGACGTATAAAGACTTTTTTGCAAAATGAATTGCTCGGAACATCAGGAACTTTTAGTTGGGATGGAATAACCGATCAAAATGAAAAGGGGCGCATAGGTATTTATATTATTTTTGTAGAAGTTTTTGATTTAAACGGAAACATTAAAACATATAAAAACACCTGCGTTTTAGCAGGAAGATTGAATTAATAAAACATGGAAGAAGCATTAAAGAGGCTCTATAAAAAATTAGAATTAAGGTATCAGTCGCACCCATGGCACGGCATTAACTTAGGAGACGAAAGCCCAAAAGAAGTAATGTCATTTATTGAAATGACACCAGCAGATTCAGTAAAATATGAAATAGATAAAGCTTCAGGGTACATTAAAGTAGATCGCCCACAAAAATTCTCAAACATAGTACCAGCTTTATATGGCTTTTTGCCTCAGACCTATTGTGCAGAGAGTGTTGCTGAATATTGCATGCAACAAACCGGTAAAAAGGATGTTGTAGGAGATGCCGACCCTTTAGACATTTGTGTGTTAACTGAACGAAACATTACCCACGGAAACATTATTGTTCCTGCAATTCCTATTGGAGGATTACGAATGATTGACGATGGCGAGGCAGATGATAAAATAATTGCTGTACTAAAAGGAGATGAGGTTTACGAAAACTGGAAAGACATTAGCGATTGCCCTGAATCGATTATACAACGACTTAAACATTACTTTTTAACCTACAAAGGAATTCCTGGAGAAGAAGCTACACGCGTAGAAATAACACACATTTATGGGAAAGAAGAAGCCCTAGAAGTTATTGAGCGAAGTAAAGCAGATTATTTAAATCATTATGGAGATTTATCAGACGAACTTTCCAAAGCAACACGAGAATTAATGGCATCGAAAGATTAGTTCCTGTGCATTTGCCGAAAACAAATAGTAACTTTGGCAACAAATTTGATTTTTAGAGGAAAATCATACACTATAAATGAAAAATCTACTCTTCATATTCGTTGCCTTTTTATTGCTAAACAGCCTGTCTGCACAAGTAATATTTAATCAATCATATCACAACTTAGGGGAAGTAAACAAAACAGACAAAAAGTATTTTGACTTTACTTTAACCAATGCAGGCACAAAAAAAGCGCTTGTTTTAAGGGTTGAAGAACCTTATGGAATAGATGTAAAATTTTCTAAAAAAGAAATACTACCCGATAGCACTATTACAGTACGGATTAAATACACACCAAAGAAAAAAGGAAAATTTAAAAAGGATATTCCAATTTGGATTAATGTAAACAACGAACCAATTACTTTTACCATTGAAGGAGATGCTAAAAGTTTTGATGTAAACGAATCCTTGGCTTGTCCTGATTTTACAAAAAGTGCTAAACCAATAGCATTGCGCGCACCTTTATCGGTAAAAGTTATAGATGTAAACACCAAAAAGCCAATTAAAAATGCTTCAGTAGAAATTATTTGGGATGGTTTAGTATACAAAAAACTCACTACCGACAAAAAAGGAATTAGTGTTCAAGAACTAAAATGGGACAATTACTATTTTGTGGTAAATGCCGAAGGGTATGGAACAAAAGAGCAAGATTCTTATGTAAATGCTAAAAATAATTCGTTGGTTTTTGAGTTGGGAGAAGCAACAAAAGAAGAATTAATTGTTGCGATTGATACGGTTGTTGAGGTAATACCAGAGCCAGTTGTAATTGCTGCAGAAGACACGATTTCAACCCAAGAACTTCCGGTTAATTTGTACGCTCCAAACAACATTGTTTTTTGTATAGATGTTTCTGTATCTATGAAACAGCAAGGCCGATTGGATTTATTAAAAGCATCTATGATAGAATTGCTTAACGGTTTACGACCAATTGATCGATTGGCCATTGTAACCTATGCTTCATCTACCGAGGTTGTGTTGCGATCTAAATATGTAACCAACAAAGCAGAAATTACGCAGTTAATACAAGATTTAAGGGCTGGTGGTTATACCGCTGGAGCCAAAGGAATTAAAAAAGCTTATCAATTGGCTCGAGGAAACTTTATTGAAGGAGGAAACAATCAGGTAATTATTGCTACCGATGGAGCGTTTAATGTTACTTCAAGCCACAACTCGATATTAGAAGATGTTGCCGAAAATTTAGAGCGAGGCGTTAGTATTTCAGTGGTTGGTGTTAAGAATGAAAAGAAAACGATTAAATCAATGAAGGCAATTACCCAAAAAGGAAATGGGAACTACATTCACATAGAAACTTATGCGCAGGCAAAACCATTGCTTATGGATGAGATTAAATCTAATTCGAGAAAAAAATAACCTTTGGAAAAAAAGAAAATTGCCATATTGGGCTCAACTGGTTCAATAGGCACACAAGCATTAGAAGTTATAGAAGAGCATTCAGATAAATTTGAATTAACGGTGCTAACCGCCAACACAAATGCGGAGTTATTAATAGAACAAGCCTTAAAATTTAAACCCAACACCGTTGTAATAGTAGATGAAACCCAATTCGACAAAGTTTCGGAAACCCTTTGGGAACATGACATTAAAACATTTGCTGGAGCAGATGCTTTGGCGCAGGTTGTAGAAAGCAATGAAGTAGATGTTGTGTTAACCGCTTTAGTTGGTTATGCCGGATTATTGCCTACCATAAAAGCCATTGAAGCTAAAAAAACAATTGCACTAGCCAACAAAGAAACATTGGTAGTTGCAGGCGAATTAATTACCAAATTGGCCACTAAAAATGGTGTACACATTTATCCAGTTGATTCAGAACATTCCGCAATTTTTCAATGTTTAGTAGGAGAATTTCAAAATAAAATTGAAAAAATATACCTAACAGCTTCAGGTGGTCCGTTTAGAGGAAAGAAAACCGAAGACCTTCAAAACATTAGCAAAGAGCAAGCATTAAAACACCCTAATTGGGAGATGGGTGCAAAAATTACCATCGATTCGGCAACCTTAATGAATAAAGGGTTGGAAGTGATAGAGGCCAAGTGGTTATTCAACTTAAAACCCGATCAAATTGATGTTATTGTTCACCCACAGTCTATTGTTCACTCTTTAGTTCAGTTTGAAGACGGAAGCATGAAAGCACAAATGGGCTTGCCCGACATGAAGCATCCGATACAATATGCACTGTCTTTTCCTTACCGATATACTTCAAAATCGCCTCGATTTAACTTCATGGATTATCCACAATTGACTTTCGAAAAGCCAGATACCGATACCTTCGTAAATTTAAAACTGGCTTATGAAGCACTTAATAAAGGTGGAAATTTAGCCTGCATACTCAATGCTGCAAACGAAGTTGCGGTAGATGCTTTCTTAAACGACAAAATCAAGTTTTTAGAAATAGCTGCCATCAATCAAAAATGTATGGAAAACGTGACCTTTATAAAAGCACCTACATATGAGGATTACGTTGCTACAGATTCAGAAACAAGAACGTTTGCCAACAGTCTTATTTAAAAATAACTAACTTCGCTCTCCAATAAAAAACAACTATGGATTACATTATACAAGGCGGTCAATTATTATTAAGCATCTCTATTTTAGTGGTTTTACACGAAGGAGGGCACTTTGTTGCAGCCAAATTTTTCAAAACGAAAGTAGAGAGTTTCTATTTATTTTTTAATCCGTGGTTTTCATTATACAAGAAAAAAATTGGTGAAACAGAATATGGTATTGGTTGGTTGCCATTGGGAGGTTATGTTAAAATAGCCGGAATGATAGACGAGAGTATGGACAAAGAGCAAATGGCTAAAGAACCAGAACCTTGGGAATTTCGATCTAAACCAACTTGGCAACGATTAATCATTATGTTGGGAGGAATAATTGTAAACGTAATTGTAGGATTTTTAATTTACAGTTTTGTATTGTGGGGTTATGGAGACAAATATTTACCACCTTCCGAATTAAAAGATGGAATTTGGTGCTCTAACGAAGCTGTTGCAGCAGAAATTGGTTTAAAAACAGGAGACAAAATCATTGAAATAAATGGTAGAACTCCTGAAACTTTTTCGGAAATGCAAGAAGAAATTTTTTATGCTCAAACTTTAAAAGTAGACCGAGCAGGAGAAATTAAACAATTAAACATTCCAGTTAATTTAATAGAAACTTTAATTGACAATAGAACCGGCCCAATGTTTATGCCGCGTATTCCTTTTGTAGTTGGAGGAATTATAGATGGTTATGTTGCTGAAAATGCAGGTTTTGAAGAAAAAGATGAAATAGTTGGAATTTCTTATCAAGAGGATTTAGGACAGGATGAATTTGGAGATCCAATAAGTGTGACAACTTCTGAATCAATTGAATATTACGATCAATTTAAAAATGCTATTACTGCTTATTCCGGGAAAAAGGTTGGCATTCAGGTGAAACGAGATGGTCAATTATTAACTGTTCCTTTAACAATTCCTGATTCTAATATTATTGGTTTAGCTCCTTACGGGTATTCAATTTCTGATTTAGATAAAGCAGGTTTATACCAATTAGAAACCAAGCACTATTCGTTTTTTGAAGCATTTCCGGCAGGTTACAACAAGGCTGAAGAAAAGATAGTTAACTACTACAAGCAATTTAAAATGATGCTCAACCCAAGTACTGGAGCTTACAAAGGAATGGGAGGTTTTGTGTCCATTAGTAAATTGTTTGGTACGGAATGGAACTGGCAAAATTTTTGGGAAAAAACAGCATGGATTTCATTGGTATTAGCCTTTATGAATTTGTTGCCAATACCGGCATTAGATGGTGGCCACGTAATGTTTTTATTGTACGAAATGATTACTCGAAGAAAACCAAATGAAAAAGCAATGGAGTACGCTCAGGTTGCTGGAATGATATTGTTGTTGGCTTTTATGGTGTATGCCAATACCGATTTTTTAAGGTTTTAAATCACATAAATAATTTTTGGTTTAGATTTTGCTAACGTTTAGTTGTTTAAAAACACTAATAATGTTGGCTGTAGCATTACTTTATTGAAGTAGTTTTACTTAAGAGCCCATAAACTCAACAACCATGAAAAAGATGATTTTTGGTTTAGTTGCCCTTTTTGCACTAAACGCTACACAAGCACAAAACACCACTACAGGAAATTCTGAAACTGTAGAAGGGCACAACAAAACTTCGGTTTTAATTGTTCCTTTTGAAACCAAAATGTATTTCTCAGACATTGATAGAGACATTTCTCAAAAGAGTGAGTTAAACTTTCATCAAATTAAAGCAAAGTTTAGAGCGGCACTAGATCGCAACCTATACATCTCTCTTAAAAAGTACTATACGCCTTTATCTTTTTATAGCATAGAACCGGCTGAAGCGAAAAAGGAACTCAATTATATTTATAATTCTATAGGTTACAAATACGAAGTCGTGCCCGAAGAAGTGGTCGTAAAAAAAGAATCGACAGGGAAAAAGCTTATTGGAAAATTTAAGAAAAAGAAACCCGAAGAAGAATACATTAAGGCTGGAATAAGAAATGGCGAGGTAGTTTCGCAAGTTGACAACAGAGAAAAATACATGAAAACGGCCATCTCCAATGAAAAGTTGTTGCCCAGTTTAGATAAGAATTATAAAGCAGGTTATTATTTGTTTATTAATCAATTGGATGTAAAAAGATCGGCAGACAAGCGTTACGTGGCCTCTGATGCGCAATATCAGCGTGAAATAAAGGTACATTATACCATATTTGATACAACAGGAAAAGAAGTAAGTACTGGAGCTATAAAATCTCGTTTTGCATCTAACCAAAATGACATTGACAAAATTATAAACGAGCAATTTCCATTGGTAGCCAACAAAATTGTAAGTAACCTTATGGGGCCAGATACTGCTAGTGCAGAATAATGTTTTTACCAAAATCGCCACAAATAATAAAAGCTTTATACGCTCAATTAATTTGGGACATTCCGAATACGGAAAATAAAATTTACCTCACTTTTGATGACGGACCTATACCGGAAGTAACCGAATGGACGCTAGATATTTTGAAACAATATGGTGTAAAAGCTACGTTCTTTTGTTTGGGCTGTAACGTTGAAAAACACCCTAAAATTTACCAACGTATTTTGGATGAAGGACATGCTGTTGGAAATCATTCTTTTTCTCATCCAAGTGGCTGGAAAACAGAGAATGAAGATTACTTTGTGGACATTGAAAAGTCCAGTAAATGCGTCAATTCAAAATTGTTTCGTCCGCCTTATGGCAGAATAACAAAAGCCCAAGCCAAACATTTAAATGCGGCTTACAGCATTATTATGTGGGATGTGCTCAGTGGAGATTTTGATGAAAAAACAACGCCTGAAAAGTGCTTAAACAATGTGCTTAAACATACCAAATCTGGTTCCATCATCGTTTTTCACGACAGTCTAAAAGCCAAACAGAATTTAACATACGCTTTACCAAAATCAATTGAAGAATTGAAAAGTAAAGGGTTTGTTTTTGAGGTGTTGAATAGTATAAGTTATGTTTAGGTTTTTGCATTTAGCAGTAACTGCTTAATTTTAGTTGTTTAGTTCTCGATACATTTTGATTGAAAAAATCAAAATACTCGAACGGACAAATTTTGTAGTAGGCACATGCATTGCATCATTCCAATTTTTTGTGTAGTAATTAATTTATCAGGCTTTTTATTGAATACTGGAGCCTACCTTCCGTTATGTTCCCCCAGAGATGCATTTCTCAGTGCTAAATAAGCGTTTCAATTACTTCAGGATAATGTTTGTATTCCAGCTTATGAATTTTTTCGGCTACGTTTTCAAAAGTGTCGGTGGGTAAAACATCAAATTTTTCTTGGAAAATTATTTTGCCTTCATCGTAGTTTTCATTTACGTAATGAATGGTAATGCCACTTTCAGTTTCTTTTGCTTCAACAACCGCTTTATGAACGTTGTCTCCATACATGCCTTTTCCGCCAAATTTTGGCAACAAGGCTGGATGAATGTTTACGATTTTGTTTGGGTACGATTTTATTAAGTTTTCGGGAATTTTAAGCAAAAAACCAGCTAAAACGATCAAATTAATGTTGTTTTCTTGCAAAAAACGCAAAATTTGGTCTGTTTTAGTAAAGTCTGTTTTATTGAAAATATAAGATTTTACACCTAATTTTTTTGCTCTTTCTACTACAAAGGCATTTGGATTATTGGTTAAAAACAAGCTCACTTCAACATTTTCATTTAGGTTAAAATAGTTGGCTATATTTTCGGCATTTGATCCGCTTCCAGAAGCAAAAATTGCAATTCTTGTCATAGTTTTTATTATCTTGAACGCTCAAAAATAAAGAACATGGAGCAGAAATTTATTCCTTACCAACAAAAAGAGTTAACAGCAAGTGAGCAACTGGCAACAAGCAAGGCTTATTACGAAGAGTTGAATAGAAGAAGAAGTGTGCGTGAATTTTCGGATGAACCTGTGGACATTAAAGTAATAGAAAATGCAATTTTAGCTGGTGCTACGGCTCCTTCTGGTGCACACAAGCAACCGTGGACCTTTTGCGTGGTTTCTAATGCCGACTTAAAAGCGAAGATTAGGGCAGCAGCTGAAACGGAAGAAAAACAAAACTATTCAACCCGAATGAGTGATAGATGGAAAGAAGATTTGGAGCCTTTTGGCACCAATTGGGAAAAACCATTTATAGACATTGCACCTTATATCGTTATTTTATTTAAAAGAGCTTTTGAAACCATTGATGGTGAAAAGCGAAACAACTATTATGTAAATGAATCTGTTGGTATAGCTGCAGGAATGTTTATTGCCGCGATTAACAATGCTGGCTTGAGTTCGTTAACCCATACACCAAGTCCAATGAATTTTTTGGCTAAAGTATTAGAAAGACCAGAGAATGAAAGAGCTTATTTATTGATGCCGGTTGGATATGCAGCAAAAGATGCTGAAGTTCCTGATATTACTAGAAAAAAACTGGATGAAGTGATGGTACATTATAAATAGTGCGAAATAATTTGATTATGTAGCAATAAATAATTTCCTTTGCACTTGTAAACATTTAAAAAAATACAACATGTCAGATATTAAAGGTAGAGTACAAGCTATAATCGTTGATAAATTAGGAGTTGACGAAGGTGAAGTAACAGGAGAAGCAAGTTTCACAAATGATTTAGGAGCGGATTCTTTAGATACAGTTGAATTGATAATGGAATTCGAAAAAGAATTCAACATTGCAATTCCAGATGATCAAGCAGAAAAGATTGCTACAGTAGGAGATGCTGTAAAATACATCGAAGATAACGCAAAATAATAAAGCGTTTTAAAAGATTTATTGAAGTAGCTTTGAATTTAATTTCAAAGCTATTTCTATATATAACAACAATTGTAGACTATGAAATTAAGAAGAGTTGTAGTAACAGGGTTAGGGGCAATTACTCCAGTTGGAAACACGTTTCCAGAAACATGGGAAAACCTTAAAGCCGGAGTTAGTGGTTGTGCACCAATTACTAGATTTGATGCATCAAAATTTAAAACACAATTTGCTTGTGAAGTAAAGAACTATAATATTGCCGATCATTTCGATAGAAAAGAAGGTAGAAAAATAGATCCTTACACACAGTTTGCACTAATTGCAGTTAAAGAAGCTGTTGCAGATTCTAAACTTGATTTAGAAACAGTTAATAAAGATAGAGTTGGTGTTATTTGGGGTTCAGGAATTGGAGGTTTAAAAACCTTTCAAGATGAAGTTTCTAATTTTGCTGATGGAGATGGAACACCTCGTTTTAATCCATTTTTTATTCCTAAAATGATTGCTGATATCGCATCGGGATTAATTTCTATGGAATTTGGATTTAGAGGACCTAATTTTACAACTGTTGCAGCGTGTGCTTCTTCTACTAATGCGCTAATTGATGCGTTTAATTACATTCGTTTAGGAAAAGCAGATGTTATTGTTTCTGGTGGTTCTGAAGCTTCTGTTTATGAAGCTGGAATTGGTGGATTTAATGCAATGCATGCATTGTCTACAAGAAATGATGACCCTAAAACAGCTTCAAGACCTTTTGATAAAGACAGAGACGGTTTTGTGATGGGTGAAGGAGGAGCTTCGGTAATATTAGAAGACTACGATCATGCAATTGCTAGAGGAGCAACTATATATGCAGAAATTGTTGGTGGAGGATTATCTGCTGATGCACATCATATGACAGCACCACATCCTCAAGGATTAGGAGCCAACAATGTAATGAAATATGCATTAGAAGATGCCGAAATGGATGCTTCTGAAATTGATTATATTAATGTTCATGGAACTTCAACTCCATTGGGAGATATAGCTGAAAGTCAAGCAATATTATCTGTATTTGGAGATCATGCATACAATTTAAATATTAGCTCAACAAAATCTATGACAGGTCACTTGTTAGGAGCAGCAGGAGCATTAGAAGCAATGGCTACATTAATGGCCGTTAAGGAAAATATTGTTCCACCTACAATTAATCATTTTACAGATGACGAGTCGTTTGACCCAAAGTTGAACTTTACGTTTAACCAAGCAGAAAAACGAGAGGTAAGAGCGGCATTAAGTAATACATTTGGATTTGGTGGACATAACGCCTCGGTAATATTTAAGAAATTTGAATCGTAATTGATTTTTTCGATTAGACTCTTTAGAAAGAAAAGTGAATTTGCTCTAAAAATGGAGCGAGTGATGGGGTTTTATCCGAAAAACATTGAGCTTTATCATCAAGCATTTTTACATAAGTCCTTATTAAAAGGAAACAAACTCGAGTCTTTTGAAAGCAATGAAAGACTCGAGTATTTGGGAGATGCTATTTTAGATAGTATTATATCACACTACTTATTTAACAAGTTTCCCTATCAAGATGAGGGTTATTTATCGCAGCTTAGATCTCGGATAGTGAGTAGACAAAACTTAAATGGAATAGGAATTAAGCTTGGGTTTAATGAGCTAATTAACTCAAAAATTGAAAGAGGTTCTAAATCAATTTATGGAGATGCTTTGGAAGCATTGATTGGAGCAATTTATTTAGATAGAGGGTATAGTTGGGCTCAAAAGTTTGTTGAAGACAGGTTGTTATTCATTCATATTGATATTGAAGTGGTAATGAAGACAGAAACAGATTTTAAAAGCAGAGTTATTGAATGGTGCCAAAAAGAACGGTTAGATTTTGAGTTTGTTTTTTCTTCAGATGATGCTGCAAATCCTGATTTATTTGAAGCATTGCTTAAAATAAATAATATTATTAAGGGGAAAGGATCTGCTCACTCTAAAAAGAAAGCTGAGCAATTAGCTGCTCAAGAGTTTTATAAAACTATCGTGTAAATAAAAGCATTGCAAAGACAAGGTGGTGCACCACAAATTTCACAAAAGTAGTTATTAAGCAAGCTATCGTTTTTCCAAAAAGCGTTAAAGGTTTTAATTTTAGTAAAACCGCTTTTTTCCAGTACGATATTAAATGATGTGCTACTTTTTTTGTCCCAGCAAATAGAGACAATAGATGAACATGTTTTGCTCAGTGTTTCAATGCCAATAGTGGTTAATTTGGAGCCAATACCTTTATTTTTAAATTGACTATTTACGGCTATTGTTTTTAGTATCCCAAATGAATCTTTTGCTGAAAAATAGTTATTGAACCAGTCTTTTTCTTCAAGTGCTAAATTCAATAAAGAGTTTTTAGTGCAGTGCTCTAATAAAATAAAACCACAAACTAAGTTATCGTATTGGGCAACAAGAGCCATTTTTTGTGGATTAGCAAGGTATTCGTTAAGGGAATTAGTATTTAAAAATCCGTTACCGAATAATTCATCAGAAAGGGTTAAAATTGAATTAAAGTGTTGAGATGAAAGTTCAACAATTTGAATAGAAGACGCACTAGAGTCCGGAATCATAACAAGTGGCTGAGGTTAACAAACAGAGCTTACTTATTAATTACTTTGGGTACTTTAAAGTAATCGCTATCGGCATCAGGAGCGTTTTTTAAAGCCTCCTTTTGAGTAACATGCCCCTTTACATCATCTTCTCTTAATACCTGCTCTTCGTCTAGCATATAAATTAAAGGCTCAACATTATCAGTATCCAACTCATTTAATTTATCTACAAAATGAAGCATCTTATTGAGGTCTTCCTTAATTTCTTCTTTAGCATTATCGTTAAACTCAAGTTTAGCTAAAGTGGCTATTTTGTCTACAGTATTATTATCTATGGCCATTCTTATTAATTTGATTGTTGATAATGTTAAAAACGTTCTGTTGCAAAGGTAATAAATCTTCTTCAGTCATTCCTATGGTTATAATAGGTTCATGAACGATAACTTTTGCTATTCCAGGTCCAGCTTTTCCTGTAAACAAACCACCAAGCTGAAGGCGCTTATAATTGGTTAAAAACGTGATCGGAACTACAGGAACTTGTTGCTCTATTGCTAATTTAAATGCCCCAGATTTAAACTTTAATAAATTTGGAGCATCATCGGGAATAGTTCCTTCAGGAAATAAAACGACACTGTGCTCTTTTTGCAATTCCGAAGCGCATCGATTTAATGCTTCTTTGCCTGACATTATGCTTTTGCGGTTGACAGCAATATTCATTTGTTTAAAAAAGATATTAAAAATAGGGATGGTTTTTAAGGTGTGTTTTCCCATAAAAACAAAGTAGTTGGGCATGGTATTATATAGCATTAAAATATCTAAGTAAGAAGAATGATTAGGCGTAATAACACAAGATTTTAATGCGCTTAAGTGGTGCTTATTCTCAATGGAAACAAAAATTCCAGTAAGTATTAAAATAAGTTTGGTATGAACTTTTAATAGGTTAAACGCATATATAAATGTGCTCTCTTTTCTTAAAAATATAAGGTACAAAGGGTATAAAATTAACAGCATAGTTACGAAGACCAATGCGGCATAAATTTTCCAAATTCCACCAAGTATTTCTAAGCCTTTTTTCATTTTACAAATGCAAAGTTATGAATTGATGTTCTTTACAAAAAAGAATAAGGCATTAATCGTTAGAATAAAAGAAATACTACATTTGTTTTATGGCAAGAATTTTAACTGGAATACAAAGTACTGGAACGCCTCATTTGGGTAATTTATTGGGAGCGATTATCCCAGCAATAGAAATGAGTAAGGATCCTAAAAATGAATCATTTCTGTTTATTGCAGACATGCATTCGTTAACGCAAATTAAGAATGGCGATGAATTAAGAGAAAATACGTATTCGGTTGCGGCAACTTGGTTGGCGTTTGGGTTAGATGTTGAAAAAACCGTTTTTTATCGGCAATCTGATATTCCTCAGGTAACAGAATTGTCGTGGTATTTGAGCTGCTTTTATCCTTACCAGAGACTTACACTGGCTCATTCTTTTAAGGATAAAGCGGATCGTTTAGAGGATGTTAATTCTGGACTATTTAGCTACCCGATGTTAATGGCTGCTGACATTTTATTGTACAATGCAGAGAAAGTTCCTGTTGGGAAAGATCAAATGCAGCACCTTGAAATGACGAGAGATGTTGCCAGTCGTTTTAACCATCAAATGGGTGATACACTCGTTTTGCCCGAAGTAATTGTTCAAGAAGATACCATGCTAATTCCTGGAACGGATGGCCATAAAATGAGTAAATCAAGAAACAATACCATTAATATTTTTCTGAACGATAAAAAGTTAAGAAAGCAAATTATGGGTATTGAAACAGACAGTACGCCTCTAGAAGATCCTAAAAACCCAGATACTTGTAATGCTTTTGCCTTATACAAATTATTGGCAAACGATGCTCAAATTGCAGAAATGCGCACGAAATACGAAGGTGGTAATTACGGTTATGGACATGCTAAACAAGAGCTTTTTGAGTTGATTTGTGAAAAGTATAAAACCGAAAGAGAGCAGTTTAATTATTACATGGAAAATAAATCTGAACTGGATAAACAGCTTAAAATTGGTGCGGAAAAAGCCCAAAAAGTAGCGCAGGAGGTTTTACAAAAAGTTAGGGCTAAAACGGGTTATTAAGGAAAAAAAAAGGCTTGAGAAAACACTCAAGCCCTTTTATCAAACTAAACCTAACCTATTGAACAACCACTTTGTGCCTAACGCTGCCCTTTTCAGTCGTTATGAACATAAAATAGATTCCTTTTGAATTTTTACTTAAATCAATCTGCTCACTTATTATGCTATTGTTGTTGAGGTTATTTTTAGTATAAACGATTTGTCCCTGTAAGTTGACGATTTTAATCTCCATCGATTTAACATTTTTAGTGTTAACATTTACGGTAAAGTTGCCTTTACTTGGATTTGGATAAATTGAAGTGTTTAGTTCCTTTTTCAGTGCATCAATTCCTGCACAAATTGAATAGGTCACTTCTATCGTGTCGTTAGTCGCACAGCCTGAAACATTGTCCGTAACAATTACCGTAATGGCATAGGTTCCATTTCCACCTAAAGAAGCAGTGTCTAAGGTAATTTGCTGCGTGGTATCTCCTGTAGACCATAAGTAGTTGTAATTACCTACTTGTGCTGTTAAAGTTATTACATCTTCAGAACACACATTGGTATCTGCGCCTAAGTTAACAGTGTGACTGTAATCTTTAAATTCTAAATGCCATTTATAGAGTGTTCCATCATCTATGCTAGGAAAATTGTCAGAGACCCATAAGGTCCATTTTCCATTAGGATCTGTACCGTTAAATTTTGCAAACCCTTGTGCATCTTCTGGTTGATAAATACCTGGAGCTGGAATAGCACCATTAATATTAATTTGTGCTGTATCACTGAAGCTAACGTTGATATAGTTTGCTGAACCTCCTCCATTTCCTGTAGACACTTCTAAAGTGTCATTGTTTGGAGAAATTAACCATATTTCAACATCTCCATTCCATGGGTGAATAAGAGAATCGATTACTAATTCACTTAATTGATAACAAGGATCTATTAGGTTTTGTACTAAACCGTCAGAGCATATAATGGTATTTACTCCTTGTAAAGTATTCACCGTTTCATTGCCATTAAAAGTTAGTGAAACCCCTACATGTTTAGAGGTCCAACCATTGAGCAAGATGTCGTTTAATGGATCAGTATCTCCTGCTAAAGAACATTCCCCATCAATAGCATATGTAGCTGGAATAGACATGTCAGCAAGTGTTACAAAGGAATAATAGAAGGTGTCACCTGGCAAAATAGTTACATTAACGGTTTCTGTATTTGCAAATGAAGCATTAAGCATATAAGACAAGTCAAAAACAGTGATAGAATCTACACCATAATTTTTAACAGCCATATTTATTTTTTCAAATCCAAGGCCGCATCCAGATGGAACGGAGCTAATTGATACGATTCCTAAATCTTTGGTAGGCAAATCATCTACCTTAACATCATCAATAACAACATCATCATAAAAGTCTGTTCCATTGTTTTCATTTACAACAAACCTTAGTTGAATATCTCCCGTGATTGTAAGCGCAGTTAACGAAACTGAAATTAATTCCCAGCCACCATTTGTTGTATTTGTGTTATGAGAATAGAGTCCAACATTCCAAGCTGCTCCATCCCAAACGTCAACAGAGAAATCTACGTTTGAATTTGTTTCATTGTCGCTAGCCATGTAAAAAGAAAGTGTTGGAGTTGTTAATGCCGACACGTCAATTAAAGGACTTTCTAAGGTAGTAGCAGCACTATGTGGAGAAGAATCATCTACATAGGCAAAATAGTTTCCACTAGTGCTGTTTCCAGCAATAGAACCTGCATTTCCAACATGACCACCGGTTGTTGAAAACACCCAACTTTCTGCATTTGAGGCACCTTGTTTCCAGCACGCAGGCAAATTACCATTGTTTTCAAAGTTCTCGGTATAAGGTGCTACTACAGATAAACAAGCTGTTTGAAATGTGTGAGGAGTTGACCAAATACTCGTGTCGCCAACACCACAGATGGCTCTTACGTAAACATCGTAAGTTGTTGCGGGAATAAGAGATGCAATTGCCTGTGGCAAATTGATTGTTACAAAAGAAATTCCTGATCCAATATTAAAACCAGTAAGATCATATTGAATTTCCCATGATGTGGCCGACCCCATTTCTGTCCAACTTAAATTAGCTAAGGATGATGTTATGTTTGAAGCTGATAATGCTAATGGTTCTGGGCACATAGGACAAGCATTTATACCAGTTCCTAAAGTGTAATCTCCAATGTCGTTAGGAACATTACTTCCTGAACCTTCTAATACAAGAAGACTAGTTGATTGATCATAAACCGAGTAATTGTTTTCGTAGGAAAAACTTCCTGCGGTATAATCAACAGATACAATATCTCCTATATTGACAGGGATTGATGTTGTTTCTGGTCCAAAGCCATTGAGTAGTGTTATGCCTGAACTAAAAAGAATTCCGTTCACATATATATCCAAGTAGCCTCCATTCCATCCATCACCAAAGGAGTCTTCTAAGTCTACTGTAAATAAGCCGCACGTTCCTGCTGTGCTTGCAGAATATGGTCCGACCCAAAGGCTTTGTGAACCAACACCACAATCTGACCTTATGTAAAAGTCGTAATTTGTAGTAGGTGATAATCCGTTGATTAAGTATGGATTAGTAGTTACCCCACTTTGTGTAGGTATGCCTGTTGGAGTAAAATTTGCAACTCCAAACTCTATGTCCCAGAATGTTGCAGAACCGTTTTCTATCCAGTTTAGCATAAGTGAGGAGGATAAGATTTGTGTGGGAGCTATTATTGTTGGGTCTGGACAAGATTGGGGGGTGAAAGTAAATAATTCGGAAACTTCTAATTCATCAATAGGGTTTTCCCAAGCAGAAGATGCGTCATTGTCATTAAAATCATTAGGGCTAACACCTGAATTGTTAGCAATTAATTGGCCTAGGCCATTGGGAGCAGTTCTAATTTCATAAGTTGTGCCATCCCAGCTATCTGCATATCTATCGTAACAATTTATATAGTAGTCGGTTCCATTTGTTAGGGTAAAACTGGAGTCACTGACCAACCCTTGGCCGTTTCCATATGTTCCGTTTCCTTGCGACCAGATTACATTTCCAGCTCCGTTTGGAGCATCTGTAATGTTAATCCATTTTTCTGTTGTAAAACTTCCTCCAGAACTTGTTAAGTATAGGGTTGATTGGGCAACACTTTGCCAGCAAAATAAAGAAAGTGCTGCTAAAAGAGTAATTAAATGTTTCATGATGTAAGGTTTAAGGGGTTCGTAATATTTCAAGTAATTATTGCACCAAGCATGTAAGTAATTGATTATAAGTAAATTACATTGTTTAGAATGAGGTTGTTATCTCCAAACAGGGATAATTATTCTCAAATTGGGAATAATGCTTTCTATGAAAAAGGTAAAATGATGAGGTTTTATCTAAAGTAAGGGCTAAATCAGGATATTAATTCAAAAAGGAGGTCATAAAAAAAGGGCTTAAGAAATAAATCTTAAACCCCTTTTTACACTACTACTACTATCATTGAATAATTCCTCAGGGAATTGTTATCTCTTTTGCATACATGCTAAAATCAACTTTTTCAATGATATCATTTAAGCTATCAAACTTATATTACACAAAGATATAAGAGAGTTATTAGGTATACGTCCGACTTTGTAATGTCGAACGTATTGACTGACACTAAAAATCTATAATGAATGCGAAGTTCAACTAACCTGGCTTCTGAGGATTGTTTTAAAGGAAATAAAAATTGAGAAAATAAGACCGAACCTGTATGCTCGAACTTAAACTAAACCCAAAGATTTAAAATGCTTGGAAGGAGTTACTCCTAATTGCTTTTTAAATGCTGCATTATAAGTAGTTTTCGAGTTAAATCCTGATTCAAAAGCAAGTGCCAATAAGGTAAGATTTTTGTTTTTTGGGATGTTTAATAATCCTATCATTTCTGTGATCCGATAGGAATTAATAAAATCGAAAAAGTTCATGTTGTGTTGATCATTAATAACTTGAGAAACATGGTTAGCACTTTCTGAAATGGCATCAGCTAAGGATTGAAGACTAACTTGTGGTTCAAGAAAAGGTTTTTTCTTAAGCATTAGGGAGATTAATTTAGAGTCAATAGCAGTTAGTCTTTCTTTATTGATTCCAGATTTAACATATTTTTTGGAGTTGCTTTTTTTTGAAATTTTTCCTCTAGTAACATAAACGGACTCTAGTATTTTATAACGAGGATCACTTTTTAATAATTCAAATCCAGGAGTAATTTTGTAAAATTTAAGGTAGTTCTTTTTAGCTTTTATATCTGCTTCAATGTACTTAAAAGCTTCATCAAAATTGCCTAAGTAAATATTAATAAAGACTTGATGGTTTTCCTCATAAGCCAAGAATAAGTTTTGGTAGTCAACAAGATTCAGCTGCAAATATTCTTTGGCTTTAGTTAAATTTCCCATGGTGGCATAAACGATACCAATGGCAGGGCCATACTCAACAGTTTTAGAGTCGCCTAGCGGCACTGTTTTAAAATGTTCAAGTGCTAACTCATATTCTCCCAATCGGGTTAAAATAACTCCTTTAATACAATAAGAGTTGGTGTTTTTTGGAGCAATTTTTAAATGCTCATTCACCACTTTTAAAGCCTCAGAAAATTTGTTTAACCTTAAAAGAAGAACAGCTAAAAAGTACTTTAAGTTTGGAGCAAAAGGATCTATTTCAATTGCCTTATTAATACCATAAAGCGCGTCATCATAATTTTCAGAACAAAGCGCAATCATAGAATTAACCAGTAAGGCCTCTGTAAAATTAGCCCTGTATTTTAGAGCAAGCGCATTGTGGTGTTGGGCTTTTAGAATGTCGTCTTCAAAAATATAGGCAATAACTGTAATGGCATGATGTGCTTCTGGATCTTCTGGATCAAGAGAGATGGCTTTATCGGCTGCGAGCTTTGACGTTTCAAAAGCCTCAGTCATTGACGTGGCATTGAAAATTCCTAAATAACTATAGTAGATCGCTTTAGCAGCAAAATATCTTGCCGAACTGGGTTGGGCATCAATTACCTGTTCAATTTGACTAATTGCTAAGTTAATGTTCTCGGCATGAAATTTATTAAAGTTGAACTTGCTTTTTAAGTAAATGTCATAAAAATCGAATGATAAATCCGATGTATTTTTAGTGGGGTCAATATCAAAATGCCCGATATGTTCTCTAATTTTTTCGGCAACGTTAGTTGCAATTTTATCTTGTAATTTAAATATATTACTTAGTTCATAGTCATAAGATTCTGACCAACATAAAGACCCATCTTGTGCATTATGTAAATGGACTGAAACACGAATATTATCCTTTTGTTTTCTAACACTACCCTCTAATAACAGTGCAACGTTTAGCTCAGCTCCAATTTTTAATAAATTAAGTTTAACTCCCTTATAGGAAAAAGAGGAGGTTCTAGAAGTAACTTTAAGTGATTCATTTTTGGCTAAAGAATTTATTATTTCTTCGGTCATCCCATCACTAAAGTATTCATTTTCTATATCAGAACTCATGTTCACGAACGGAAGCACGGCAATAGAAAATTGATGAGGTAGTAGCATCATACAAATTTGAGCAAAAAAAAGAGATTAGCGCTTTAATTAGTTTTATAAAAAATGCGTTTTACCCGTGGAGAAATAATGGTAAACAATTCATAAGGAATGGTATTGATTTTTTTGGCCATTGCCGAAATGGTATTTTGCTTCCCAAAAACAGTAACAACATCACCTTCTTCACAAGCAATATTAGTAACGTCTATCATGGCCATATCCATAGAAATATTTCCAACAACAGCTGCTTTTTTGTTGTTCACTAACACTTCCCATTTTCCATTGCTGAGCAAACGGTTAAAACCATCTGCATAACCCATAGGAATTGTTGCTATTTTTGAAGGATAAGCCAGTTTTCCTTTCCTGTTGTAACCAATTGGTTCGTTTTCAGCTACATTTTGAAGGTGTGATATTTTTGTTTTTAAGCTACTTACAGTTTTTAGTTTAGATTGTGCTTCCTCTTCAGCACAAACACCATATAATCCAATTCCCAAACGAACCATGTTGTAGTTGTATTGATTAAATCGAATAATACCGTTGGTGTTTAACAGGTGACGATCAATGTTGTAGCTAAATGCTTCTAGAAACCTTGAAGATAATTGCTCAAACAATGCTGCCTGTTGATGTGTAAACGAATCGTGATCAGGTTCATCTGTACTAGCCAAATGTGAAAAGACAGATTCTACTTTTAAGAATTCTTCCAATGATTTTAATTGCTCAATAAACAACGCTAGATTTTGTTCTGAAACACCTAATCGATGCATACCAGTGTCAATTTTTATGTGAATTGGATAAGGCTTTTGCGAGCCATTTTTCTCCACCTCACTAGCAAATAGGGTTAAGTTTTTGATGGAGAAAATAACTGGTGTTAAGTTATATTCAATCATCAAATCAAAACTTTTGGCTTCAGGATTCATCACCATAATGGGAGTGTTTACTCCAGCCTTTCTAATTTCTATGCCTTCCATTATGTTGGCAACACCTAAATAATTTACGCCCTCTTTTTCTAGCTCTTGTGCAATTTCGTATGTTCCTAAACCATAAGAAAATGCTTTTACCATCACCATCATTTTGGTGCTAGGTTTTACTAAAGATTTAAAATAGCGGTAATTCTCAACTAAGTTGTTGAGGTCAATTTCTAGGGTGGTATCGTAAACTAATTTTTTAATCAATGGAGTTGTTTTTTGATTGATTAAAGCAAGCTCTACACAAAGGTTCGTATTCATCTAGTTCCCCCAATAAAACGAGTTCTTTTTGTTCAGTCATTCTATGAGAATGGTTAGCCAATTCACCACATTTCATGCAAATGGCGTGCACCTTTGTAACATATTCAGCACAAGCCATAACCCCTGGCATTGGACCAAAAGGAATGCCTTTAAAATCCATATCTAATCCAGCAACAATTACGCGAACACCACTATTTGCGAGTTGATTGCAAACGGCAACTAAGCCATCATCAAAAAACTGTGCTTCATCTATTCCAACAACGTCAACATTGTTGGCCAAAATAAGAATGTTGGAAGAAGAAGGAACTGGTGTTGAATGAATTTGATTGTCATCATGAGACACCACCATTTCTTCATCGTATCGGGTATCAACTTGAGGTTTAAAAATTTCTACATTTTGTTTGGCAAATTGAGCCCGTTTCATACGTCTTATTAACTCTTCGGTTTTACCAGAAAACATAGAACCGCTAATGACTTCGATCCAGCCTTTTTTTTGAGTAGCATTTATGGTGTTTTCTAAAAACATATTTTACGAAACGATCTTATTAACCTATCCAAAAATTTGATTAGTTTTATGTAGAATATATATTACTATCCTTACAGCCATCTAAATTATGGAAATAGAACAACTGCGCAAAGAGTTAAATGATTTATTAGAAAATGTTGTTGAACATTCTAGTGGATATGAAAGAAGCCGTAAAATGCCTCCTTTAGAAATTAGTTATGTGCTATCTAAAATAAACAAAATGCAAGAAACCTTGATTCTTTTGAAGCATTTAACCAATGAAGAAGAAAAGGAAAACAGGCAACAAAGGGTTTTGGCTCGCGAGGTTAAAGAAGAGGTATTAATTCCTGAAAAACCAGCTGTTGTTCCCGAACAAGTTGATGAGGTTGTTTTGGAAGAAGTAATACCTGAAGAAATTAAAGAAACACCAGCTGAAACAGAAGAAGCTGTTGTAGCTGAGGTGGAAGAACCTATTGCAGAATTGGAGCAAGAAAAGGAAAGTAAACCAACAATAAATATAGAGCAAATGCCGATAGCAAATTTGGTAGATGCATTTTCTTTAAATGACAGGTATTTATTTGCCAATGAATTATTTAACAAAGACATGGGGCTTTTTAATGATGTGGTAAAAAAAATAGAATCATGTTCAGATTTTGAAGCTGCTAAAAGCATATTAATAGAATTCGGAGCTCAAAATGACTGGGATGTTGAGAGTGAGCATGTATTGTCTTTTTCTGATTTGGTAGAAAGAAGATTTTTATAAAAATGTTTCGGCTTTTAACAATTTGCATTTTAACCCTGTCTGTTTTTTCAGGAGTTTCACAAAACATAGGATATACCAAAAGTATTGTTGACACTCTTAGTTCTGCTTATTTTAGTGGGAGAGGAGCTGTAAATGATGGTGAAAAAAAAGCCGCAGAGTTTTTAAAGAATGAATACCTCCGGATAGGATTAAAACCTATAGAAAATGATTTTTTTCAACCCTTTTATTATTCTATTAACACTTTTCCGGGAAAATTAAAAGTAGAAATTGATGGACAATTATTGGTTCCTGGGCAAGATTATATAGTAGAAGCTGGATCTGGTTCAGTGGGTGGTACTTTCGATTTATTATGGTATTATAAAGAAAACATTCCAACCAAAAAGGAATTGAAAAAGTTAGTAGATAGACAGTTTTTTGCAAATAAATTTATTGTAATTGATGCCGCTGGAATAGCTGAAGATAATTACTCTGTTAAGGCTTTGAAGCTAAATATTTATGGCGCAGCAGGAATTATATTTTTAGAGCGAACTAAACTTACTCAACACCTTTCTCAGTCATATAACGATTATGGAATACTTCGAATTAAAGCGGATAAAATAACTAGAAAAAACAGAAAAATTAACGTAGAAATAGACCACCGGTTTATTCAAAAACAAAATTCTCAAAATATTATTGGGATGGTAAAAGGGGAAAAACACCCTGACTCCATCATTATTGTTTCTGCTCATTACGATCATTTGGGCACTATGGGAAAAGAAGTATATTTTCCTGGAGCAAACGACAATGCCAGCGGAACGGCTATGCTGCTTAACTTAGCCTATCATTACACCCATAAAGAGGTGCCCAATAAAACCATTGTTTTTATGCTCTTTGGTGCCGAAGAGGTTGGAATATTGGGATCGAAGCACTTTATAGAACATCCACTATTTCCGTTAGAGAACATCAATTTTGTACTTAATATGGATATTATGGGAACAGGTGATGAAGGAGCTACAATAGTAAATGGAGCTATTTTACCTGAACAATTTGAATTGTTACAAAAGATAAATGAAACAGAAGGTTATCTTCCACAAATTAAAAAAAGAAGCAAAGCTGCAAATAGTGATCATTATTGGTTTACGGAAAAAGGAATTCCTGCATTTTTTATCTACACCTTAGGAGGAATAAAAGCCTACCATGATGTTGATGATAGGGCTGAAACATTACCGTTAACAAAGTTTGAAGATTGTTTTCGTTTGTTACGTGATTTTATAGACGAATTGTAATTATTTTTGTGGTATGAAAACGAAAACAGCAGCATCTACAAAAGCAATAATGACAGAGTTAGTATTGCCCAATGATACCAATACTTTAGGGAATTTAATGGGAGGAAGACTCTTACACTGGCTGGATATATGTGCAGCTATATCGGCTCATCGATGTTCCAATAGAATAGTGGTTACGGCATCAGTTAACAACGTTTCTTTTTCTCACCCAATAAAGTTAGGAGATATCATTACGTTGGAAGCCAAAGTTTCGAGGTGTTTTAATTCTTCAATGGAAGTTATTATTGAAGTGTTTGTAGAAGACCATAGAACTGGAGCGAAAACAAAATGTAATGACGCTATTTACACTTTCGTTGCTGTTGATCAAATGGGCAGTCCAATAGCTGCTCCAGAGTTAATTCCTGAAACTGATGAGGAAAAAAGCCGATACGATGGAGCATTAAGAAGAAGACAATTAAGCTTAATTCTTGCAGGGAAAATGAAACCTGAAGAAGCAACAGAATTAAAGGCACTTTTTGCTTAAGAACAACTCTAAACTCTATCTACCAAAAACCAACTATTCAATAAATTCTCTTTATTGTATTGCATTAATTCTTTGGTGTCCCAATTAATTACGCGAGCTCCAGAAGCATTTGCAATTGCTTGTCCAGCTGCAGTATCCCACTCCATTGTAGGAGCAAAACGTGGATAAGCATCGGCAGCACCTTCAGCAACCATACAAAGTTTTAATGAACTTCCTTTAGATAAGATATCTACTTCGTTGTGAATTGCTTTCTGCTCATTAATAAAAGCTTCGGTTTCTTCACTCATGTGCGATCGACTTCCAACTACAACATAGTTGGTTCTATTTTGAGTTAAAGGCAATTGATCTGCATTGCTTAAAAGACTATTAACAGACTGAATAGGAGCATCAAAACCAGTGATTTTATAGGCTAATTTATCAGCAAAGTAAAGTTCTTTGGTTACAGGAACATAAATTACACCCATGGTGGCTTTTCCGTCTTCAATTAACGCAATGTTAACGGTAAACTCTCCGTTACGCTTCACAAATTCTTTAGTACCATCTAAAGGATCTACCATCCAAAACTGCTTCCAATTTTTACGTTCGCTGTACTCCATCATTTTCCCTTCTTCGCTTAACACGGGAATACCTGTAGATTCAAGCTCCTTCATAATGGCAATATGAGCTCGTTTATCAGCTTCGGTTAAAGGAGATTTATCGTCTTTTGTTTCAACCGCAAAATCAGAATTATAAACTTCCAAAATTTCTTCTCCGCCTTTAAGCGCTGCATTTATTATTTGAATTAACCAATCTTCTCTATTCATTTTTGTCTAATTTATTTTCGACACCAAAGTTGTATTTGTGCCAAACTCGTTCATGTAAATAATACAATACCATTTTTGTTACTACTTCTACTCCTCCTATTTTTAGTCCGACTAAAGGGTCTCCAGTAATTATCCAAGCTAATAAAGTGGTGTCTATTGTTCCTATTATTCTCCAAGAAATGGTTTTAGCTAAGTGTCTTTTTACAGAAGTATTTTTTTTGTACCCATATTTGGCCCAAGCTCTTTCGTGCAAAAAGTAAAAAATCATTTTGGTAATTACTTCCGTTCCTCCAATGGATAAACCAATAAGTGGGTTCCCTGAGATAATCCAACCAATCACCATGGTATCTATCGACCCAACAATTCTCCAGGTCATGGTTTTGGCTAAATGCCTTTTTATTAAAAAGTCTTGAGTCATTCGTTACTTATAAAGTACAATCTTAACCATTACGATTCACTTAACTAAAAAGAATAAGAGTTAATAACCATTTCCTGCGGCACTCATTTTTTCTATAGGATGCCAGGTGGTTTTAATTTCAATAAATTCTTCAATATAATATGGTGTTTCGTGTGATAC
Source organism: uncultured Flavobacteriales bacterium (assembly GCA_905479995.1). Taxonomy (GTDB): domain Bacteria; phylum Bacteroidota; class Bacteroidia; order Flavobacteriales_E; family Vicingaceae. The sequence goes on along the minus strand of CAJQON010000001.1, from coordinate 1,796 downwards.
AGCATAAATTTTGGAAAAATCTATTACACGGATTCGTTTCAAATTAGTGACTGCATATTTTTCGATGGATAAGATTTCTTTTTTATCAGCACCACAATAGAGGAGTGCATTCACATCCATATGAGTACTCATGTGTTCCAATAATTCATCTTTTTTTCCGGTCAAAATATTTACAACACCACTCGGAACATCCGATGAATTTAAGACTTCAGCAAATGTAATTGAACAAAGCGGTAAGTTTTCTGAAGCCAATGTTACACATGTATTTCCTGAAGCAATTACAGGCATTATAGCAGAAACCAAACCAAGTAAGCTATACTTTTCTGGAGCCATAATGGCAACAACACCAGTTGGTTCTGGAGCAGAAAAGTTAAAGTGAGAAGTAGCTATTGGATTAACAGAACTAAATAGTTGAGTGAATTTGTCGCACCAACCTGCATAATAAATCGTTCGATCTATTGCTGTTTCTACCTCTTTAATTGCTGTTCCTTTAGTAGATCCTTGTTCAATAAGCTCACCAACAAATTGCGCTTTTCTTCCTTCGAGCATTTCAGCAATTCTATAAAGTATTTGGCTTCTGTTATAGGCTGTTGCTCCCGACCATTCCTCAAAAGCACTTCTCGCTGCTACAACAGCATTTTTAACATCTTTTCTGGAGGATAAACAAATATTTCCTAGCGCTTTTCCATTTACTTTTGGTGAGTAAAATCGTCCAGATTCTGTTCTAGGGAATTTACCACCAATGTAAATTTTGTATGTTTTTAAAACTTCAATTCTAGCCATAACTTTAAAATTTTAAATAGGGTTTTAAACCGTGTAAACCACCCTCTCTACCAAATCCACTTTCTTTATATCCTCCAAAAGGCGAGCTAGGGTCAAACTTATTAAATGTGTTTCCCCAAATTACACCCGCTTTTAATTGAGCAGAAACATTAAAGAGTTTGGAACCTTTGTCTGTCCAGACTCCAGCAGATAATCCATAAGGAGTATTGTTGGCTTTTTCTATTACTTCAGCCACTGTTCTAAAGGTTTGTATAGCCAAAACAGGACCAAAAATTTCTTCTTGAACAATTCTATTTGATTGCGATACATTGGTAAATAACGTTGGTTTACACCAATACCCTTTACTCGGAACTTTGCAGTTGGGTTGATACATTTCTGCCCCTTCTTCTTGTCCAATTTTAAGGTAGTTATTAATAACTTTAAGCTGCTCTTTAGAGTTAATTGCTCCAATGTCTGTGTTCTTGTCCAAAGGATTTCCTAACACAAGGTTTTCCATTCTGTCTTTGAGTTTTCGTAATACAATATCATAAACAGATTCTTGCACAAACAACCTTGAACCAGCACAACACACATGTCCTTGATTAAAATAAATGCCATTAATTATTCCTTCAACAGCCTGATCTAAAGGAGCATCTTCAAAAATTATATTGGCAGCTTTACCACCCAATTCTAGTGTTGCTTTTTTAGGTGTTCCAGCAATAGAATCTTGAATTATTTTTCCAACGTTTGTAGAACCTGTAAAAGCAATTTTGTCAACATCATTGTGGTTTACAATGGCAGCACCAGTTTCGCCAGCACCAGTAATAATATTAACTACACCATCTGGTAATCCTGCTTCTTGAATAATTTCTGCTAATTTAAGTGCAGTTAAAGGCGTTGTTTCAGCAGGTTTTAGCACCACTGTATTTCCAGTGGCTAAAGCTGGAGCAATTTTCCAAGCAGCCATTAATAACGGAAAATTCCATGGAGTTATTTGTCCTGCAACACCTAATGACGTTGGTTTTCTGTTGGGA